>JAZKET010000104.1:23683-25776 GCA_040386815.1 Bacteroidota bacterium | reverse complement strand
TCATAAACCTCTTCAATAGTGCCTTCATCTTCGCCTACAGCTGTAGCAATGGTTTTTAAACCAACGGGGCCGCCTTTAAATTTATCTATAATGGTTGACAGGATCTTATTATCCATTTCGTCCAAACCATGCTCATCAACATTCAGGGCGTTAAGGGCATATTTCGCTATTCCGGTGTCGATATTGCCATCGCCTTTTATCTGGGCAAAATCCCGGGTACGGCGCAGTAAAGCGTTGGCTATACGCGGGGTGCCGCGGCTACGGCGGGCAATCTCATAAGCGCCCTCATCGCTTATAGGTGTTTGTAATATCGATGCCGAGCGTAATACAATGGTAGTTAGCAGCTTGGCATCATAATACTCTAGTCTGGAGTTAATGCCGAACCTCGCCCGTAAAGGCGCAGTCAATAAGCCCGAGCGGGTAGTTGCACCCACCAGGGTAAAAGGATTAAGCGAGATCTGTACAGAGCGGGCATTGGGCCCGCTTTCCAGCATGATATCTATCTTAAAATCCTCCATGGCCGAATACAGGTACTCTTCAACCAGTGGACTTAGGCGATGTATTTCATCGATAAATAAAATGTCTCCGGTATCAAGTCCGGTTAGTAAACCTGCCAGGTCGCCTGGTTTATCCAATACCGGGCCCGATGTTATTTTAATACCCACGCCCATCTCATTAGCAATAATGTGCGATAGAGTGGTTTTGCCCAAACCGGGCGGGCCGTGCAGTAATACGTGGTCAAGCGCTTCGCCACGTTGGCGGGCCGCCTGTACAAATATTCGTAAGTTCTCTAATATTTTAAACTGACCGGTAAAATCCTCAAATGCCTGCGGTCGTAATACTTTTTCTATATCACGCTCGGCAGGCGACAGGCGCTCGCGGTCAGGATCAAGGTGTTCATTCATCTGCACGAAATTACTTTATTATTTCGGATTTCTGAGGCCGGATTTATCAAGATTTTTATCAAAAAAACCTGGAAATATAAGGCGGATTTGACGTCAAAAATCCCAAATTTGAAATCGAGATCATCCCTCAGGGTACTTGCGAAAAATGCTATTGATACGCATAGTTAGCACGCCCAAAACCGCCTCTTTGAAAATGCCTTTGGACATTTTGGAAGCGCCGGCTGTACGGTCGGTAAATATAATGGGTACTTCCTCAACCTTAAAGCCGTGTTTTACCGCGGTATACTTCATTTCAATCTGAAATGCATACCCAACAAACTTGACCTTATCAAGCTGAACGGTTTCTAAAACTTTACGGCTGTAACACATAAATCCTGCCGTAAAGTCCTGTATGTCAATGCGTGTAATAAAACGTACATATACCGATGCGAAATAGCTCATCAGCACCCGGCTCATTGGCCAGTTTACTACATTGACCCCTTTTATGTAACGCGACCCTACAGAAACATCAGCACCTGCTACGCAAGCTTCCCGCAACTTTAATAAGTCGTCTGGATTGTGCGAGAAATCGGCATCCATCTCAAAAATATAGTCGTATTTACGCTCAATGGCCCATTTAAATCCGGCTATGTAGGCGGTACCTAAACCCTGTTTACCCTCGCGTGCCAATAAGAACAGGCTGTCAGGGTATACGTTCATTAATGACTTAACAATTACCTGTGTGCCGTCCGGCGAACCGTCGTCAACTATAAGGATATGAAAATCTAAGGGCAAAGAAAATACTTTACGGATCATCCGTTCGATGTTTTCTTTTTCATTATAGGTGGGTATAATTACTAAGCTATCAGGCACTTAAAAGAATTTGGCTTTAAGGTAAATTGTTTGCTAATTTAAAAGAAATAGCAGTTTAAAAAAACAAAAAGAGCAGGAAAAAGCTCGTCTTGTAGCCGAAAAAGAATCCCTGAAAGCGAAAGCTAAGGCCGATAAAGATGCTGGAAAGAAAAAAGGCAAGAAATCATCTGGCGATGAAGAAGATGATGATATTGAAATAGGTCCTGATGATGGTCCTGCTTGGGAAGAGAAAAAATCTCGCGCAAGTGAAGAAGATGATTTTGATGAGTTCGAAGAAGATTATAAAAAATCTAAGGCCACTAAAAAATCTGGCAAGAAAGCATACGAAGAAGAAGT
>JAZKET010000104.1:11076-23673 GCA_040386815.1 Bacteroidota bacterium | reverse complement strand
CTGCTCTTTGTATAACGATGTTAGTTATTATAAATTATTTGTTTCGGCAATTACCTGGTTGTCATCTTCGGGGTCGCTAATGTAGCTGCGCTCTTTTAAACGAGGGGATACAAACAAGTAGATTACTAAAAATCCGGTACAAATTACAACAAACATCCAGTAGAAATTGGCACCGCTAAACTGTGCAAAAAAACCACCTTTAGATATACTGCCGTTAATAGTTGCCACAAAAAGGTTACCCAGCGCCACGGTTAATAGCCAGATAGCACTCATGGTGCCTTTCATCGATTTAGGTGCTTGAGTGTAAGCATACTCTAAACCTGTGATAGATACCAAAACTTCGGCAGCTGATAAAATCACATAAGCAAAAATTTGCCACCAAACAGAAGGATGCTCGCCAAGTTCAATGCGCTCTTCAATCAATGCTATAACAACAAATGATAAAGCGGTTAATGCCAACCCGGTGCCTATACGGCGTAACGGTGTAGGTTTAAGTCCAATTTTTTCAAAAAATGGATATACAAAATACGTAAACAATGGAATGAATGATAGTAAAAATACCGGGTTTGCAGTTTGTACCTGGCCCGGTAGTACAGTAAACTCTGTAAACCCTAAATTGATATGACGATCAAGATGCTCTGCCTGTAAAACCCATTCAGATAAATTTTGATCCCACATGGCCCAAAATATAGGGGCGAAGATAAATACCGCCATAACACGATAAACTGCTTTAACGCCTTCTACTTTCTCTGGTAAAAATTTGCCCTTAGCCACATCGAGCAACGACTGGCCTTTTTGCTTTTTGCCGATATTGAACAATGCATAGACTGATATGAATACAAAGTTATTTTTGTTTACGCCACTTGGCGGAACACGTACATACATTTTGCGACCTAAAAAGAAGATCAAAGTAGCAAGCGCCATTAAAATACCCGGGATACCAAAGGCCCATTTCGGACCGTAAGTAGCGTATACCCACGGAATTAATACGGTTGATACAACCGAACCGGCATTGATGCTGAAATAAAACCAGCCATAAACTTTTGACATTAAAGCCTGATTGCTTTTATCAAATTGATCGCCCACGTTGGCTGATACGCACGATTTGATACCACCGGCACCTATAGCTACCAGTACTAAGCCAAATATAAAGCCATCTAAATTGCTTTCAAACAAGGCCAAACACAGGTGCCCAAAACAATAGACTATTGATATCCAAAGTATTATTTTGTATTTTCCTGTAAACCAATCAGCCACCAAACCACCAACAAACGGCAGGGTGTAGGCAAGCGTAACAAAAAAGTGTGTGCTTTCGTTAGCTTTTGCCTCTGCAATAGTTTTTAGTGCCGGGTTAAGGCTTGGGTTAAAAAACTGGGCAACCAAAAAAGTAGCTAATATTGAACGCATACCATAAAAGCTAAAGCGTTCTGCAGCTTCGTTGCCTATAATAAAGGGTATGCTTTTGGGGTATTTTGGTTCAGCGGAAACAGCATCAGCTGTTAGGGTTTTTGATGACATATGATCAGTTAAATTTTGACTAAAATACTATTATTCTGCTAAAAGCAAACTTGCAGACAACTTATGTTATTTGCTTACAGGTAAAATGTTGATCTATTGAACTTTCTTTTTTCTCACAGGTTCGGCCTTTATGGGGCGGGCTTGTTGTTGTTGCACCCTTGGGTCAACGTAACCTTCATCCATTTCATTAGGTACGTTGCGCATTTCTATATTATCAACATAGGTCCATTTACCCGTTTTGAGTTGATATCCGTTATAGGTCAAGTCGGGTCCGTAAGTTTCAGGCTGGTCTTTATTTCTTTTATCAGGCGGAGCCAGATTGTCAAACACTATGAGGTTTTGCGCCGGTACGTGTTTCAATAACATAGACGCCTGGCGCGCGTATTGAAACACAACCCGGTTGCGTTTTTTGCCATTACCTTCAAATATAGGCATGCCAAATACAGGCTGGTCGCCTTTAAAGGACAGTACATCTATAACCCGTTTGGTTGATTTATCTGTATAGCCTTTCCATCCTAACAAAATATAATAGGGTGTAATACCCATAACCGGCACTATGGTGTAGTATTGTGCACCGTACCAGGTACGGTTATCGCTTACCGTGTCTTCAGGGTTTTTAATTAGCGGCGAGTAATCTTCTAAACCATATAATTTAAGCGCTCCCCTTGTGTTCATTTGTATAGCGCCATAAAAGCGATAGCTGCCATCATTATTGGCAATATGCCAGCTAAATATCCTGAACTTATTATCGGGCGATTGGGTGAGCGTTATGGTTTTGAGCAAATCAAACGGATAGGAAAATGAATTGTTGGTTTTTAGCGCCGTAACCAATGTTTTTATGAAAGCGTAGTTAGCGTTTTTACGCTCCAGATCGGTTTCGTTATTTACAAATACGCTGCCCAGTTTTTTTAAACTGTCTTGATAAAAATCAAGCTGTTTTAGGTCTGTATCGCTTATTGACTGTTGCGCAAAAGCATGCGACAAGCCCAGCGTAAAGAGTGTAATTAATGATAATCTTTTTAGCACTATAAAACTATTAATATACGGTAAGTATAAATATAATTGATTTTAATCCCTAACGTAAATTTTCTATAACAATTGCACTGGCGCCGCCACCGCCGTTACAAATGCCGGCTACACCAAATTTGCCGTTGTTTTGTTGTAATACGCTTAGTAAAGTTACCACAATACGGGCACCCGACGCACCAAGAGGATGTCCCAACGATACAGCACCGCCGTTTACGTTCACTTTAGCGGGGTCTATTTTAAGCTCCCGGTTATTGGCAATAGCTACAACAGAGAAAGCTTCATTTATTTCATAATAATCAATATCACTACCGCTTAGGTATGAACGCTGCAGGGCAAGCGGGATTGCCTTTGCAGGCGCTGTAGTAAACCATTCGGGTGCCTGCTGCGCATCTGCGTAGGATAGTATGCGCGCCAAAGGTTTAATACCCATTTCGTCGGCTTTATCGCGGCTCATCAGTATAACGGCGGCAGCGCCATCATTTAAGGTTGATGCATTAGCTGCAGTTATGGTGCCATCTTTTTTAAATACAGGTTTTAATGATGGTATCTTATCAAACTTTACCGTCGATGGTTCTTCGTCATCACTTAATAAAGTAACCTCGCCTTTTTTATTTTTTATTTCGATGGGAGCAATCTCATCGATAAACTTGCCGTTGTTTTGAGCGTTAATGGCACGATTATATGATTCAACAGCATAAGTATCCTGCTCTTCGCGGCTAATGTTACACTCTACTGCGCAAAGCTCGGCTGCCGCTCCCATGTGATAGTCATTATAAACATCCCAAAGGCCATCCTCTACCAAACCATCAATTAACAGATCGTTTCCTAATTTGTAGCCAGTGCGTGCCTTTGATAAATAATAGGGTACATTACTCATGCTTTCCATACCGCCGGCCAGCACAATATCATTTTGGCCCACTGAAATGCTCTGCGCGGCCAACATTATAGCTTTCATGCCCGATGCACAAACTTTATTTACGGTTGTTGCAGGCAAATGCGGTAAGCCGGCAAACATTGCAGCCTGGGTTGCCGGCGCCTGGCCCAAATTTGCAGATAGCACATTACCCATAAAAACTTCCTGGATATGCTCTGGCTTTAAGCCCGATTTTTGAACTGCTGACTGAATAGCAATTGCGCCTAATTGCGTAGCAGTAAAGCTGGCCAGACTACCACCAAAGCTGCCAATAGGAGTGCGGATGGCCGATACGATGACTACTTCTTTCATTTTAGATAGATTTTATTTGGTGATACAAAATTATCCATTTTAATTTAACCTGTAACCTTTAATAAATTTCGACAAAACAATAAAAAGGGATACATAGTATAAAATATGTTATTTTTGAAGCGCTTAATACTATAAATGGCAACACTTTCCACTTCGCGCCAAAAGGCATTACTACGCAAATACGCCCGCAACGTCAAGTTTATTATGATGGTGGTTAGTATTTGTTTGATTGTTTTATCGCTGCCCAAGCAAGCTACATTTAGTTATGAGATTGAAAAGGGCCGTATCTGGAACCAGAAAGACCTGGTATCGCCTTATAATTTTGCTATACTTAAAAGCCAAACAGAAATACAGAACGACCGTAAGAACGCACTTGCCAGCACTACACCACTATTTCAGCTCAATACTGAAGTTGCACCACAACAGCTAGACGGTTTTAAAAACGATCTGGAAATAAAATGGCACAATGCCGGTATTGATGATAAACGTAAGCCCAGTTACCTTGCAGTAGGTTTGGCTTTACTTAATGATGTTTACGATAGAGGAGTGTTTAGCCCTAATGCTAAATATGCAAAAAATCAGGGCTACCCGGTGGTTATATTGCATAAAAACATATCAACAGAAAAAAACTCTTCAGACCTTTTTACCCGCGAGACTGCTTTATTATACTGTGGTGAAATTTTGGATGAGCACCCCGAAGTGGATAAAACTTTTATGCTTGATCTGCTGCAAAACAGGTTGCAGGCTAACGTGGTTTTTGACGGTAAATTAACTACAAGGTTAGAAACCGAAGTGCTTGAAGGCCTGTCGTTAACCCGTGGTATGGTACAGCAAGGCGAGACTATTATAGCCAAAGGGTCTGTTGTAAATGACGATGCTTATCAAAAGCTTGAATCCTACAAAAAAGCTTTTGAAGACAATACACGGGTAAACGGCAATTCAAAGTTGGTTTTGCTTGGGCAATTTTTGCTGGCGTCTACAGCGGTAATTTTGTTAATGGTGTTTTTGTACCTGTTTAGGCGGGATATTTATAGCGATAACCGTTTGGTAAGTTTGATATTACTGGTAGTTACAGCTATGCTGGTAACACTTTCACTAGCAATTAAATTTGAAATGCCATACCTGTACGCTATACCGTATTGTATTGTACCCATTATTATCAGAATTTTGTTTGATACCCGTTTGGCGCTTTATATACACCTGGTGGTGGTGCTTATTGCTGGTTTTTATGTACCCAATAGTTTTGAGTTTACATACTTCCAGATAACGGCGGGCATGGTTGCTATTTATAGTATAAAAAACCTGGTTCGGCGCGAGCAGTTTTTAATATCTGCCCTTATTATAACTTTCAGTTATTTTGTGGCCTTTTTAGGCATAGCCTTAATTAGAGAAGGCAATATAGTAGCTATAGATTGGCAATCGTTTGTACAGTTTGTAGTTAGCGTTTTACTAACTCTGCTGGCTTACCCGCTTATTTACCTGTTTGAGAAGATCTTTAACATCACATCAGACATCACCCTTATAGAATTAACCAATACCAATGCGCCGTTGCTGCGCGAGCTGGCTTTTACGGCTCCGGGTACTTTTCAACATTCTTTACAGGTGGCCAACCTGGCCGAAAGTGCTATTTATGAAATAGGCGGCAATTCATTACTGGTTAGGGCAGGGGCTTTGTATCATGATATTGGCAAAATGGAAAACCCGTTGTTTTTTATTGAAAACCAAAATTCTGGCTTCAATCCACACGACAAGCTATCTTACGAGGAAAGCGCACAGATTATAATTCGACACGTATTGAAAGGTATAGAGATTGCCGAAAGAAGCAACATTCCTGATGTAGTTATCAACTTTATACGCACGCACCATGGTAATACCCGTGTAGATTATTTCTATCAATCGCATCTGAAAAACTTCCCCGAAAAGATAATCGACGAAAATACTTTCAGATATCCTGGGCCAATACCTTTTTCAAAAGAAACAGCGGTTTTGATGTTGGCCGACTCGGTTGAGGCTGCTTCCAGATCATTAAAAGAGCCTGACGAAAAATCTATCAGTACATTGGTTGATAGAATTGTAAAGTATAAATTAGATCAGAACCAGTTGAACGACAGTAATATAACACTTAAAGATATGGAAACTATTAAAGCCATATTTAAACGAATGTTAATGAGTATTTATCATGTGCGGATAGATTATTAACAGATATTTTTAAGGTAAGTGGTTGATTATATGGTAGGTTAATTTGTCTGAATGATTTTTTGTAAAAACTAACTGAAAATATTTTTTGTTGGCTTAACCTAATTACTATATTTGCAGTCCCTGAAAAAAGGGGCTTTTCTTTTAAATAAACGGTGAGGTGCCTGAGAGGCCGAAAGGATCAGTTTGCTAAACTGACGTACGGGAAACTGTACCGAGGGTTCGAATCCCTCCCTCACCGCAACCGATATAGAAAAGCTACAAAAGCTTGTAAATTTTAATTTACAAGCTTTTATTTTTTTACACTATCTCACCCAGATCAAGTTCTCTTAACCGGAATAAAAGTTTATCGTCGTTTCTGACTTCATTTATTTTGTTTTATAGATTTTTGCTTCTATTTTAGTCGACCCTACGGCCCGTTATACCACCAAAATTCTAACTGTTAATATGAAATTTAATAAATCGTTTCTGTGTATTGCGCTATTTTCGGCCGTTACTGTCAATGCTCAGGAAAAGCCAAAAAGCTATAAGCAAGACATCAACGGCACACAACTGTCTTTTGAAATGCAAGGAATACCTGGTGGGCAGTTTGTAATGGGCAGTAAAAAAGGTAAGGCCGATGAACAACCCGCGCATACAGTTAAAGTTGCTCCGTTTTGGATAGGCACTTACGAGGTTACCTGGGATATTTATGAACCATTTTTATACAGGGATTTTGAAGTTACACACAGTATTAGCAAAGTACCTGCAAATGTCGATGCGGTAACCCGTCCTACTAAACCTTATCTGGATATGACTTTCGGCATGGGTAAAGAAGGACAACCTGCCTTAGCCATGACACATTATAATGCTATACAGTTTTGCAAATGGCTATATGCCCGCACGGGCGTTTTTTATCGTTTGCCGACAGAGGCTGAGTGGGAGTATGCTGCAAGGGCGGGCACTACAACCGATTATTTTTTTGGAAACAACACAAGCAAACTTGGCGAGTACGCCTGGTTTGATGCTAACAGCGATGCCAAGACCCACAAAGTGGGCGAAAAGAAGCCAAACCCATGGGGGCTGTATGATATTTATGGCAACGTGGCCGAGTGGACCTATGATCAATATTTGCCTGATTTTTATGCTACCACAAAGGATGGCACGGCTAACCCGGTGGCGACGCCCGAGAAGCTTTACCCGCACACTGTAAGGGGCGGCGCATATAATGATAACGCAACCGATTCAAGGTCGGCAGCCAGGTTAGCATCTAACCCTGCGTGGAAACAGCTTGATCCGCAGATACCTAAAAGTAACTGGTGGTTCCCGGAAGCTCCGTTTGTGGGTTTGCGATTAGTACGACCATTGGAAACACCGTCTAAAGAAGCTATCGACGCTTACTATGACAAAGCGCCAATCAAAGATTTTTAAATATAGAAGAACCAATTAAATAACCAACATAATTATGAGCATTGATGAACAAGGCGCTAACCATCGCCGCGATTTTTTGAAAACTTCTGCGCTTGTTGCCGGAGGCTTAATGTTAAATGGTGTCGCTTTTGCCGGTGGCGCAGCACCATCATCTGTTGATGATACTATTAAAATAGCTTTAATAGGCTGCGGCGACCGTGGTACCGGAGCGGCTTTTCAAGCCTTAAACACTAAGCAAAACCTTAAGCTTGTAGCTATGGCCGATGCTTTTAGCGATAGGTTAGAAAAAGCTTACGGGCTTTTGTCTGAAAAATATGGTACTAAGATAGATGTGCCGAAAGAGCGCCGTTTTGTTGGCTTTGATGCTTATAAACAAGCTATCGCTTTGGCAGACGTTGTTCTGTTGGCTACCCCTCCGGGATTCAGGCCATGGCACTTTGAAGAGGCTATCAGTCAAAACAAACACGTATTTATGGAAAAACCGGTAGCGGTTGATTCGCCGGGAGTGCGCAAGGTGTTGGCTACTGCTAAGCTGGCTGAACAGAAAAAACTGAACGTTGTAGTGGGCTTACAACGCAGGTATCAAACCAGCTACCGCGAAACCATGAAACGTATTCAGGATGGAATGATAGGCGACGTTACCGGCGGCCAGGTTTACTGGAACAGCGGTGGCGTTTGGGTAAGACCACGCCAGGCAAGCCAAACAGAAATGGAATATCAAATGCGTAACTGGTACTACTTTAACTGGTTATGCGGCGATCATATAACAGAACAGCACATCCATAATATAGATATTGCCAACTGGATCAAAAATGCTCATCCCGTATCTGTACAAGGTACCGGTAGCCGTGCCTGGAGAACCGGTAAAGATTACGGCGAGATTTACGATAATCACTCAGTAGAATTAACCTACGCAGATGGTGCAGTTATACACAGCCAGTGCCGTCACTTTGAAGGTATTGATAACCGTGTTGACGAAAGCTTCCAGGGTACCAAAGGCCGCGTTTTATTTGACGCCGGCGCTAATCGTGGCCGCATTTGGGATACTAAAGGTAAGCAGTTGTTTGACCATAGCGCCAAAACAAACGCTAACCCTTATCAAACCGAGCATGATGAGCTTTTTGAAGCTATTGCTAAAGGCGAATACAAATTTAAGGATGCTGAGCGCGGTGCAATAAGCAGCATGACTTCTATTATTGGTAGGTATGCAACTTATTCGGGCAAAAAAATTAGCTGGGACGAGGCATTGAATGCCAATAATAGTTTATTTCCAGAAACTTTAAGCTGGACAGCAAACCCTAAGGTAATGCCTGATTCTAATGGTTTATATCCTATCCCAACACCGGGGAAAACCAAAGTTTTATAATACGGTAAAATCGGGAAATGCTTTTCCTTAAAACCGGATCTATAATAACTTTATTGCTGCTGATCTTGTTCGCGAAGAATGACGGTCAGCAGCAATATACTATACAAGGCTATGCGCAAGGCACTAGTTATACCGTAAAGTATTTCGCGACAGCAGAATTGGTGACGAAGAAAACCTTAGATAGTTTATTGTTGCAAATTGATTCGTCAATGTCGCTTTACAAACCTTATTCTCAGATAAACGCTTTTAATAATTGTTCTTCAGAGATGAAAATAGACGCTCACTTTAGTAAGGTGATGAGCAAATCTTTTGAGGTTTATAAAGCCACGTGGGGCTTGTTTGACGTGACTGTGAAGCCGTTGGTGCAAGCCTGGGGTTTTGGTAGCGAGCGTATTAAGCAACTGCCAGATAGCGCGCATATCAAAGAAATACTAAAATGTACCGGTATGGATAGATTGCGGTTAAAGGACGGTGTACTTAAAAAGAAATCGCCATGTTTACAAGTAGACTTGAACGGTATAGCACAAGGTTACAGTGTTGATGTAGTGGCAGTTCATCTGGTAAAGAAAGGAATTAGCTCTTATGTTGTAGAAATAGGCGGCGAATTAAGAATAAACGGCACCAAGCCAGACGGAACTTTATACAAAATTGGTGTTGAAGGCCCGGCAGAAGGTAAAGACGCTGAACCTATTATCAAACATACTGTAAGCTTTAACAAAGGTGCCATTACAACCTCAGGCAATTACAGAAAATACATACAGCAGGGCGAAAAACGGATCTCGCATTTGATCAACCCAAAAACAGGTTACCCACTAGATAATGAGATGATAAGCGTTACTGTATTTGCAAAAGATGCTATAACAGCTGATGGTTATGATAACGCACTAATGGCTATGAGTGTTGCTGAGGCGCTAAAATTCATTGATCGGCACAAAGAGCTGGAAGCTTATATGGTTTATCGTAACAAAGATGGCCGGGTGGCAGATACGCTTAGCGCTGGCTTTAAAAAAATAATAGTAGATAATTAAACCAAACCTAATATGGACAGAAAAAATTTTCTAAGAAATACTGCTATAGCTACCGGAGCGCTGGTTTCGGGCAGTTTAGCAGCTTCGGCCTCAAGCCAAAATATGGCTGCCGATAATTTACCAGCTGGTAAAACCTTTAACCTTGATTACGCACCTCACCAGGGGATGTTTAAAAATAATGCAGGCAATTCTTTCCTTGATCAGATAAGATATATGTATGATCAGGGTTTCAGATCTATAGAAGATAATGGTTATCTTAACCGTTCTGTAGACGAACAAACACAAATAGGCGACTTGTTAGCAAGGCTGGGAATGCGCATGGGCGTTTTTGTTGTTGATGGCGGGGACAATTGGAAAACTTCGTTAACCACAGGTAAAAAGGAGTTTAAAGATAAATTTGTAGCTACCTGTAAAAAATCTGTAGAGGCAGCTAAACGCTGTAACGCCAAATGGTTAACCGTTGTGCCTGGTTTCTACGAGCGTAACTTGCCTTATGGTAATCAGTTTGCCAATGTAATTGATGCCATGAGGGCAGGGGCAGAGATATTTGAACCGCATAATTTAGTGATGGTACTGGAGACGCTAAGCGATACCCCTGAGCTGTTTCTACAACAGACCCATGAAACATACGCCGTTTGTAAGGCGGTAAACAGCCCGTCGTGCAAGATATTGTATGATATATACCACATGCAGAAAACAGAGGGCCAGCTTATTGTGAACATGAACCGTTGCTGGGACGAGATAGCCTACATACAGATTGGCGATAACCCGGGAAGAAACGAGCCTACTACCGGCGAGATTAACTATAAAAACCTTTTCAAGCACATTCATAGCAAAGGCTACAAAGGCGTTATGGGTATGGAACACGGTAACTCAAAATCTGGTAAAGAGGGTGAGTTACGAGTTATACAAGCTTACCGCGAAGAAGATAACTTTCTTTCCTAAATTAAGATTTTTGAACTTGGGAATGTTAATGTCCCAGGTTCAAAAATTAATCGCCTAAAGTATAACGCAGCGCTACGCAACCATTGGCGAACGTTTGGGTACCGGTTAATTTTAAACGAGTTAAATCCGGTAAACTTCCAGATGGAAGTAAAGGTCTGCCATTGCCCGAAAATACAGGGTGTATCACCAAATGAAACTCATCAATCAAACCTGCCGTAATTAATTCCGGTAGCATACTTACTGTATCAACTGATATGGTTTGCCCTGGGCTTCTCTTTAATTTACGAAGCACTTCTGCCGGGCTGCTATCGGTAGTCGATTTGGACATCACTATATTCTCTATCGCGCAAATTCTATCGGCAAAGCGGTTTTCTGCCGGCGAGCCTGATCTGTCCCTGGCTACATCGGCCCAATACGGGAACATCATTTCATACATTGTTCGCCCGTAAAACATCAGGTCCACATCAGCCATCAGGTTGGTAAAATAGTCCATCATTTCGTCGCTTGGTATGCCCAGTGTATGGTCGCAATAACCATCCAGGCTGATATTCATCGCGAAGCTTACTTTTCTCATACCGCAAAAGTAATTGGTAATGTTCAATAAGTTAAGGGGCGGTTGGGCCAAAATAAGGGACTTTCAAGCCAACATAATTACATTTATTATTAATTTGCCATACAAAACATCGTACCATGCTTGATATTGTTATTGATTCCAGGGAGGCAGAGATCATGCCCGGTTTTTCTGTTAAACGTCTGTTACCGTATCAGCTTAGGCGTATGGTCGGTCCGTTTATCTTTATGGATCATGGCGGACCGGTAAATATCCCCACAGCAATTCATAGCAAATTGGATGTACTGCCTCATCCGCACATAGGTTTATCAACAGTGAGCTATTTGTTTAGTGGCGAGATAACCCACCGCGATTCGTTGGGTGTTGAACAGGTGATCCGTCCGGGTGCCGTTAACTGGATGACCGCTGGCAAAGGCATAGCACACAGCGAACGTTTTGAAGATCCGGCCATTAGGGCCGGTGGTAAGCTGGAAATGATACAAACCTGGGTTGCCCTACCCGAAAAGGATGAAGAAGCCGATCCATCCTTCCGCAACTTTACGCCCGAGCAGTTGCCCATATTTACTGACACGGGCATTTGGATGCGCCTGATTGCAGGTGAAGCTTATGGTTTGAAAAGTGGTGTAGCAACTAACTCGCCTTTATTTTATGTGCATGTGGTATTGCAACCCGGCGCTCGGTTCGGTATACCGCAGGGTTACGAGGAGCGGGGAGTTTACATTGCCAAAGGCAGCCTGGAAGTTAACGGAGTAAAATACAAAGCAGGACAACTATTGGTATTTAGTAAGGGTACAGATCCGCTGATCGTCGCTACTGAAACCACAACCTTAATGATGTTAGGCGGTGAACATTTAGGCGAACGCTACATCTGGTGGAACTTTGTATCGAGCCGTAAGGAACGGATAGAACAGGCTAAAGAGGATTGGAAACAAGGCCGGATTTTACTGCCGCCAACGGATAATGAGGAGTTTATTCCGTTGCCTGTAGTAAACTCAAAACCTGCCGGTGGGCCTCCGCCTAATGCTTTGTCTTAACCGATAAACCTGGCATTAAAACATACTCGCCTGTTCGGCATCATTAGGGTTTTGTTGATAGCTACGTATCAGCTCAATGATAGCAACACCGTACAACGATGCCTTTTGCGGCCCAACGCCTTTTATAACGCCTAATGCTTTTAGTGTAGCAGGAAGCTTTTCTGCTATCGCCGCGGCTGTTTTCTCGGTTAATATCATGTTAGGCATAATGCGTTCGTGATTTGCCTGGGTGTCGCGCCAGGCTAAAAGCTGTTCATACAGGGCTTCGTTGGGTA
>JAZKET010000104.1:5239-11066 GCA_040386815.1 Bacteroidota bacterium | reverse complement strand
AGCGTTTAGCTCTTTTAAAAACCCGCTTGTTGCATTCTTTTCACTTTGTTGGCGCTCATATTCGGCTGTGGTAAATTGTGCCTGGCTAAAATGATCTAATAATCTTAAGCGATGTAATAACCAGTTAATCAGTTCATCTGCCTTAGCTGCAGCTTCTTTTGAGTTGCCTATGTAGGGCGATATTTGCTGATGTAAATGCTCGGTCATAGCGGTTAGCTTTCCGCTAAAATAGACCGCAGCCTTTTTTATCCTGTCGGCATCATAGCTTATTAGTTGATTTGCGGTACGACGAGCAATATCTAACACCGTAGGCTGTAAATCAGGCACTAAGTATTTAAAATCTTCGGCCCTTTTTTCTAAGCCGTTAAAGTTGAATAGTTCGGTTAGCAGGAATAATCTGTAGATTTCCTGATCTTGGGTTAACTGTTCGCGATCGGGTTGCAGCAATTTGGCTTGCGCGTTAAAACGTGTAACGGCCGGATCGCTGATGATATTTTTTGCTGTGATTGGATTGCGCAATACCATGCCTGCCAAGCTACGGCAACGGCTCAACGCAACATAAGCCTGCCCGTGGGCAAAGGCTTCGCTTACATCAATAACAGCCTTGTCAAACGTCAAGCCCTGGCTTTTATGTATAGTGATAGACCATGCCAGTTTCAGCGGTATCTGCGCGAAACTACCGGCATTGGTTTCATTGATATCCTCGCCGGCCATTTGGTACTTAACGTTAGTCCACTCCAGGGCCTGTACATCTATTTCAAGGCTGCCGCTTTGTACGGTCACGGTGTCGGCAGTAAGTTTGGTTATAGTACCTATCTTGCCATTGTAATAACGCTTTTCGGCCGAGCTGTCATTTTTCACAAACATTACCTGCGCGCCAATTTTAAGTATCAGTTCTGTATCGGTAGGGTAGGCATCTTTCGGAAATTCGCCTCTTATAGTGGCTTTATATTCTACAGCTTCACCGGCCAAAGCTTCTATAAACTCTTTGTTTATTTGTTGGGTAATTGCGTTGTGCGTGGTAAGTGTAATGTAGGGATCATCAGCAGTTGGTTTAAAATTTGGCACATAGCGCTCATTAAGCAAAGCTAGGCTGCGTTCGCTGATGGTTTGATTGCGTACCTCGTTCAAAATATCTACAAAGGCCTGTTCTTTTTGGCGAAATACCTTATCCAGCTCGATACGGACAAACGGGGCTTTTTGCAAAACCAGGCTGCTGAAGAAGTAAGGCGTGGGATAGTATGTTCTCAGCATTGACCATTCTTCTTCACGGATGATAGGGCTTAGTTGAGACAGGTCGCCAATAAGCAGTAACTGCACACCCCCGAAAGGGTGATGATTGTCTTTGATGTTTCGTAGTATCAGATCAATCTGGTCCAATACATCAGGTCTCACCATACTTATCTCGTCGATGATCAATAATTCTAAACTCGCTAATAAGGCCTTTTTCTCATCGCTGTAGCTTAGCTCAGGTGAATCACTGCTGTTAGGTATGATAGGTCCGAATGGTAATTGGAATAAAGAATGGATGGTCATGCCACCGGCGTTGATAGCAGCTACACCGGTTGGCGCCACAACAGCCAATTTCTTCCTGGATGTTTGCCTTAAGTTCTGCAGAAAAGTGGTTTTGCCGGTGCCGGCCTTACCGGTCAAAAAAACCACGGTGTTGGTAGTGGCTAAATAATCGCTTGCCAGCTCCATTGCCGGGTTAGTAGTATCCATCGGCGGTAAAAATAGTAATTAAACTAAAATTATTAGCAAGTTATATAAGCAGATTATAATAAATTGAGACCGTGCAAGGTATTCACCGATCAAGTAATTTCAAATCCATAAAAAGTACCATTAAACACTGTATTACTACCACTAACATCGGTGCTTTTAGTGTTAAATTTGGTTATATAATTACAAGAAGGTTTTTTTATGAATTATGGTCAACTAGCTTTTTCAGACGCATCGAAAACATTGCAGGAGCAGTTTGGTAGTCGGCGGACTTACGAGCAAATGGAAAAATACAATGTTAAAGACGGGTTAACTGATAATGAGGTAGGTTTTATAGAGAACCAAGATCATTTTTATATGGCTAGTTATGGCGAAAGTGGATATCCATATATACAGCATCGGGGCGGCCCTAAGGGGTTTATCCATGTGCTGGATAGGCATACAGTGGCTTTTGTTGATTTTTCGGGAAATAAGCAATATATATCGGCAGGCAATATACAGACTAATCCCAATGTTTCACTTATCATGATCTCGTATCCGCACAAAGCGCGCCTTAAGTTATATGCAAAGGCCAGGGTAGTACAAATAGCGGACGAGCCAGGCCTGTTTGACGAGCTTGATCCGACAGGCTATAAACATAAGCCCGAGCGTATGATGGTATTAGATATCCAGGCTTATGACTGGAATTGCCCGCAGCACATAACGCCCCGGTATACCACCGAAGAAATAGAACAAGCCTTCGCGCCGCAAAAACAACGCCTGGGCGACCTTGAAGCTGAGAATAAAGCTTTGAAAGCCGAATTGGAAATTTTAAAAAAGCAGCAATGATGATCATTATCAATTACCCGCCTGGTAGCAGGGGTATAGCGAATAGCTGGAAAGCCAGGTTAGACCAATTGGTGATGTCACATCACCTGGTTGAAGATGGCAGCCTAAGTTTGCCTTTGTTAAGCGATGGAGGACAAAAGGTTGAAGGCATTGAGGCCATTAATGCGCACATTGACCACCTTGAACAATTTGTTTCAGGCTGGTATGAAGATCGTTGCGATAAGTATGAGTTTGACCCGGACGAGAAACCACTAACTCTCTAATACTCCCAAACGCTTTCATAACCGCCTAATTTTTCAGCATAAGCAATCAGGTTGCTGTAAAATGGCGTTTGGGCCAATGTAGCGCTGTCACCAACCATCACCAGTTTAAGTTTGGCGCGTGTCATGGCCACATTCATGCGGCGATAATCGGACAGGAAACCGATAGCGCCGTCGGTATTGCTACGGGTTAATGAGATATAGATCACATCGCGCTCCTGTCCCTGGAAACCGTCGACTGTATTTACTTCAACCGGGGTATCAGCAAGCAGTTCTTTAAGCAGGTTGACTTGCTCTTTGTAAGGGGCAATAACAGCGACACTTACGGCAGTATATTCCATAGCATGGATATGCCGAACGATGAAAGCGGCTTCTTCAGAATTGACGGTACTTGTACCTTCCGCCTGTTCGTCATATCCCGCGCCTGCGGTATCAATAAAAGTAAATGGCTTATCTTCCGGTTTCAATAGACGATTAGCAACTGTTTCATGTGCGGTCAGCCGGTTATCATAAAACTTTAAGGATGAGAAGCCCATGATAGCGCTGTTCATCCTATACTGTTCTTCCAGTAAGCTAACTGCCAATGGATGCAGATTAACAACCTTTTCAAGCAAAGTGATAATTAAGCCGCTCTGCTGCGATTTGACAGTAGGGGGGAGCTGCAGGTGATCTCCGGCTAAAACTAGGCGCTGTGCTTTTAAAATAGGTATCCAGGCCGCAGGCTCAAGTGCCTGACCAGCCTCGTCAACAACAACCGTATTGTAACTTAATTTTTTTATGGTGTAATGATCGGCCCCAACTAAAGTTGCCGTGATAACCTGAGCTTTGCTAATCACATCATCGCTTACAAATTCTTCTATTTTGGCCACATCACGCATAATGCGGTGCGCTTCGTCAAATAGGGCCTTGCGTTGATCGCGCTCTGCTTTACCAAAACTGCGTTTGTATTTATGCGCCATGTTTTTAAACTCGGCAGCTTGTTTCTTTAACTTTTTAACTTCTTTGAGCTGTTCATGGCCAGCCATGCGAGCATCAAGTGTTAACTTCTGCAAAGCTTCGCTAACGCGAACAGGATTGCCAATACGCAAAACATTTAATCCAATACTTGATAGTTTTTCACTCAAAAGGTCCACAGCTGTATTGCTCGGTGCAACCACAAGGATCTGTGGCTCTCCCTGGTCAATCAATGCCCGAATTGCTGCTACAATGGTTGTGGTTTTACCTGTGCCGGGCGGGCCATGTACAACAGCCAGATCCTGTGCGCCTAATATATTTTTAACAGCGTTTTGTTGCGATGGATTAAGGGCAGTATTGACGTAAGTAGCTTCCGTAAATCGTGGAGCACTGCTTCCGGTAAGCGTTTGAATTAAATGACTGTCTGACTTTTCTGCTAATTTAAGCGCGTCGCGCATTTCATCGTAACTGTAAGCGTCAAACAACAGATCAATACCTAATTTGCCATCGCTGGCCCAATCCGGGAGTTCTTCGGTTAGCAAGGTAACCTTCATGCGGTCGCCGCCTAAATAAGTAACGGTTCCGTTCACGCGGTCTGCGCTGTCATGGTTAGAAAACAATGCTACAGAACTGCCAAACCTAATTTGATGGCTTAATTCTTTATGTGTAGTGCGTTCAATTTCTACGCTGCTATAGTCGCCGCGCACAGGTTCGGTGTTACGTATGGCAATTGGGTACCAGGTTAGTCCCGCTGCTCGTCTTTGAGCAGCGCCAGTACCTGCGGTAAGGCTGTTAAATGCTGCCTCGTCGGCTGCACGTTCGGCGGCCAATAGTTCGGCCAGTTGTTTAAAATAACTCATTAAAATGCGCTGCAAGTATAGATAAAAATAGGGCTTGCTTAAATTATGAATTTCGCAATTTGTAGAAATTGAAATTCATAGAAATTTTATAATCAGAATTATGAATAGCTTTATATAAAGTAATATATTATATAAATATGCAATAACTAGTTTTTTTCGGTGATAGAAATAATTTGAATTTTAACATATTTATTATCAAATAATTACGAATAAATCTTGTTTCATTTTGTTTCACTGATTTTCTGTATTGATTGGGTTTTGAGTTGATTAACTGTAAATCCTGTTTCACTTGTTTCATCTGTGTCACATCCGCGTGAAACAAACGCAACATATGGTTGCAAAAAAGCCCCTGCCGAAATTGCAAGGGCTTTGATAATCGGGTTAGTATATCAGCGTTAATCCGCCGCCTAAACCCATATCGCTGTCGTAATGGGTAGAAAGCGAGAACGTTTTATTGACGATGTATCTGAACCCGGCAGTATACTCTCTATCGGTATTACCAACCATGTTTAGCCGCAGCCTGCTGGTAAGCGGCATATCCTCGCGCCCCAGCTGAAAGCGTAACTTACCGTCGCTATCAACACGCATATCGGCCACAACAAGCATCGGCAGCGTATAAGCCAAACCAAGTACTGCTGCATGCCGTTTGTTTTTGTTGCTTAACTGGCCAAACATATTGGTTTCCTGCTCGTCGCTGCGTTTGTAGTGGTAATCGAAACCGGCATAAGCATATAGCCATTGCATTCGCCCGAAAAAGCGCCCCGCCATGGTTTCACTCTCAAAACCTTTGGTGTCCTTTAAACCCAAATGCCACATTGAGCTAACGCGCCAGCGGGTGTTGGCAAGCGCTACGTTACCTTCGCTACCATTGGATTCTAAACCAACCCGCGCCGACGAGTAAAACCGTTTATCATCAGCGTTAATCATTTTCATAGCATAGGCAGGGTCAGGCACCTCGGGGTTAGGCGGCGAGTTTTCATAGCTAAAAATACGACCCATACCGCTCATCATGTGATACAAAATATGGCAGTGGAAAAACCAGTCGCCGCTCTCTGTCGCCCTAAATTCAATGGTATCACGTTCCATCGGCATAATGTCTAAGGTGTTCTTCAAGGGCGAATACTCGCCCTGTCCATTCAATACCCTGAAGTAATGGCCGTGCAGATGCATAGGGTGGCGCATCATGGTGTTGTTGTATAGGATGAT
>JAZKET010000104.1:0-5229 GCA_040386815.1 Bacteroidota bacterium | reverse complement strand
TTTATCAGGATCTTATCTGTTTCAGATACGGTTTTGTTATTTATGGTCCATACATAACGGTTCATATTGCCGGTAAGCTCAAAGTCAAGCGTCTTGGTTGGCCCGGGTGGCAGTGTGGTTGGTTTCACTGCTTTTAGCATGTTGTAGTTTAGAGTAACCAATCCTTTCTCGGTCATTAGTTCGCTATACATTACGGTGTTCATATCCATCACCTGGTTAGTCATGATCATGCCCTCCATTTCCTTCATGTTGCCCTGCATGTCCATCATCTCGTTCATCATGTTCATACCTTTGAAGTACTGCAGCCGGGGCAGTTTTACTGCCGGGTGCTTGGCGCCGTTTCCTAACCATATCGAGGTGTGTTTGGTCCGGTCCTCGGGCGTAGCCAAAAATTCATAACTGCCATCCTCGGGTATCGTTATTAATAAATCATAGGTTTCTGCAACGCCTATAATCAATCTGTCAACCGTTACAGGTTGCACATCTTCACCATCGTTAGCAACCACCTTTATTTTACCGCCAGCCCATTTGAGCCAAAAATAGGTTGATGAGCTTCCGTTTATCACGCGCAGTTTTACCTGATCGCCGGCTTTAAAGTTTGGCGCTTTGGCTTCTACGTTGCCGTTGCTGAAGAAACGGTCGTAGTATACATCGCTTACATCCATAGCGGTCATGCGTTTCCACTCGTTGGCAAGCTTGGTTTTCAGATGGCCGGTTTTAATGGCCTCGGCATAGTTTTGCGTGCTGCCTTTGCGTATAGCATACCAATCGGTAGCATTATGCAGGCGGCGTTCCACCTGATCGGGGTTTTCGTCGGTCCAGTCGCTTAACAGCAAGGTTTGCTCTTTTATGGGCGATGGCTTTTTTTCGTGGATAATAAACGCCCCGTACAAGCCGCTTTGCTGTTGTGTCATGGTGTGCGAGTGGTACCAATATGTACCATGTTGCAATAGCGCAAACTTAAATAAATGTGTCTGTCCGGCCTCAATTGGGGTAGTCGTCAGATACGAAACACCATCATAACGGTTAGGCAAAATCAGGCCGTGCCAGTGGATAGAGGCTTCCATCATCATTTCGTTGTGGACGTAAATTACGGCCGTATCACCCTCGGTAAATTCCAACGTAGGGGCAGGGATGCTGCTGTTTATAGCCATGGCCGGGCGTTGCTTGCCTGTAAAGTTTACTGTAGTATCGTTAAGATAGATATGGTAAATGGTGTGGTTGCCATGTTTTGTCAGCAAAGGCAAGCGCTTGCTTTTCGGTATCGGTGCCGATGCCATTTTATGATGCTGGCTGAAGGCATTTAACCCGGACAAAAGCACCGTTAGAATTAAAACCAGTTTCCTCATGGTGCCAGTGCTTCTTTAACAGAACCGCAGGTTAACATCTGGCTGCCATAAAAAGGGTTTTTAATGGCCGATGTCTCGCTTAACCAGTATGATTTTTTCATAGGGCAATACTGGCGATACACTGTAGTAGTATTCAATTTTAGCGCTTTAACTGCCTCATAAAGGTTTTGCGATAGCGTGTTGAAATGTTCGCGCTGATGAGCTATTTCCTTATTCTCAGCAATATGGCGGGTGTCAAACTTTAGCTTCTCGGCATATTTAGCCCAAACGGTTTTATCTGTTGCAGATAATTGATCTGTTTTAAAGTTGTTGATGGCTTTAAGCAGTACATCGGCTTTGGTATTGGTAGCCGCTGCATCATCATTTGCTAAAGCGTTCTTTACGTCAAAATATGCAGTAAGTATTGTATTGTCTGTGGTTTTTTCCTGTGCTTTTACGGTTAGCACAGTTAGCAGCGCAACAAAAGCGCAAGCCAGTATTTGAAACTTTTTCATGTTTAAAAATTTTAATAGGTCAATAACTGTTTCCATCGAGAGGAAACTATTTATCAATAAAATAATGTTGTAGCAGATAGCCAATAATGGCTAACAATCCCAAACGGAAGAGTAGATCAAATGAGGAAAATACAGTTACGCAAAAATACGGGGATACCTGTATCTGTAGGCGGTTTCTGACTATTCCAAAGCGGGATAGCAGACGCTTTATAGGTCACAGAAATTAACCAGGTAGGGCGTATGACGGGTAGCGTAATAGCCGATAATTGGTTGAGTTGATAGTGAGGTATAAGACTACCTTTTTCTGACTTTAGCTCCTGGTGTTTATCGGTGCAGCAATCTTTGGTTGCCTTTGCCTTAAGCTCCATGCCGCAGTTATGGCATTTGTCGGCACGATTATGGCCAAGTGATACTTTCAATAACCTGCCCATGCAGTACTGAAAGTGCAATGTCGCGCCTGACGATATACTCAGGTGCAGCACAGCTAAAAAAGTAATAAGCAGTTTTTTAATCACAATGCAAATATCGGTTTATCAGTCAATGTAATGTTACGCTATTATCATTTTATTTTGCAGAATTTAAAGATACAGCGTATGATTACGTATAGTTGGGTTTTAAAAATGCATAGATTAATATCCCATCATTTGCGCTATTGCACCTATACTCATCCAGGTCATAGTTACAACTACGCCTATGCCTAAAATAGTAAGCCATAAAGGCTGTTTATAGGTAGATATTATTTTTGTTTTATATGCCGCTATAAGCATTCCACCTAAAGCAATGGGTAGTATAAACCCGTTAATAGCCCCAACTGCCAGCAGTATGTTAATGGGTTTACCTATTGCTAAAAATATACAGCACGATATGATAATAAAAACGATGATGATTTGGCGGTTAGCTTTTAAAACAAGCGGGTGAAAGCTTTTAATAAATGATATGGACGTATAAGCCGAGCCTACAACAGATGAAATACCTGCAGCCCATATGATAATGCCAAATAATTTATAACCTACCTGTCCGGCAGCTAATTTAAATACAGATGCCGCCGGGTTGCTTGGATCAAGCTTATAGCCAGCTGTTATTACCCCTAATGCGGCAATAAATAGCAAAAGCCGCATTACAGATGCTAAACCAATTGCGCTTAGCGCGCCGCTGTTTACCTGTGATAAGTTTTGTTGGCCGGTTATCCCGGCGTCTAATAACCTGTGAGCGCCGGCAAAGGTAATATAGCCGCCAACAGTACCACCGACAATGGTTAACACAGCGCCGAAGCTAAACTGGGTTGGGTTTACAGCGCGGATAGCTGCTTCAGCTAAAGGCGGGTTACTTATGTAAGCAACATAAAGTGCCAAAGCAATTTTCAGACAGCCCATGCATTTAGCAAACAGATCCATTGCCTTGCCAGATTCTTTGTAAATAAATATAGCAATTGCAGCAATGGCACTCATTATTGCACCCTGACCAACACTTACTCCAAATAATACATTAAGCCCTAACGCGGCACCAGCTATATTGCCTATATTAAAAGCCATGCCACCCAGAAATACAAGTAGCGAAATAAAATAACCTAAGCCAGGCAATACTTTATTGGCGATATCCTGGGCAGGGCTTTCAGCTACTGTAATAATGCGCCAGATGTTTAGCTGCGCGATAGCATCCAATACCACAGAAAGTAAAATAACAAAGCCAAAACTTGCACCTAACTGTTCTGTAAAAACTGCAGTCTGGGTTAAAAATCCGGGTCCTATGGCTGATGATGCCATGAGGAATGCGGCGCCAATTAATATGCTCCAGTTTTGTTGCTTTTTCATTTAACAAGCGGCGCTTTTACTACAATACCCTCGCTTTTTAAGCGTTGGCTTATTTTTTTTGCAAAATCAACTGCATGTTCACCGTCGCCGTGCAGGCAAAGTGTTTCTGCTTTTAAGGCTATTACATTGTTGTTGGTCGATACTACCTGTTGCTGTGTCACCATAATCAACACCTGATTAACAGATTGCTCTTCGCTTGTGATTAGCGCATTGCTGTTGGTTCTTGGTGTTAATGTTCCGTCGTCCTGGTAGGTTCTGTCGGCAAAAACTTCTGATATCGCAGCTAATCCAAGTTTATCAGCCGCTTTTATCATTTCACTACCTGCCAAACCATACAGTAGAAGCGTGGGGTCAAAATCGTAAACGGCCTGTGCTATGGCTGTGGCCAATGCGGTATCTTTAGCAGCCATATTGTATAAAGCGCCGTGTGGCTTAACATGGTTTAACCTGCCCTTGGCGGCCGCTACAAAGCCATATAAAGCACCTATTTGATAAAGGGTAATTTGATAAGCTTCATTGGCTGATATCTTTATTTCGCGTCGGCCAAATCCCTGCAGGTCAGGTAAGCCGGGGTGGGCGCCAATAGCTACACCTTTTTTTATAGCCAGGTTTACTGTTTGTTGCATAATGCCAGCATCGCCGGCATGATAGCCACAAGCTATGTTGGCCGATGTAACGTAGTCCATCAATATATCGTCATTGGGCATAGGGTAATTGCCAAAGGCCTCACCCAAATCGCAATTCAGATCAATAGTTTGCATAATGTCTATAAAAATTAGCGCTAATAGCTGTAGTTAGTTGTTGTAACTGCTGTTCACGTTCAATATACAATTTTTCGGCTTCATCGCGCTTTATCTGTTCAAAATATACGGCGTCTCCAGGCCGTAACTGAGCGCATTGCGGCATATCTATGGCTGCAATTTGTGCAATTCGGGGGTATCCGCCAGTAGTTTGGCAATCGGCCATTAAAATGATCATTGTACCGTTACCGGTAACCTGTATGGTGCCTGGACATACCGCAGTACTTAAAAGTTCGGCAGGTTTGACGCGTTCAATAACCGGGCCGTCCAAAAAGTATCCCATGCGGTTGCTCTGCCGGCCAATTAGGTACGGGGCTGAAAAAAAATTTGTTATCGATGCCTTGTCAAACCAGGTAAACTCATTAGCGGCTACAACCTTTATTGTTTTTTTATCTATCGGCCCAAAATCACGCAAAGAAATGCCCCAAGACGGATAGTTAACAGATGTATTTTTAAGCCTTTCAAATAATACAGCAGATATTGTGGTTGTTTTATCAACGCTATTTAGTATATCTCCTTTTTTTAATAACCGGCCATTAAAACCTCCAAATCCAAAGGTCAAAAAAGTACTCCTGCTACCTAGAACCTCTGGGACATCCCACCCGCCTGCTATGGCCAGGTAAGTGCGTACGCCGGATTGTGTTGCAATTAAATTTATAGTGGTAAGGGCTGGTATAAAAACCGGGCGTTCTGCGGGGATGTGTTGTCCGTTAACCGATAATGTGGCCCCATCGCCTGCATAAGCTATCAGCAAATCGGTTTCAGCAATAAAAGC
>JAZKET010000103.1:0-4913 GCA_040386815.1 Bacteroidota bacterium | reverse complement strand
GCAGCGTTATATGTTCAAGTTGATGCTTGCGTAATTCGGCCATGTGAGTTAGGACCGGCCAATGATGTGTTATTTGCCAAATAAAGTTAGGCAGCACTATCAAAAAAGCCATGCCTACAACACCCCAAACATGCCTGGTCAACAGTAACCGGCGTTGTTTACTTATGGCCAGCCCCAGTAATAAGGCACCGGCAAAAAACAACATGGTATATTTGGATAACATACCCACACCGATAGCTATACCCATAAAATACAGGTACTTAACCGCTTGTGTGTTAATGTAGCGTAGTAACAGCCACACTGTTAACACCCACCAAAGCTGGTCGAACACTACGGGTTGAAATAAATAACCCGTGGCCAAAAACGCGGGCGAAAAAATCAGCGCCAGGCAGGCCAGTGCTATGGCAAACTTTTTACCACCAAGTTCAACTGTGATCTTTCCGGTTAACCAGACAATAAGTCCACTGCAAATAGTTGAAAAGATCCGTGTAGCAAAAAGCGAACCTCCTAAAAGGGATTTGATTAGCCAGGCAACCATAGCAATCAGGGGCGGTACTTCTTTATAACC
The DNA here is from genome assembly GCA_040386815.1 of Bacteroidota bacterium. Taxonomy (GTDB): domain Bacteria; phylum Bacteroidota; class Bacteroidia; order Sphingobacteriales; family Sphingobacteriaceae; genus Mucilaginibacter. Next base: position 4,345 of record JAZKET010000103.1, on the reverse strand, counting down.
CCAATCTAAATGATCGGCTAATGCCAGGTGTAAAAGCTCGTCGCGGTGAAAACCGAAGTTAGAGATAGCCAGCAGATTTAATGCTACTTTAATAAATACGAAGATCAGGATGAAGTTGGTATAACTTGATCTTTGGTTTTTATACGGCATGCGGTTTTACAATCGGTTTTGATAAAGGTAGTATTTTGAGGTTAAAGGTAAAAGGGTTTATTGCGGCGCGTTATTATTTTCACATTTTACCTTATAACCCCTTACCTTTAACCTTAAAATGAAACTCTACATTAAAAATATGGTTTGCCGTCGCTGCGTTACCGCCGTACAGCAGGTCTTTGCAGATGAGGGTATTACTGCGACAGATATTACTTTAGGCGAGGTAGAACTGGAAGAAGTTCTGCCATCAGCGGATATAGAACGTTTGAATACATCGCTGCATAAGCTGGGTTTCGAGATCATTGACGACCGTAAGAGCCGCATCATCGAGCGCATCAAGAACCTGATCATAGCCCTGGTGCATCATAATAACGAACCGCTGAACGTGAATTTGTCCGATTACATGTCGGTTCAAATGAATTACGAGTATAATTACCTGAGTAATCTTTTTTCTGAAGTAGAAGGGAATACGATAGAGAAGTTTTTCATCGCCCAAAAAATAGAAAAAGTAAAGGAGCTGTTGATGTATGATGAGTTGACGCTTAGTCAGATAGCCTTTAAATTAGGATACAGTAGCGTGGCCTATTTATCAACCCAGTTTAAAAAGGCCACGGGCCTAACCCCAAGCTATTTTAAATCCATCAAACTAAACAAACGCACCTACATTGACGACCTGTAAATGTTATAACTAATGCTCCTTAAAGTATAAAACTATAAGGGTATTGCCCGGCTACATTTGTATGTAAATAATTAAAACTATGAAACATACCTATCAAGTTGCAGGCATGACGTGTACCGGTTGCCAGGCGAAAGTACAGCATCTGCTTGCAGCTGTGCCTGATGTTACACACGTTGATATTGATCTTGAAAAAGGAGAGGCCCGGGTAGAAATGAGCAGGCACGTAAGCACCATCTCGCTGCAGGCCGTGCTGAAAGAATACCCAAAATATCAGCTTACAGAAAAACCTTACGAGTATCCTGAACATTTGCAGGACGAGCCCGAGCAACGCAGCTGGCTGCAAACCTACAAACCCATTTTGCTGATATTTGGCTATGTGCTGGCTATATCTTTGATTGCCGGATATCATAACACAGGTTTTCACCCGATGGAGGTAATGCGCGTTTTTATGGCTGGCTTTTTCCTGGTGTTTTCTTTCTTTAAAATGCTTGATCTGGATGGTTTTGCCGATAGCTACGCTATGTATGACGTTATAGCGCGTAAATTTAAAGCCTGGGGTTACATTTATGCTGTTATAGAATTATCGCTCGGTCTGGCTTTCGCTATGGATATTTTTCCATTGCTTACCAATATAGTAACAGTGATGGTAATGACGGTGAGTATTGCCGGAGTGCTACAAAGCGTGTTGAATAAGCGCGCTATCCGCTGCGCCTGTTTGGGCGCGGTGTTTAATTTACCCATGAGCACGGTAACCATTATTGAGGATGGTTTAATGATAGCTATGAGCACAGCTACTATTTTTATGTTAGTGTAGCGCACTGTAAATTATATTCCCTGTCATCTCGAAACGAGGAACGAGTGAGAAATCGCCCAATCGCTCAACGCCCTAACTTTGCTTTTTCGAAATGACAATTTGGGGAATAAAAAAAGGTTAAAGGTATACCACCTTTAACCTTTTTAACTTTCGCCTTTAAGCTTAAAAGCTATATCCGCTTAATATCAGCACCTAAGGCTAACAAGCGTTTATCAATATGCTGATAGCCGCGCTCAATTTGTTCGATGTTGTAAATGGTTGATTTACCCTGGGCCGATAGCGCGGCGATCAATAAAGATACACCTGCACGAATATCAGGCGAAGTCATAGAAATACCACGCAGCTGCACTTGTTTATCTAAACCTATAACGGTAGCACGGTGCGGATCGCAAAGAATGATCTGCGCACCCATATCTAATAGTTTATCTACGAAGAATAAACGGCTTTCAAACATTTTCTGATGAATCAATACTGATCCTTTTGCTTGTATGGCGACAACCAAAACAATGCTCAATAAATCGGGAGTAAAGCCTGGCCATGGCGCGTCGGCAATGGTCATGATAGAGCCGTCAATAAAGGTTTCAATTTCGTAATGATCTTGTGCCGGGATGTAGATATCATCGCCCCTAAGCTCTAATTTGATGCCCAGGCGTTTAAATACGTCAGGTATCATACCCAACTCTTTATACATTACGTTTTTTATGGTGATCTCTGAACCGGTCATCGCTGCAAGGCCTATGAAAGAGCCAATCTCAATCATATCCGGCAGCATACGGTGTTCTGTACCGCCTAATTTCTCTACACCTTCAATAGTTAACAGGTTTGAGCCAATGCCTTTTATATCAGCGCCCATCCGGTTAAGCATTTTACAAAGTTGCTGCAGGTAAGGCTCGCAAGCTGCGTTGTAAATGGTGGTAGTGCCTTTAGCCAGTACTGCGGCCATAACAATGTTTGCCGTACCTGTTACCGATGCTTCGTCCAGCAAAATGTAGGTGCCTTGTAAGTTTGAAGCATCTACGTTAAAGAAACCATCAGCAGGATTATAGTTAAATTGAGCGCCCAGTTTTTCAAAACCCAAAAAGTGGGTATCTAATCTTCTGCGGCCAATTTTGTCGCCACCAGGTTTTGGGATAGATGCTTTACCAAAGCGCGCCAACAGCGGGCCAACAATCATGATAGAACCGCGCAGGCCACCACCTTTAGCCTTAAAAGCTTCAGATTGGAAGAAATCCTGGTCAATATCTTTAGCCTCAAAAGTATAAGTGTCTTCATTAACGCGGTTAACAATTACACCCATATCGCCCAAAAGCTCAATCAGTTTATTTACGTCTTTAATATCAGGGATATTACTAATCGTTATTTTTTCCTCGGTAAGCAATACTGCCGATAGGATTTGTAAAGCCTCGTTTTTAGCACCCTGTGGGGTTATTTCGCCTTTTAAGGGTTTGCCACCCTGTATTTCAAATGCGTTTACCATTTTTAGTAGATAGTTTATGTGGTAGTTAGTAGTTCATGATTTACAGTTTATAGTCACTAATAACTACACAAAGATTATAATATTATTTATAATTTAAGACAACCTTGGGTTAACGGTTTAAGTTTTGAAATACTCCATTAACTATAAACCATTAACCATGATATATTAATACTTTTTACCACCGCCACCGGCGTTACGGTTACGATTTTGGTTATTGTTATTATTGCGCTGGTTGTTATTGTTGTTTGTGCGCCCACCGCCACTGCCGCCAGACCCGCCACGATTGTTTTGGCTATTAGTGCGGCCGCCACGGTTATTGTTGTTGGTTTGTACAGGTGGACGATATTCAACCTTATTCAAACTGATAGGCTCGTCTATTCTCAATTCGCCTTTTGACAAGGCAACAAGGTCGGCCAGGATAGTTTCGTCAGATACAGAATCTTTGTTCCATTGTACGTAAGCCATTTTCATGAAGTTGGCAACAGCGGCAACCATGTGCTTGCGGCGCTCTGGCTCTTCAATGCTTTTAGCTTTCTCTATCATTAGCTCAATAGTTTTGCCATAGTGCTTGTAACGGATACGTTGGTTAGGATAGCGTAAAGGCTCTGGTTTAATATGAATAGCATCCTCCGCAGGTTTTGGGTACGGCGAATCTACATCTATCTTAAACTCAGATATAATGTGCAGGTGGTCCCATAGTTTGTGCTTAAAATCGGCCACATCGCGCAGGTGTGGGTTTAAAAAACCCATTAGGTCTATTACCACTTGCGCATATTTGTTGCGCTCTTCTTTAGTAGGTAGCTCAACAATGTACTTCACCATGTTTTGTACGTTGCGGCCATACTCGGTAAGCAATAATTTGCTCCGGGTTGAATTATAATCAAAATTCATAGGCGTGTTATCTAATGCCATATAATTAAAATGTTTTAAAGGAAGTTTTAAATTAGCCAGGCAAATTCCCCCGAAAAAGACTGGGGCACAGGCGGCTAAAATTGAATTGCTACTGATTAGTAGTACAGCAAATATAGTGCAATAGTTTTAAGGTGCAAATTTTTGTGGTGATTAGCGGTTGGTGATTAGTGATTAGTTGGGTATTGGTCACCTGTCCGCAGTGTGGACTCACCCGGCGGACGCTACGCTGCGCCACCCTCTCTTCGCTGCGCGTAAAGAGGGTTAGGAAAGTTTTTATTTGATTTTCTCAAGCAACAAAAAAGCCCTCTTTCCG
>JAZKET010000102.1:20272-23943 GCA_040386815.1 Bacteroidota bacterium | reverse complement strand
CATTTTACCCCAACCTGTGCTGCCCAATAGCTGGAAACCCCGCCTAAGTAAAGTACCACTTTGGGAAAGTATGGACGGTATTAAATGGAAACCATCAACAAACCCATTCGACATTGCACTATCGGCAACCGTAAGCTATTAAAAAAAGGCAAATGAAAAAACTACTTACACTCTTATTCATCTTTACTGCCTCGTTGGTTAAAGCACAGGTTAAAAAAAACACTTTTCATGTTGTTGACAGCGCGACACTCAAACCTATACCTGCCGTAAATGTCAGCATTGTGCGGGCGGCCTTATCCATCACCACAGAAAAAGACGGTATATTTTCAATACCAGGCGATCTGTCGACAATGCGCGATACCGTGCTTTTGTACACACAAAACTACAGCAGTGTAAAAATGTCGCTTTTTGAGTTAGATGGACTAGATACCATTAAAATGCAAAAGCAGGAAGCTATAGCCGAAGCTGCCAAACTCAAATTAAATAACGACACCTTACTTAATAATTATAACCGGTTTGACGTTGGCAATTACGTTGGCTTACATACCGGCAATGGCGAATTTAAGTACCTGCAAATAGCCCAACGGTTTGAGACAAATAGGGCTGGCACAGTTTTAAAAAATATTACTATTGAACGGCTGGCGTTTTATCTTAACAAATTTAAAGAGGTGCCCCCAAGTAATAAAAATGGCCAATATGAATACACTGAATTAGAACATACTAGGTTTAAAGTAAGGATTTATGATATTAACCCCGTAACCGGCGGGCCCGGCAAAGACCTTTGCGATAAGGTAATTGAAATAAAAAGCAGAGACGACAAAAAGCTGGCTACCAATTTAACTAAATACAATATTGTCATCCCTAATAAAACCTTCTTTATAGCCATTGAGTGGATGCGCGACTACACCAACATGGGCTATGTACATGTTTGGGATAAACGTGGTGGAGCAAAAGCACATACTAATTATCGCCCGGCCATAGGCTTAGCGCCTACCACAGGCAATAAGCTAAATATCTGGGCGCTCAGTTTAAACCAGCAATGGAGCTTGTACACCTATCACTCGCCCGATTTTACTGATCTGGCTATAAAAGCAACCGTGGGCTATTGACCAATTATTTGTTATGATAAACCTAAACTTTAAACACCTGATTATAATGCTGGCAATGATACTGCCTGCCTGTACCTTTGGTCAAACTGTATATGAGGGGCAAGTAATCAATGCCGAGACCGAGGAGGGGCTAATGTATGCCACAGTTACCCTTTTAAAAACTAAACATGCCACATCCAGTAACTATCAGGGTTATTTTAGATTAATAGCTGATTATACCATGACCAATGATACTATAGTAGTAAGTCATGTTGGTTTTAAAACATTCCGGCTGCCTGTTACAGGCTATCAGCCCAACATATTTATTAAACTTGAGCCTACCAGCAGCCAACTGGCCGAGGTTACGGTGGGTGCTACAAAAGTAAAAAAAGCGGTGATCGAAAAATTCAATCATTCGGATGTTAAAGATCTGCGTGGTAGAGCATTTTACCCAACCTACCCTTATAATATTGTGGGGAGTTTTGCCAAAGAGTTTGAGGCACCCGTGGCCGGTACGTTGCTATCGGTTATACACCTTGGCCGCCGTGCGGCTTATGATATACCGTTTAGTTTGATGGATTTTCCGCGTACCAGCTCCAACAAACTCACCCGCTTTTTGCTGCACGTTATGACCCATGACAGCCTAAGCGGTGCGCCTGTGAAAAGGTTGTTCACCAAAGTAGTTACCCTCAACGATAACGCTTTACGAATAACCTTTGATCTTACAAAAGAGCGGATAGTACTTCCTGATAAAAAATTCTTTATCGCTATTGAATGGCTGCTTACACCCATTAACGAGATAGTACAGTTAGATATCGGTGAAAAAGTAGCAGGCGTAAAAAAAGATAACTCGACAAGCTTTGAAGAGGGATCAAGATACCGCATCATCTATCAGCCAATTTTAGTGATACTTCCACAATGGAATGGCTCGTCTTGGCAACCCCGGTTAAGCAAAGTACCTATCTGGAATAGCAAAGACGGTTTAAAGTGGACACAGGTAGTAAACGCTTATGACGTTGCCCTATCTGCAACCCTAACCTATTAATAAAAAGCCGATGAAAACATTCATTACTTGTTTACTAACTGTCATCACTTTATCTGTTAACGCGCAACAAAACATGAATACGTTTTACGTTGTCGATAGCTTGACACGAAAGCCTTTACCGTCTGTAACTATTGCAATTGTACGCGCCGCGCTTTCCATCACCACAGAAAAAGATGGCTTGTTTTCTATCCCCGGCGACTTGTCAACCATGCGTGATACTGTTGTTATTTACACCCAAAACTATAACAGTGTAAAAATGCCCCTTGCTAATCTACAAGGCATAGACACTATCAAGTTAGAAAAAATGGATATGATAGCGGGCAGCAAATTGGTTTTTAAAAACGACACTTTGCTTAATGACTATAATCGTTTTGATGTAGGCAACTTTGCGGGCCTGCACATGGGTAACGGCGAGTTTAAGTACCTGCAAATAGCGCAGCGCTTTGAGGCGCCAAAGGCCGTTACAGTACTAAAAGATGTCACTATTGAACGTTTGGCCTTTTATTTAAATAAATCGAAACCTGGTGTCATAAATGGCCAGACTGAATATAGCGAGCTGGAGCATACAAGGTTTAAATTAAGGGTATATGATGTAAACCCGGTAACAGGTGGCCCGGGCAAAGATTTGTGTGATAAGGTAATTGAAATAAAAAGCCGCGACGATAAAAAATTGGCTACTAACTTAAAGCGCTATAACATTGTCATCCCCAACAAAACGTTTTTTATAGCGATAGAGTGGATGCGCGATTATACAAACCAGGGCTATGTACATATAAACGATAAACGTGGCGGAGTTAAAGGACATACTAATTACCGGCCCGCTATAGGCCTGATACCAATTAAAGGCGAGAAACTTAACATTTGGGTACTAAATCTTAACCAGCAATGGGGTTTGTATACTTACCACTCGCCCGATTTTACAGATCTGGCTGTAAAAGCAACCGTAGGTTATTAGCGCAATGGATACTATGGAGAAGATCAAACTTAGCGTAATTACTTTCCTGCTCTGCCTGCCATCAATGTTATGTTTTGGACAAACGGTGTACGAGGGGCAGGTAATTAACAAGGTAACAGAGCTTCCTCTCCCCGGCATTACTGTAAAGCTTTTAAAGGGCGGTTTAGGTACGCAAACAAATGCGCAGGGTTACTTCCGTATCACCATAGAAAACGCTGTAACTAACGATACCCTTCAGTTTAGCAGCATTGGCTACAACACTTTTAAACAGCCAGTAACCACCAAACCGCTGCAAATGATAATCATGCTTAATGCAAGCAATACAGCACTTAACGAGGTGCGCGTTACAGCCGAAAAAAGCAAACCCATTACGCTTAATAAATTTAACATCAGCGATTTGCGCGAACTTGAAACAAGTATTGTTGAGTATCATACCATGGCCATTACTGAAGCTGTGGCTTCCCTGTGCGCCAAATACTTCCAGACGCCGCAGGCTGATATGATGCTAACCACTGTAAAACTGGGCAGGCGTAATCTGGAGTGGTCGTCTAAAAGCCCTTACACTCAATTTTTGATAAATATT
>JAZKET010000102.1:8397-20262 GCA_040386815.1 Bacteroidota bacterium | reverse complement strand
ACCCATTTGATGGTAAGCCTGGCCGAACCATTTTTACCAAAAAAGTATCGCTAACAGACAACGCCCAATTAGTTATTATCGACTTTGTTAGGGATAAGGTAACCATTCCCGGCACAAAATTTTTTGTGGTTATTGAGCGGCTCTACACGCCTATTAATGAGTTAATAACATTAAACTTTAAAACCAACTATGATAAAAACGGGAAGTTAGACCCTTATTTCAGGCCAAGGTATACCATATCGTATCAGCCGGCCCTGGTTGTTTACACGCAGTACAAAAGCTACGCAAAATGGTTTAGGCTGGGCGACAGACTTTGGGCACCGCCCGGCAAATGGCCCGAGTTTAATGAAATTACACCAGCCAAAATATGGATAACAAGATATGGCGTATGGCGAGAAGAACTTTCGAGCCACGAGTTGGCCCTATCTGTAACCTTAACCAGCTGATATGATGATGAGGATATTGTTATTGTTGAGCGCTTGTTTGTTTAGCACTATTTGCCGTGCGCAAGTAAAACCGGCCACACCGCCGCAACGCGTAAACACGTTTTACCTGGTTGACAGTATAAGCAACAAAGGCTTGCCCGTATCGGTAGCCATTGTAAGGGCCAACCTGTTTATCACCACCGAGCCCGATGGTATCTTTGCCATACCCGGCGATCTGACTCAAATGCAGGATACCATCATCTTCAGCGCGCAGAACTATCAATCGATAAAAATGCCGCTGAATTTGCTTAGCGGTCGTAACGTTATCAAACTAACTAAAATCATCGCGCAAAAACCAGCTGTGGCTACTGCTTTCAAAAACGATACTTTACTCAACGATTTTGAGCGCGATGACATTGCCTACTATGCCGGCATCACAACAGCTAATGAGCGGTTTGATTATAAGCAGATAGCGCAAAAGCTTACTTTACACAAGGGTGGCGTAAGTTTAAAATCGGCCAGGGTAATGCGTCTTGCTTTTAACTGGACGGATGGCATGCACCCTGCCAAATACCGCCTGAGGGTATATGACACAGACCCTAAAACCGGCGGACCGGGTAAGGATCTGTGCAGCGAACTAATCGAAGTATCGAGCGCTAAAGATCAACGGCAAAACAATATCAATCTTAAAAAATATGGAATTACCATCCCCAATAAAACTTTTTACATAGCGGTTGAGTGGATACGCGACAACTATAATGCCGCCGACGTAAGCATATACTACAAAAAAGAGAACAAAATAATATTATATGAAAACTACCAGCCAGCGATAGGGTTATCGCCAATACAAGGGAGCAACCTTAATATTTGGGTGCAAACTATAAAAAACGAATGGAAGCCCTACACCTATTTTATGCCATTTGGTACAGACCTGGCCATAAAAGCCACTATCGAATATTGATATGACAAAATATTACTTGCTTCCGCTTTTGCTGCTGCTTCCCTGCTTATGTTTTGGGCAAGCTGATTTTGAAGGACAGGTGATCAATAAAACAACCGAGATGCCCATACTGGGTGTTACGGTTAGATCACTAAAGGGAAAGATAGCTACACAAACTAATGAGCGCGGATACTATAGTTTATCAAACGACACCCCGCAACCTAATGATACCCTGCAATACAGTTATGTGGGCTACAAAACACTTAGGCTGCCCGTATCGGCATACCAGCCGAAAATGTTTATAGCCCTTGAACCACTTACCATACAGCTTAATGAGGTACGTATAGGCAATAGCAAAAAGGAGACAATAACGTTAAGCAGTTTTTCGGCTTACGATGTGAAAAATATTATCAGTGACATTGCATCTAAATCAACGCAAATGATAGCAAGGCAAACCACTGTCGCCAAACGCTTTACGGCGCCAAAGCCCGATGGTTTGTTAATGCGTGTTTCGCTTGGGCGACAAGATCATCCGGCCAGCCCGTCGTATGCAACTAAAAACAGCCTGACTAAATTTTTGCTCAAAGTATACAAGCAAAACGCCTTAACCGGCGCACCGGGCGAGGTATTATTAAAAAAGGAAATATCGCTTACTGATAATGCCATGCGTATTGATATAGATGTAAGTAAAGAAAATATCATTATACCAGGGCAAAACTTTTTTGTAGCTATTGAATGGCTGATCAATCCATATAATGAGATTATACTGATGATGTCTGCTACAAAGGTAGATAGGGTAACCCGAAAAGGTCAGCAGGTTTATAAAGACGCTACAAACTACTGGGTAGATTATCAACCCTTTTTAGTTGGCTATTACCGTGAGGACAATAAGCCCAATTCAATACTATACACTTCGATAGATAAAAAATGGGTTGAGCTTACCGATTACAGCACTGAATTGGCTCTTTCAGCCACATTAATATATTAATTTTATATGAAAGCATTAATAACCGCTATATTCTGTTTATTGGGTTTTGCAACTACCGCCCAGGAAAAGATGAATAAGTTTTTGATTGTTGACAGCCTGAGCAATGCGGCAATACCATCAACATCGGTAACTATTGTAAGGGCAAAGCTTTCTATAGCGACAGAGAAAGACGGCGTGTTTATAATTCCGGGCGATTTGACCCAGATGCGTGATACCCTGATTGTTAACTCGCAGGGTTATCAAGCCTTTAAAATACCCTTGTATTTGCTTGACGGTATGGATACCATACGCCTGGCCAAATACGCTGTGGCACATTTTAACGAAAAGCTTAAATTATCACACGACACCCTATTAAATGACTATCAACATAAAAAGGTAGTACATTATGCAGGCATAAACACCGGCACGGCAAATTTTGATTACCTGCAAATGGCGCAACAGTTTTATGTTAGCCAACCGGGTGTACTGCTAACAAATATTACTTTAAACCGTTTAGTATTTGCAATTGACTTGTCTGATGCAACACTTACGGGTATGGTTAGGCGCGACAAATGCAAATTTAGACTGAGGATATATGATATGGAGGCCGCAACCAAAGGCCCGGGCCGCGATCTATGCAGCCAGATTATTGAAGAAGAAGTAAGCGTAGGCAAACAGGTAAGCATAAACCTGAAAAAATATAACATCAGGATACCCGACACCACTTTTTTTGTTGCCGTTGAATGGATACGCGACTATTACAATGCCGGCTTTTCAACCTTCGTTGAGCAAAGAACTTCAAGGCCGAAAAAAGAACAAAATTACCGCCCTACCCTCGGCATATCGCCCGCAACAGGCAACAAGCTAAACATTTGGGCCATGAACTATAAACGCCAGTGGGTGCCCTACACCTACTTTATGCCTTTCGGCACAGATATGGCCATGAGCGCGGCAATAGCTTATTGAATCAACAAGCTTGTCATCCTGAGCATAGCGAAGAATGACAAGCTAACGATGTAATTATTTCTAAAACTAAACCTTCAACAGCCCTCTAAACCCTCTCGCGGCATAATAAGACTCTGCACCATTGTGGTAATAAAACACGGTATTATACCTGCGGTCGCAAAATACCGCGCCACCAAGTTTTCTTATCTCGACAGGGGTGTTTATCCAGCTGGATGTTTTAAGGTCAAATTTACCCAGGGTTTGCAGGTGCTTGTACTGCTCTTCGGTTAACAGCTCAATGCCAATCTCTGCGGCCATGTTTATGGCGCTGTCGGCGGGTTTATGTTCTTTGCGGGCTTCCAGTGCCTGGTGGTCGTAACAAACGCTGCGGCGGCCTTTAGGACTTTCTGGGGCGCAATCGTAAAAGATGATATCGCCGGTATTTTCAATACCTATAACATCAGGCTCGCCCCCGGTTATTTCCATTTCGTTAAGCGTCCATAGTTTATCGGCATTGCCGCTCAGTCTGGCTGCTACATTGGCCCAGTTAATACCAGCATGGCGGGCCATATTTTTTTCAAACCTTGATTTTAATATGCCCAGCAATTCTTCTTGCTGGGTGGCTGTAAGTTGCTTGCTCATATTTACAGATTGCTTAAATTGATTTTTCTGCTTGCCGGCCTAAAGTACCAAGACAAGATAATAAAAACGGTTTGAAACAATGGGCCGGCCACTGCCTTGCCCCCATCGCCCATAATTAAGTGCGATATGAGCGCACCCGTCATGGTGAAAAACAAACCCGCGTAGGCCCACTCTTTTACCAGTTTAAAACCGGGCAGCAATATCACTATCACCGCCAGTACTTTCCACACCCCAATAATGCTCATAAAATATACAGGGTAGCCCAGGTGTGTCAATATATCAACCATTGCCTGTGCCTGCATTATTTGGCCAATACCACTACCCAACATCCCTGCCGACATCAGCAAAGTGGCTACCCAATAAATAATTAAATTTCTCTTTTCCATAATTATAGCTGATTACTTAAAATTTCCTGAATACGGTTATGCGCCATATTAATACCATAAGCAAATGGCATTTTCAAAACCTGGTCGCGTTTGTCATTGGTTTCATAGATAACATGCATAGTTAGTTTGCTGGTATCGTTAGTCAAAGCCTCAAACTCATAAAACTCTAATTGAATGCCGAAGGGCATGCCCTCCATCTCAAACGTGCGTACAATGCGCTGATCAGGGCTAAACTGATGGATAGCACCATTAGCTCTGAAAGCCACGTTGCTATCGGGGCCTTTTGTTTCTATGCGGTAGCTGCCATACTGTTTACTCTCTAGTTTAAGCACTTTGGTATTCATCCATTGCTCAATAATTTCAGGCTCAACATAGGCTCTAAAAAGAAGTTCAACGGGCAGGTCAAACTCGCGGGTAATGGTTAGGTCTTGCCTACCATTTTCGGCTTCGACTGTAGTTTTGCGCTCCATAACTATTTTTTGGTTTGATATTGTTTCATAATGCTTTCCAGTTTGTTAAACCTGTCGTCCCACATCTGGCGGAAAGGTTCTATAAAATCGGCCACGTCTTTCATCTTCGTCGCGTTTATGTGATAAAATATCTCCCGGCCGCTCTGCTCCTGTTTAAGCAGCTCGCATTCGGTAAGTATCTGCAGGTGTTTGGATATGGTTGGCCTGGCGGTATCAAAATTTGATGCTATAGCGCCTGCCGATAGCGTCTGCGAAGCCAACAATAACAGGATGGCCCTGCGGGTTGGGTCGGCAATGGCCTGGAATACGTCTCGTCTTAAATTCATATCATGTAGCTATTTGACTACAAATATATGCGTAGCTATTTAACTACACAAATTTTTCTTTAATAAAAATCCCGCTAAAAAGAAAAGTCCCAGGCACAAACCCGGGACTTTTAAATTTTTACTTCTGAAATTTGAATAAACCTACCAGCTATAAGCTTCGGCACTCATCCATTTATCCTGTACTTTTAATACTTTTTCAATCACATCGCGTGCGCAGCCTTTGCCACCGCCGTATGGCGATACATATTGGCTAAGCGCCTTTACTTCTTCACAGGCATCGGCAGGGCAAACCGGTAAACCGGCCAATTTCATTACACCCAGATCGGGTATATCATCACCCATATAAAGCACATTTGCAGGCAATATATGCTTTGATTCAAGGTAATCTTTAAACTTTATAGTTTTAACATGGGCGCCCATAAACACATCAGTAATGCCCAGGCTATTTAAACGGTAAATGGCAGTTTTTGACCTACTGCCGGATATAGCGCAAACATTATAACCACATTTAACAGCAAGTTGCAGCGCATAACCATCTTTAATATTAAAGGCGCGGCTTTGCTCGCCGGTTTCCGTTACAAAAACAGAGCCGTCGGTTAGCACACCATCTACATCAAAAATAAAGGTGGTGATGTCTTTTAGCTTGGTTAAAAATGATTCCATTTGGAGAATTTATACTAGTAGAGAAAATTAAGGAAATACTTTGTAGATGTCTTTTCGGTGAACTAACCTGGTAAATACAACAACATCATTATCGACTATAATACCTATTCTATAATCACCGGTTCTTATTCTGTAGGCTGTATGGTAGCTTTTAAGCTTTTTAATGTTAGTGATCTCAGATAGTGAACGTAATTTTTCAACTTCGTCGATTATTTCAAGAACGCTACTCTTAACAGACTTTTGAGAAATCTTATCAAGATCTTTAAGAAAAAGACGCGTAAACTCGGTTTTCATTAAGAAGCTAACTTCTTCATCACCTCATCACGGCTAACCCGGTCATTCAAATCTGCTTCTTTCATCATCAGCAGCAAACCCATATCCTCTTTCTCCTCGTCAGAAATAACTTTCGAAGAAATATTCATCCGCTCTAATAAATCTGCAATGAATTTAGCCTCATCTTTTGTCTTTGGATTAATTACAATGCTTTCCATATAAAACAAATTTAATCAACAAATTTAAGAATGGAGCTAAATACAAGAAGATTATTGATTATCGCGCCACTCATAAACCCAGGCCGACTGAATTTGCTCCAGGTGCCCCTCGCTTGATTCTTCGCGGGTGCCGGCAAAGTTAGGCAACGATAATACCCACTCTAATAAGTCGGTAAAGCGTATGCGGTATATTTTTGATTCGCTAAAGTCATCGCCAAATTTTTCATAAAGCGACATAGCGATGTCTTCGTGATCGTTCCAGTGTATTGGCAGTGAAAATTTTCCGTCTGTCATTTTATTTTGTTTTCGTGGCCATGCAGGCCATTCGTTTGGTGATTTGTAAAACTTAGTGGCCCATAAACTGCGACTGATCTGGCAGGGTAACCTCAATATCGCCATCAATCATTACACATTGGCAACCCAGGCGCGAGCTGATGCGCGGGTTAATAGCACGATCTATAAAATCTTCTTCCTTGTCAGATATCTCCTGCACATTGTCGCCACCTTTATTAACATAAATATGGCAGGTACTGCAGCCGCAAACACCACCGCAGTTGTGCTGCAACTCTATACCATGCTCCATGCAAACATCCAGTACAGACTCGCCTTCGGCTATAGACAGTTCAACAGATTCATGATCTGCTTCTTCAAAGTTTATCTTTACTTTAAAAATATTCATTTGGGCAAAAGTAACAAAATTACTTGTCCCCGCGCAGGTCAATGTCCATTTTGATAATACCCTGACTTAACAAATTATATATCTGCTGCAAATCAGGCTTATCTGCCAGCAAAGCCAGGTGATTACTCATAGTTACCTTATCGTTACGCACAGCGGGGCCCGTTTGTACAGTAGCAGGTAAAGCTACTAAAGCTTTTTGCGCTGTCTCTAAAATAAGCGGGCGTATCAAATTAAAATCCAAATTATGCTCTGCCAATAGCTGTTGCGCTATATTGTACAGGTAGTTAGGGAAATTACAGGCAAACACAGCCGCCAGGTGTAATATTTTACGCTGAGCGCTGTCAACATCGTAAACACTATTGCTAATGCTCTGCGCCAGTTCTTTTAGTTTTTGGGCGATGTTTTGATCGGCTGCTTCAATACACAAAGGGACAGTTCTAAAATCGACCTCCTTAGTTTTACTGAAGGTTTGCAGGGGATAAAAAACGCCAACATTATCACTAAATGCCAGCAGCGAATACATATCTGTAGCGCCAGATGTATGTACCATTAGCTTTTGATGAATTGCCAACTCCTCGGCAACAATGCCAATAGCATCGTCTTTTATAGAGATAACAAAGATGTCGGTCTCGGGATCAATCTGCGACAGATCATCAATCGGTTCGGCCTTTACGTGGTAAGCCAACAACGCGGCATTGTCTATGCTGCGGCTATACACCTGCACAATGCGATGCCCGGCATTTTTAAAAGCCGCTGACAAGTGCGTGGCAACATTGCCTGAGCCGATGATAGTTATGCGCATAGGACTAAGATTTATAGGATTTGAGGGATTGTAAGATTAAAAGGTCACTAATCAAGTTAATCTTTTAATCCTACGAATCATGGTTCAGACACTTTAACTAAACCGCCTTGATCTCTTTATTCCTTCTAAAAATAGACAGAATAATGCCTATAACCATAATAATAGTACCTGCCCATAACAAGTTAACAAACGGAAACTGTATGGCGCGCATTACAATCCATTGCTTAGCGCTTTCAGGTTGCTGGTAAACGGTTATCTCAACCTTGTTTTCCTGAGGTAAAACCTTACTGAAACGTAGTTTTATACCGGCGTCATCCACCTTACGCGAAAAATCAAACGCGTTATTGTTGCGTATCATGTATATCGGCTCGGCAGTATATGCTTTGCCATGGCTAACAATGTTTAGCCTGGCACCAATAGCCACGTCGGTTGATTTTAGGTCGATGTCCTGGATCTTTTCTACCCTGCCGATACTGGCTAAGGTAAGATACCCTTCCCTGAAACGGATTGTATCGCCTACGGCAACCTGGTAAGGTAATGGGGCCTCGTATTTCTTATCATCGTCTGCTTCATTATGCCCTGCCCCTTCGGCATCCTTGCCAGGCTCTACAATAGCACTTGCCAGATTAACGTGGGTATATATATCACTAAATAAGTAGTGCCTGGTATCCGGCGATGAAATCAGTCCCATTCGCGGATTAGCCTGAGCGTTTGGCTTGAGCATAAATTGTTCAATCAATTTGCCTTTGTCGTCAAAACGCTTGTATTCAACCTTGAAAAAATGATCAGGCGCCGCAATGGAATCGCCTACGTAGGTAACTGAATAATCACCCATTTTTATAGGAATATTTTTATACAGCATGATATTCTCGCGCACGTTATTCACTTTAGCAAAATCTTTTCTATAATGCTCGTCTGTATCGTTTATTGAAATTACCTTACTTGTGCCGGCGGATATTAAAGCGCCTATAAGCATAATACCAAAACCGATATGCGCAACTGCCGATCCGACCAGTTTAAACTTGCCCTTAAAGGCATCAATCAATACTTTACCATTAGCCAGCACCGAATAAATAGCGCCCACCATGATCAATAAGAAAACAATATTAAGCTTGTTTGTACCCGTAAAATAAGCTACCGGCGCGGTTATTAAACCGGCAATAACCAGGTACACTAAGGTTGATGCAAAAAACTTAGCGCTATCTGTTTTTTTATACTTTAAAAACTGGGTAAAGCCTGTAAGCAAGGTAACCACAACAGCAAACGCGGCTTGTACGGTATTGTAATGCTTAACAGGGTCTGACGGTGGGGCCAGCTTAGTACCAAACATGGCGTTCCATACCGGGATAGAGGTAACTACCACCATGTGGAAGCATGACAGGCATAAAAATATCGAACCTACAAACATCCAAAACTCGCGCGAGTAGGTTTCTTCGTCCTTAGTTGTCTTAGGCAGCTCTTTCCAACGGATAACAACCACGGCAACGCCTAACACCAGGAAAAAGACCACATCAAACACCAAATGCCAAAACGTGCCCTCGCCCGTAAAGGCGTGTACAGATGTTTCGCCCAAAATACCGCTACGGGTAAGAAATGAAGCGTACAACACCATAACAAAACTGGACAATACTAATACAAGCGTTATAACGTAGGAGTGTCCGCTATTTTTGTAAACAATCATTACGTGTAATGCAGCCACCAATATCAACCATGGAATAATTGAAGCATTCTCTACCGGGTCCCAGGCCCAGAAACCACCAAAGGTTAAAGACTCATAAGCCCAAAACGCGCCCATTATGATGCCAGTGCCCAATATCATGGTAGCAAATAAGGCATAAGGTATGGCGGTTAGCACCCACTCTTTGTAACGTTTTGTCCACAAACCGGCAATAGCGTAAGCAAACGGGATGATCATTGACGCGAAACCTAAAAACAGGGTTGGCGGGTGTATTACCATCCAATAGTTTTGCAGTAAGGGGTTCATACCCTCGCCATCTTTTATATACGTTAAATAGTTTTTATATAACTCAGGGTTAGCAGCAAACGCCGGGGCCGATTCTTTCAAATCAATAGCCTCGCGCAGCAAAATAAACGGAGAAGAGCCAATACGTGAACCAAATATTTCAACACCTATAAGGAAAGTAGCCAGTATAGCCTGTGATAATTGCACAACCGCCAAAACAGGGCTTTCCCATGATTTAGCGCGCCATATCAAAACCAAACTCAACACGGCCTGCCAGAAATTCCATAGCCAGAAACTACCTTCCTGCCCATCCCAAAAACTGGAAATGATGTAGTGCGTAGGCAAGGCCCTTGACGAGTGTCTCCAGGCGTAATGATACTCAAACAGGTGATTGATAATTATATAAAACAGGCAAACCCCAATGCCTATTACAGATACCGCGTTAACCAGTGTACCAATACGCCCCAAACGTTTCCACGATGCGTCTGTAGGGTTGGTTGTAGCAAAATAATAACTGATAGCCGCGAAAAGCGCCGAGCCAAATGCCAGAATAGTAAAAAACTGCCCAAGATGACCGGGCAAAAGGTGTTCGCCTTTAAAAGCTATTTCCATTAAGTGTGATTATATGTTTATAGGCTGGCTTGCTTAGCCTTAACCTCGGTAATTTCTACTTTGTCCTGGGTGTATTTTGATGGACACTTCATTAGTATTTTTGAGGCATGAAACTCCTCGCCCTGCATTTTACCGGTTAATACTATTTGTTCAGAACGTTCAAAATCCTGCGGCTTGGCACCGGTAAAAACAACTTTGCACTCCTCGCCTTTATTATCTTTCATGTAAAACGAAAAATAGTTAGCATCCTTGGTAGCATCGTAGTATAACTGCTTATCTTTATTTAGATGGCCAACCACATGCAGCTCGCTTGTTGCCTCTTCGGCGTCTTTAAATGAGCCGTAAGTGCTTGAGTTTGAATACACGCTGATAATTACCGCTATAGCAATAGCAATAACCACAAGGCCAAATATTGAAGTTTTTTTCATTTACGGTCTATTTCCGGTAATACAATCTTACAAAGTTAAAAAACGTAAAGGGAATAAACTTTATTACAAGTCATATATACTATTTAGAATTGTTCTTAATATACTAACGAACAATAGATATATAACCGTTTTTGGTAACGGCCTTATTGTAATAGGTATCAAGCCCGTTAAACACCCAATAGTAGGTACCAATGGGTAATGGCTGGCCTTTTAAATTGCCGTCCCACAAATCACTAATAGCGCGGGTGCTAAATAGAAGCTGGCCATTGCGGTTAAAAATATCTATACTGCTAAACTTTATAAAACCTTCCAGTTTAACCCCAAAACGGTCGTTCACGCCGTCGTTATTGGGTGTAAAAACATTGGGCACGGCAACTACATAGGGTAATGGCGGCAACATTTCTACCCGTACAGATGCTGTTAACTGGCAACCAACGGTATTTTTTACTTTGATATAATAGGTGCCAGATTTGTTTACGGCCATATAATTGGCTAAGGGAATAGTGGCTTCGGCATCGCTAAAATAATTATAAGTAAGGCCATCTTTTTTTACATAGGTCTTGCTGATATCAACCGTTTCCGGATACCTGGTTGGCGGAGGGTCTGATACTTTAATATCAGGTGGTAAAAAGCTTACTTTAACAGTTTTCACATCGGCACAACCACTTTCTGCCCGTCCCATAATATAATAAGTACCAGATAAAGCAATATGCGTCGAGTCGCGCACATGATTACGTAATGAAGCATCTAAATAATAAGTATATACCAGCCCGGGGGTGCTTCCCTCTGTTACAGCTGCGGCGGTGAGATCAATACCTACCTCCGGGCAACCGGTTTGATCGTGCACTACCATCTTAAATTCGTCTGCACGCCTTACAATCTCTGTTTTAAAATCACTGGGGCAGCCTAAATCCGGGTATGGTGTAACCCGTAAACGATATCGGGTATAATCAGGCGGCGGCGGAAAAATACTTAGATTTTGATTCTCGCCAACTAACTGGCTATTGTCGGCATTAAACCATTGGTACCTGTAAAAACCTTCGGGCCCGCGCAATGTGATATCAGACTGGCCCGCGCAATAAACATTACCGCTTATAGGCGCTGCAGATCTTTTTTCGTCCACATC
>JAZKET010000102.1:0-8387 GCA_040386815.1 Bacteroidota bacterium | reverse complement strand
ATAGGCGTAACCAAAGTGCCCGCCCTGAGTACAATCATTAGTAATAAACTCTATGCGCATTAGCTTACCCAAATGCTGACTAAGATCAATAGTGGCCGAGGACCAATCTTTATAATACACATCTGTAGGGCCGGTTGAGTTTTGATTTACATTTGCTGCCTTAACAGGCGACAGCTTAAAACCCGGTAAGGCAGACGATGCTGCAAATTTCAGATAAGGACAATCTACATACTTATCATCAACAACATCATAAATACGTGCAGTAAATGTAGGTTGCTGAAAATCCTGATGATCTGGATTTTGGAACACTACGGCATAATTAAAGGTAATACTATAACCGTTTATGGCATTATCAGGCACACGAAAGGTATAGTATATACTTTCTGCTTCGTGTCCGGTCAACTCATTTCCTAACCTGACAGAATACTTGCCCCCATCCGGACATATTTTAGGGAAACCTCCAAAGCGGTCAGTAGCATTGCCTATCTCCTCTTGCTTTAAAAGCACGTGCCTGTTATCAACCGGGTTCGAATCGTACAACCCAAGTAAGCCCTGCATATCAATTGAGCCTACTTTATAATTCCAGCCGTTAAATGACCCCTCTTCAAAACCTATATTGCGCGGCAAATTTTGTGCAAACGCATTTGCACTCATCAACAGAAACAATATGGCCAGATTTTTTAGCACAGGGAGAGTTGGCTTAAACAATGAATTTAAGAATATTATTTTTCTAAACGTAATTGGTATTAGTCATTACGAGAATATTAGGTTAATCGTTGCTCTAAAACAAAAAAGGGACAAGCTGCAAGCCTGTCCCTTTTGACTATCGTTGATAACAGATCACGGCCAAACGCCTAAGTTTTGGTATGATACCGCTATTTTATTAATTGCGCCTACCATTGCGGCTGTACGCAGGGTATCTATCTTCTCATTATTTTTCCAAACTTCTCTTATTTCCTGGTATGAGCGAATCATGGTATCTTCTAAACCAGAGTTTACCAATTCCAGTTCAGACGCGCCTTTAATAATGCTTGACCGTTGCTCCGGAGACAATGAAAGACCTGTAATACCTTCAACCATATTAACCAGGTTAAGGTTAGAGTTTTCTTCAAACCTGCGGTTGATACGGCCAAACGCAACGTGCGACAAGTTTTTTAACCATTCGAAGTACGATACAGTTACACCGCCCGCGTTGGCATACATATCTGGTACAATGATACCTCCGTTTGCATAAAATATTTTCTCAGCTTCGGGGCTGGTAGGGCCGTTGGCACCTTCAACAATAATTTTTGCTTTTACGTTGCGAATGTTATCTTCTCTTAGCTGATTCTCTAAAGCAGCAGGTATCAAAATATCACACGGTTGCTCTAAGCCTTCGCCAGAGTTTTTAAATTCTTTTTTCGCGCCAGAGAAACCTAAGATTGATCCACTTGACTTTCTGTGTTGAAATACCGCTTCAACATCTAACCCATCTTCGTTATAAATGGCGCCTTCAAACTCGCATATCCCTACCACCAAAGCGCCAAACTCTGCCATAAACTTAGCAGAATAGTAACCTACGTTACCCAGGCCTTGCACAATAACCTTTTTACCGGCTATACCAGCGGTTAAGCCTAGTTTTTGCATATCATCGGCATTGCTTACGCATTCGCGGGCGGCAATGGCAACCCCCCTGCCCGTAGCTTCGCGACGGCCCTGTATGCCATGTAAAGCTATAGGTTTACCGGTAACCGCGCCCATAGCATCCAGTTGCCCCGGGTTCATGGTAGCGTAGGTGTCGGCTATCCACCCCATTTCGCGCTCGCCGCTGCCATAATCTGGTGCAGGTACGTCAACGCTGGGGCCTATAAAGTTTTTCTTAATAAGCTCTACCGTATAACGACGGGTGATGTTTTCAAGCTCTTGTACAGTATAATTTTTAGGATTGATACAGATACCGCCTTTAGCGCCGCCAAAGGGTACATTTACAATTGCGCATTTATAGGTCATTAGCGCGGCAAGCGCCATTACCTCATCCTCGTTAACCATTTCGCTGTAGCGGATACCACCCTTGGTTGGCGATTGATGATGCGAGTGCTCTACGCGCCATGCGTCAATAACCTCAAAACCGTTGCCCCTGCGTATAGGGAAACGAAAGCGATAAACGCTATTGCATGATTTTATTTGATCTAATAGTCCGGCGTCGTGGCTGGTAAATTGGGCAGCGTAATCAAAGTTGTTACAAACGTCGGCAAAAAAGTGAGTGTCAAGTTTCAGGTTTGAATTATTGGTAGCCATAATGTTGTGATAAATGTGAATATCTTAATATAGAACGCAAATTTGATAGAATTTTTATCAATATCGCAATAAAAATTACCGGCGTACCGTATACCTATATTAACAATAGTATAAAAACTATGTTTAAACAATTATGGGCTATTTTTGAAGGTTATTTTTCCTTCTCAATTTTTTTCAGGCGCCTGTCTATAGCGAACAAATAAATAGCCAAACCAATAAAAATAATGACTATGGTACCTATCACCACATAAATTTTTCCTGAGCTGCGAAACAGATCGGCCATCTCAACAGATGATGGATCTTGCGCGAAAGCGGTAACAAAATTTAGTAGTAATAATATCAGGATAAATGATCTTTTCATTTTAGTTTATGCTGTTTCTTTTGTTTTCAATTATACGGATACGGTAACGGATGGTAGCTATCCAAACGGCTATAAAGGTCCATCCTAACATGGCTGGATAAAAAGCCAGTTTCATGCCATTATCCAAATCATAACGGCCAAATGCAGGGTTACCACCGCTGCCTGGGTGTAATGAGTCTGTCATACGTGGTAAAACAAATATCAACACCACCATTATCGGAAAAGCGAAGATGTTATATATGGCTGATATTTTGGCACGTTTTTGCTCTTCGTCAATAGAGTTACGTAGCACTAAATAAGCACAATAAAGCAAAAATGCTATGGCCGCGCTGTTCTGTTTTGGGTCGCCGCTCCAGTACTCGCCCCAGGTATATTTGGCCCACAGCATACCTGTTACTAAACCTAACGCATAAAATACCAGGCCTGTGTTAACACATTCAACCGCTGCAAGGTCATCAGCTTCGTCGCCTTTGGTTAAATATTTAATGCTGAAATAAACCGATATGGTAAATACCGATAGCATCCCCATCCACATAGGTACGTGGAAATAAAGATTACGTATGGTTTCGTGCAGAATTTCTAAGCGGGGTACCGGCAATATCAGCCCGGTAATAAATGTTGAAAGCACCAGCAAAACCGCTAATACTTTCCACCATGTTTGATAAATAAATTTCATGCCTGATTTATGCAGCAAATGTACTAATTATTTAAATTGAGGGGTTAATTATGTTGTGCCGATTCAAAACTCTGTGTAGGCACATAATCAACCGGCAATAACTCTGACAAACGCGATTGACTCCAGGCACCTTCATACAGCGGTTCGCCGTTTACTACTATCCCATTTTTATCAAACAGCGCAAACGGCGGATTATTAAATAGCGTGATAACACTTGTTTCATAATTTGGTATGTCCAGCGGCCTGAAAATGTCTTTGTAATTATTCTCGTCTCGCCGCGGTAAGTACATTACATACAGATAGCGTGGAAAAGTTATGGCATAGATACCCGGCTCGGCGGTAGGTTTTAATATCTCGAACGAGTACCATGGAATTTGCGACAGGCGCTCATTTACATACTTTGAGCTATTGGCAATATCTATCCAATAATTAGCAGAATCGGCCCGACCCATTGAGCGGTACTTATCTATTTTTTGGCGGATGATATAATCCTCTGGTCTGGCCGGATTTGGATAACGGGTTAACTGACGTACTTCAAAACCTTCTTACTTCAATTTATCGGTATACAGTGACCGGTAAAAATGCATTGCCGAACCGTAATAAGCTCTGTCACGAGCGGCGGCCCATTTTTTTTTCTGCAAGGTAGACCCAGGCAATTCTTCAAACAAACGTTCGCCACCGTAGGTAATAACTTGCGATATACCATCGCTCTTGAAGTTTTTTAGCAAAAACTTAACGCGATACCCTAGCCCGCGATTATCGATCACCAAAAACTTGTCAGTTTCGCCGTCAAGCGTCAAACGCTTTTTGCTGTAAGTTAAATACAGTACATCCGGATTTAGTATCTGGCATAATTTGGCGTTAGCATCGCTGCCAATGAAATCTTTTTTAAACTGTTCAAAATTTCTTTTCCAGTCGGCTTTGGCGTTGGTGGATATAACTACTTCGCGCAGCTCAATAATTTTAGGCTCAAGTTCAATATTGATATTCAGATCAAGCTCACCAACCTGTATCTTTTGAGTGTGTTGTGCATAGCCAACAGCTGTAACAACCAAGGTGTACTGCCCGGGCCTGAGGTTATGTAAGCTGTAAGTGCCATCGGCCCCTGTTATAGTACCAAACGACGAATTACTTAAAAAAACGCTGGCGCTGGGTATAAGGCCTTTTGACTGTTTAGCCGTTACCCTGCCCGATATGGAAACATTTTGCGCCAAAACGCACAAAGGCATCATAAAAAAGAGGAACATTAACCGGCAAAAGCGCATTCTCATAAAATCAATTCGGGCATAAAGATAACATTGCGCGCAATTTATGGCAAGCTTCGGGGCAGCTTACCGTAAGGTATATAATCAACCGGTAATTGTGTCGAAATGCGTTGCTGCGACCAATCGCCTTCATAGAAAGGCCCATCGCCTATTATGGCACCATTTTTATCAAACACAATAAAGTTTTTACCCTGTGGCATACTCACTATTGTTGTGGCATAATTTAGATCTTGCGGACTGCGGTATACATCTCTATAAAAATTACTTTCCCATTTTTTAGTGTACTGTACATACAAATTATCCGGAAAACGCAAGCCCAATAAACCCGGCTTCTCTGACTTTTGCAGAACATCTGCTTCTAAAAACTTACCCTTAAATTTATTATTAATGTAATGCGATGAATTTTGCAATTTAAGCCAATACATCACCGAGTCTCTGTTAAAGCGTGATGTTCGGGCTAGCGCCTTATCAATTTCCTCGTCCGTTGGCCTGGCCGTGTTTATTTGGCGCGACAAACGATATATTTTAAACCCATTTTCGGCTAAGCTATCTTTAGCCAAAGAGCGATAAAAGTGCATGGCAGAACCATAGTAAACGTTGTCGCGACGTTGAAGCCAACGTTTCTTTTTTGAGTCGCCGCCTTTCATTTCCTCAAAAATACGGCTCCCCTTGTAGACAATGTCGCCTGTGTAGGCATTACTTTCGTAATTAATGAGATTAAACTTAATGTTGTAGCCAAGAGCATTGTTTTCTACTAACAAAAAATCACTGCTTGATGCCTGCAAAATAGATTTATTGTTAGAAAACGAAAAGCTCAGCACATCGGGATTAACAATTTTACAGTCGGAAGCATACGGACCAGTGCCTAGAAATTCTTTTTTAAAACGGGCAAGTGCTTCTTTTCTGTCTGATTTAGACATTGGGCTTATACGCACCTCTTTTAAAGCAATTACCTTGGGCGATAGGGAAACATCCAGCTTAATGGCTTCATTGCTTACCAGTACCGTTTGCGAACTACTTTCGAAACCAACGGCCGATACTACCAGTGTATATTGCCCCGGGCTTAAACTATTTAAAGTAAAAACACCATCATTGTTGGTTGATGTACCAACAGACGAATTGCTAAAGTAAACACTTGCACCTGCTATAGCAGTTTTTGTATCGGCAGATGTAATTTTACCACTAACACTTACCTTTTGCGCAAATAGGCTTGCGGGTACTAATAGTGCAAATAATATCAGTCTGAATAATTGCATTGATACGTATAGATCCGTCCTGGCGGATATTTATAAAAACCTAAAACGAATTTTAGAGCAAATAATTACCGTACGGTTTAATCGCGCCATAAATAAGGAAACAACAATAGTGCGGTAGCCAGTACAATAGCGTTTATTGCGCATAGAACACCAATATCACCATAACTTAAACTACGGTCTATGCCGTCCATGGCGCTCTTGCTCAGTTTAATCAATATTAATATTTCAGGGATGATAACCGGGAAACTTAAAATAGCCATCAAGGTACCGTTGTTACCTGCCTTTGATGCAATGGCCGATATCATAGTAAAAACCGTTGAGAAACTAAACGCGCCTAATATCACCACGGTAAAATAAAACAGAGGATCGCCAATGGTATTGGTAAAAAACAGCAGGTAAACTATTAAGGCCAATACGCTTAATAGCGACATGAGCAATATATTATATATGGTTTTTGACAGGATAATAGCCTGCGGACTGGCGATTGAATAATAATATAGCAGCCTGCTCCTACTCTCCTGCAAAAAGCTTTTGGCTATTGCGTTTACTGATGCAAAGAGGATAATGATCCAGAACAGAACGTTCCAGACTACCTTGTAACCCTCGCTTTTGTTAAAGCCGGGTGTTAGGTTAAAAGATATGTAGCAAATAAATACGGTTGAAACTACATACAACAGCACCCCATTAAACGCGTATTTTGAGCGCCACTCCAGCACAACCTCTTTCTTTAAAAGCTCCCACGTTTGGTCAATGAGTTTCATGGCGTAAAAGTAATGATTAGAGAGCAGTTAATTATTGTCGATAAAAAATGAGTTCGGGCTTTTTATTACCTTTACCTAATGCCCATTACCTACTATAAAACCCCTGTTGGCACCTGCCAGATAACCGAAGAAGATGGTTTTATAACCCGTGTACATATACTGGATGACGAGCATGATGCTACCCCTGCCGAAACACCTTTAATGCAACAGGTATTAAAAGAGTTTGACGAGTATTTTGCCGGCACACGCCAAACGTTCAGCTTCCCGATAAAACAGTATGGATCTGATTTTCAGCAATTGGTTTGGCAAGAACTGCTTAAAATAGATTATGGAAAGACAATTACCTACGGCCAGCAATCTGTATTAATGAAAAATCCGCTGGCTATACGTGCAATAGCCGCGGCCAACGGAAAGAATAATTTGTGGGTTGTTGTACCTTGCCACCGGGTTATTGGTTCAAACGGCAGCCTTACAGGTTATGCAGGCGGCATTTGGCGCAAAAAATGGCTACTTGACCACGAGGCCAAAGTAATTGGCAAGGGCCAAACTAAGCTTGAATTTTAGCCTGTTCGCAAAGCAATTTCTCCATCTTGGCATGTAACTGATCTGGCTGGAAAGGTTTGCCCAGCACATCATTCATGCCCGATGCTAATGCCTCTTGCTGTTCATTATCAAACGTAGCTGCCGACAAGGAAATGATAGGTATGCTACGCTTTGGCTCATCAAGCTCTATCCTTATTTTGCGGGCAGCCTGGTAGCCATTCATTTCAGGCATGTGGGTATCCATCAAAACTATATCGTAGTTGCCTTCTTTTAATTTTTCAAAAGCTTTTAAACCGTTGTTAACTACCTCTACGTTAACTTTCCAGTCTTTCAGTATCTTGGTTAGCATAAACTGGTTAACCATATTATCTTCGGCTACAAGCACGTTAATACCTGTAAATGGGCTAAGCGTGGTATTATTAGCCTTGTTTTTTTCTTCTTTTGGTTTTTCGGCAATAATATACCAATTGGTAAAGGTAAATATGCTACCCTCGCCTATGCGGCTATCAACGGTAAGTTCGCCGCCTTTTAACTCTGCCAGCTTTTTAACAATGGCCAAGCCTAAACCGGTACCGCCATATTTGGCAGCGGTGTCGTCATCGGCTTGCTCAAACGATTCGAAAATATCTTTTAAGCGATGCTTAGGTATACCTATACCGGTATCTTCTACAGAAAACTGTAATTGTACCTTATCTTTTTCTTTTTTTAATATGGATACAGTAAGCTTAACATAACCGCGTTTGGTAAACTTGATAGCGTTGCTTAACAAGTTCATCATAATCTGGTTAAGCCTAAGGCTGTCTATCATCAAATACTCGGGTATCTCGGGGTCAACGTTCAGGAAAAACTCGATATGTTCCTCGTCGGCCTTAAATTTGAGTAAGCGATAAACCGCCTGCAGCAAATCGTTCAACTTACTTGGCGAGCGAATGATGCTGAATTTTCCGGCTTCAATTTTCGATATATCCAAAACATCATTAATAACCCCCAGTAATGATTGCGAGGATACCTCTAACAAATCAAGCATACTGTTTTGCTGATCGCTAACAGGGGTTTTACGTAATAAGCTGGTTAGCCCTATAATACCGTTAATTGGTGTACGCAACTCATGACTCATGTTGGCCAAAAAGGCTTCTTTTGCTTTTTTACCTATCTCTGCAGCTTCTTTTGATTTTATGAGCTGGCTTTGATAGCTTTTTTGAGGGGTTACGTCGTTTATATTAAAAAACAATACTTAAAGGTCAAGCA
>JAZKET010000101.1:14095-56998 GCA_040386815.1 Bacteroidota bacterium | reverse complement strand
GCTTTACCATCTTCCTCGTCGCCACGGGCCTCACGGGTTGTTGCTGAAATAGAAAACTCCAGCTCAGGAAATTTGGTGAGCAAGTGTCTTACGATGGTTGTTTTACCGGCTCCGGATGGTGCAGAAAATATGATGAGTTTACCTTCTTTGGTCATTGGGTCATTGAGTCATTGAGTCATCGGGTCATTAAGTCATTTTGGTATCGAATATTTCAATGACTTAATGACGCAATGACCTAATGATTATAATACGTTAAGTAACTGTTCTTTAATTTTTTCAAGCTCTTCTTTCATGCCTACAACCAATTTTTGGATGTTGGCGTCGTTTGCTTTTGAGCCTAAGGTATTTATTTCGCGACCTATCTCCTGCGAGATAAAACCTAATTTTTTACCATTGGCATCGGCATTTTTCAATGTCTCTATAAAATAGTCGCAATGGGTTTTTAAGCGTATTTTTTCTTCAGTGATGTCAAGCTTATCTATGTAATAGATGAGTTCCTGCTCCAGGCGATTCTGATCAACAGCCTCGCGACCTGAAGCTTCCGCCAAAAAGTTATTTAAGCGTTCGCGGATAACAGGCACCCTGTTTGGTTCTTCAACCTCAACCAGTTTAAGGTTGCTCAGAATGATACCTATTCGGTATTTAATATCTTGCTCAAGCGTGTTACCCTCATCGCTTCTAAATTGCTGAAAAGCGGCCATAGCCTGGATGAAAGTTTTCTCAACTTGTTTCCACTCATCTTCTGATACGGTCTCCTCATCATACTTAACAACTTCTGGTAAACCAAGGGCAAGCTGCAACAGGTTTGATGCGGGCTCATTTAATTCCTCGCTTACAGACTTAAGCTGTGCGTAGTAGTTTTTAAGCAAAGCAGTATCAATACCGGCAGCCTTTACGGCCGCTGCGCCGGTTTGTTCAACGTTGATGGAAAGGTTAACCTTACCACGCTCAATTTGCTTACTGCAATCGTTTCTCAATTGAAACTCCTTTTCAGAAAACATTTTTGGAAGGCGTAACGACAGCTCGAGAAATTTACTGTTCAGAGATTTTAATTCGACGGTGTATTTGGTAGTACCCGAGTCGAAAGTGGCAATCCCATATCCGGTCATGGATTTTATCATGCGCAAAGATAGGTATTGAAGATTTGTTATCAAAGATTAAAGATTAGTTGATCTTCAACTGGCTTTGCCCTAATCTTTAACCTTCAATCTCTAATCTTAAACCCACAATTAACACTTTTTTACATTTCCCGTCGTTTACAATGTGTAAGTTTGAGGATTGATTAAGCTGTTTACATATCGCCGTTTAAGCGCCTTAGTGGTGCTATTTATTTGCTTCGCTGTTGATGCTTCTGCACAACAACTTTTTAATGTTACGGGTACCGTATTTAAGAAAAACTCGCCGGTAACTATCTCCTTTATCAGTGTAACCAATATTAGCCGTAAAAGCCCCGAGCTTTTGGGCGATTACCTTGGTGGTTTTAAAATAGAAGCCGCGCTTGGCGACACCCTGTTATTCAGGAAAACTGATTACACACCGCAAATTTTAGTGGTATTAAATCGGGGAGTGCAATCTGTATATATGCAACCTGTGGTACATCTGGAACAGGTTACTATTAAAGAAACCAGCAAAAGGCTTGAGCTGGAAAACACACTGGAAAACTACAAAAAAAAGGGACAATACAACTCACTGCATCCCAGTGCAATGTCTGTAATTAGCTCGCCCATATCTGGTTTGTATGATCTTTTTGGTAAATCTGCCAATCAGGCCAGAAAGTTTCAAAAATATACGCAGGAAGAATTAGAGCGGTTAGAGATTACCAAACGCTATAACCGTGCGTTAGTTAAGAAAACTGTAGAGATATCAGATGAGGATTTAGAAACCTTTATGGTTAATTTTCAACCTCTATATGAGGATATAAAAGTTTGGAGTGATTATGACATCATCACCTATATCAAAAAATCATACGGCTACTTTAAAGACAACAAAGCCAGCTACAAACTGCAAAAGTTGTATTAAATATCTTTAAAAGTTCGCAAACGTATCTAAGTATTGTTTAGATACCCAAAGATTCGCAGGCTTTCTCGGCGGCAAGTTTTTCGGCGTTCTTTTTACTAAACTCTTTACCAAGGCCCATTATCTGCCCATCTACACTGGCTTGCACGGTAAATAGTTTAACGTTTTCGCCGTCGCCGTTTTCAATAACATCAAAAGATATATCCTTGCTATGGCGCTGACACCATTCAATCAGCTTGCTTTTAAAGTTAGTTTCGGTTTGCTCTAGCTGGTGGATGTCAATATGCGATTTGATGATATGATTGATCAAAAAGTTTTTGGTAAAATCATAGCCTTTATCCAGGTACACAGCACCAACCAAAGCTTCAAAGGCGTCGCCCAGTAACGACCCCTGCCTGGTTGGGCCCAGGGCACGGCTATCATACTCAATCAATGATTCAAAACCCAGTTTACGGGCTAGTTGGTTAAGGTTGTTACGGCTAACAATTTTTGAGCGCAGCTCGGTTAAAAAGCCCTCATCTTCGTAAGGATAAAGCTTAAAAAGCACTTCGGCAACTACGCTGCCTAAAACAGCATCGCCTAAAAACTCAAGGCGCTCGTTACTGTTCTTTACACCTTTTTTTACGTTTTGCGCTACCGACTTATGGCGAAATGCCAACCGGTATAACGACAAATTGCCCGGCACAAAGCCGAGCAAATTTTTTAAAACCTTAACGTATTTTCTGTGTGGAGAAAGGTATAATTTATATAACCGGCTTACTGGCATCCACTATTATTCTTCGTACTTTTTGAAAATTACAGAAGCATTGTGGCCGCCAAAGCCAAAACCATTACTTTGCACAATCCTAACATCACGTTTTTGAGCCGTGTTAAACGTAAAGTTTATTTTCGGGTCAAAAGTTGGATCGTCGGTAAAGTGATTAATGGTTGGAGGTATTATACCGTTATTTAAAGCCAGTATAGATGCAATAGCCTCAACAGCGCCGGCAGCACCAAGCAAGTGGCCTGTCATTGATTTTGTTGAGCTGATGTTTATACGATAAGCATCATCGCCAAATACATCTTGTATAGCTTTAATTTCTTGCGGGTCGCCAATTGGGGTAGACGTACCGTGCACATTTACGTAGTCGATATCAGCAGGTGTCAAACCAGCATCTTCTAACGCGGCACGCATTACATTTGCAGCGCCCAAACCATCAGGGTGTGGTGCAGTCATGTGGTAAGCATCGGCACTCATGCCGCCGCCTAACATTTCTGCATAAATTTTTGCGCCACGTGCTTTAGCGTGTTCAAGTTCTTCTAAAATAATGGTACCTGCACCCTCGCCGGCAACAAAGCCGTCGCGGTCAAGATCAAACGGGCGCGATGCCGTTGCAGGATCATCATTACGTACAGATAGCGCATGCATAGCATTAAATCCGCCTATACCGGCCTCATTAATAATAGCCTCAGACCCACCGCTTATAAACATATTAGCTTTACCCAAACGGATATAGTTAAATGAGTCTATCAACGAGTTGTTTGATGATGCGCAAGCAGATACTGTTGAGAAGTTTGGACCACGAAGTCCGTATTTTATTGAGATATGGCCGGGAGCAATATCGGCAATCATTTTAGGGATAAAAAACGGGTTAAAACGTGGTGTACCATCGCCTTTGGCAAAATTGGTAACCTCGTCTAAAAACGTCTTTAAACCACCTATACCTGACCCCCAGATAACACCTATGCGGTTAACATCTAATTTAGAAAAATCTAAACCAGCATCTTTTACAGCTTCTTCTGTACTATACAGGGCGTATTGTACAAAAGGGTCAAGCTTACGCGCGTCTTTACGGCCTAAATAGGCGTCGGCATCAAAGCCTTTAACTTCGCACGCAAATTTGGTTTTGAACAACGTAGTGTCAAAACTCTTAATCAAAGCTGCGCCACTTACTCCATTGATCAATGAGTTCCAGTATTCTGGAACTGTATTACCAATTGGAGTAAGTGCCCCAAGCCCGGTTACTACTACTCGTTTAAACCCCATTTAATGTTTATTAAATTAAGGAGAGCTTATTTAACGTTTTTCTCAAGGTAAGCCACGGCTTGACCTACTGTGCCGATAGTCTCAGCTTGATCGTCAGGGATAGCAACATTAAATTCTTTTTCAAATTCCATGATTAATTCCACGGTATCTAAAGAGTCAGCACCAAGGTCATTGGTGAAGCTAGCCTCAGGTGTAACTTCAGATTCGTCAACACCTAATTTTTCTACGATTATAGCTTTTACTCTTGAAGCGATATCAGACATAGTAATATAGTTTAATGATTAATAATTTCAGTGCAAAGAAAAATAAAATCTATCAAATATCAAATCTAAAACTTTTTGATTTATTGGGTAACAAAGTTTTAGTTGAAACTGTTTCAATTTGTATTTTTACCGGCGCAAATATAGACTATATAATTGAATAGAAAATTTTTAAAATTTGAGATAGACCTTGATTTTGTTCTGATAGCAGTAACAACTTCGTTAAAAGACTATCGTGTTTGTTACTTAATTAATAAACATTTAAATTTTAACTTTACCAAAACCGATGATCTGGAGGTTGACATTCGCCCCGGTGCGCCCCCTGTATTTTTTTCGTTGTACCAATATAGCTGGGAAGCCAGCGAGACCGATTTTTATTTTATAGCTAATAAAGGAACAGATGGTTATCTTGTGCCCGAAATGAAAAAGGCAGATTATTTTGTCATGATAAAAAATTATATTGATGAAAAAGACCTTGAAACGCTGATTACCGGACTAAACCGTATACAAGAAATTGTTGCGGCGGTAAAGATTGATCCGAAAAAAATAAAATCACGCGAAAATCTCTTATTTTAGCGCCGAATTTGAACTGATGGTACAGCATTTAACCGTGCTTACACTATAAAATTGAACCCGATAACTATGAACATACCTTATAACCGTACTAAAATTGTTGCTACGATGGGGCCGGCAAGCTCTAAAAAAGAAACTTTGTTAGCAATGATTAAAGCCGGCGTAAACGTTTGCCGCTTAAATTTTTCGCATGGAAAACCAGAAGATCACAAAAAATTTGTTGATCTGATTGCCGAAATCAATGAGCAGTACAAAACCAACGTATCTATCCTTGCCGATTTACAGGGACCAAAAATCCGTATAGGCATGGTAAAAGATGGCGGTATACATTTAGTTAATGGTACACGCGTTAACATCACAACCAATGAGTGCATTGGCGACGAGAACGGCATTTACATTACTTACGAGGCTTTCCCTCAGGACGTACAGGCTAACGAGATTATTTTGTTAGATGACGGTAAACTACAACTACGCGTTATTGAAACTAACAAGGTTGACACCGTAGTTTGCGAGGTGGTGCATGGTGGTATATTAACATCTCGTAAAGGTGTTAACCTGCCAAATACCAAAGTATCTATCCCTAGCTTAACTGAAGAAGATCTTGAAAACCTGCAATATGCTTTAGAGTGGGATATTGACTGGATAGGCCTTTCGTTTGTACGTAATGCTGATGATATTACTGAGCTTAAACAAGTTATTGCCCGCAGTGGTAAAGCTGCCAAGGTTATAGCTAAAATTGAGAAACCAGAAGCTATTGATAACATTGATGCCATTATTGCCGCTACAGACGGTGTAATGGTTGCCCGTGGCGACCTTGGTGTTGAGATGCCTTTAGAGGAAGTACCATTACTGCAAAAAATGATTGCTAGCAAATGTCGTGCGGCTTCAAAACCGGTTATTGTTGCTACGCAGATGCTGGAGTCGATGATCACTACCCCGCGCCCTACACGCGCCGAGGTGAATGACGTTGCAAACTCAGTATTAGACGGTGCAGACGCGGTAATGCTTAGCGGCGAGACATCAGTAGGCGAGTTTCCGCTTATCGTTATCGAAACTATGGCTAAAATCGTTCGTAATGTTGAAGAGTTGGGTTATCCGTTCAACTCTCCTAAAGGATCTGTATCAGACTCCAATTCACCAACTTATTTAAGCGATGCGGTTTGCGAATCGGCTGTTTATTTGGCTAACCATACCAACGCAGTTGGTGTAGTATCAATGACAACATCTGGCTATACAGCATACCAGATATCAAGCTACCGCCCTAAAGCACGTACCTTTATCTTTACATCAAACAAACACCTGCTAAACTCGCTTAGCCTTGTATGGGGTGTACGCACCTTCTTCTATGACAAGGTTGAAAGCACAGACCAAACCATTGCTGATGTAAATGCTATATTAAAGTCAGAAGGCTTAGTTGGCCAGGGCGAAGTGGTAATTAACACAGCCGCTATTCCAATTGTAGAACACGGCAAAACCAATATGATTAAAGTAACAGTTATTGAATAATAGCTGGATATTATAAATAGAAAAGGGGCTGATGATTTGATCATCAGCCCCTTTTCTATTTGTGGGTTAGTAAATGCCTGCCTTGCATACCAGGTTAGACACCTTTGCCGGCTTGGCAAAATAGTAGTTCCAATAAATGCTCACTAACTTCATAACTTTAAATTTTTATTGTACTGGTTTGACAAATGTATTTAATTAAGGTTTAATATTTTATTAATATTAATTTACCATTAGATTTAAAATGATTTGGTTTATTACAAACTTATAAATTGTATCAGTTTTGTTACGTTTTATTTTGTTTTTATTTTGCTTTCATTATATTCGTAGATATAACCCTCTATAATACATTGAGAAGAATTGTGCGGAAGCACGCGCTTACAGCGTGCATGGTGCTATGCAGCACCGGGATTATTTATGGGCAAGAGAAGCAAGACTCACCAGGGGTTCTACGTCGCCAAACAGATGCCAAGCAGGTAATCAGCAATTTTTTTAGCGGCAAAAAGCAAGATACTACCAGCACAGAAAAAACACACTCTACATTTTCAACTTTACCATCGGCAGGTTATAATCCAAGTGTTGGCTTTTCTGTTGGGGTAACATCAACCGGCGGGCATGTGTTTGGCAATCCTAAAACAACCACATTCTCGGTGGTAAATGCAAACGCCTACGTGTCAACCATGGGCATGGCAACCTTTGAATTTAAGAACAATATTTTTACTAACGACGATGTATATAACCTACAGGGTAGTATACAATTAGGCAAAACTGTAGCGTTAGATTATGGCGTAGGGACAGGCCACCGTGTGCAGGGCGATGGCTCTTTTATTTTGAACGATTTACCGCTTGACAACAATACAGATGTATTCCCAATAAAATACTCTTACATCAAATTTACCGAACGTATCTATCGTAAAATAGTAGAACACGTTTATGCGGGCGCCGGTATTGTAATAAACAAATACAGCAATATTGATGATGAGCAACAAACCGGACCAAATATAAATACCCATAACTACCGGTACAGTATGATTAACCGTTTCCCTACGTCAGGCTATTCTGCTAACGGTTGGCTGGTGAATTTTGAATATAATTCGCGCGATCATATAAATCGCACTTATGACGGCATGTATGCTGATGTTGTTTTGCGTGTAAATCAAAAATGGATAGGCAGCGAACATGGAGCCATACAGCTTAAAACAGAACTGCGAAAGTACTGG
The DNA here is from genome assembly GCA_040386815.1 of Bacteroidota bacterium. GTDB lineage: Bacteria > Bacteroidota > Bacteroidia > Sphingobacteriales > Sphingobacteriaceae > Mucilaginibacter. Next base: position 49,400 of record JAZKET010000101.1, on the reverse strand, counting down.
AGCTTATCAAATAAAAACCCTGAGCACATGTTTGCCTTCTGGTATTGGGGCTGTTACTTGTTAGGTGGCAGGCTGCCCTATCTGGAATTACCAGGCACCGGCAGCGACCAAACCAATAGACTGGGCCGTGGCTACACCATTGGCAGGTACAAAGGCACATCCTTTGTGTATGGCGAAGCAGAATACCGTTTCCCTATCACTCAAAATAAATTAATTAGCGGCGTGGCATTTGCCAATGTCGAGTCGGCCAGTAACAGCCGCCATATCGGTATAGGCCAGTTTATTGAGCCAGGCGGTGGCGTGGGCCTGCGCCTGCTGTTTAACAAGTACTCGCGCTCAAACCTGTGCATTGATTATGGTGTAGGCAACTATGGCTCTAAGGGCATCTTTCTGGGCTTAAACGAGGTGTTTTAAACAACAGCCTCTTGAACTACATAAAAATTAATCTCTTTCAAAATCATATTGTCATTTCGAACGATAGAGAGAAATCCATACATATGCTAAGTCGGCTACCGTTTTATGTATAGATCTCTCGTTCCTCGAGGTGGCAAACTTTTTAAACTACACCTAAAACAAAAGGCGGGTTCAATTAATTGAACCCGCCTTTTTTATATAGCGCTGTTAAGCTTAATTCTTAGTGATGCTGATCTAAACGACCTTCTAATGAATCTGTAGAGGTAATGTTACCCTCAGGCAATGCACGGTGTGGCCTGGTTAAAAATGGTGAATCCTGAGCAAAAATGCCTTTAATGGTTAATACTAAGCCCATTAAAAAGTGTGGCCAGAATACTACGTGGCAAAAACCATAAATCATTGGCAATGACAACAAGAATGTACCAGTTAACACATCAAACAAGTTATTCATTTGCATTGGAAAAACCTTAAGGAAGCTAAAACCTGTTGGGCTTTCGCTAAATGCTGACATAATAAAATGTAACCAGCCCATTAACAAAGGCATGTAAAAAGCAGCTGCAAATGTGCCGCGCACATCAGCAAAACCAAATAGCCAGGGCGATGATAACAACGTAGCTGCCATCAGGTAGTTTAAAATTCCGTAAAATGTTTTTGAAATGAAAGGCTTCATTGTATGTTGATTTTATTTACTGTCGATACGGCAAAAGTAATAATTTATACCTAAAATCTAAGCTTATTTTAAAAAAATGCGCCGGCATTTTCAGGCTTCAGTCCTCTTCATTTTTCTTCACTACTTTTGATGCTATCAGCGCAAACAAACCTAATATAATGCCAAACATAACACCAAATACCGGCCCCATTAACAACATCATGCTGCGTGGGTGCGCACCATACATGGGCATTATGTCCTGGTGGTTGGCGGCATAACTATCGTAAAAAAACAAATGTACCAGGGTTATCCATAAACTGTTAAACATAGCCACCATAAAGCCATGTAAAAAGTACTTACCCGGCGCTACTTTGGCAATTACAAACGCACTAAATATAAATGCTATGAGCCAAAAGGGTGGTTCCATTTTGGTTGATATGAGCGATACCGAGGCAAAGGCCATAATCAAACCAAATACTGATAGCTGTAAAATTAATTTCCACTTTAACATACTATAAAGTTAGTATAAAAACTTTCAAACCAGCTTAGCAAATTTGGTGCAACAAACGCAAGCTCGAACTATTTCTTTCCGGTATCAGGCACACTAAAATCAATGGTGATGCTATGGTACACCCTTACAAATTTATTCCCTTCCCACACACCGGCGCGCCATTTGGGCGACAGGTTTAATAAGCGGATTGCCTCTTTCCTCATAGCCTCTGTAGAGCCGCTTGCTACCTTCAAATCCGTTAGCGTACCGTTTTTTTCAACAATACAGTCTACAACAACCTTGCCTGCAATGCCACCAATTCTTTCAACCTCTGGGTTACGGATATTTTTGCTTACAAATTTGTTAAAGGCGTCTTGCCCGCCCGGAAAAGACGGCTGCCTGTCAACAAAGGTATACACCTCGTCGCTATAGCTATTATGCAGTGCAGACTTACCAAAGGGCACGGGCACCGTATAAGCTACCCTTACCGGTATACCGGCAACATATCCCGGCTCCCATTTCGGCGATGCCATTACTACCCTTACGGCTTCGCGGTTAAGGCTGTCATTTGTACCCTGTATTGCTTTAGCATTAGACACAGAGCCGTCCTGCTCAACCACAAAACCCACCACCACCCTGCGTTGCTGCGGATCGGAAAAATCCACATCGCGATATTTTATATTGTTGCCTATATATTGCAGAAACATTTCTATCCCGTAAGGATACACAGGAGGCTTATCTGCCTTTTGATAAATAGAGTCTTGATTGGAAACCTGCGCAAATGCAGTACAAGCCGCACCCATCATCAATAAAAAAAACAAACAGACTAGCCTTAATTGTAGTATTTTTTTTAATGGAGACATAATGCCGGCGGTTTAAAGTTTGCATAAATATAAAAATATCAATACAAAGAAATACAACAAAAAAAACCCTGCATTATATGCTGCAGGGTTTACATAATTGAACTATTAGGTTTGGGTTATTTACTTTTTTCCGGCATTTTTTGTGGTGACGATGATAACGCCATTTTTGCCCGCGGCGCCATATTTTTTTATCGCGTCTTCGTCGTGCAGTATCTCCATACGAAGAATATTTGCCTGCGGGATTTTAGTTAACGGGCTAACACGCTTACCATTCTTTACGTCAACGTTTACAATTTTACCATCAACTACATATAATGGATTAGTAGGTGTTGCAGTTTTACTGTTAATTCTTACTTTGGTTACAGGCTTAGCAGCCTTTGCATCTATGCCGTTATATGTAATAATCTCATTAACGCCGCTTTCAAACTTATAACCATATTTCTTAATTGCCTGCTCCTTTGATAAAACAACCATGCTTTTAATGTTTTCACGCGGTATAAAACTCATTGCAGTAAGACGCTTACCATCTATTATTCTGCTGCCTACTATTTTCCCGTCTACTACACTTACAGGATCTGTTGTCGGGCTTATTGTCTTACCGTTAATTCTTATTTTGGTTACTGGTTTTAAATTGCTTTCCGTCGCCTTTGGTTTTAAATCAGATCTCAGTTTAGCTAAAGCGCCCTCTCTTATAGCTTTTATTCTCGCTAATTCATTTGCATCTTTAGGACCATTTTTAGTGGTAACCAGAATAACTCCATTTTTACCTCTGTCGCCATATAAAGCAGTACCATCTCTTAATATTTCCATACCCACAATATCCTCTTGCTTCAACTTACCCAGCGGGGTATCGCCCGCGCCTACTTTACCAACTTCGGCAATAGACGCGTAATCTGTAACTACACCGTCAACAACATACAACACCTCTGGCGCCTTATTAATATAGCCACGTATTGCAACATCAGGGGCTGTAGCAGAGCCGGTAACTTCTGCGCTGGTGCTGCCAGGCAAAATCCATGTACCGGCAGGTCTTTTATCTTCTTCTAAACCAAAAGCTATAGGCACCGTGTAAAATACTCTTACCGGATAACCATTTTGATATCCCGGCTGCCATTTTGGTGATAGCTGCAGCACGCGTATTGTTTCATCCATCATGGCTTGCGAGGGCCCTCTTACAGCCTTAATTTCAGATAAAGTTCCATCGCGCTCTGTTATAAATGTCACTATAACTTTGCCTTGACGGCCGGCATCCCTATCAGCTTTTGGATACTTTATATGGTCGCCTAAAAACTTGCCAAAGGCGGCTAAACCTCCCGGGAAACTTGGCTGGCCTTCAACCTGAGAGAATACAACATTGTCGTCGGCATTGGCATTTCTTTTTACATATCCGCGTATAACAACTTCATTGGCTAACAACGATCCGGCAGCAGCAGCGTTAGGTGTGTTATCTGGTTTAATTATAGATCCGTCATCGTAATCAAGCGAAAAGTTTACCGGCACTGTTATAGTTGCTCTTACGGGTTTGCCTTTTTGAGTGCCTGGTTTCCATTTAGGCGACTTGCTAAGCACCCTAATTGCCTCATCAGCCATAGTTTGTGATGGGCTACGCACGGCTTTAATATCCGCCAGTGTTCCATCAATTTCAACAACAAATGTTAAAAATACTTTGCCTTGTACACGCGCATTGCGATCGGCTATAGGATACTTAATATTATTACCTAAAAACTTACCGAAACTTTGCATGCCGCCCGGAAATTCGGGTTGCTCATCATCAGCTTCAAGCATAAAAGCTATAGGCACGGTGTAAGATACCCTAACAGGCATATCATTTTGTATACCCGGCAGCCATTTGGGCGACAATTTCAATGCACGTATTGCTTCTGCCTTTATTTCGTCAGAAGGGCCGCGCGCCGCCTTAAAATTTGATAAACTACCGTCTCTTTCTACTATAAATGACACTACAACCTTACCAGACACGCCATTCTCTCTATCAGTTGAAGGATAAATTACAGTATTGCCTATAAAGTTTGTGAAAGCCGCTAAACCGCCCGGAAACTCGGGCTGTCTGCCAACCTGGCTAAATATCGGGCTGTTATCAACAGGTGCCATATCTGCTGGCAACTCCACCGGCTCTACATCGTATAAGCCAAAAGGCAATTCAACAATTGCCTTAGGTTCTTCCATAAGGTTATCAGCCGGTATTTGAGCATTGTTGGCTATTGACTCAATTACCTCGGTAGCTGGCAAAGCCAGCGCGTTTTGGGTCTTTGCCGTAATTGCTGCAACTGCCTTGCTGTTATTTATTGTTGCCGATGAAAATATCATCATCAAAATAAATAATGGGGCCGAAAGGCCATACTTGGCAAGGGCTACACGGTGCGATTTGTTTTTTTGCAGCATCTGGATGCGTTGCTTTAGCAGGCTGTGGTTATAAAACTGGTTTACCAGGCTATGGTTTGACACATCAAAACTTTGTGTTAGCAGCAGCATCGCATAATCAGCCTTGTCAGTACCGGCTTGTATTACGTGGTTGTCGGCAATAAACTCGTGGATGTATTTTATAGCAAAACGATACAGGTAAACCACCGGATTAAACCAATTTATGATCATCACGGTCTCGATGATCATTACATCGACAGAATGCCACTGGCCGGCATGTACCTTTTCGTGATCATGTATAATTTTTGATTGGGCAACGTTCTCGCCCAGGCTTATTTTTTTAAAGAAAGTATAAGCGGCCGAAGGCGAAGGCTTTTCTATTGCTTTTTTTAGCACAAACAGTTGCCAGGCAAGCCTTCCTATTAAAAACAGCGTTACGCTTATATATACTATGTTTAATAGCTTACCCAGGGTAATGCCGGTATTAACAGCGGGGGCAAATATTACGGGTATTGCTACCGGCATATTATAAATGGTGTGCTGCACCTCTTGCGTTATAAAGAGGTTCTTCACCCAATCGGCTTCAATAACGGGGATGATGAACGATAGCAATGACGCCGCCACCAAGTATACCCGGTTTAATTGAAAAAATGTTTCGCGGCGCAACAGCAGCGCATAAAAGCCGAAGAATAATACTAGGTAAAAGTTTACCAGTAATAAATAATGCCACCAGGTCATAACTATTTATTTTTAAGTTTTTCAATCAGTTTCATGATCTCATCCGCTTCTTTTAAATCAATTTTCTCTTTTTTTACAAAGTACGAGAACATGTGTTGTACAGAATTATCAAAGTAGCCCTGCATCAGTTTATCGGTTGCAAAATTTTGGTATTGCTCTTTACTGATGATGGGGTAGTACTGATGGCTTTTGCCAAATGCGTTGTAGGCAACAAAGCCTTTTGCCTCCAGTATCCGTATAATGGTTGATACGGTATTGTAGGCTGGTTTTGGCTCGGGCAAATGCTCTATCACATCTTTTACAAAGCCTTTTTCTAACTGCCAAAGTATTTGCATTAACTGCTCTTCGGCGCGGGTTAGTTCTTTAATTTCCATGGTACTGCTGTTGGGGTATATTTTACTTTACTAATTAGTTAAACGAATTTATTAGTTATAAATGAAATTCACAACTAAAATTTTAGTTTATTTTAAATTAAACTTTTTTTCTCCACCTTCGTTGTCCAACATCTACCTATATTATACTTAAATGGATATAACTTTTCATGGCGCCGCGCGCAACGTAACCGGCAGCAAACACCTGCTACATTTACCAGACGGCACCTCAATTTTATTAGACTGCGGCATGTTTCAGGGCTTGGGCGACCATACCGACGATATGAACGAGCATTTTGGCTTTAACCCAAAAAAAGTGGACTATATGATCCTGTCGCACGCGCACATTGATCATTGCGGGCTAATACCACGTTTGGTGAAGGAAGGATTTAATGGACAGATTTTTTGCACATCGGCCACTCTGGATTTGGCGAGAATACTGCTGATGGACTCGGCCCGTATACAAATGAGTGATGCCGATTACAGCAACAAACATCGCCGTAAAAAGGGCATAGAGCTGATAGAGCCTTTGTACAATGAGCAGGATGCCATGGAGGCCATACGTCTGTTTAAAATTGTTGAATATCACGAAGAATACGCCATAACCCCGCAATGCAAATTTCATTTCAGCGATGCAGGGCACATTTTGGGCAGCTGCGCGGTGCATTTGGTGATAAACGATAATGGCAAAGAAACCCGCGTTACTTTTAGTGGCGATGTTGGCCGTTACGGCGATTTGCTGCTAAAAAGCCCGCAACGTTTTCCGCAGGCTGATTATATCCTGCTGGAATCAACCTATGGCGACTCGTTACATAAAGACCTGGGGCCAATTGAAGATGCCCTACTGGATGTAATAAAAGAAACCTGCCTGATCAAAAAAGGCAAAGTAATTATCCCGGCATTTAGTGTTGGCCGTACGCAGGAGCTTTTATATGCCCTTAATGCCTTAGAATTAAAAGGCATTTTGCCCGACGTACCATATTTTGTTGATAGCCCCCTATCGGCGCAAGCTACAGAGGTTTTGAAAAACCACCCCGAGGTTTATAACAATGGCGTTAAAGAAGTTTTAAAGATTGATGCCGACCCGTTTGGATTTAAAGGGCTGCGCTTTATCGAATCGACCGAAGAATCTATCGCACTTAACAATGACAATCGTCCGTGTGTTATCATATCATCATCGGGTATGGCCGAAGCCGGCAGGGTTAAGCACCATATTAAAAATAACATTAATAATAGCAGAACGACGATACTGATAGTAGGTTATTGCGAACCAAATTCGTTAGGAGGACATTTATTGCGCGGCGAAAAAGAGGTGTTCATCTTCGGTGAGAAATACCAGGTTAATGCCGATGTACGCTCCATCAGATCAATGAGCGCCCACGGCGATTATGAGGACCTGCTACACTTTTTAAATTGTCAGGACCCTAAAAAGGTTAAAAAGATATTCCTGGTGCATGGCGAGTACGATATACAGCAAAAGTTTGCTGCAAGGCTAAATGAACATGGCTTTGCCAATGTGGAGATACCGCATCAGCATCAAAAAGTGATATTAGAGTAACCTTTCATTGCGAGGAACGAAGTAATCGCGATTTTACAGCGTGCGATTGCTTCGTTCCTCAGAATGAGAATCTATTGTTTCAGATACATTACTCGGCATACACCTCATCTAACTGCTTACTTAAAAACTTGTAAGACATCATTAAATCAGCTGGCGAATACGCCGCGGTAGCTTCAATAAATATGGGGCCTTTATAATTGGCTTTTCTAATGGCGCGCATGTATGGTTTTAAGTCATCGCCTTTTATGCCGGGCAGGGTACGTTTCTCCAGTTCGGCAATTTCGCAATGTACAATCAGGTCGGCATTGTCAACAATAACCTGCGGCGACTCTTTCATACGGCCCATGTGATAAATATCAACGTTAAGTTTAAAGTAAGGGTTGTTAACCCCGCGCACAACCTCGGCAGTTTCCTTTAGGTTTACCAAAAAATTGGTTTCATCTGTTTCCAGGCTTTCTAACACCAGCATTATCTTGTGTTTTTGGGCCAATTGCGCCAGTTTACCGCATAATACCGTAAAATCAGCCTGTGCCTTTTTCGCATCATAACCATCAGGGATACGGCGGGCGCCGCCGCTACCTAGTATTAGCCACTTAACACCGGCTTGGTTAGCACGCGTTAAAAGGCTATCAAAATAAGGTAAAACACGTTGCTCATTAACCGCGGGCCCTGCAATTTTCATGCTTGATGAGAACAGGATATTACACATATATACCTGGCATTGCGCCTTTTTCATGCGTACAATGTTGGCTTGCAATTTGTCTTCATTAAAATTTGGCGATATGGTGCGGCCTACAGCCTCGCCTATCATTTTAAAGCCTGCAGCATATATAAGGCTGTCTTTATTCAAATTGTCGATCATCCCCAGCGCATGCGGCGATTTAGGCTGTGAACGAAAGCCAAAAAACAGCGCAGCAGCAAGTGCCAACAGTAGTAGTCCCGATTTAAGTTTCATTGGTGTGGTTAATGGTCAATAAAACTAATAATAAATAGGGTACATCAGTTACCAAACTATGCAATCGATGTAGTTAAAGCTTTCAAATAAAAAAGCCCCGGGTTAACGGGGCTTTAAATATTAGTTGCGTGGTGGCTGCGCTACGGGCAGCGGTTTGCGCGGTATCATTTCATCGCGTTGCGATGTGCGGTAAACCAGCGAAGCAATGATGGTTGACGCTTGCTTCAGATCTTCTTCGCTCAACTTATCATATGTATCCTGGTTAGTGTGGTGTGTACGGGTGTTGTAATCCATTGGATCTTGTATAAACTGGAAACCCGGGATACCCACCGCGTCAAACGAAAGGTGATCTGTACCCCCTGTATTACTAATGGTTACCGTTGTTGCGCCCAGATCTTTAAACGGCGCAAACCAGCTTTTAAACAGATCGCTCGCTGCCGAATTACCTTGCAAATAAATACCACGTATTTTACCTGTACCATTATCTAAATTATAATAAGCAGATACTTTACCTTGCTCTGGCTTTAACACCATGGTTTTAGCATCGCCAAAATGGTTAAGCACGTAATTGCGCGAGCCGTGGATACCCTGCTCCTCAGAACTCCATAATACTATACGGATAGTGCGACGTGGTTTGAAACCGACACGGGTTAAAATGCGCATAGCTTCCATCATTACCGCGCTGCCTGCTGCGTTGTCTGTAGCGCCGGTGGCCGCGTGCCATGAATCAAGGTGACCACCAATGATCACCAATTCATCTTTAAGTTTAGGGTCAGTGCCTTTTATCTCGCCTACTACATTATAGCCTTGCAAATCATTTGCAAAAAATTCAGTTTTAATGTCAGCTTCTAAAGTAACCTTAACGCCCGCTTTGGTTAAGCGCAAAATGCGTTGATAATCTTCGGTACTGGTTTCAATTTCGGGCGCTACGGCTTTAGCAGTATCGGCGTATGATGCGCCGTTGCTGGTAAATACGGTACCGTCTGTACCACGGGCCTGGGTTAATACCAGCGCAACACCTTCGCTTAAATAAAATTTAGGCAATGCCTGGCGTACTGCCGCAGCAGCTGCCATAGCACCACGGTTGCCCGGCCCGCCTTGTCCACCTCTGCGGATACCGGCAATGGCAGGTCCAGCATTACCCATGGCTGTTAGTGTCGAATCTGTGTAACGGGCAGCATCAAGGCGATAAGTTTGGCCACCAGTGCCTTTAACTTCCGTCATTACAATTTTACCTTTCAGCTTGCCTTTATATTTTTCCAAATCGGGCAAACTATCAACTTTTATAATCACCACCTCGCCTTTTACAAGACCGGCTGTACTTGGTGTCCATGCTTTGGGTACAGCAATAATGTTGTGGTAATAAGGCGCAGTAATAGCGACATAGTTTTTCTGTATCTCCCAGCCTTTGCCAAATTTGCCCCAGGCTTCGCGCTTAGCATTAACAGCGCCCCAGGTTTTCAGCTCGTTAACAGCCCAATCCTGAGCGCGTTTAAGACCCGGCGAGTTTGCCAAACGCGGACCGGCGACATCTGTAAATTGCAGCGCCGTAGCCATAACCTGCGATTTGTACATGCCTTGTTCGCGTATGCGGTCTAAAAATTGTTCATCGGTTTGAGCGGATACCGATGTAATTGATCCTGCTGTAAGCAGCAGGGCATAAAGTAGTTTTCTTTTCATGATGTGAGTGAGTCAGTTATATAACAAACTTATTCAATAATCATGGCAAAAACAACAAAGGGCCAGGCAGATAAACCCTGCCTGGCCCTTTGGTATAAAATTTTTACAAAGCAGCTAAACTGTTACTTAGCTATCTGCACCTCAATAGCAATTGATACCTCGTTACCCATTACCAAACTTTTGCCGCCCACGCCAAAATCTAAGCGGTTTAATTTAAGCCCGCCTTTAAATGTAGCCGTGTTTGATGGGTCTGTTGTATAGGTAAAAGGCACCTCAAAGGCTTTGGTTTTATCTTTAATGGTGATATTAAACTGACCTACATATTTGTCGCCGCTTTTGTGTTTAAGCGATACAGATTTCATGGTAATAGTTGGGTATTTAGCCACATCAAAATACTCTTCTTTGCGCAAGTGAGTATCACGCTGGTCATTATCTGTGTTGATGGTATTTGCATCTAAAGTTGCTTCAATACTGCCGGTTTCTAAATTAGCCGGGTTAAAAACAATGTTAGCCTGTAAACCATTGATAGTGCCGCCGGTGTTAACCCCTAAATTTTTAAGCTGAAATTTTACAGATGATTTAAGTATAACAACTTTTTGTGCCGATACGGCAGTTGTTAATAATATTAAGGGAAGTATCAGTATAGCTAAAAATTTCATGCTGCTAATTACGGTGTTTATGATGTTGATTGTATTATGTGTTGCTTTTTTTACATTATGACCATGCAAGGGCTGTAAGGTTTATTTCACCTCCAGATAAAACTGCTCAAGGTATTGCTCCATAAAAGCGTGGCGCTGTTGGGCAAGGTGTTTACCTGTATTGGTGTTCATCTTATCTTTCAACAACAAAAGCTTTTCATAAAAATGATTGATGGTAGGGGCGGTGGTATTTCTATATGCCTCTTTGCTCATGTTTAAATTTGGCGGTATGTTGGGGTTGTAAATTTCGCGACCTTTAAATCCGCCGTAGGTGAAGGCGCGGGCAATGCCTATGGCGCCAATGGCATCCAGGCGGTCGGCATCCTGTACAATGGCAAGCTCGACGGAACAAAAAGCAGGTTTTTCAAAACTTGCTTTAAAAGACATGTATCTGATAATGTTTTGAACGTGCAGAACTGTATTGGCATCAATACCAATACTTTGCATAAAGCGGCCCGCGGTTGCAGGACCAATTTCCTCATCGCCGTTATGGAACTTACTATCGGCAATGTCATGCAATAAGGCAGCCAGCTCAATAATAAGCCGGTCTGCCTTTTCTGTTTCGGCAATTAGCTTGGCGTTGGTCCAAACCCGGTGAATATGCCACCAGTCATGACCGCCCTCGGCATTTTTTAGGGTATCCTGTACAAATAATATCGTTTGGTCAATAATTTCCGTGTGTTTCATATTTGCAGACATTTGTGCAAATATAATAAACCGTCAATCTGTACCTGTATATCTTAATGCAGACGCTGGTTCTTCACTTTCAGTCTCCAGTAAATCAATGGCATTAATTTCTAACACCTCTGCTATCTGAAACAAGCGTTCAACAGTGATCTTTGTATAACCAAGTTCAATTTTACTATAAGCGTTTTGTGATATGTTAAGCTTATAAGCAAGATATTCTTGCGTGTAGTTCTTAGATTCTCTTTTTTTTCTGATGCCTACTGCAATCGCCTTTATTTTTAAACCTATCGTATTATTCATGTTGTGGTTAGGGGTTGTTACCCCTACCTACGAAACTTTTATAAGGCCGGATTTAATTTTTTAAAAAAAATTAATTTCAAGTGTTTTTTATTGCTGCAATGTGTAATCTACAGTAATGGCGGGCAGTAAAGTAGCCTCATCTAAAGGTACCTGATCTAATGTCACCACGGGTTTGCGGTTAACGCTGAAGTTGTATACCGCCTTTTGCAGTGCTGCGCCGGCTGTAGCAGGCGGGCTAAGCTTTATGTTAAATGGGATAATAAAATCATGCAGTTTCTGGCGGGCTGGTATAACCCATTTACCGTTTGATCTTCTTAAGGCTTCAATAATTGGCGGGGTAAGCTGTATATCATCAGCATAAAAAATAATGATCTTTTTAATAGCGCCATTTTCATCGGCAGTAAACTTAAATACCGCCGCGCCGCTGGCCTTAAGCTTTTTAATTTCTGGCGATACCACCAGGCTGTCTTTAAAAAAACGCAGCATCACATCTTTGCCACCTTGAAACGGAAAAGCCAATTGCCCCTGGGCAAAGCTGCAAATGCTTGCCGATACTAAAACTATAACTAAAAGTAATTTTTTCATTTAATGATGATATCAATATCAAACGCCACATAACAGGCTGAGGTACATCAACACGCGTTATTTAATATTGTTCGATATTATTCTGCCCTTGGCTCGCGCTTGGTACCTTCATACATTTCGTATTCTAACAAGCGGCAATCTAACTTACCATTGTAAAATTCAATTTTGCGCGATGCGCGTAAACCTATCTTTTTAGCCAGATCAGGGTTACCGGTAAATATGTAACCTTTGTAGCCCAGGCACTTTTTTTTCATAAAATCGCCCATACGTTTGTAAGTAGCCTCTAATTTGCTGTGCACACCAAGGCGCTCGCCATACTCGGGGTTAAACATTACTACACCGCCACCTTCAGGTACGTCTGTTTCTTCAAAATCACAAACGGTAAACTCAATCAGGTGGTCTACACCTGCGGTTTTAGCATTTCGCTGGGTTACGTCAATAGCATCTTGTGATATATCTGTAGCGATGATCTTAAAATTAAGATCTTTTTTAGATTTGTCTTTCAGCGCGCGGCGCTCTGTAAAAAACGCCTGCTCGTCATAACCCAAAATGTGCATAAAGCCATAATTCATTCTAAATAAACCGGGGCGTTTATTGGTAGCCAGTAACGCGGCCTCAATAGCCAGCGTTCCAGATCCGCACATCGGATTGATAAAAGTACTGTTAGCATCCCATTGGGTAGCCATTATGGTTGATGTAGCAAGGGCTTCTAACATAGGCGCCTTGCCCGGTATTTTACGGTAGCTGTGTTTAGCCAGGGTTTCGCCGGATGTATCCAGGAAAACTTCGGCCTTATCATCCTGCCAGTAAAGGTGCACTACGGTTTTATTAGCATCGGCGCCAGAGTTTGGGCGAATGCCTTTTTTTGATTTTATCCTATCTACAATAGCATCTTTAACCTTAACGTTGGCAAACAGGGGGGTTAAAATATGTTCGTTATTAACATTTGACGTTACCGAAAAGTAACCGCTAAAGTCAATCAGCTCTTCCCATTCAATCTGCACCAATTCGTTGTACAATGCTTGCGGATCGGCCGCCGTAAAATCGGCAATACGATACAATATCTGGCTGGCGCAGCGCAGGTTTAAATTTAGCGGTATGGTATCTGTAACGGTGCCTAACAGCTCAACGCCGGTTTGGAAAACGCGGGTGGGCGTATAGCCCAATTCTTCAACCTCTTGCTGCAAATAAGGCGACAACCTTTTATTGCAGGTGATGATGATTTTACTTTCAGTGTGGAAAACTTGCATAATATTTTGCAAAAATACACTTCTTTATCTGTTAACTTTACATTTTAATTTTTTGAATTATGGAAATTAAGGGTAAAGTACACGAAGTATCCCCAACCGCACAGGTAACCGAGTCTCTGAAAAAAAGAGAACTGATAGTAGAATATGTTGAGAATCCGCAATATCCGGAGTACTTAAAATTTGAAGCTATACAAGACCGTTGTGCTTTATTAGACCACGTTAAAGTAGGCGAAGATGTTGAGGTTTTCTTTAACCTTAAAGGCCGCCCGTGGACAGATAAAACAGGCAAAAAGAGTTATTTTAACTCTATGCAATTATGGAAAATCAACGTATTAAGCGGCGCCGGCGCACAAGCGGCACCAGCTTACGCTGCTCCTGCCGACATTAGCTCGGCACCGGAAGATGACGATTTGCCATTTTAATTAAGGTATAACAGCCTGTCACAAAGCTTTTATTAATTGTTCAAAACCCTGCCTAGGCGGGGTTTTGTTGTTTGAGGGTGATGCGCCAAAACGGCCAAGGGGAATTGTCAGCGGCGCCTGGCGACAACTCACCCGGTCGACGCTTCGCTGGACCTGCCCTCTCTACGCCTGCGGCGGAAAGAGGGCTTTGGGTTGGTTGAGAGAGATTAATTATCAAACTTTTCCTAACCCTCTTTGCGCTTGCGCAGAGAGGGTGGCGCAGCGTAGCGTCCGCCGGGTGAGTTGTCGCCGCCATGTAAACCATGCGCCGTAAACCAATAACCACCCGCAAACTCGCCCCGCCATTTGTTAAAAATTGTTAAACACTCTTTATATACCTTTATTTAAAATATTTTTGTTTAGGTAAAACCCCTTCCCCAAATTGAAAAAGAGCAGCATACGTATAATTATAGGCTTAATGAGCTTCGCGCTTTTAGGTGTTGTAGCTATGCAATTGTACTTCTTAGTGCAATCTTACGATATGCAATCGAAGGTTTTTGACCGCTCTGTTAAAGAAGCGCTTGATAACGTAGTAACTAAACTAAGCCGCCGGGATGCTGTTAATTTTTTAGCAAAAAAAGCAGACCATCGTAACGAATTGAAGAAACAGTTTAACGCTGTCAATGCGGTAGAAATTCCAGAAAAAACAGATACACAATACGCGTCATTCACTATTGACGATTCGGCCCAGAAAGTAAAAAAAGCCAACACCGCCCGCGAAAAACATTTAATCATATTACGCGATAGCCTGCAACGCATGATCAATGATCAGCGTATGGATGACATGCTGGGCTCGCTTACCTTCCAGGTGCGTATGGAGCAGTACATAGATGATTTTGGCGAAGTGCGCATGCGGTATTTCCCGGTTATTACAAAAACAGTGGTTGACCCTAAGCGAAAGCTTAACAAGTACGATACTTTAAGAATAATTTACCCTGATCCGCAATACGGAAACCAGGTTTTAACAAAATTGCGCATCAACCCGCAATGGATGGCCGAACAAAGGCGTAAGCAAAAAGAAAAGCAAATGCGCACGGTTAAACAATTGTTAATGGCCGACTCGTTGCAAAACTTAACTGTAGGTAAACCAAACGTAATGTTTAGCCTAATGGAGGAGTATCAAAAATCGGGCGAATCATTGCGTACACGCCTTGACCCATTCTGGGTTGATTCATTACTACGTTTTGAATTGAACAACAAGGGTATTACATTGCCATTTAGTTATGAAGTAACCAATGCCAATAGCGACTCTATCATTTACTCAAAAGCGATGGATACCAAAGGTGAAAAACCTGTTTTCACATTAGCAAACACCTATCAAACACCTATATTTAGTAAAGAGGTAATTAATGATCCGGGGATGATCAGGCTGGCCTTCCCGCAAAAAACAACTTTAATATTGGGTCACATGAAAGCTACCATGGCCATAACCGGCGGGCTGTTGGTGGTGCTGCTGTTTTGCTTTGGATACACGCTTTTCTCCATCATCAGGCAGAAAAAAATATCTGAGATGAAAACAGATTTCATCAACAACATGACGCACGAGTTTAAAACCCCGGTATCAACCATCATGATAGCTGCCGAGGCTTTAAAAGATAATGACCTGGCAATTGACAGAAGCCGGATATCGCGCCTGGCCAACATCATTTTTGAAGAGAACGAACGCCTGGGCAGCCATATTGAACGCGTGCTTAACATAGCCAAAATAGATAAAAACGACTTTAAGCTGGAAAAGCGGCCGCTTGATGTTAATGATATGATAAGCATAGTGGTGGACAGCATGTCGCTTAAGCTACAAAAGGTTGAGGCTGATGTACGGTTGGAACTGGATGCCGACAATGCCGTTATTGTTGCCGATGAGCTGCACTTTTCAAACGTATTATATAACCTGATTGATAATGCCATTAAATACAGCGAAGGCAAACCGCAGATAACCATTAGCAGCGCTAATAGAAGCGGCCAGGTTATTATACGTGTGGCTGATAAGGGTATTGGCATGAGCCGCGATCAGCAATCAAAAATATTTGAACAATTTTACCGTATTCCTACGGGTAATGTGCATAATGTAAAAGGGTTTGGATTAGGGTTAAGTTATGTTAATACCATAGTAAAAAGGCTTAACGGTACAATTAACGTACGCTCAGAGAAGGATAAGGGGAGTGAGTTTGAGCTTAAATTTCAGGGTGCCTGAAATATATGATAATGCCAATATTGCCGTTATAAGCAAACAATAAACCAAACACAAACCTATCTCTCATGAAAAAAATCTTACTGGTTGAAGACGACCCTAACCTGGGTTTATTGCTCCAGGACTACCTGCAAATAAAAGGCAAATTTGACGTTGTGCTATGTACCGACGGCGAACAAGGCTTGCAGGCTTTCACCAAAAATACATTTGATATATTAATACTTGATGTAATGATGCCCAAAAAAGACGGCTTTACATTGGGCAAAGATATCCGTAAGATCAATCCACATGTACCTATCATCTTCGCTACCGCGAAGGGCATGATAGAGGATAAAACCGAGGCATTTACCTTAGGCGGCGACGACTACATTACCAAACCTTTCAGGATAGAAGAGCTGCTGCTGCGCATAAACGCGCTGCTTAAACGTACAGAGAGTGCCGATAAAAAAGATGATCAGCAACCAACCAAGTTCAACATAGGCAGCTATGATTTTGATTATACCACCCAACTTATATCTATAAACGGTACCCAGCAAAAACTATCAACCAAAGAGGCCGAATTGCTGCGCCTGCTATGCATAAAACGCAACGAGGTATTAACCCGTGAAGAAGCCCTGCTACACATCTGGCACGACGATAACTACTTTAACGGCCGCAGCATGGATGTTTTTCTGAGCAAGATTCGTAAATATCTAAAAGACGATCCGTCGGTTGAGATCATTAACGTGCATGGCAAGGGATATAAATTATTAGTGAATTAGCATCGCTAAAAAAGCTTTTCCAGCCATTTCGCATTAAATTAATCTAAGCTTAACATAGGGCCCATTACATCATCGGGTAAAAAAACTAACTTTACTTGTTATGAAGTTACGTGTATTGGTTTTTATTAACGCGCTGGCTGTGGCCATCACCATATCGGCGGTTAACTGGTATTTTCAGCATAAGCTGTATGATTTGGCTATCACCTTTATTGCTACCATTATCAGCAGTTTTTTGGTTTTTTATTACCTGATAGAAAAATATGTCTACTCAAAAATAAAGCTGATATATAAGCTGATACATAATCTTAAACTGGGCCGCGACCTGCGCGACGCCCTGGGCGAACACATGAGCAGCGACCCTATTAATGATGTACAACAGGAAGTACAAGAGTGGGCACGCGAAAAGAAAACCGAAATTGACAACCTGCGTACCCAGGAGAAGTTTCGCCGCGACTTTTTGTCCAATATCTCGCACGAGTTTAAAACTCCTTTATTTGCGATACAAGGCTACATTGAGGCTCTACAGGACGATGATCTGGAAGACCGCGATATGGCCCGTCAGTTTCTAAATAAAGCATCAAAAAATGTTGACAGGTTAAGCTACCTTATTAAAGATCTGGATGAGATTTCTAAGTTAGAATCGGGCGAATTACCTATAAATTACACTAAGTTTAAGATCAATGATCTGATAAAAGAGGTTTTAGAATCGTCTGAACTTAAAGCGCAACAGCATAACATAAAAGCCATATTTAAGCAAAAATACGACGAAGGCATACAGGTAACCGCCGACAGACAAAAGATTACTCAAGTACTGGTTAACCTAATAGACAACTCTTTTAAATACGGCCGGGAAGGCGGCAATACCTGGGTAACGCTATTTGATCTGCACGACCAGGTACTGATAGAAGTTACAGATGACGGTATAGGTATTGAAGAAAAATTTTTACCGCGCTTGTTTGAACGCTTTTTCCGTACCGATACCAGCCGTTCAAGGCAAATTGGCGGTTCTGGCTTAGGTTTAGCAATTGTTAAGCATATTGTAGAGGCGCATCAGCAAACAATAAATGTGCGTAGTACTGAAGGCGTGGGTTCTACGTTTGGCTTTACGCTTGAAAAAGCTAAACAACAAATACAATTTCCTGTTATCCCAATATTAAAAAGTTAACATTAACTTAACATTCAGCATTTACCTTTGTCGCATAATCAAACAACATGTCATTAAATAGCATTTTCCAATATTTTGTTCCGAAGGATAAAAAAATATTTTTCCCTTTGTTTGAGCAGGCAGCCGCAAACGTAGTTGCTATGGCTACTATACTTAACGAAACTGTTAACAGCAACAACCCTGCAACACGCGAGGAGCTATTTAAACAAATTGACAAGTTAGAAAACAAGGGCGACGAAATAACTCACCAGGTTTATCTTGAGTTAGGTAAAAACTTCATCACCCCGTTTGATCGTGAAGACATCCACTCGCTTACCAGCGCCATTGACGATGTTGCAGATTACATTCAAGGTGCTGCCAACCGCATGAACCTTTACCGTATTGACGATTATAACGAGCACATACTTAAACTGTCTGAACTGGTATTACAGGCCAGCGTTGACCTTGAAAAAGCTGTACGCGAACTTAAAGATCTGAAAAATGTACGTGCTATTGCCGATTCATGTATCCGCATAAACAGCGTTGAAAACCAGGCTGATTATGTATTTGACCGCGCAACTGCCGACCTGTTTTTATACGAAAAAGACGCTATCCGCCTTATAAAATACAAAGAAATTTACGCCGCTTTAGAAACCGCTACAGATATGTGCGAAGATGCTGCCGACGTAATGGAATCTATATTAGTTAAAAACGCCTAAGGTTATTTAAACACTTTTACATGGTTACTACCCTGCTTGTTGTTGTAATTTGCCTTGCCGTTATATTCGACTTTATTAACGGTTTTCACGATGCTGCAAACTCTATTGCTACCATTGTGTCAACCAAGGTGTTAACACCTTTTCAGGCCGTTATTTGGGCCGCTATTTTTAACTTTGTGGCGTTTTTTGTTATTAAAGACCATAAAGTAGCAAACACCATTGCTAAAATTGTATTAGAAGATTATGTTACCATTAATGTAATAATGGCCGGCTTAGCTGCTGCTATTACCTGGAACCTTGTTACCTGGTGGTTTGGTATACCGTCGAGCTCGTCGCACACACTTATCGGTGGTTTTGCCGGTGCCGGTATGACTAATGCCATGTATATGGGTGTAAACGCGTTTGCAGCTGTAAAAATGAGCTACATCATTACTATTGCGTCATACATTGTATTAGCACCATTAATAGGTTTGCTAATGGCTTATATCATTACCATACTTATATTACACATCTGTAAAAACGCACGACCGGCAACTGCCGAAAAATGGTTTAAAGTCGGCCAGCTGGCATCATCGGCTTTTTTAAGCTTTGCTCACGGTGGTAACGATGCACAAAAGGTTATGGGTATTATATACATATCCCTTGTTACCGCTAAGGTAATTACCAATGGTGCAGAAATGCCCGAGTGGATACCACTTACCTGTTACTCTGCCATAGCTTTAGGCACCATGTCGGGCGGATGGAAGATCGTAAAAACTATGGGCACCAAAATTACCAAAGTTACCCCTCTTGAAGGTGTAGCTGCAGAAACCGCGGGCGCCATTACACTTACTATTACAGAGCGTTTGGGTATACCAGTTTCAACCACGCACACCATCACCGGTTCAATCATTGGTGTTGGTTTAACTAAACGTGTGTCGGCAGTACGCTGGGGTGTAACTATCAATTTAATTTGGGCATGGATCATCACTATACCTATTTCGGCTTTATTAGCAGGATTGGTATTTATGGCTATGCATGCGCTAAGCTAAAACTCGGCTCTATTTTTGCTAATTTTAGGGCATGAAAAAAACCTTACTATTAGTAGTGCTTTTGCTTACCGGCATTAGTCTTGGCAGCAGCGCTCAAATTGTCCCAACATCAACAGAAATTGGCAACGCCCTAAAACAGGCACTTGAACAAGGCTCCATAAAAAGTGCTGACAAACTGTCGACCATAGATGGTTTTTTCAAAAATGCCGCTATAAAGATATTGCTGCCACCCGAAGCACAGAAAGCCGAAAAAACCTTGCGCAGTTTAGGTATGGGCAAGCTTTGCGACGATGCCATCTTATCGCTTAACCGCGCTGCCGAAGATGCTGTTATACAAGCCAAACCCATTTTTGTAAGCGCTATTAAAAAGATGACCCTAAAGGATGTGACCAATATCCTGCTGGGCGAAAAAGATGCCGCTACGCAATATTTCAAATTGTCGACAACGCTTGATCTTACCGAGAAGTTTCAGCCTATAATTCAAAACAGTTTAAACAAGGTTAACGCCACGCGCTACTACACCTTGCTGGCCAATAACTACAATAGGGTACCGTTTGTACGTAAGATAAACCCCGACATAGCTAACTATGCCACCCAAAAAGCTATTGATGGTTTGTTTTTAGAGATAGCCGCGCAAGAACTTAAGATACGCGACAACCTGGGCGGCGCACGTACTACCCCACTATTGAAAAAAGTATTTGATTTTGCGGATAAGACTTTGAAGCTGTAGATAAAAAAATGTCATTTCGACGATGGGGGAAATCTTATACATCCGTTAAGTCAGCTGTATAAGATTTCTCACTCGTTCCTCGTTTCGAAATGACATTTTTTTAAACAAACCCGCTACTTCTTCTCCGGCAGCAATATCAGCTTAATTAAATTATTGCCCAAATACTTGCTAAACGCAGCTTTAACACTCTGAGGCGTTGCCTGATCTAATTGTTGCACCTTAAGCAATATCTTGCTTGCATCTTGCTGGTTTTGCGCCGCTGTACTTAATGATGCCTGCCAAAAGGTATTTTGCTTAAACTGAGCCTGGATATTACGCGCCTGGCGCAATACAAACATTTTAATATCGCCTTCGGTTGGGCCGCTTTGTTTTAGCTTGTTAATCTCTGATAGTATAAAGTCAATAGCTTTATCGGTATTGTTAACATCGGTTAAAAAGGCTACAGTTATTTTATAGTTTCCTTCGGGATTTTTAGCATAATTAACCCTGATGCCTGGCGACAGGATGCTGGCATCTTTCAATGAGTCAGCTAGCCGGATATTCAATACCTCTTCCAAAGCATCCATCTGCACGTTATTAGCCTCGCTGTAATCGTACTTGCCACTGTAAACCAACTGTACGGTAGCACGCGTGCTGGCACCTTTGTATACCTTTTTGGTTATCTGCCCTGCCGGCGGGTAGATGTTCAGATTCTTAAAAGTTTCTTTACTATTGGTGGCCGGCAAACTGCCCAGGTATGTTTCAAGATAAGGTATAACCGCCTCGGTATTAAAATCGCCGGTTAGGGTAAAGGTAAAGTTAGCAGCGTCGGCAAAGCGTGCTTTATAAAAGCTATACGCCTTATCAAGGCTGGCAGCATTTAAGCGTGCAGCTGTCATAGGCATAAAGCGCGGCGCATAGTTGTTTAATACTGATGCAATAGTATCCTGGTAAACAACACCCGGTTCATTTGCGCCTTGTGTAAGTGTAGCTTGCGCCTGGTTAATGTAAGCTTTCCACACATCCGCGTCTTTACGCGGACTGGTAAAATACAGGTGAACCAGCTGCATAGCGTCGTCAAAACTATCGGCAGTAGTATACCCGGATATACCTTGGGTAATATCACCAATATAAGGGCTTATACTTACACCTTTATCGCGCAGCATTTTAACCAATTGGGTTTGATTAAATGCAGCCACACCGCTATTGCTAATAACCGACGAAGCAAGGCTTGCCGATGTAAAATCAGCGTCAGAAGCCAATGACGTACCCCCAAAGGCGAAACCGCTTACCAATATCTGGTTAGGCGTAAACCTGGTAGGTTTTAATATCACCTTTATACCGTTTGATAGGGTAACGTTGGTTACCTGCAATACGCTGTCAATTTTAACACTTTCTGCCTTGCCCGGTTCAGGCAATTTGCTCATCAACGGAATGGAGTTATCGTCGACATATTCTTTTAAACCTAAACCGGCATCGCTTACCCATTTTAATAAGGTTTGCTCTGTAGGCAGGTTTGCCTTTTCATTTTCGGGGGCCTCAACTATCAGCACACGGTTTTGATCTGTGATGATCTTAGCCGCCAAAGCGTTCATTTCGGCAAGCGTAATTTTACCAATGTTATCAATATAAGTGTTATACTCATAGTCGACACCCGGAATACCCTGCTTCGCTATAAAATGACGATCGTATTCGTTAGTGTAATTAGCCGATGGCTTACCTGCCCTGGCCGACGATACGTTTGTAATTTGCGCTATAGCAGCTTGCTTAGCTTTTTCTAACTCGGTTAGCGTAAAGCCAAACCTGCGCACCTGCTCTGTCTCTGCAACTATAGCTTTAACCGCGCCTTCCAACCCCTGCGCAGCATTTACTACCGCAAGCGCAGAAAACGCATCCTGATTACCCATAAAATCAGAGTAAGATGCCTGGCCATAGGTAATAGGGCGTACCGGAATTTTAGTTAAATCAGCAATACGGGTGTTAATGATCTGGTTAAACAGATTTACACGGATAGCCCTTACCAGGTCGGTTTTAGTTTTAGTAACTGCCTGCGGATGCTTGATAAGCATTTGAAACAATGTGTACGGAAAGTCCTTATCGGTAGCAAACTTAACTACAGTACCGGCAACAGGCGCAACGTTATATTGCGGCTGTGGCTTTGCAGGCACAGGGTTTCTTAAGGCCGAGAAGCTAAACTTTACCATCTCTTCAACCTGTTTAGGGTTTATATCGCCCACCACAATAACCGCCAGCATATCCGGGCGATACCAATCTGTATAAAAACTTTTTAGGGATGCCGGGGTAAAGCTGTTTATAGCAGCAGCAGTGCCTATTGGCGCACGCTTAGCATATTGCGAGTTATTAAGCAACACAGGCAAAGTTTGCTCTGTAAGCCTATCCTCTGCAGTTTGACCACCCGCGGCGGCTTTGGTGGCCAATAAACTTTTCACACTGTTTACATCGTTAGCGTCAAAAGTAATACGCGATGCCCAGTTGGCTAAAAGGGCAATGCCGTTTTGCAAGGCCTTACCACTATCGGCAGGTACGCTTAGCTGATAAACGGTTTCGTCATAACTGGCAAAAGCGCTGGTATCGGCGCCATACTTACCTCCTAATTTTGAAAGAAAAGCGTTCATTTCTGTCTTAGGGAAATCGCGCGTGCCTTTAAAGGCCATATAATGTATAAAGTTGGCCATGCCGCGTTGGGCATCTGTTTCAATAACAGAACCGGCTTTACTAACCAATACCAACTGGACTTTGCCGGCAGGAGCGCCATTAGGGCGTATATAATAGGTTAATCCGTTAGGTAATTTACCAAGTGTAACCGCCGGGTCAACGGGCAATGTAGCCGAAGCCGTAGCGGCCGTTGCAGTAGTTTTTGCAGCTACGGGTTTGCGTGCCGGTGTTGTGCTTTTTTTAACCTGGGCAAAAGCGCTACCACTTGTAAGCAATAATGCAGTGGCCCATATATAACCGGTATTCTTTAAATTCATGTCAGGGTGATAGAAAAATTAATTTGTGCTAAGATGCAAAAACGAAAAGGTTAGTTAAAAATTATTTATGTGCGATTTTATTTAAATTATACTTTAATAAAGATATTTTTCTTGTAGAATATCAGCATAATAACCCAAAGTAATAACAACGTAACCAACGCCGAAACCAGCGACGCGTTATTGGGCGAAAAATACGGCTGAAAAACGATCTGGTATATCGACGCGTCGTTAATACGGATAAGGTTGATGTAATGCGGGATAAAATCAGACAGCACATAGGCCGTTATAGCATTGGCGCCAAAGGGTAGAAAGAAACTTGTCCAGTTTTTGTAGCCTTGTACATCTATCAGCCAGTAGCAAATGGTGAAACCAATGATTGACCAGCCACCGGCATACAGCACAAATGAGCTTGTCCACAAAGCTTTATTGATAGGAAAAAACAGATCCCAGAAAAGGCCCAATACAACGGCAGCTATGCCATAGGTAAACATCCAGTTTACTTTAACGCTGTCGTCGCGGTCTTTACGTTTTAGCCAGGTGCCTACCCTAATGCCAAATAAGCCTGTGGCAATAGCGGGTAAGGTTCCTAATAAACCTTCAGGGTCCCACGTGCGCGATTGCTCCCATAAATGGTTGGTGGTAAACACTACCCTATCTACCCAGGCACCCATATTAGTTTCAGGCTCAAGGCTGGATGCGCCGGTATCTGGCACCGGTAAAAAGCACATAATGATGTAATATCCTACCAAAGAAAATACACAAAACCAATCTCTAAAGCGTTGCGACGTTTTAATATACAGCACGGCGCAGATAAAAAATACCAAACCAATGCGTTGCAGCACACCCGGATACCGCAGATGCTCAAAGCCTGGATGCAATATCAACTGGATAATTAAACTGATCAATATCAACAATGCACCACGACGTAAGGCCCCCAGCAACAACTTACTATGATTAGCCGGATTAGCAATTTTGCGCTCCATAGAATAAACTATAGATACACCTACTAAAAACAAAAATGTAGGAAAAACCAAATCGGTAGGGGTGCAGCCGTTCCATTTTGAATGCTCTAAGGGGGTATAGATATTGCCCCAACTGCCTGGGTTATTAACCAATATCATTAACGCCACGGTAATGCCGCGAAAAACATCTAACGACAGCAATCGTTGGGTTTGAGTTTTGCTCATAAAAAGGGTGTATGGTTTTTCTAAAGTAGCTATAATAAGCTATCCGGCAAAACTAAACTTACCCATCAGCACGTTAGGATTATCGCCAATAACCAATGGCTCGCCCGCCAATGCTTCATTACCTAACAAAGCAAAAAGTATAGCTTCCTTTGCATCGGGGTTAATACCCAGCGCGGCCGTATCAGCAATGGTGGTTTTGTACAGACGCTCCTGCAAATACTTCATTACAAAGGGGTTTTTGGCCCCGCCTCCGCTTACAAACATATTAGCACCTTTGGGTAAGTAAGCCCTGCCAAAATCTGCAATGGCTTTTGCAGTAAATGCGCTTAGCGTGGACACAACATCTTCTGGGTTGATATGCGTTGTGCCTGATCGTTCTTGCGCTTTGCTGACATATTCCTCATTAAACAATTCAGGTCCTGTAGTTTTAGGCGGTTGTTCACCAAAAAACGGATGTTTAAGCAGCGAGTTCAGCAAACCTTCATTCACCTCGCCCGAAAAAGCGATGGCCGAATCCTCATCAAAAGCTTTATCAAAATATTTGCGGCAATACATATCTATCAGTGTGTTGCCCGGGCCAATATCAGAGCATAGCACTTTGGTCATATTCCCATCCGCAGGTAAAAAAGTAAGGTTTGATATACCGCCAATATTAACCAGTATCCTGTCTTCGCCTGGCTTACTGCCCAGCAATACATCGCCATATAATGCCAGCGGCGCGCCCTCGCCACCGGCAGCTATATGTTTCTGCCTAAAATCGCTAATGGTTAGTATGCCGGTTTTTACCGCTATATGGTCGCCATCGCCTATTTGTAAGGTAGCATTATCATACCCCTCTTGCCCATGCAGGCGTTTAGGCGCGTGGTATATGGTTTGCCCGTGGCTGGCTATAAAGTCAACATCCGCAGGCTCAACGTTCCAATCAGATAAAGCCTGCAAAATCAGTTTGGCATGGTAGCTGCCAATATGGTCATTAAGCAAACACACTTTCTCCAGATCAACCTGCCTGCGCGAAAAAATGCCGCGCACCTCGCCCTTAAAAAAATCCTGGTACGGCACGGTGATAAATTGCAGCAGCTCGCACTTAGTTTGCAGCCCCGCGCCGGTAAATTGGCAAAGCGCAATATCTAAACCGTCTAAAGATGTACCCGACATTAGGCCTATACCAACGCGGGTATCTTTTTGGGCGATGTTGAACAGGTGCTGCAGGTTGCTGTTGAGTTTTGTCATAGTGTGTCTGGTTAATCGTGCGCAGAGGACTCACCCGGTCGACGCTACGCTGGACCGCCCTCTCTTCGACTTCGTCGGAAAGAGGGCTATTATAATTTATACCGAACTTTTCAAACCCTCTTTTGCGCAGCAAGAGAGGGTCGACGAGTGAAACGATGTCGGGGTGAGTTGTCTACGCCCGACAAAGCCCGTATCCCATCCCCGCCATCAATTTAGTAATTTAACATTATAGCGCCAACTTAAATTATTTATTCACGATATTTGCCGCTCCCTATTAACCTCAATATTTATGGCCAGACTAAATTTGTTAGAGGAAACGCGTTACGAAAAACTACCGGTAACCGTATATCC
The DNA here is from genome assembly GCA_040386815.1 of Bacteroidota bacterium. Taxonomy (GTDB): domain Bacteria; phylum Bacteroidota; class Bacteroidia; order Sphingobacteriales; family Sphingobacteriaceae; genus Mucilaginibacter. The sequence goes on along the minus strand of JAZKET010000101.1, from coordinate 23,009 downwards.
TAACCCTGCCGCGGGCGCTGTTGCCGTGGCTCAACGCATAGCTAATTTAATTAAAAGCAAGCAAGCCAATGGCGAAAAAGCTGTACTTGGCCTTGCTACCGGTGTTACCCCAATTGCGGTGTATACAGAGCTGATACGCCTGCACAAAGAACAAGGGCTAAGCTTTAAAAACGTTATCACCTTTAATTTGGACGAGTATTTTCCTATGCGTCCAAACTCGCCGCAAAGCTATGTGCGGTTCATGAACGAGAATTTATTTGACCATATCGATATCGATCGCGCCAATATCCACATCCCCGATGGCACTTTGCCAGAGGATAAGATAGCCGCTTTTTGTATCAATTATGAAAAACAGATAGAAGATCTTGGCGGACTAGACCTACAGATACTGGGTATTGGCCGTACTGGTCACATTGGTTTTAACGAGCCGGGCTCTGCGCCTAATTCGGGCACGCGTTTGGTTACTTTAGATGATTTAACCCGTACTGATGCCGCGCGCGATTTTGGTGGTAAAGATGCCGTGCCTACCAAAGCCATTACCATGGGTGTGGGCACCATATTTAAGGCCCGCGAGATTATCCTGATGGCATGGAGCAAAAAGAAGGCGCCAATTATTAAAAAAGCTGTCGAAGGTGAACTATCAGGCGAAGTACCTGCTACCTACCTGCAACTGTCAGACAATGTTGAGTTTATTTTGGATGAACCTGCAGCGTCTGAGCTTACCCGCTTTGATACCCCGTGGCTGGTTAAAGATTGCAACTGGGATAATGAGCTGAAAAAGAAAGCCGTTATATGGCTGTCAAACACAGTTAACAAACCCATATTAAAGCTGGTTGAAGAGGATTACAACAACCACGGTATGGCGCAATTGGCCACAGAACAAGGCCCGGTTTACCATATCAACATTGACATTTTTAACCAGATACAACATACCATTACCGGCTGGCCGGGCGGCAAACCCGGCGCCGACGACAGCCAGCGCCCCGAGCGAGCGCAGCCTGATAAAAAACGTGCGATCATATTCTCGCCGCACCCGGATGATGATGTGATATCAATGGGCGGTACGTTTATTCGTTTGGTTGACCAGGGGCATGATGTGCATGTGGCCTACCAAACATCGGGCAATACCGCGGTTTGGGACGACGACGTGTTACGCTACATGGAATTTGCCATTGATTTTAACGGCAGCATTGGCGATGATAACAAACGCCTTAAAAATATCCATACCGATATGCGCGAGTTTTTTGCCGCCAAGCAACCCAACCAGATTGACACGCCAGAAGTGCGTGCGGTAAAAGGCTTTATCCGCAAAAGCGAGGCTATTGCAGGCGCACGCTTTGCCGGCTTGCAGGACGACCATATACACTTTATGGCCCTACCGTTTTACGAGACCGGAAAAGTGAACAAAAACTCTGTTAGCCAGGCAGACGTGCAGCAAACCATTGAGCTGCTGCAACAGGTAAAACCACACCAGATATTTGCCGCCGGAGATTTTGCCGACCCGCATGGCACCCACATAGTTTGCTTTAACATTATACTTGCCGCCCTGGCCGAGCTTAGAAAGACCGAAGACTGGGTGAAAGATTGCTGGCTATGGATGTATCGCGGTGCCTGGTTTGAGTTTGCCACACACGAAATTGAGATGGCTGTACCCCTATCGCCGCAAGAGGTGTTGCGTAAGCGCCATGCGATATTTAAACACCAATCGCAAAAAGACCCGGCGGTTTTCCCGGGCGAAGATGCCCGCGAGTTTTGGGTACGCGCCGAAGACCGCAACCGCGAAACCGCCCAAAGCTATGACAAACTGGGCTTAGCAGAATACGCCGCGATGGAAGCGTTTAAAAGGTACTTTTATTAGAATGACCTTGTCAGATTGTAGAGACGCAATATTTTGCGTCTCTTTTTGTTTGGGGCGATTTTATTTTATGCGAGCGACGTACAATATTTGTCGCATTTGGCCCCTATAGTTGTCTGTATTGCACGCCATGGCTAATGCTTACAGGCGGTATATTTGTACATACCTATTTATTAATTAATAAGTTATGAAAAAGCAAGAGTACAGGGTTAGCATTAACGCGCCGCGCGAAAAAGTATGGAACATTTTATGGACCGACGAAACCTACAGGCAATGGACCGCCCCATTTATGGAAGGATCATACGCTGTTACCGATTGGAAAAAAGGCAGCAAAGTACTTTTTTTAGGTCCGGACGGCGGGGGTATGGTGTCAAAAATTGATGAAAACATCCCAAACGAATATATGTCTATACAGCACCTGGGCATGGTTAACAATGGCGTAGAGGATACCGAAAGTGACAAAGTTAAAGACTGGGCAGGCGCACATGAAAACTATACGTTAAAAGACGCCAATGGCCAAACCGACCTTATCATAGAGATGGATCTGAACGAAGAGTACGCCAAAATGTTTAATGAAACCTGGCCAAAAGCTCTACAAAAGGTTAAAGAATTGGCCGAGGGTAATTAGGATTATAACAATAGATTAATATGTAGAGACGCAATACTTTGCGTCTCTTTTTTGTTTTACCACATCCAGGAAGATTTGGTTAGCAGTGTAGTCAGAGACTACAGGCATAGTCGTCCGAAGTCAGAGACTTCGAACAGCGTTGGGTCAGGAGACTTCAACAGCATTGTGTTGGCCTTAGCGCTGGCCGCGTTAGCGATAAAAGCGGATACCGGCCTGGCGCTTAAGGCCTGCAGCCGTATAAGCGGATAGCGCGGGCCGTAGGTAACGCCCTTTTTAGTGATTAGAGGTGAATAATTAGTTAATAGGAGTTGTCGCTGCGGTAAGATTTATGGAGTGACAAGCTGCCGTTTAAAACGTTTATAAATAACAACGCCTAATATCCGGCCATTAACCTCTAATCACTATTCACTATCTTTAGCAAAAAAATAACTCACAATTATGAACGCATATTCATTTGTACAGCACCTGCACTCGGGTTTCAGGTATATTGTATTGGTATTGTTTATTTATGCTATTATATCGGCTTTACTGGGCTGGTTTGGCAAGCGCCCTTACACTAATGGCAACAGGTTGGTTAATTTGTTTGCCATGATATCGGCACATACGCAGCTGTTAATTGGTATAGCATTGTACTTTATCAGTCCGCTGGTACAGTTTACTGCTGGCTTTATGAAAAACCCGGTTTCACGCTATTACGCTGTAGAACACCAGGTAATGATGCTTATTGCGCTGGTACTGATAACCATAGGACACAGCAAAAGCAAAAAGGCCGTTTTAGCGGTAGCTAAACACAAAACTATTGCATTGTTTTACGGCATTGCGCTGCTTGTAATTATTGTAGCATTGGTACACGGCAAAATTTCTGTGTTGTAAATAGTTGAAAAAAAGTAGAGAAAAAATTTGCTAATTCAATTTTCTTTATAAATTTGCGTCCACAATGATCAAAAATGTAAATATTAAAAGCTGGTGGCACCAATTAAATTTGGCAGCCGGATAACTTTTTGACCATAGGACACTAACCAATTGTAAACCTAATACAAAAACCCGGAGCCCCCAATGCCCCGGGTTTTTTGTTTTACAACAGTTTTATAAATAACACAATGAAAAAATATAAAATTAACACCACGTATAAAAAACTACTTGCCGACACTACCACGCCGGTAAGCATTTATTTGCGCTTACGCGATGTTTTCTCTAACTCGTTGCTGCTTGAAAGCTCTGACTACCATAGCCGCGAAAACAGCACCAGCTACGTTTGCTGCGACCCAATTGGCGGCTTAACCCTTAACGACGGCCAGCTTAACAAACGCTACCCTGATGGTACCGAAGAAACCTTAGAAGAAGGTAAGTTTGAACTGATTGAGCATCTGAACAACTTTTTAAACAGCTTTGAAACCACAGATATCCCCCTAAAAATTACAGCCAACGGCTTGTTTGGATATTTTACGCATGAGGCGGTTGAGCATTACGAGACTATCCGCCTTAAAAAAAGCGACGACACCACCCGCAAAATACCGGTAATGCAGTATAATATTTACCGTTACATCATCGCCATTGACCACTTTAAAAACGAGCTGTATATTTTTCATAACCAGCCTGAAGGCGAAACGGAAAGCACCGGGCTTGACCGTATAAGCGACCTGATAAAAAACAAAAACTTCCCTGAGTATAGTTTCCAGAGCAAAGCCGAGGAAAAATCAAACCTTACCGACGATCAATTTATTGCTATAGTTGAGAAAATGAAGCAGCACATTTACCGTGGCGATGTTTTCCAGATAGTACCTTCAAGGGCGTTTTCAAAAGAATTTTCGGGCGATGAGTTTAACGTATATCGTGCCTTACGCTCTATCAACCCGTCGCCATATTTGTTTTATTTCGATTATGGCAATTTCAGGATCTTTGGTTCATCGCCAGAGGCGCAAATAACCATTAAAAACCGTAAAGCTACCATATACCCTATTGCCGGCACCTTTAAACGCACGGGCGATGATGAGAAAGATGCCGAGCTGGCTTTCAGCCTGAAAAACGACCCTAAAGAGTCGGCCGAACACGTGATGCTGGTTGACCTTGCCCGTAACGATCTGAGCCGTCATTGCCAGCATGTAGAGGTTAAAGCCTTTAAAGAAGTTCAATACTACTCGCATTTAATTCACCTGGTATCAATGGTAAGCGGCGAACTTTTACCCGATGTACCGTCGTTTAAAGTTGTAGCCGATACCTTCCCGGCAGGTACCCTAAGCGGTGCGCCAAAGTATCGCGCTATGGAAATTATTGATGAGAACGAGAATATAAAACGCAGCTTTTACAGCGGCGCCATTGGTTACTTAGGCTTTAACGGCGACTTTAACCATGCGATCATGATCCGTTCGTTTTTGAGCAAAAACAATACGCTGCATTACCAGGCAGGCGCGGGCATTGTAGCCGGTTCTGTTGCAGAGAGTGAGCTTAACGAAGTAAACAACAAAATTGCCGCCCTACGTAAAGCGTTAGAGCTGGCCGAAGAATTATAAAACAGATATAGCTATAAGTTGTATTTGATTGTAACATTAAGCATGTAGTTATCGTATTATAGATACCTACTAATTTAACTAAAGATGGAACCTACTAACAAGATAAGTTCTTCGTCTGCCGCTATTGGGCAGAGCGGAAAAATTTTAATTATTGATAATTACGACTCGTTTACGTACAACCTTGTACACCTGGTAAATGAGCTTGGCCTGCAATGTGATGTTTGGAGAAATGACCAGTTTAAACTGGAAGACGTTGACGCTTACGATAAGATAATCCTGTCGCCGGGTCCGGGTATACCGTCCGAAGCTGGCCTGCTGCTTGATGTAATTGCCAGATACGCCCCCACTAAAAGCATTTTTGGCGTTTGCCTTGGACAACAAGCCATTGCCGAAGTTTTTGGCGGCAAGCTGTACAATCTTAAGCAACCTATGCACGGTATTGCCACCCCAATTACCGTTACTGACGATGCAGAACAGCTATTTTTGGGCTTACCACATCAGTTTAAAGTGGGCCGTTACCACTCATGGGTGGTTGATGAAAAATCTATTCCGGATAGCCTGACCATTACCGCTATCGACGAGGTGGACAACTCGGCTATGGCTTTAAGACATAAAGAATATGATGTACGTGGTGTACAATTTCACCCCGAGTCTATCCTTACCGAGTTTGGAAAAGAGATGTTGCAAAACTGGTTATCGTCAGGTAAATCAAAAATTGGTAATTTAGCCGACGTTAATAAAATCGTTTATAACTAAACATATTACAGTCCGCCGCGGTGGACGCAGGCTATATGAATATCCTTGATAAAATTGTTCTGAATAAAAAAGCCGAGGTTGCATCGGCAAAAAAAGATACTACTGTTAAAGAGTTAGAGTCGTCGGCGCTGTTTAGCCGCGATACCTACTCTTTTAAAGACTTTTTGCTTGACCCTGCCCGCACCGGCATTATTGCCGAGTTTAAGCGCCGGTCGCCATCAAAAGGCATTATTAATGATAAGGTAGGCGTTGAGGCCGTTACTACGGCTTATGCCGCGGCGGGTGCTTCGGCGTTGTCTGTATTAACCGATACCGACTTTTTTATGGGTACCAAAACCGACCTGTTTAAGGCCCGTCAAGCTAACAACATCCCGGTTTTACGCAAGGATTTTATGATAGATGAGTTCCAGGTGATTGAGGCAAAATCATTAGGGGCCGATATTATATTGTTGATAGCCGCCATACTTACCCCAAAAGAAATTGACAAGCTGGCAAAGCAAGCTAAAAGCCTGGGTTTAAATGTGTTGTTAGAAGTGCATAACCTGGAAGAGCTGGAGCGCAGCATTAACCCCAACCTTGATGCTATTGGCGTAAACAACCGTAACCTGGCCGATTTTACCGTTTCTGTAGAAACATCGTACCAACTGGCAGAACATATCCCGGCCGAATTTATGAAGATCTCTGAAAGTGCCATCAGCGATACCGAAACTATAAAAGGGCTTAAAAAAGCAGGCTTTAACGGTTTCCTTATTGGCGAAAACTTCATGAAACAGGTTGATCCGGGTGCGGCGATGAAGGAGTTTGTTGAAGGATTGAAATAGACTTGATCTGATTGATATTAGGAGGCTCCGATGGAGCCTTTTTTGTTGTCCGTGAGTTTCTATAAACAGGGTGCTCCTATGGAGCACTACACGTCAAAAAGCTCCGGAGGAGCTACCTGTTTATAGAAAATAAAAAGGTATAAATTTTACTCCGTAGGAGTATCCTTGACCCGCCTTTAATTCTACTGTCCTCTTTAAAACTTGAACCCGCTAAGTGCTCGATGGAAGCTAACTAATCTTATATTTGTCATTGCGAGGAACGAAGCAATCGCGAACTTTGCAAGCCTGTGACCGTTCTCCGTGCGATTGCCACGCTACGCTCGCAATGACATAAAAAACAACTCATGAGCGCCACCATCCTTGACGATAAAACCTTTACCGAATTAAATTACGCCAAAACCACCGAGCGCAATACCGAATTTAACAACTGCATATTTAAAAAATGTGATTTTAGCGAAGCTGAATTTGCGGGCTGTAAGTTTATAGATTGTGTGTTTGATAACTGCAACCTGGCTATGATGAAGCTTGACCGAAGTACGCTACACAACATTACCTTTAAAGATTGTAAAATACTGGGCGTAAACTTTAGTGCTGCCGAGGACTTTCTGTTTACGGTAAGTTTTGAGTCGTGCATGCTGGATTATTGCTCTTTTATGCGTAAAAAAATGCCGAAAACAGTGTTTAAAAAATCGTCGTTAAAAGAAGCAACGTTTACCCAGGCCATTTTAACAGGTTCTGTTTTTGACGAGTGCAATTTGCTGGAAACCGTCTTCAGGCAAACCGACCTTACAGCGGTAAACTTTAGCACTGCCTTAAACTACATCATCGACCCTGAACTGAATACCATGAAGAAAGCGATATTTTCTGCACATGGCTTAGAGGGATTGTTGTTTAAATACGATCTGAAAATCGTTTAAAAACCCACCGTACTTTTTTATTGCAGCACAAAACATTGCGTATTTTGTTAACCGAATAATGACGACACCCGGGCAACAAGTTATACGGCAATGGTACAAGCAAAAAGACTGGAAGCAGTTTCCGTTTCAAAAAGAGATGGAGAGTGTGTATTTGGCCGGCAATTCTGGATTGTTAAATGCGCCCACGGGTAGCGGTAAAACCTTCGCGCTGTTTTTGCCCTTTTTGGCTGATTTCGTCAATAAATACCCCGACTACAAAACCCGCAAAAATAACGGTCTGCAAATGCTTTGGATAACGCCGTTGCGCGCGCTTACCAATGATATCCGCAAAGCCATGCAAGAGGTTTGCGACGAGCTGGAGATCCCCTGGAAAATAGCCACCCGCACCGGCGACACCCCGGCTGCTGAAAAAGCGGCCCTTAAAAAGAAATTACCCGAAGTACTGCTCACCACACCCGAAAGCCTGCACCTTATGTTGGCTCAAAAAGATTATCCCGCAGTATTTAAAAGCTTGCAGGTGTTGGTGGTTGATGAGTGGCATGAATTGTTAGGGATAAAGCGGGGGGTGCAGGTGGAGCTGGGATTGAGCAGGCTAAAGCACCTCGCAGATGGGATGCGCATTTGGGGGATATCCGCCACTATAGGTAATTTGGAGCAAGCCGGCGATGTTTTGTTAGGTAATGACTTCCCGAAGGAAAATCTGAAGATGGTGCGGGCCAACGTGGAGAAGAAATTACAGATCAAATCCATTATTCCAGAGAATGTAGAGAACTATTCATGGGCGGGGCATATTGGCTTAAAGTTGTTACCGCAGGTGATGGACCTGGTAGCAAAAAGTAAAACAACATTGATATTTACCAATACCCGGTCGCAGTCTGAGATCTGGTACCATGCCATATTGGATAATTACCCCGAGTATGCCGGCGTAATGGCTATGCATCATGGGTCACTGGATAATGAGCTGCGCAACTGGGTAGAAGCAGCCCTGCACGCCGAAGCTTTAAAGGTGGTGGTATGTACGTCCAGTTTGGATCTGGGCGTAGATTTCCGGCCGGTGGATACAGTGATACAGGTGGGTAGCCCTAAAGGTGTCGCGCGGTTTATGCAGCGGGCCGGGCGAAGCGGTCACCATCCCGGCGCGGTATCAAAAGCTTATTTTGTGCCTACGCATTCCATGGAATTATTAGAGGGTGCGGCACTTAAACAAGCCATTAAACAAGGTATTTTTGAAAGCCGCGACCCAATGCTATTAGCCATGGATGTGCTGATACAATACATGGTGACGCTGGCTGTATCCGACGGATTTACAGCTGATGAGCTGTTCAAAGAAATTAAAACAACCTACGCCTTTGCAGACATCACCAGCAAAGAGTTTAGCCAGCTGCTTGACTTTATTACCAACGGTGGTAAGACGCTGGCACAGTACG
>JAZKET010000101.1:0-14085 GCA_040386815.1 Bacteroidota bacterium | reverse complement strand
CGATGAGTTTTTAAAGGTAGAGATAGAGAACGGCGTTTACAAAGTATTCAGTAGACGCGTTGCCATGCGCCACCGGCTAAGCATTGGCACCATCACCAGCGAGATGAGCATCCGCGTAAAATGGTTAAGCGGCGGCAGTTTAGGTACACTGGAAGAATCATTCATATCAAAACTAAAACCCGGTAACACATTCTGGTTTGCCGGGCGCAGCCTGGAGTTTGTGCGGATAAAAGAGATGAGTGCCTACGTAAAAAAATCAAACGCCAAAAAAGGATTGATACCCAGCTGGGCGGGCGGGCGTATGCCGCTGTCATCGCAGCTGTCTGCCGTGTTTAGGGATAAGTTAGATGAGGTGGCCCATGGTATTGAAAAAGACGAAGAAGTGATAGCACTAAAACCATTGTTCGATTTGCAGGCAAAGCTATCACACCTGCCACAAAGCCATGAGTTTTTGATCGAGTCGTTCAAATCGCGCGAGGGGCATCATTTGCTGTTTTATCCTTTCGAGGGCAGATTGGTGCATGAAGGGATGGCGTCGTTGTTGGCTTACCGCATCTCGCGCGTTAAACCGGCCAGTTTTTCTATCGCCATGAATGATTACGGCTTTGAGTTGCTGACAGATGAGGATGTAGCTATTGAAGATTTTTTAGAGGATGCCGATTTCTTTTCGATAGAGGGCTTGCTGGATGATATACAGCACAGCTTAAATGCCAATGAAATGGCCCGCCGTCGTTTTAGAGATATTGCACATATCGGCGGGCTGGTGTTTACCGGCTATCCGGGGCAGCAAGTTAAAAACAAGCACTTGCAGGCTTCATCATCATTATTGTTTGATGTTTTCAGTGAGTATGAACCGGATAACCTATTGGTGCGACAAGCTTATAACGAAGCATTGGCTTTCCAATTAGAAGAGTTTAGGATGCGGATGGCCCTGCAGCGTATCGCGCAGCAAAACATCATTCTAAAACATATTGAGCGCCCTACCCCTTTTGCCTTCCCCATAATGGTGGACAGCCTTGGCCGTGAAAAATTAACTACCGAAAGCCTTGAAGATCGCATAGCCAAAATGGCCCGTCAATATGGTGCCGAGGGTATTGGTGTTGACGAAAGCAAAAGTCAGCGTAAACCGGGCATCACCCGCAAAAAAGGGTTTTAATACCCCTCTGCCTCCAAAGGCGGCGCAGTGCTTAAACGTTTCTGAAAATACACATCCCAGCTGCGCTGTTGCTGCTCGTCGCGCATGTTTTGGGTGCCAATGTCGTAGTTTTGGTTTAGCTGCTGGTATTTGGCGTGGATACGGTTAAACAGGTTACTGGCCTGATATTTATAGTTATAGGGATCGAATTGCAGACGGTTTATTTGGCGGGTTAGCTCTTGCTGTTCCATGTAGGATATAATGTAATGCCCCTGCTCGTGGTTCAATATACGGTCTAATTGTTTGGGCGATGTAACACGTTTCAGGTCTATCCATGAATAATATGGATCAACAGTTAAGCGCACATCGCTGATGAGCCTGAAATCAGCGCCCCTGCCTACAGCCTCGTACCTGAAATTAATGGAACATTTGGTGTGGGCAATAGCGTTATTGCCACCGGGGCGGGGTGTGCCCCTAAAATCGCTAACAGTTAATTGCCTGTACGGCTGCGCCGCGACACGGTTGGCTACCATTAGCAACAGGCATAACGCGCCCATCATCACACTCACAAATCTTTGTCTCATTTAATAATAGTTTTAAACCTTTTCCTTTAAGACTATGCCTAAACGCAAAGGTTTATCCTATTATTTCTTTCCGCTTTGAATTTTATCTGCCGACAATACATTCAGGCTCATCATCTCTTTCATAGTACGCTGCATGCCATCGGTTGAGCCGTCAAGGAATATCACGTTACCTTCAGAGTTTTCGGCAAAGTGTTTAATTGATTCTGTCCACATGGTAAACAGTATCACAGAGGTATCCATATGTGCCGACTCCATTTCTTTAGCAGCTACTGTCATACCCTTAGCAACTTCCTGGCGGAACAGCGCCACACCCTGACCACGCAGCTGCGATGCCTGGCGCTCAGCCTCGGCAGAAATTTTGATAGCGTTACCTTCAGCTTCAGCAGCTTTGGTTTTGGTGATCAGTAAGGCCTGGCCCTCGTTTTCAGCAGCGGCTTTCAGGTTGTTTGATGCCACTACCTGGCTCATTGATTTCATGATCACGTCGTCAAAGGTAATGTCGTTTAATTGCAAATCTTGTAAGTGATAGCCCCAGCTTTCCAGAATATTGTCTAACTGATCTTTAACGTGCTCAACAATATCACGACGCAGGATCAATACTTCCGACTGCCGTTTAGTTGCCACAAATGCACGGATAGAACCTTCAACCGTACGTATCAAAGCCTGCATCAGGTTACGCTCATCAACAAACTTAAAGGCTACGTTTTTAATGGTTTCTTCTTGCTGATCTAATACCGAATACAGCAGCATCGCCTTAAAATAAACATTAGCCTGATCAAACGTTACGGCTTGAAACTCCAGCTCGACCGAGCGGTTTTGAATAGATATTTTTGAGTAGATATTTTCAATCAGCGGGATCTTAAAGTTTAGACCAGGGGTAAGTATACGGCGATATTTACCAAATATGGTAATAACAGCAATGGTGCCCTGTTTAACTGTTACAAACGATGAAAAAAGGACAATGATCAAAATAAAAACGATCACGTATGAAACTATTTGGCTTGTCATTGATTTATAGATTTAGTTGAAATAAAGATAGGTTTATTTCCTATCTGCATATAAGTTATTAATAAATAATAGCATAAATCATGAACGTAAAAAGAACTTTCGGCACTGTACTTACCATCCTGGGCATCATCGGGCTTATTTATACCGGCTTCAGTATCATTCAGCGCAGTGGCGATACCACCGCGTTAATAGTTATAGGCATAATTGCGATTATGTTTTTCTTTACCGGCATAGGCCTGGTTAAAAATACCAAAGACGAAGCCTGACCATCAGCCCTTTATCTAACCGCCACAAATTGTAACGTCCGTGTTACAAAAGCCACGCTGGTGTGGATATACGGGGATTTATATCCCACGAAATATCCACACTAAAAACCCCTTTCTGTGCGTTTTAACTTAAAATGGCACCTTTTGGCATTTGGTGTACATTTTGTATTGCTATTAATACCTTTAAATAGTAAATCACATGGAAACAAAATCATCAATAGGCACCATTTTAACATTAGTAGGCATTAATGCACTAACTTTTGCCGTAGCAGGTTTCTTTACCAATTACATTGGCCAAAATTTATTTGCCGGCTTTACTTTGATTGGCTGCCTGATATTTTTTGCCGGCCTTACTATGATGCGCGACAAACTCACCCATAATTAATTCTACATATATAATGCCTAAGAACCTGCCTCCCCTAAGCAGGTTCTTTCTTTTTTTTGAACTATGTGTTATATTTGCTGCCAGGCAAATAAGTACTGCCTTTTATAACCCGTTTGTATTATTGATAGCCCATCCACTTTAATTGATCTTTACAGATTATTTATCATCTAATTATTGATTACTGATTAGCATTACATGGACAACAAAGGCAAAGGCAGCACCAAAAGAAAAATCATAGGCACCATATTAACCATTATAGGCGTTATTGGCCTTATTTACGCTGGCGCATCGCAATTTATGGATGGTATGGATAAAAACGCGGCGGCAGGCACCTTGCTGTTTTCGTTAATTATTGTTTTTATAGGTATTGGCCAGCTTTACAAAAAGCATCCGGACGAATATTAAAGTTTGGCCTGCGGTGCATCTGCCGCTTCAATTATTCCCGTTTCTGAAATCCTCAATCCGCTTTGCGGAAAATCTGTTTCTGTAAGCCATTTAACTCTTTTTGCTGCGCGATGCATGGTGTCAACCTGCAAACCCGTACGGTGCGATTGCTTTACAGATATTACTCGGCCCTTAATAAACTCTCCCTTTTTGTTAACTACTATCTTAAGCAATGGCGCTATGCCACAAACACCATCAATGCTAACACCTTTATAGGTGCAAAAATTACCCAGGCTGTAAGCTATCAGCCTGCTATGATATAGCTCCATGGCCCTGCTAACATGCGGGCCATGCCCCAGCACCAGGTCGGCGCCGTTATCAATAGCGTTGTGCGCAAAGGCATTTACATTGCCGCGATTTTCGCCAACAAACACTTCGTTCTCACAGCTTACATGTTCAAACGCAGCACCTTCGCCACCGCCATGGAACGATACTATGACAATATCGCACGAATCTTTTAAAGCTTTAATGATTTTACCTGCCCGCTTTAAATTATTTAAATGAACGGTTTGACCATTTGGCGAGAAAGCACAAAAACCGTACTTAATTCCCCTCAACGTAAACACAGCCGACGGGCGCGCCAGCAGGCCCGCATTATATATTGCCGCGCTATCTAAGGCTTTAACGGTACTTAACCTGCCCGGCAATCCAAAATCGTCAATATGATTATTGGCAACGCTCAACACATCAAAACCGGCGTTTTTTAAAGTAGCCACATACTTAACCGGCGATCGGAACAGGTATCCTTTAGACCTGAAATGCAGCTTGTAATTTACCGGCTTACCCGTATCTAACAAAGTGCCCTCCAGGTTACCAAATGTCAGGTCTGCATTTTTAAGATGGTCTTCAACCAGCGTAAAAGCATATTTAGCGCTATCGGGTGGCAGGGTTTTATTGTCGGGATACGAAGTACCCAGCATAATATCGCCAACGGCAGTAATATTTATAGCATCAGGGTTGGCCAGCAACGTAGTATCGGGCTTTGTTACTTTTACTGCCGAAGTTTTGGTGGCAGGCACATCCCCCTTAATCTTTCGTTCGGTACAGCTTTGCAAACCAACAAAAAGCAGAAAAGTGATAACAATGGGATAAAATTTCATAGGCAAAAAAAATCCTTCCCGTTTTGTATGAGAAGGATTTGTATGTTGTGTATCTAAGCTGTCTTTATTAATCTTCGGCAACTTCGGTAGCTGCTGTAGTTGGCAGCTCTTTTTTAAAGGCTTGCAAAACGCGGCCGCCTTTATAAAAATAACGGCTGTAGTAAGCATCGTCAAGGTTACTTATGGCTACACCACGCATAGATGCATGTGCAAATTTATTATCGCCCAAATAAATACCAATGTGCGATATACTGCGGCTGCGAATTTTAAAGAAAACCAAGTCGCCCTCTTTCAATTCATCTTTAGCAACCGGGCTAACCATGCTAAATATATCGCGCGAGCTGCGTTTTATATCTAAATTGAATACCTGGTTGTATAGTTGTTTTGTAAACGCAGAGCAATCAATACCTTTTTTAGTGCTGCCACCAAAGCGGTACGGGGTGCCAATCCACTCGTATACAAAATTAAAAAGTTTCATGTTTGATGTTGCAGAAACCGCAACATGCATAATTTGAGAAAGGTAATCTTTAGCTAAACTTTCTTCCTCGACAGACTTGTCCGCAGGTTGAGTTGGAACACTTTTTGTTTGCGCCTGGGCTGCTAAAACGCTGAAAAATAAGGCCGTAGCCAGTATAGTTTTCTTCATTTAATCCTCGATTTCGTCTCTTTTAACGTACAATGCGTCCGTTTTGTTATACAATTTCTGTCAGGTTGGATACAAAACTATCCATTTTTTTCAAAATCGCAAGTAAATGGCGATTTTTATTAACACTTTTTAATTATCAACAATTGTGTAATTGAAAATTAGAGATTGGTGGTTAGGTATGCAGTTATTGGCAGGCAGTTACTGTGTTTTGGCTAAAGCCATCTTTCATGGCAAGCGATTTACCGTCGCTTAAAAGCGCCGGCAATGAAGGTTGCAGATACCTGGCGGCGACAACTCACCCGGTCGACGCTTCGCTGGACCTGCCCTCTCTTCGCCTTCGGCGGAAAGAGGGCTTAGGTTGGTTGAGAAAATTTAATTGTAAAACTTTTTCCAACCCTCTTTTGCGCAGCAAGAGAGGGTCGACGAGCGAAGCAACGTCGGGGTGAGTCAACACTGCGGACAGTTTGCCGTAAATGCTTGGCGGCGACAACTCACCCGCCCGTTGCTTCGCTCGGGCTGCCCTCTCTTCGCCTTCGGCGGAAAGAGGGCTTTGGTTGGTTGAGAAAATTTAATTGTAAAACTTTTTCCAACCCTCTTTTGCGCAGCAAGAGAGGGTCGACGAGCGAAGCAACGTCGGGGTGAGTCAACACTGCGGACAGTTTGCCGTAAATGCTTGGCGGCGACAACTCACCCGCCCGTTGCTTCGCCCGGGCTGCCCTCCCTTCGCCTTCGGCGGAAAGAGGGCTTTGGTTTGGCTGAGAGAGATTTAATTATAAAATTTTCTTAACCCTCTTTGCGCTTGCGCAGAGAGGGTGGCGCAGCGTAGCGTCCGCCGGGTGAGTTGTCGCAGCCCTGTAAACCATGCGACAGGAATAAATGCACAGGATTACAGACACGCGATCCACCCCTCCCTTCTCATCAATTTCTAATCAAACCCTATCATCAATCTTCAAAAACCAATCTTTCATCTTCAATCACTAATCTTTCTCATAAAACTTCGCAACAAATGCGCATACACTTTCGATTATTTGCAATATATATTTAGATTTGCGCATTCTACAAAAAATAGATTGTTTGCAAATGAGTTCGATCGAAATAAATAAAGACACCTACTTAAAGTGGTACGAGTCTATGTACTTGATGCGTAAATTCGAGGAAAAGGCAGGACAGTTATATGGTCAGCAAAAAATACGTGGCTTTTGTCACCTGTATATTGGCCAGGAAGCGGTATTAGCCGGTGCCATGTCTGTTTTGAAAAAAGGCGACAGCATGATTACCGCATATCGCGATCACGCACACGCAATTGCACAAGGCGTTACGTCAAATTCTATCATGGCCGAACTTTATGGCAAAGCTACCGGATGCTCAAAAGGCAAAGGTGGTTCAATGCACATGTTTAGCAAAGAGCACCATTTTTATGGTGGTCACGGTATTGTTGGCGGCCAGATACCTTTGGGTGCAGGTGTTGCTTTTGCCGAGAAATTTAAAGGTACTGATTTTGTAAACGTTGCTTACATGGGCGATGGCGCCGTACGCCAGGGTGCCCTTAACGAGACCTTTAACATGGCCGCGTTATGGAAATTGCCGGTAATATTTATTTGCGAGAACAATGGTTACGCTATGGGTACATCAGTAGCCCGTACTACCATACAACCAGACATTTTTAAACTGGGTTTACCATACGGCATCCCTTCATCGGCTGTTGATGGTATGGACCCGGTTGCTGTACATAATGCCATGGACGAGGCGGTAGCCCGTGCACGTGCAGGCGAGGGACCAACTTTCCTTGAGATGCGTACTTACCGCTACAAAGGCCACTCGATGTCCGATCCGCAGAAATACCGTACTAAAGAAGAGTTGGAAAGCTACAAAGCAAAAGATCCTATTGAAACTGTAAAACAAGCTATCACCAAAAATGGTTATGCTGATGAGAAATGGTTTGAAGAGGTTGAAGCTAAAGTAAAGGCAGAGGTTGATGAGTCGATAAAATTTGCCGAAGAGTCGCCATGGCCTGAAGCGTCAGAGCTTTATACTGATGTATACGTGCAGAAGGATTACCCATACATAATGGATTAACATTAGTTAATTATTGAATGAATGAATTATTGATTTATTGAGTTAAATCAAGCAGATCAAAAAATTCGCACATCATTATTCAATACTTAAATTAGCTAAAAATTAAATCATTAATTCAATAATTCGATAATTCATAAATATATATGGCCGAAGTAGTTAAAATGCCAAAAATGAGCGACACCATGACCGAAGGTGTATTGGCTAAATGGCATAAAAAAGTTGGTGATAAGGTAAAATCTGGCGATGTTTTGGCCGAGATTGAAACCGACAAAGCCACCATGGATTTTGAATCGTACCAGGATGGCGTATTGCTGTACATTGGTATTGAAGAAGGTGCAGCTGCCCCTGTTGACGATGTCATTGCTGTAATAGTCAAAGAAGGCGAAGACTATAAAGCTGCTTTAGAAGGTAGCGCGGCACCTGCTGCTGCACCGGCTGAAAAGAAAGAAGAAAAAGCACCTGCTGCCGATAAAGCGCCTGCTGCTACACCGGCACCTGCTGCCAAGGTTGATACCTCAAGCATACCGGCTACCGTAATACGTATGCCTGCCCTGAGCGATACCATGACCGAAGGTGTTATAAACAAATGGAACTTTAAAGTTGGCGATAAAGTAAAATCTGACGACTCACTGGCTGATGTAGAAACCGATAAGGCTACTATGGAAGTTGTAGGTTACGAAGAAGGCACTTTATTATATATTGGCCCTAAAGAAGGCGAAGCTGCCCCGGTTAATGGCATTATTGCTATTGTAGGTAAAGAAGGTACAGATATTACACCTTTGTTGCAAGATGCGCCGGCTGCTGCCGCTGCACCTGCTGCCGAAGGCGACGCCCCTGCTAAAGAAAGCGCGCCTGCTGCCGAAGAAGAAAAAGAAACATCACACAGCGACGGCCGCGTAAAAGCATCGCCGCTTGCACGTAAAATAGCTAAAGACAAAGGCATTGATATTAATGCTGTTAAAGGCACTGCCGAAGGTGGCCGCATTGTTAAAAAAGACATTGAGGACTTTAAACCTGGTGCTGCACCAGCTAAAGCCGCTACAGAAAGCGCCGCCCCTGCCAAAGGTGCTGATGCGCCAGCTAAACCGGCTGCTGCGCCTATCAACCTGCCAACCTTTACCGGCGAAGAGAAATTTACCGAAAGAAATGTTACGCAAATGCGTAAAGCCATTAGCCGCCGCTTAAGCGAAAGCTTGTTTACGGCTCCGCATTTCTTTGTAACTATGTCTATTGATATGGACCAGGCTATTGCTGCCCGTGCCAAGATCAATGAGGTTGCCCCGGTTAAAATATCATTTAATGATTTTGTGGTTAAAGCTTGCGCTGTTGCCTTAAAACAACACCCTGCCATTAACTCAGCTTTTATGGGCGATAAGATCCGCACTAACGAGCATGTACACATTGGCGTTGCCGTTGCGGTTGACGAAGGCCTGTTGGTACCGGTTATTAAATTTGCCGATGGTAAATCATTAACCCATATTAGTTTAGAGGTTAAGGACCTTGCCGGTAAATCAAAAAACAAAAAATTACAACCTGCCGAAATGGAAGGCTCAACCTTCACTATATCAAACTTAGGTATGTTTGGTGTAGATGAGTTTACGGCTATTATTAACACACCAAACGCGTGTATCTTAGCAGTAAGCGGTATACAAGCAGTACCGGTTGTTAAAAATGGCGCGGTAGTGCCGGGCAACGTTATGAAAGTTACACTAAGCAGCGATCACCGTGTGGTTGATGGCGCATTGGCAGCAGCTTTCTTACAAACGCTTAAACAATTATTAGAAGAGCCGGTAAGGTTGCTTATTTAAGAGAGTCAAGAATCAAGAGATAAGAATCAAGATTTTTTATAGCGATGGGTTTAGGCCTGTCGCTTTTTTTACGTTCTTGGATTATAGGATGATGTCTTCTTTTTGATGATGTACCGCCTGGATCTCTATGAGATCCCCTGTAATGGTATAAAAAATATAAAAATCATCCCAAACCAATCTATAAATACCTTTTTGGCCTGTATCAACTCCCATTAAAGGTAATGTTTTCAATAAGTTAAATTCTTTGAAAAGTGCTTTAACAAACTTACTGGAGTAGACCGAAGATTTGTTCCTGAGGTCGTTAAATTCTATGATCCTATCGATGTGGAGATAAGCATTCCTGGTAACAGCTAATCTTTTAGCCATTTTTCATATCGTTTCTCCAATTGTTCCATTGTCAGAAAATCACCATTTTTCATGTCCCTCATCCCCTGCTCGATACTTGCCATATGCTTTTCAGAGATTTCAATTACTTCATCCTTTTGCCTTTGATCTATCATTGATTCCAACGCTTCTAAATACGCGGGATCATCAAGATTGTCTATCTTCGCATGAATGGATTTTTTGAGCTCTAAAACTGTCATAATATAAAGTTAGACATTTTTTTGATATTCTATTATTAACGCAAGCTGGCGATTGGATCGCCACGATTTTTGTATCATAGATGTTAATTTTTTTAACACTATCAGCCCCAAATCGCGTTATTAGATCAAATTAATGGTGGCGCTGTTTTGTCAGTAAAGGTGATCCAAAACTCCTAAAAATCAACAAAAAAGTGATCTAAAAAACACGGAAAAATCAACAAAAATACCCAAAAAAACCTGATAAATAAGGGTTGAAATCTTAAAAGTGATCCAAAAATAAAAAAGTGATCCACATTTTAATTTGGATCAGTAGGCCGTTAAAAGCTTCCTAAAAATCCTTATTCAGCAGCTTCTCCAATTCAGCAAAGCTGATGTTCATTTTGACACGGCCTTGCTTGGCATAGCTTATCTCGCCGGTTTCTTCAGACACGATGATAGCCGTAGCTTCATTAGCCTCTGTAACGCCAATTCCGGCCCTGTGGCGCAATCCAAACTGCGGGGGCAGGTCAACCTTGTCAGTCAAAGGCAAAATACAGCTGGCCGACTTAATTTTGTTTTCTGCTATCACCACCGCGCCGTCATGCAGGGGGCTTGTCTTTTGGAAGATACTTTCAAGTAGTCGCTTTGAGATCTTGGCATCCATTACCTCGCAGCTGTTCTGGTAAAACTGCTCATCGTAATATTTGGCAAATACAATAAGCGCACCGGTGCGGGTTTGCTTTAATATCTTACAAGCATCAATAATAGGTTTAATGCGGGCGTAGTTGTTCTTATCGGCTTGGGCACGGCCAAAAAAGTATTGCCACCAGGCCTTGTTACGTTGTAGCGAGGCGTTTTTACCCACCAACAGAAAGAACCGCCGTATCTCTTGCTGAAACACCACCACAATGATGATAACCCCTACCTGCTTGAAATAACCCAGTATGCCGGTTAGCAGCTGCATGTTAAAAAACTTCACCACAAAGTAAAGCACATACAATACTACCATACCAATAAGTATGTTAACCGCAATGGTACCGCGAATTAGGTTGTATAACTGGTATATTAAAAACGCTACCAGCAGTATGTCAATTACACCGGTAAATGTTACTTCAAAAAGACTGAGATCCAAATCGAACATTCACGAAGTTAACACATAGACATGAGATTTGAGATGGGAGATTTAAGATTGAGTATCTCTTTACACGTTTATGGTATTGAAGCCACATTTACCCCAGGTACGGGCCGCCGGGCACACCCCAGTCCCATTTGGGCATAGGGGCATTGGCGTCCATATCAACGTCGTCTAAATTAGAGTTAAGCACCGCTATGCGCGTACCCCACTCAAGGTAAGCCATAAAAGCCGAGCGAAATTCAGGATCGTCGGGCAGTTGCTGTTCGTCGGCAGTTTCAAGGAGTAGTTCTATCCAGCGTTTGCGGTGTTGTTGGGTTAAGTGTTTGGCCAGGTGTTTTTGCACCATGGTAAAATGGCTGCCATCTGCCTCACTGTAAAGTTTAGGCCCGCCAAAAACTTCGGCAACAAAATGAGCGACATGCTCACGGTGCTGCGGCGACATATGTTTAAATACCGGCTCAAGGATATCGTCGGCCAGTACCTTATCATAAAACTGATTGAAAAGTTTCTCAAATGCAGGCATGCCACCGGCCCATTCAAACAGAGAGGGTACTGGTGCAGGGTTTTGTGCTTCCATAATATTCTAAGCTGATGCTTTTTTCTTTTCTTTAGGAAACACCAACGACGCAACAACACTAATAGCCAGTATGCCTACGATGATCAGTAATGAGCGACCGGTAGTTAGCCCAATCGCTTCTGCATAATGCGACACCAGCATTTTCAGGCCGATGAAAGCCAGCAAAGCCGCCAAACCTACTTTGAGATAGTGGAACTTGTCAATAATATTGATCAACAAAAAGAACATCGACCTTAAACCCAATATGGCGAAGATGTTAGAAAAGAACACGATGTAAGGGTCTTTGGTGATAGAGAAGATAGCCGGGATAGAGTCAACCGCGAAAACCAAATCGGTAGCCTCAATGATCAACAGCACCAGGAACAGTGGGGTGATCATTTTTTTGCCATCTATCTTTACAAAAAACTTGCTGCCCGCAAAATGCGGATGAACGGCAAAAAAGCGAGAAGCAAACTTAACAACCGGGTGCTTGTCGGGGTCTATTTTTTCTTCCTGGTTGCGGTTAACAAACATCATAACGCCTGTGTAAACCAGGAAAGCGCCGAAGATGTACAATATCCAATGGAACTGGTTGATCAATGCCGAGCCCAGGAAAATAAACAGGAAACGCATTAGCACCGCGCCAATTATCCCCCAAAGTAATACCTTGTGATAATAACGCTTATCGACAGAAAATGCCGAGAAGATAAGTACCATCACAAATATGTTATCGACAGACAGGGCATATTCAACCACATAGCCTGTTAAAAACTCCAAACCAAGTGTACTACGGTATAATTGTAGGCTGGCGGCAAAATCGCCGGATAACTTCAATTTATGACCATGGTCAGTATTGATTTGCTGCAGCCGTTGCATGGTGTCAACCGTGTGCAGGTAATCGCCAAAATTGATGATCAGGAAGTAAAAACTTAGCGCCAGCGCTACCCACACACCGCTCATAATGCCGGCTTGCTTTAAGCTAACAGGCTTATCAGATTTACCAAACAAGCCCAAATCAATAGCCATCATTAAAAAAATGAAGACCAAAAAACCGCCGATAAAAATGAGTTCGTGTGACATTATTTGTTACGTTCTGTAGTAAAATTAACTAATTGTTCAAGCCCAAGTCGCGCGTCGCCGTCAGGTAAAGTATTTAATATCACAAAAGCTTCGTCCCGGTACTTTTTCATTTGGGTTTCGGCGTATTGCAAGCCGCCAGTATTATTCACAAATTTTATAATGGTTGCTATCTTTTCAGGTTCGTCATTATGGTTCTTTACCAGGTTAATCATTCGCTTGCGTTCGGCTGCGTCGCAGTTGCTTAGCGAGTAAATAAGTGGCAGGGTAACCTTTTTTTCCTTGATGTCAATACCCAGCGGCTTACCAACATCATCTGTGCCAAAATCAAACATATCATCTTTGATTTGGAAAGCTATGCCTATCTTTTCGCCAAACAAGCGCATTTTTTCAATAGTATCATCATCGGCACCGGCAGAGGCCGCGCCACAAGCGCAACAAGCTGCTATAAGCGATGCTGTTTTCTGACGGATCACCTCGTAATAAACCCCTTCGCCAATGTCCATGCGGCGCACCTTTTCTATTTGCAGCAACTCCCCCTCGCTCATCTGCTTTACGGCTTCTGATACGATCTTTAATAACTTAAAATCACCATTATCAATAGAAAGAAGTAATCCTTTTGATAGCAGGTAATCGCCCACCAAAACCGCTATCTTATTTTTCCATAAAGCGTTTATTGAGAAAAAACCACGGCGTTGGTATGAATTATCAACCACATCATCATGCACCAGCGTAGCAGTGTGTAACAGCTCAACCAATGCGGCGCCACGATGCGTAGACTCATTGATACCGCCACAAATACTGGCCGAGAAAAACACAAACATGGGACGTATTTGCTTCCCTTTGCGTTTTACGATGTAATGGGTAATGCGATCAAGCAAAGGTACCGAGCTTTTCATAGATGCCTTGAAACGATCTTCAAATACATCAATATCAGCAGCAATGGGTTTCTTGATCTCGTTGATGCTCAGCATTAATTTATAACAAGCTTTTATAGGCCAAACTGCCTGTTTGACCAAGGTGTAACAAACATAAGGTAAAAAAAGCTATCTGCATTATTACCTCAAAAATTTTGACAGCAAATTAAACCATTGCCCCTTTAAACACTCAATGTAATGTACATTGATGTTGCAGCGCAAGCTGTAATTAAAGTGGGATATAGTTTTTGGTTATTTTTATACAAGCGGGGCATTCGGCGGGATGTCCCGCTTTTTTGCTTTTATTATTCTAACTTTGCGGTCCATTCAACGGAGAGGTGTCTGAGTGGTCGAAAGAGCACGCCTGGAAAGTGTGTATACGCCA
>JAZKET010000100.1:0-39728 GCA_040386815.1 Bacteroidota bacterium | reverse complement strand
ACTTACCACCTACCAGCATTATACGGAAAGGCAGCATTACATCACCAGGCTTTAAGCCTTTTTGTTCCATCAGGGCTTTAAACTCAGTCTCTAAGTTAGCGCTGCTAAAATCGGCAAGGTTATTTACTATCGCTTTAAACTCGTTAAACAAAGCGGTTTTGTCATCGTTCCACTTTGGTTTAACAGCAGGCAGGTCATACTCGGCAGGGGTTTGGAAGAAGTAAACAGACTGCGCATAAAAATCTGTCAATAAAGTACAACGGTCTTTTATTACATCAATAATAGTCAGCAGGTAATTATCATCAGTCACCTTTACCCCATTGCTTTCTAACACAGCCTTAACTTTAGGTTTCAGGGCATCAGCAGTTGATTTTTTTATCCACTCGGCATTGAACCACTTGGCTTTTTCGAAATCAAACTTAGCGCCCGATTTATTGATGCGCTCTATCGAAAACTTCTCAACCAGCTCATTCAAAGCAAATAGCTCCTGGCCTGTTCCGTCGTTCCAACCCAGCGTAGCCAAAAAGTTCAGGAAAGCTTCGGGCAAAAAGCCCATGCCATCAAAACCTGCAGCGCCATCCCAATCTAAAGCAAATACCGGGAAACCCAAACGTGCGCCATCGCGCTTGCTTAGCTTGCCATTACCATCGGGTTTCAATATCAGCGGAAAATGCGCCCATTGCGGCATATCGGCTTTCCAGCCCAAATAATCCCACAATAATAAATGCACCGGTGCAGATGGCAACCACTCCTCGCCACGGAAAGCGTGCGATATCTTCATCAAATGATCGTCAACCACCACCGCTAAGTGATAAGTTGGCATACCATCGGCCTTTAATAAAACCTTATCATCAACCGTGTTGGTTTCAAAACTACCGCGGCCACGTATCATATCAGTAAAGCCAACAGTTTCGTCAGCAGGTATTTTTATGCGGATAACGTGCGGCACATGGTCGGCCAATAGCTGGTCAACCTGCTGCTGTGGTAACGACAATGAGTTACGCAGCGTGTCTCTGTAAACTTGTCCGTACTGAAAATTAGGTATCTCTTTACGGCATTTGTCCAGCTCTTCGGCAGTATCAAAAGCGTAATAAGCGTGGCCCTGCATTACCAGGCGCTCGGCATACTCGCGGTATAAGCTCTTACGCTCGCTTTGGCGATATGGGGCATATTGACCAGGGTTAATAACGCTTTCATCAGGAGTAATTCCGCACCAGTTTAAGCAATCAATAATATATTGTTCGGCGCCCTCAACAAAACGATTTTGGTCGGTATCTTCTATTCGCAAAACAAAATCGCCGTTATGCTGCTTAGCAAACAGATAATTAAACAAAGCGGTGCGTACACCACCTAAATGCAAGCCACCGGTTGGGCTTGGGGCAAATCTTACTCTAACTCTTTTGTCTGACATTGTGGGGCAAAGATAGAATTAAAGGAGGACAAAGGTAAAAGGCGAAAGGTAAAAGGTTTAGACAGGCCATAAATTGACATGACTATTATATGCACCAGACTAATTATCTATAAAAAATAAACATCAAAACATATTGACTATAAATTATTTACAGCACTAAACAAGCCTTTAACCTTTAACCTTATACCTTTAACCTTAAAAATTACGTTATTTGAAGCTGATATGCTAAATACTTACGAAAACAAAAGACTCTGGAAATATATCTTGCTTGCCTTTGCATTGGTAATTGCCTGCGGGTCTTTGTTTTACACCAGGTATCTGGCGCGTAACATAGCCAAGTCTGAGCGTACAAGGGCGCAAATATGGTCGTTAAGTATCAGGCAGGTGGTATCTACAGATGATAATGATTTTTTGCCTTATGTTTTCGCGGTGCGCGATAGCTCTATCATTCCGGCTATAGTAACTGATGAAAAAGGCGAGCTGCAATATGCACGTGGCTTAGATAGTACTAAAACCTTTAACCCGCCCCTGCCCGAATACGAACAAGAAAAGGACGCCCCAAAATACGATCCGGAATATTTTAAGCACGAGCTGGCGGTAATGAAATCGCAGCATGAGCCTATTAAGATCAACCTGGCTAAAGGCTATTGGCTTATTTATTACAAAGATTCGGCGCTGCTTACTCAGCTTAAGTTTTTTCCTTATGTGCAGTTATCGGTTATTGCGGTGTTTCTATTATTGGCGTATACGGCTTTTAACTCCTCGCGCAAATCAGAACAAAACCAGGTTTGGGTAGGTTTGGCTAAAGAAACGGCGCATCAGCTAGGCACGCCTATATCATCGCTAATGGCGTGGATTGAGTTAATAAAAGACAAGTTTAACGCCGAGGACGACCCGCTAATGGCCGAAATGGAAAACGATGTTAAGCGCCTTGAAGTTGTTGCCGATCGTTTCTCAAAAATAGGCTCTAAACCAAAGTTAGAAGATCATTTTGTTTATGATGTTATTGAAGATTTTGTAAACTATTTTAAAATTCGCGTTAGCAGTAACATAAACTTTGAGGTAGCAGGCAATAAAGATCTGATGGCAGGCTTAAACGTACCCCTGTTTGATTGGGTGATAGAAAATCTGTTAAAAAATGCGGTTAATGCCATTGAAGGCAAGGGCAGCATTAAAGTAAATATCGACACTAATAAAACGAAAGACCAGATATTTATTGATATTACCGATACGGGCAAAGGTATCCCCAGGTCAAAGTTTATTACCGTTTTTCAACCGGGCTACACCACCCGTAAGCGTGGCTGGGGTTTGGGTTTGTCGTTAACCAAACGTATGGTTGAGAGCTACCACAACGGCCGTGTGTTTGTGCGCGACTCTGAATTAGGAAAAGGAACTACCTTTAGAATTATATTAAAAAATATCAGACGCGATGATTACTAGACTAACCGCCGGCGACTATGCCCCTTTTTACGCCAATTACATTGCACTGGTAAATGATGAGCCTATATTAGATACGCTTGAACAACTAAAAACCAGCACCTATAATTTCTTTATTAACCTTACTGATGAGCAGGCAAATTATGCATACGCCGAAGGCAAATGGACCATTAAAGAAGTTTGCGGACATTTAACCGATGCCGAACGAACTTTTGCTTACCGGGCCTTCGCGTTTTCGCGCGGACAGGCAGAGCTACCGGGCTTTGATGAAAATACTTATGTAGCGCTATCTAATTTTAAAGACAGATCATTACCAGAACTTGCTGCCGAATTTAAAGCTGTACGCGAAGCTAACTTGTATATGTTACGCGCTTTAACCGTTAAGCAGCTAAATACCATTGGTGTTGCAAATGGCGGCAATATAAAAGTAAACGCTATATTATATATTATGGCAGGCCATGAGCTGCACCATCTAAATATCTTGAAAGAACGATACGGGGTATAAGCATCCCCATTCATTGTTGTTCTTTTTTCCAGACAATACACACCTCCGAAACCGTAATGTATTTTGTACACCCGGGTGTATGCAAATGGCAACAATATATTGCCCCTGCTGTATAAATTTGTCTTAATAAAAACTTTTTAACCCTTAAGGTTTGCTTCGCAGCAATATTGGCATAGCAATTGCGTTAGTATTTGCAAGCTGGCAAACTTGCCAGTTTAATTGTGATAAGGTTTAGGTTGAATGCCCCTAAGAAGCAAGTTCGAAGGGGCATTTATTTTTACCACTTTTTTCTGCCAATCATTTCCAGGTAATCTTTATTTCTTTTTGCTGGCGCGGATGTTTTTAACATACCGTAACAATTACATTTGTGTTGTATCTAATTAACCCCCATAACCTCTCATTTTAATTAAACAATGAAAACAAAAGTTTTAGCACTTGCACTGCTTTTAAGTGTAACAGCATCAAGTACCTTCGCTCAAGATGGCCCTCGTATTCCTGAGGCAAGTTCAGCGCAAACCATTACACAGGGATTAGGCCTGGGCACTATTACCTTAACTTATGCCAGGCCAAATGTAAAAGGCCGCAAAATTTTTGGTGGGCTTGAGCCCTATGGCGCTGTATGGCGCACAGGTGCTAACTATGCAACTACCATTAAGTTTACAGAAGATGTGATGCTTGAAGGTAAAACTGTTGCCGCCGGTCAGTACGGTTTATTTACTATCCCGGGTGAAACCGAATGGACCATCATACTTAATAAAACTGCAAAACAATGGGGCGCATATGAATACAAGGAAGCCGACGATGTTTTGCGTGTTAAAGTAAAGGCGGTTAAATCGCCAATAAAAATTGAAACCTTTAGTATGCAATTTGTAAACGTTACGCCAAAATCTGCTGACTTATGGTTAGGTTGGGATAACACTTTGGTACCGGTTAAATTCACCATTGATGACGATGCCAAGATAACCGCCAATATTGACCAAATAATGAGCGGAACTAAAAAGAATTACTTTGGCGCCATACAATATTATCATGATAATAAAACATCAAAGGCTGATCTGGAAAAAGCATTAACCTGGGCAGACGAAGCCCAAAAGAGTGACCCGAAAGCACCATACTATATCTTATGGAAAGCGCGTATACTTTTAAAACTAGGCAGAAAAACTGAAGCCTTAACAGCAGCCAATGCAGGCGTAAAATTAGCTACCGAGCAAAAGAATGACGAATACATTCGCCTTAACCAAGAGGTAGCAAATAAAGCCAGATAAATCTGGAAAATTATCAAAATTACATAGCTGGCCCGGCAACCCCGGGCTTTGCTTTTGTAAAAGGATTTATGGCTAAGCCTATTGCTATAACCAGTAAGCAGCCAATTGGGTTAAGCCATAAATAGGCTACGGCTTTGTAATATCCTAACAGGCAAATAATAATCTCGGTAATTACTGCCGCTATAAATACCGCAGTGCCCCCTATGCGCTTAACATAAAACGCCACTATAAATACCCCCAAAATGGTGCCGTATATGTATGATCCTAATTGGTTAACGGCTTCCAACAAATTACCCATCTTGCTTGCATACAGCGCCATACCTACACAAACCATCCCCCAGAAAACAGTAAATAAGCGCGATGCCATTAGGTAGTTTTTGTCGCTGGCTTTGGGGTTTAGTACCCGCTTATATATATCAACCACACTGGTTGATGCCAATGAATTTAGAGCGCTGGCTGTAGACCCCATAGATGCCAAAAATACAATAGCTATTAGCAAACCTATCATCCCCTGAGGCAGGTATTGTGTTACAAAATTTAGAAACACATAGTTAGTATCGTCAGTATCAGCATGTTTGTTATTCTTCTTCATCAGTTCAATACCCATTTCGCGTATCTCATCTGTCTGATGCCCGGCCATTTTAAGGTTAAACTGGGCAATGTTTATCTTATCGTCATCTTTACTATCAACAGCTTTTAACAGCCTGTCGGCGGTAATTTTTCGCTGTTCGAAAGCTATTTTGTAGTTACGCTCAAGTTGATTGTATTCTGCCGCATAAGCGCTCTCTTTTACCTGTTTAACCTCATACTGATTAAAAAACAATGGTGGCTGATTAAACTGATAAAAAGCAAATACCAGAATACCTATCAACAAAATGCAAAACTGCATAGGTATTTTTATCAAGCCATTCATAATCAACCCCATACGACTTTGCGCTACCGAGCTACCTGTAAGATAGCGCCCCACCTGACTTTGATCTGTACCGAAATAAGACAGCTGCAAAAAGAAACCACCTATCAATCCGCTCCAGATATTGTAGCGGCTGGCGGGGTCAAACTTCCAGTCTACAACGTTCATTTTACCCAACTTGCCGGATAATTTTAGCGCATCCATGAAGCCAACATCCTGCGGTAGTAAAACCACCACTAAAACACCGGCGGCAAACATCCCCAGGAAAATAATACTCATTTGCAGCAGCTGCGTATACGACACCGCTTTAGTACCACCCAATACCGTATAAAATGTAACCAAACCACCTATAAACAGCGTCGTATAAACTGTATCTATATTTAGTATGGTTGATAAAATAATAGCGGGTGCATAAATAGCTATCCCGGTTGAAAGCCCCCGTTGCACCAGAAACAATACCGAGGTTAAAGCGCGGGTTTTTAAATCGAACCGCTGTTCTAAAAACTCATAGGCGGTGTAAACTTTAAGCTTATGAAATATCGGGACGAACGTGATACATAACAGTATCATGGCCAGCGGCAAGCCAAAGTAGAACTGCACAAAGCGCATCCCATCGCTAAAGGCCTGCCCTGGGGCAGATAGAAAGGTTATTGCACTGGCCTGCGTAGCCATTACAGAAAAGCCAATGTGGTACCACGACAGCGAGCGGCCACCTACCAAAAACTGGTCGATATTTTTATTGCTGCCGCTTTTCCATAGCCCGTAAACTACAATAAGCAGTATGGTAGCGCCAAGAACAAACCAGTCTGTTAAGCTCATTTAAGGTATAGGGTAATGAGCCAAAAGGCTATAATTAAAAAAACCAGCCATCCGGCTACAATGCCGTAAAACTGGTTCCAATTTTTTATAAACGAAGGAAGGTCCTGGTTAGGCCTCTTCACTACCTTTAGCCAATACTTTTACAAAAGCCAAAGCGGTTAAAAAGCCTAATAAACCACCTACAAGCACCCAGCAAAAGCCAGTATTAATAATAGCACCAACAAATAGACCGCTTAGCGCACCTACCAGGTAATAAACGTAATCAAGGTTTTCTTTTTCTGCTTTTGGGTGATGATGACTCATAATATTTAAATATAGTATGCGCAAAAGTAATTTATTATATGATGGATAGCAATAGGTTTGTAAAAATTATAGCTAGCTAAACCCGTATCAAATTAACTATCATTTACACATCTGCATATTTGCACATTCGTGCATCTATTTAGGCTTACTCAACAAATTAACAAACAACCTGTAAGCGCCCGGTATACCAGCCGGTAACTCTCTAAAAAACACCAACGATGTATAAACAAAGCGCCCCTTGCCATAATCGGCAACTATAAGCGAGCCTGGGTTTGCAGCCTCACCTGGGTCGTTCATACTTAGGATGGTTTTATAACGTGGGTCTATACTGTTTACAAAATATAAGCCGCGCTCCTGTATCCATCCATCAAAATCGGCCGGGGTAATTTTGTTGGGATAGTTAAGTACCGGGTTCTGAGGGTCTAAAAAAGTCACCCTAGCACTCTCATCAGTAACGCGCTGATTAACTAAACGAAATGGGTATGGACCGATATTGTTTAACACCAATGGCTGCGGTACATTATATTGCACCACCAAGTTTCCGCCATTGTTGACATACTCCATCAGCTTTGGTTGCTCAACTACCAGGCGCGGGTTAGTGTTATAGGCACGCACACCGGTTACTATGGCATTATAGCCAGACAGGTTACCGTTCATGATCTCATTTTCTGTGAGATAATGAACATCATAGCCAACCTGAGTTAGCGCCTCAGGCACAACATCGCCAGCACCGGCTATATAGCCAATTTTTTTACCTGCGGTTTTCAGGTCGATATTGATGATCTTAGCCTCTGCAGGCGGAAACAGGGTAATAGCCGGAATATGATCATAATTGATCTTCTGCACACCCTGCGACCATTCTTTACCATCAACATTCACCACGGCGGTTAACACGCTGGTTCTTGGTTTGCTATCGGTAGGTGTTACAGTAAATACTTCAACCCACTCGGCACCTTTGGCTTTATTAGTAAAATCTATTTTTTCGGGAGATATTTTCCAGCCTGCAGGGGCCTTTACTTTAATACTACCGCTGGCATTTTTAAAGCTCTGCAATTTTATCTGTACGGCTTGCGCTTGTTGCGTGTTAAAGATGTAATCTCTGCTGGCGATATTTGCGGTAACCGGCGGGGCTATCACAACTGGGGCATAAATCTCGCCTTTTATTTGGTCAGTGTATTTGTACATTAACTCACGTTCAAATACATGTGTCGATCCGTTTACTATAAACCCGAAAAGCACCTTCTGAACATAAGGATTTTCAGGATTACCGGCAAATGTATCATCCTTAAGCGTATACATGCCAATGCCATGCGGTTCTGCTAACCAATAGGGCTGAGAAATGGTTTTGAGCGGAAATTTTGCTTTATCGAGCGAGTACGACAGCAATTTATTTGTCTCAAAAGCACTATCACTAACAGTGGCGCTAAATAAACTATTCTTTTCAGAATTTACGCTTATATCAAACTGGCTGAAAGGTGTTTTACTCAATACCTGGGCAGTTATTGCAATGCTATCGCCTACTGCATAGTAAGGTTGCTTAGCGTATGCCTCAAACCATAAACCCTTGCAGGCAATTATCAGATCTTTTAATTCTTTTGCTTTTTGATTTCGCCAATAAACGTCATCAACCTTTTCAACTTTACCTAACAACTGTTCTAAAGCCTTAGAAGATTTCTCTGGATATTCCAAATCAAAATTCTTTCTGATAACTGCCAATTCACCCGCGATAGCATCGCCCCCCTTTACCCTGCTCCACGATGTATTAATCCCATCCATCAAATCATTAACCGGGGCATCACCCAATATGGTTTTGAAATACTCGAAAGAACTACCACGCTGCTTTGCACTGCCAAAGCCCTGCGATTTATGGTTCGAGCGGCTATCGGCTGCTATCTCGCCATAGCCCTTACCTAATATTGAATTGTACACGCCCACATCAACCTTAAATTGGGTTGGCGCTGTAGTGTTGCCACCACCAAAATTAAAAGTATTCCACATCAGGCGTTTCACCTGCCAGGTTTGCACATATTTTAATTGTTCGGGGAAACGTTTCGGGTCAGCAGCTGCTTTAAACGCTTCTTCTGCAATAATAGCTGATGAAGTATGATGCCCGTGACCACCCTCGCCCGTTGTTGGGAAACGGCAGATGATTATATCAGGCCTAAACTTGCGGATAACCCAAACGGCATCGCCCAATACTTTTTCATGATCCCATATTTTCAGCGTCTCTTCAGGCCCTTTAGAAAAACCAAAATCATTAGCGCGGCTAAAAAACTGTTCGGCACCGTCAACATGGCGGGCAGCTAAAAGCTCTTGTGTACGTACTAAACCCAGCAACTCACTTTGCTCGCTACCTATCAGGTTTTGGCCGCCGTCACCCCGAGTTAATGACAAGTAGCCTGTGCGATAATGTTTCTCTAAAGCTAAATATGCCAACAGTTTGGTATTCTCATCATCGGGGTGTGCCGCCATGTATAACACGCTGCCCAATACGTTTAACTTTTTGAAACTCTGTTGTATTGTTGTCAAATCGGCCGGCGGCGAGGTTTGCGAAAATGCTGAAAGGCTAAAGGGCAGGATAAGGGATAAAAGTACAATACGCTTCATAGCCAAATATATTAAAAGAAACTCAGTAGCTACAAACACCTATATCTGTTCATCGTCAAAAAATGCAAATCATTAAATTATTGCCAAAAACACTCATACTTAACCCTGTTTAAACATTGAGTTAATAATATTGTTACATATTTTAAACGTAATGCTTGGATAATTATCTATTTACATTATATATTTGTGTAGCTAAACCAAGCACTTTAATAAACCTAATTAACTAAAACTATGTCAATCGTTAACATTATTTGTTGACGGTATTGATAAATTACCAAGGCTCTTAGATTTAAGGAACCTTGGTGATTAGTATTATTATTTTTTGTCAATCCCGACAGAATTACTGCGTCCATTTATTTACTAAACTCCCCCTACTTTAATAAATATTGTATAATACGGCTAAGCGTTAAATGCTTTGTCCCTTTGTCGGTTAAAAATATTGTTAGCATTATAATCTTGGTTTGGCGTGTCGCAAGAGCTGAAATGGCAATCATCGTCGCCGATAGGTTGTTTATCGACACAACTTTTTTTTATATAAAGTATTGCACTTTTTTACCTACGCCAATTACACCTATGAAAAAACGCTTCCTATTTTGTTTACTGCTGCTTACAGTATTTGCCGCATGTAAGAAAAACGACAACTATTTTTCTGACCTAAACAAGAATAACACCAACCCAACGGATATCGATGGCGGTACTACCCCTACCGATCATAATAAAATGCCGCTGCTTGTTAACTTTAAAATAAATAATGCCAGTTGTGCTTTTGACTCGGTGAGCAATTCTTACTATTACCCGGTGCCGCTTGGCCAATCATTGTCCGGCTATAAGGTAAATTTTGACACCACAGCAGCTCAAATAATTTATTTAGACAATGCGCGGGTAACAAATGGAGGCACAGTTAACGACAATTCATTACGCACAAATGAAACTATTTCAATAAGGGTGGTTAATAGTTTAAATAACTCAACCACCTACAATTTAATAATAACAGGGTTGCCTATTGTTACACTAAGTACCGTTGGTGTTATAGGCGATGATAAAATAAACGGAAGTTTTCACCTTGTTGATCCTGAATATAATTTGGCAGGCCGAAAAATAGAAACCACGTCAAACATTAAAATAGGTATCAGAGGCGCTACATCTCGCTTCTATTCCAAAAAATCATACTCGGTTGATTTGATTGATGCCTCAGGCAATGACACTGATGCCTCATTACTTGGTTTACGCAATGATAACAAATGGATACTAGATGCCATGTATATTGATCAGGGCAGAATGCGTAACCGCCTTTGCACCGATATTTGGAACAGTTTTAATAATGTCCCCCATATTGACAGCGAGCCTGATGCATTAAATGGTACCCGGGGTTATATGACTGAGGTTTTCTTGAACAATAAATATCTTGGCCTTTATTGTCTTACCGAACGACTTGACCGCAAGCAATTAAAAGTAAAAAAACAGTATGGCAGCGTGTACAAGGCCGACAATTGGAGTAATGAAGTTAATTTTACAGGTCTGTCACCCTTTAATAACTCAAATGCCACATGGGGCGGATGGGAGTTTGAATATCCTGACTTAGGCGACGCCCCAAGTCCGGACTGGGCCCCGCTATATAACTTAACTTATTTTGTTTCTACAACTCCTGATGACGAATTTGCAGACGGAATAGGCAACCGTATTGATATTAATAACATGGTTGATTACTTTATTATGTTAAATGTGCTGCAAGCCAATGATAATTCCTCAAAAAACACATTCTTAAGCTTTTACGATTCGCGTACTCATCCCAAATTCTTCTACTCTGTATGGGATCTTGACGCGACGTTTGGCAGAAACTGGGATGGTAATACGCTATCAAATGCTACAATTGGAGCCGGAGCCAATTTTATGCTTTATCGTTTATTAGAGCTTAATACTGACAACTTTAAACAGCTTGTAAAAGATCGCTGGAATAACCTAAAATCTGATCAACTAAGTAAAAATACCATTAATTCAAGAATTGAGACTTATCGTAAGCAACTGGCGAGTACGGGTGCATTTGCCCGTGAAAGCACCTTATGGTTTAACCCAACCCAAAATATCAACACCGAGACTGAATATATGACAAACTGGTACAATGCCCAATTTGACCTGGTAGACCACTATTTTAATAATCTTTAAAATCTTTTTATAATCCTCAATTCGAGAATTATGCATAAAGCTATACTCGGATTGAGGAAACAAATACTCATCTCCACCCCACCTCATTGCTGTCTTTAGAGTTATCTGAGAGCACCTTTAGCGAAAATTAAATTAATTTATAGTAAACATATGCCGAACGTATCTTTTTCGTTACATTCGGCATATGGCTTGTATCCTAATATGCAAGTCAATGAAAAAACTATATGATTAAGTTAATACCCCGCGTAACCACCGCACTAATGGTTGTTGCATTATTATCTGTTATCGGCTGCAAAAAACTTACAAGCGAAGTTTTCCCGGTTAAAGTCGTACCCAAGGATACTACCGCAAGTGTCAAGTCGACGGTGATTGCCAAAGCTGCGTTATCACCATCCATCAAAACCAGAAATGTAATAATTATAGTTGTTGACGGCCCTCGCTATACTGAAACCTGGGGAGACAGCACACATCAATTTATTCCTAATTTATACGCTATGCGTAATGAAGGGGTGTTGCTAAGTAACTTTAAAAATAACGGTTACACCTGGACCAACCCCGGACATACTGCTATAAGCACTGGCAACTATGAGTCGATAGAAAATTCTGGCAATCAACTACCCACTTATCCTTCAATATTTCAGTCATTTCTGAAAAGCAGCGGCCAGGCAACAGATAGGGCTTGGGTTGTTACTTCGAAAGAAAAATTAAATATTTTAGTTAACTGCACAAATAGTGATTGGAAAGATAAATATTTACCTAATTCAGACTGCGGTCCGGGTTATCGTTCTGATGACACCACTTATGTGCATACTATTAACATAATGAAAAAATATCACCCCAATTTAATGTTGGTTAATTTAAAGGATGCAGATGTGGGTGGCCATATTAACAATTGGAAGGCATATTTAAAAGGCATACAAACTACTGATGTACAAGTAAGGGGCATATATGATCAAATACAAGCTGATCCTATTTATAAGGATAAAACTACCCTAATAATTACAAATGATCATGGCAGAAATACTGATGGCGTAGCCGATGGTTTTGTAAGCCATGGTTGTGGTTGCGACGGATGCAGACACATTGAGTTTTTTGCTATCGGCCCCGACTTTAAAAAAGGTGTTGCCCTTAACACACCGTATGAGCAAATTGATATTAGCCAAACCGTTGCCAAATTGCTAAACTTTAAAATGGAATATAGCAAAGGCAAAGTAATGACAGAATTGTTTAAATAACCCCTGTTTAGTTTAAACTAAGCCTGTGCCGACAATAGTTGGTACGGGCATTTTTGTTTCAATGCTGATGCGCATCTATTGCTAACAAATAACGGGCAAGTGTTTTCAATAACCATTCAACAGGTAAATCTATATTGGGGTCAATGCTAACAGATTCATACCTATCTTTTGGCTTAACATTACCAATAGCAGGCAGTAAAGTTTTATCTGTGCAAAAACCTACCATTAGCTTTTTACCATTAAGCCACAAATAGCCCAACTTTTTGCCTTTATAGGTAAAAAAAGGGATTTGAAATTTTCGTTCATGACAAATGCCAGCATTCTGGCTTAAAATAATATCTCTCAAAGCCAACAGGCAGCTTCGGTAAGGTTCGGGCTTTGACATGTAGTACAATTCAAGCGTTTTCATTACTTCGTTGGTTACACTATCAAATATACGTTTTGCAACCTAGCTGTCTATTTAGCTTAGGCAACAAATGCAGACCAAATTTTGTCATAAATTTACCGCTTCAATTTATCATTTGCCCAAATGAAACAAAAATTAGATATAGAGAACTGGAACCGTAAAGAGCATTTTAATTTTTTTAAAAGATTTGATGAGCCATACTATGGTGTTACTGTAAAACTTGATTGTACCACTGCTTATCAATATAGCAAAGCAAACGGTTTATCTTTTTATAATTACTACCTGCATAAAACCTTGGCAGCGGTTAATGCCCTTCCTAATTTCAAATATCGTATTGAGGGTGAAGATGTTTTCGTTTACGATAGAATAGACGCATCAACAACGGTGTTGCGCGATGACCACACATTTGGTTTCTCAGACATTATATTTAATGATGATTTTACCATATTTAACCAAACTGCCAAAGCAGAGATAGAACGGGTAAAACAAACTAAAGGTTTATTCACTACGGCACAGTCGGCTCATGAAATTCATTTTTCTGCATTGCCGTGGATGGATTTTACATCAGTATCGCAGGCAACTAACTTCAAATCGGGCATAAGTTGCCCTAAAGTTTCTGTAGGTAAATTGGTTAATAAGGGAGATAAAAAACTGATGGCGTTTTCTGTACATGTACACCATGCGTTAGTCGATGGTTATCATTTGGGTTTATTTTTTGAAAAACTACAAGCTTTACTTAATGAATAGAATAGTAAAATATTTTATGGTTGTTTGTACATGTTTTCTGTTTCAACTATCAGTGTTGGC
This sequence comes from Bacteroidota bacterium, assembly GCA_040386815.1. Lineage (GTDB taxonomy): Bacteria > Bacteroidota > Bacteroidia > Sphingobacteriales > Sphingobacteriaceae > Mucilaginibacter. The sequence continues at coordinate 25,860 of JAZKET010000100.1, read as the reverse complement.
ACAAAACAAGACAATGTGGATACAGCCCGATGTAAATACCCGCCAAAAAACATGGGGAATACGCAACGGTATTGTGTTTAGCCTTTGGCCCACGGGCGTTGAAACCGGCGATACGGGTACAGGCGGTCCGCGTGGCCTGTTACGTATGGGCTATGATTATAATGGTAAACTATATCTGGTAAACTTTATTGCTATTGAGCCCATTGTAAATGGCAAGATAGAGTTTAGTGAAATTTCGCCATCGCGCGTTGATGGAAAATGGGGCAAAGTGTTATGGACGGGCGATACGGAAACAGCCGACACCTATAATCCGATAACAACCAGCCGGGGGGTAATATCAAAGCCAGACCCGGCCAAGCCCGATGTTGAACAATTAACACTATATATATTTACAGAACAGTACATCAGCGGTGCCAACCCTTACTTTAAAATCAGTATCCGCAGTGACAGACCAGACGAAGTATGCTTTGAGATAAATAACAAACCCAACAGCGCCAAAATGGACCGCTGCGCGCTAACAGCTACTATGGGCAACTATTCGCGTTTAAGGCAATTGTATTTAGCTGATGAAATTGTAGACTCACGCACCTTGTACAGCAACTATATTGGCATTGACTTTATTGAAAAAGAAAGCTATCAGGCAACTAAATTTTTAAAAATGAAAGATGGTAGCCCAATAGCGATAGCTACATCTGATGAATCTATTGAACAATTAAAAGCCTGGCCAACAGACAGCGCTTACAATACCAAAAGAGGCTGGCGTTACCGCATACCTGTTAAGCTAACACAGTACTGGCGCAAGGATAATTCAGGTTTTGATCAATCATTACAATTGAGAGTAAATGGCCGGGCAAAATATTGGGCGGTAGCCAGTAAAGACCCTAAACAATATGTGAATATACCCGGTGGCCCCGCATTTGAAAATTTTGAGCTTCGCGAGAAATACTATCCAGGGCAAAAATTTCACTACGGAATAAGCCTAAAAAGGCCTCAGGAAATACTTAAACAGTAAATGCCAGACATCGAATCACTGTTTAAACAGACAATTTCACCCCAACAAAAAACTTTTTTGTTTCTTTTCCAGTTCATTAGATATAGTTGAACCAAAGGAAGTTGCGAAAATATTTAAATTCACAAGAAATCAAAAAAGATACCTTAGCGATAATTTTGTTTCAAAAGTTAAACATTATATCTTAAATTTGGTTTAACATATACTATTGATTAAATAAAAGGGCGTTCTGTTTTTTTATTTATTATTCAGATCTCCCTGTTTAAAGTCAAGAATTTTATTCTTCCCTAATAATTTATTGTGTAAAACCAACAATGTTTTCATAAACCAATTTTTGCTAAACCGTCCCCCCAAAGGATAAATAATGCTAACCAAAAAACACTAAAAACCTAACTACAAAAAGTTAAACAAAACGCTATGCAAAAAAATAATATCGTAAAGGTAACTGGCTTTTTATTGCCCTTATTTTTCCAGACTTACAATTGCAAATCAAATCATCACCCACCTTGATATGCGCTGCCTGTCATGGGTATTCTACCTATATAACCAAACAACAATAAACATCTAAACAAACTTTTATGAAGAAACAATTTATCTATTCATTGTTGCTCGTATTGCTGTCGCTGCAGGTGATGGCGCAGAGCAAAATTACCGGTAAAGTAACTGACTCCAAAGATGGTTCAGGCTTACCAGGTGTAACAGTGGCCGTTAAGGGTGTACCCGGCGGCACTCAAACTGATGTAAATGGAGCTTTTAGCATTGATGTGGCTGATCAAGCCTCGGCTGTATTAGTGTTTACATATCTTGGATATGCATCGCAAGAAATACCCGCAGCAGGCAAAACTGCTATTGATGTAAAACTTGTCGAATCAGCCAAAACTATCGACGAAGTAGTGGTAATTGGTTACGGTACGTCAAAAAAATCAGATTTAACAGGTGCTATCAGCAGCGTGAAGTCAGAACGTTTGAATGACCGCCCGGTACCTAACGTAACCCAGGCTTTACAAGGCAAAGTTGCCGGTGTTGACGTAAGTGTTAACAGCAATGCGCCCGGCGCCGGCGCTAAAGTGCGTATCAGAGGTATTGGATCAATAGCATCGTCTACTGATCCGTTATATGTTGTTGACGGTGTAATAGGCGTTGATCCTAACACCATAAATCCCAATGACATTGCTTCGGTAGAGGTGCAAAAAGACGCTACCTCAACTGCCATTTATGGTGTACGTGGTGCTAACGGTGTTATTTTGGTTACCACCAAGCGTGGTCGTACCAATGGTACCGCCATTAGTTACGAATGGAACGGCAACATCAGCGAAAATTACAGGCACATGCCTACATTAAACGCCCGTCAGTTTATTGACGTTTATAACCAGGCATTTGCCAATGGCGCTAAGTTTGATCCTACCGGCCAGATACAAACCCCGCCTAAAGCTCTAAACTATGCTAACTATCCGCTACTGTTTGATGTAAACAATAATCCCTTATATGATACAAATTGGGAAAAAGAAACCTGGAAACCAGCTTTCTCTCAAAATCACCAATTGAACATACAGGGGGGTAATGAGCAATCGCAATACAGCTTATCACTGGGCTATCTTGATCAAAAAGGTTTGGCGCCTACATCAGGCTTTAAACGCTATTCTGTTAAAGTTACTATGGATAACAAGCTTAAATCATGGTTAACTGTAGGTGGTAACATTAATGCCATACAAAGCCGTCAACGTATGGTTACTGATGGTAATGGTGGTTTGAATGTACCGCGTTCTGTGATTGAATCGGCACCTATAATTCCTATACGTTACCCTAATGGCACTTATGCAGGCAGCTTTGACCTTGCCGGACAGGAAGGTATACCAAACCCTATCCACATAGCAAATGATAGGTTTACTTTAAACAACACCACTCAAATATTAGGTAACATTTACTTCAACTTTAAAATCACTAATGAGTTGGAGTTTAAAACCGACTTTGGTTACAACTTAAACAATCGTAAAAACAACTTTTATGCTGGCCAAACACTGCAACACTTATCTGCAGATCAAGGTGGTATAGCTAACATAAATGCGTTTGCTGATACTTACTGGCAGTCTGAAAACTACCTGACCTGGAATAAAAAGATCAACGAAAAAAACAGGTTCACGGCTTTATTAGGTTTCTCATTAAACCAGTTTAGTTTTGAAAGAGTACGTTCAGAAACACAAAACTTTGTGTCTGACTATACCTTGTTTAACAACCTAAGCGCCGGATCATTACGTAGCGCAGCCGAGTCTGACGCACAATCAAACCAGTTAAATTCAGTATATGGTCGTTTTTCTTATACGTTAGATGAGAAATACCTATTTACCGCAACTGGTCGTTATGACGGATCATCGCGTTTTGGTTCTAAAAATAAATTCTCGTTCTTCCCATCAGCAGGTTTCGGTTGGCGTGTATCTCAAGAAGATTTCTTAAAAGACAACGCTACCATATCAAACTTAAAACTAAGAGTAAGCGCGGGTGTTACCGGTAACCAGGAGTTTGCCAACTTCCGTTCATTACCACAATTTAACACTGCCCAAACGGCGCAAAATGGTGCAGCCGTAATAAGTTTATTACCGGGTTATATTGGTAACGATGACTTAAAATGGGAAAGAACCACGCAATATGATGCAGGTTTAGAGTTAGGTTTATTTGGCGACCGGGTAAATATGGAGATAGATTACTATAACCGTACCACCAATGATCTATTATTGCAAGCGCCTATTCCGTGGTCTGCAGGTTACACAACCTCGAACGTTTACAGAAACATTGGCTCTGTACGCAACTCTGGTTTTGAGCTAAGCTTAAATACTACCAATATCAAAAGCGACAATTTCCAATGGAACACAACATTTCTGGCAACAATTAACCGCAACAAAGTTTTAAAATTAAATGAAGGTAATGCCGACATTTTTCCTGGCCCTAACTTCCTGGGTCAAAACTATGTAATACGTGTTGGCCAGCCACTAGGCTCTTTCTATGGTCAAACCCGTTTGGGCACTTATGGCGACAGCCCTGAGGAAACTGCTTTAGCTGCTTCGCGTGGCTTTAAACCCGGCGACCGTAAATATCTGTACACCAACGGGCAGCCAGACCTCAGAGTTATTGGCCAGGCTTACCCAAAATGGACAGGTAACTTTAACAGTACCATGCGTTACAAAAACTGGGATTTCTCTTTCGATATCCGTTTTGTACAGGGCGTAAATACTGCAGCTAACTTTAAACATTCGGCCGAAGACAGACAAACCATCGCCAACAGTTTATCTACTGTATTAAACGCATGGACGCCTGGTAACCAAAACACTATGATATCGCAAGTGCGTAATTATAAATACGCACAAGATTCAAAATTTGACACCTGGTGGGTTGAGGACGGTTCATTTATCCGTGGTCAAAACTTTCTGTTAGGATACAACTTTAACGACGCCTTGGTTAAAAAGTTAAATATGAACCGTTTACGCGTTTACGCCAGCGTACAAAACCTTTTCATCATAACTAAATATACTGGTTATGATCCTGAGGTTGATACCTATAACTCAGGTTATGGCTCAAACTCAAATCTCTCACAAGGTTTAGACTTCTTCTCTATACCGCGTCCACGTATCTGGAACCTTGGTGTACAGGTTGGTTTTTAACAGTTAATAACAATGATAAAAACCTTAAACAGAAGTTTAAAACAAAATTGTATCAACATGAAAACATTAAGAAATATATTCATATTAAGCTGTGTACTGCTGGTATGTTCATGCAAAAAGTTTTTGGATGAAAAACCAAAAGGATTTTTAGGCCCAGACGCAGATCTAAACAGCGCCCGTGTGGCGCGCGCTTTTGCAAACGCAGGTTACCAAAATCTTACAGGCTTGCTTACAGGGCAGTCTGGCTCATATGGCGGTAATACTTATAATTTGATGGAATTTATGACGGGTAAAGCCAACACAGATCTGGGGCAAACCGGTTTTATAAACTTTCAAAACCTAAATTATAACAATACATCGTTTTACTTTGACACCTGGTGGCAACAAATGTACCTGGGTGTAGGCGCCACCAATTTGGCCATACAAAGAATACCCGGTATTGTTGCTGCGGGTTTAACAGAAGAGCAGAAAAAGAACATGTTGGCAGAGGCGCGTACCTTACGCGCATTGTACTATTTCTACCTGGTGCGTATGTACGGCGCTGTGCCAAAAATAACAGCACCAGCAAGCGATATTACAGCCCTGCAGGTACCACGCAGCCCTGCAAAACAAATTTATGACGAGATCATCATTCCAGATTTATTGGAAGCAGAAAAATCAACCCTGCCCTGGAAAGATGCAACCGGCAAAGTAAGCATGGGCGCTGTTAAAGCAATTTTAGCCGATGTTTATCTAACCTATGCAGGTGCAGCAATAAATGGCGGCGCTGCAGCTTATGCAGAATCGGCTAAACGTTCGCTGTCAGTAATCAATGATGGTGCTTATGGTTTGTTTACAAACTATACGGATATGATAGTACCTGCCAATAAAAACACAGGCGAGTTTATCTTCCAGGTGCAGTATGCGGCATCAATACCCATTACAAACCCGCTTACAGCGCTAATGGTGCCAAACTTTTCAAAAACATCTAAATATGCGGATGAGTACGGCTCTGTATGGCCCACAGCACAGTTTTTGGCATCATTTGCTGCTACCGATAAGCGTCGTGCTGAAAGACAATTCTTTTACACCAGCGACAATGATATCAATACTCCGGCTACTACAACCACCTTTACGCATCCGTACATTTATAAATATTATGATGCTAACGCGATAAAAACAACCTCTCGTTCTGATTTGAACTACACAATTTATCGCACTGCGGATGTAATGCTGATGTATGCAGAAGCGTCAAACCGTGCAGAAGGCGTACCAAATGCTACCGCTATAGGCTTTGTCCAACAAATTCGTAATCGTGCAAATTTGGGTATTCTTCCGGCACTTTCACAAACCGCTTTTGAAGAAGAAGTTTGGAGCCAGCGTTACTGGGAGTTGTGTTTTGAAAACAAGATGTGGTTTGACATGATACGCACCCGTAAAGTACGTAACGATGTTACCGGCCTATTTGAAAATTTTGTAGGACATAAAACTGTGTTTAACGCCACTTTTACCGAAAAGAACTTACTTTTCCCGGTGCCAAAACAAGAGATAGATGTTAACCCTAAATTGTTACCAAACAATACAGGTTTTTAATATCAGTTGACTTATCAAAATCCTAAGCCTTCCGAAGTAATTCGGGAGGCTTTTTTGCGAATGCACTAAAGCATATCATATCATAAATCTATTATATTAGGGCTAAACTTAAATAAATATATAAATGGGACTATTTTCAGGGTTGATGGGAAACGCCGGCGCGGTAAGCCAGGATGAATTACTAATAAAATATGGACAGCTATTAATAGAGTCGGAAGAGATTGAATTGGGCTTTAAAATAATACGCGACACTTTCATTTTTACCAATAAGCGCCTAATTCTAATTGATGTACAAGGCCTTACTGGCAGCAAAACAGAATACAAATCAATCACCTATAAAAGCATTGCAAGATTTAGCGTTGAAACCGCCGGAACATTTGATTTAGATGCAGAGTTAAAAATCTGGGTATCCAGCGAATTGCATCCTAGTATCGTAAAACAGTTCAACAAGTCTGTCAATGTATACGATGTTCAAAAAGTGTTAGCACATCACGTATTGAGATAATAATAGCTGACAATTGCCAAAGTATAAAAACTACTTTAAAAAAAAGCCTCTTAGAAAATCTAAGAGGCTTTTGTGGTACCAACTGGGATCGAACCAGTGACACAAGGATTTTCAGTCCTTTGCTCTACCATCTGAGCTATGGTACCATCCGTTTCGGGATTGCAAATGTAGCCTTTTTTTTATTTATCGCTAATTTTTTTTTAAGTTTCTTTCACTTATTTTTTAGCTGACAATTAAATATTCAGTAAATCAAACATTTACGTCTGCAAAAAAACATTTACGGCTGTAAACGTATTCACCTATTTAAATATTTGCCTTATAAAGGTATATTTGATCAAATTACTATGCACGCATAATGATTTCACAGATCCTCTTTAGCCTGATACTGATTGCCGCTATTTACCTGTTTGTAAAAAACGCGGGCAAGATACGCCGTAATATATTATTAGGCAGGTACGTTAACCGCAGCGACCGCCCTGCCCAGCGTTGGCTGGTGATGGCCAAAGTAGCTCTTGGCCAAACCAAAATGGCCAAAAGGCCAATAGCCGCTGTTATGCACTTTTTTATATATGTTGGCTTTATCATCATCAATATAGAGGTGCTTGAGATCATGATAGACGGACTGTTTGGCTCGCATCGCATATTTTCAGCACCGCTGGGCGGTTTCTATAATTTCCTGATAGGTGGCTTTGAGTTACTGGCAATATTGGTATTGGTAGCCTGCGTTGTATTTCTTGCACGCCGCAATATTATCCGCTTAAAGCGCTTTAGCGGTGCCGAGATGACCCATTGGCCCACAAGCGACGCAAATTACATCTTAACAATAGAAATATGCCTGATGACCGCGTTTCTAACCATGAACGCTGCTGATTATAAACTGCAGGCGTTACAGTTTGGTCATTACGTAAAAGCGGGTGGTTTCCCGGTGAGCAGTATCATTGCTCCCATCCTGCCCAATAGTGCGCAGGCATTGGCAATTATTGAACGTGCTTGCTGGTGGTTTCATATTGTAGGGATATTGGCTTTTTTGAATTACCTGCCCTACTCAAAACATTTTCATATTATGTTGGCTTTCCCCAACACCTGGTATTCAAACCTGGATGATAAGGGTAAGTTTACCAACATGGAATCGGTAACCAATGAGGTTAAGGCGATGCTTGATCCTTCTTTTGTACCTGCCGATACCAGTCAGCCGGCTCGCTTTGGCGCTAAAGATGTAACAGACCTTACCTGGAAAAACCTAATGGAAGCGTATACTTGTACAGAATGCGGCAGGTGCACATCGGTGTGTCCGGCTAATATTACCGGCAAGTTATTATCGCCGCGCAAAATTATGATGGATACACGCGATCGTATTACTGAGGTGGGTAACAACATTGACAGACAGGGCAAAGACTATCAGGATAGTAAAGCGCTACTTGACGATTATATTACCCGCGAAGAAATCTGGGCCTGTACTACCTGCAACGCTTGCGTTGAGGCTTGCCCGGTAAACATTAACCCGCTTGAAATTATTACAGAGCTGCGCCGTTATTTAGTGATGGAAGAGTCGGCAGCGCCGGCTAGCTTAAACAATATGTTTGGCAATGTAGAAAACAATGGCGCACCATGGAAATATAGTGCCGCCGACAGATTTAACTGGGCAGAAAACAATTAGTAACAAATAAACCTATTTAGAAAAATGACACAAGACACCACAAAATTAGATTCGAGATACGACTTATTTGTAGCTAAAGTAGCCGCATCAAAAATAGTATGGGGGTTGCAAAACAAAAAGGGCTGGGCAAACTCGCACGCGGCCGATAATGAGGATACCACGGTTGTTCCGTTTTGGTCTGAAAGGGCTTATGCCAAAGCTTGTGCCAAAGATGATTGGCGAGACTTTACGCCAACAGAAATTCCACTGGTTGATTTTTTAGAAAGCTGGTGCCTGGGCATGGCCGATGACGACTTACTTGCCGGTATAAACTGGGATGCCAGTATGTTTGGCAAAGAGGTTAATCCGTTTCAATTGGCTGTTGATATTTTAGAACAGTTAAAGGTGATCAAATCGGCAATTAAGTTTGCAGATTTTGCCAGTATAGACGACTTTATTGCTGATATTAAGGTATCGCTTGACACTGACGAAGAGGAAGAAGAGCCGGCCAAAGAATAACCAATGAGTTTACAGATACCAACCATGGCGCAAATGGCCGCGCAGGGCCAACAACCAGACATTTTGTTTTGGGTGGGCTGTGCGGGCAGTTTTGACGAGCGCGCTCAGAAAATTACGCGCGACATCTGCAAAATACTGCATCATGTTGGTATAAGCTATGCTGTGTTAGGTACCGAAGAAAGCTGCACCGGCGACCCGGCTAAACGTGCAGGTAACGAGTTTTTGTTCCAGATGCAGGCTATGGGTAATATCGAGGTGCTTAACGGTTACAATATAAAAAAGATAGTTACCGGCTGCCCGCACTGCTTTAATACCATCAAAAACGAATATCCGGGCCTGGGTGGCAATTATGAGGTTATCCATCATACCCAGCTGATACAACAACTAATTGACGAGGGTAAATTGAAAGCCGAAGGCGGCGAAAGCTTTAAGGGCAAACGCATAACCTATCACGACCCATGCTATTTAGGCCGGGCCAACGATGTTTACGAAGCCCCACGCAAAGCCTTAGCGATATTGGATACTGAACTGGTTGAAATGAAACGCTGCAAAAGCAATGGCCTGTGCTGCGGTGCCGGCGGCGCGCAAATGTTTAAAGAGCCTGAGAAAGGCAACAAGGACATCAACATGGAGCGTATAGACGAAGTGATATCCGTTAACGCGCAGGTAGTAGCCGCGGCCTGTCCGTTTTGTATGACGATGTTAAGCGATGGGGTTAAAAACCACAACAAGGAGCAGGAGATTAAAGTACTGGATATTGCTGAGATAACCGCAAGGGCTAACGGGCTTTAGCAATATTACAAGCCCTTCGATTTAAAATAGTTAAAAGCCGCTTTCAGGCTATCCAACCGCTCTGGCTCCATATTCTTTACGGGGATATTGAGCACGCTGGTCATGGTATCTACATTACCCTTTTTATCGTTATAGGTTTGTACAATAATGTCGTCGGTCTTGGTTTTTAGCTTTAGGGTGCCGCCTGTTGTATCACCCAGATACTCCATCTCTTCAAAACGCTGCAGGTGAAAAGAAAAGTACTCTTGCTTACCGGTTTGATAAGTTTTACGCAGGCGAATAAAGGCGTCGTCGGTTAGGGTTAGCTCCCATTTCTTTAATTTGCCGCCCACGGTTGGGTCAAACGCCTCTGTCAGGCACCTGTTACTCCAGCCTAGCCAATCCTGATTGGCCAGGGCCACAGTGCAGCACAAACCAATAGCAGCGCTTACAATAGCCAAAAAAATGAACACTGCCTTTTGGGTTTTAGGCAGAACTGATTTTACCATGACATCAAAATAATTTCATTTGAACATTGAATGAAGTTCCTTTTTAGTTTTAATCACCGATAATTTTTCCATAAATACCGAATCTAACTCTAAAGTTACTCGCTGAACGAGGTTAAATGCATGCGATCCAACGACGATATCATTTTTACGCATTTCTTGCTCGACACCTGTGTTGATAACATTGATTAATTCTAAACCCAACGGCAGAGCGACTAGTAATAGCTCATAAACAAAGTTTGGGTCTACATTATTACCAATCGAAATCAATTGACGCTCTAATTTTCCGCCACCTCCGCCAGTAAAGGCCTCAACATTCTCAAATCCACTTTTTGTTATAGCTGAATAATATTCAGAAAAGTTTGATAGCAATGTATTAATTTGAATTGGGAATTGAGTCTTTTTTACATTCTGCTCAAATTTTACAAAATTTTCATTAGAAGTCTTAATATAATTGTCAATATCAGTTGCTTCCGAAGAATTTGGCGCTGATTTATCTTTCATAAATTGATCAACTCTATTTTGATAAATCCTATTAGTTTCTGCAAGTTCAAGTATCTGATTTTGTAACATAATCACACTTGAATCAATTTTAGACTCTTCAGTTACAACAACTGTAGTATTAGTAGAGCTATCTAAGTATTTTGAATAAAAAGTATCCTCTTGCATTTGAGGCCTATACTTTGTTTGAAGTAAAAAAACATAATAAAGGAAAACTGGAATTATCAAAACTGCTGAAATAGCTAATACAGGCACCAACCACTTTGGCTCTTGAATTGTCTTAGCTCCAGCCAAAAGTAGTCCGACTAATAACACTAGGCCCGCAAACCAAACAGCAAGTAGCTGAATGGGCTTTGTGATTTTTTCAGGTTGAATTTTGGGATTTTCCATTGAGTAACAAATGTAGCGTTAAAACAATAATTTAATAAATTTGCATCATGCAATTTTCAACAAATTCAAGAGTATGGGTCTATCAGTCAGACAAAAAGCTGACCGACACGGTGGTTAAACAGATACAAGATCGCCTGGACGCCTTCACCACACAATGGACGGCACACAATAACCAACTTAAGGCCATAGGCGAAGTGCGCTACAACCGTTTCCTGATTTTGATAGTTGACGAAACTCAGGCAGGGGCCAGCGGCTGCTCTATAGATAAATCTGTACACTTTATGCAGGGATTGGAGAAAGAGTTTGGCATTAATCTGTTCGACCGTTTTAACCTGGCCTACCGCCAAGCTGATGAAGTACTATCGCTACCCCGCCACGGATTTGAAGATCTTTTGAAAAACGGCACCATCAACACTGATACTATTGTTTACAACAACCTGGTGCAGAATCTTAACGAACTGCAAACCAAATGGGAAGTGCCTTTTAAAGATAGCTGGCATATACAGCTGTTTAGAGATTTGGTTAACTAAACTGCCACCCTTTGTCATGCTGAGGAACGAAGCATCTACCAAGCGGCGCATGCTATTTTTACAGATTCTTCGCTATGCTCAGAATGACAAATCGCTTTGTTAAGGACCTCTTTCTAAAAATCCAGCGGCCCCAATCTCCGCATATTTTGCCTGATCAAATACTGCTTGCGCGCCACTCTATTGTTTGGATTAGTAGGCGACCACTTTAGCGGCAGCGGAAAAATTGAAGCAATAGCAGCCGACTGGGCTTTGGTTAGTTGCGAGGCGTCTTTATGATAATAATATTGCGATGCCGCTTGTATGCCATAAATACCATCGCCCATTTCAATGACATTAAGGTACACCTCCATAATGCGGCGCTTGTTCCATAATATCTCTATCAGCATGGTAAAATAAGCCTCAAAACCTTTACGTACCCATGAGCGCCCCGGCCACAAAAAAACATTTTTAGCAGTTTGTTGCGATATGGTGCTACCACCTATCAGCTTACGGCTATGCGAGTTTTTTTGAATAGCTTTATTGATAGCATGGAAATCAAAGCCATGGTTTTCCAGGAAAGTGGCATCCTCGGCAGCTACGGCGGCGCGTTTCATGTTATCGGCAATGTCTTCAAAATCGCGCCAGTCTTTATCTATCTTCCAGGTTTTTCCGTCAGCTTTGCGCTCAAAGCCACGGGTAAGCATTAACCAGGTAATGGGCGGGTTTATAAAGCGGTAAACAATTACCCAAAACACGGTTATCCCAATAAAAAACAGCACAAATAACTTAACAAAACGCCAAATGAGTTTGCCTAAACCTTTCATGTAGCGAAAATATGTTTTTTATTTCGGATGTCGGATTTAGGATTTCGGATTTTATCTCGTCACGTCATGCCGAATTTATTTCGGGATGAATAGTTGCACAATACGACTTAGCGAGTAGGATACTGAAACAAGTTCAGCATGACATATTCTACAAAACAAAAAAGGTGCTAAGCAAAAACTCAACACCTTTTTTATATTTTCTAAATCCAACATCAAATCCCGATAGCTATCAGGACGACATCCGATATCAGAATTATTCTGCTACTACTGTAAACGGAACTTGTACTTTAACCTCTTTATGTAGGTTAACAATTGCGGTGTAATCACCAACAAATTTAGGCTCCTGATCAAAAGTAATACGACGACGATCTACTTCGAAACCTTCCTTTTTCAATGCATCAGCCACTTGAATTGTGTTGATAGCACCAAATATTTTACCGGTTTCGCCAGCTTTAGCGCCAATAGTAAGGGTTACACCTTCTAAACGTGCAGCAATAGCGTCAGCGTCTTTGCGTATTTTCTCTTGTTTAAATGCAGCTTGTTTAAGGTTTTCGGCCAAAACTTTGCGTGCAGATACTGTAGCTAATACAGCATAACCTTTAGGGAATAAAAAGTTACGACCGTAGCCCGGCTTTACCGTTACTACATCGTCTTTATCACCCAGGTTTTTAATGTCTTGTTTTAAAATAACTTCCATTGTCTTTTACCTCCTGATTATTTTAATGAGTCTGTAACGTAAGGTAATAAACCAATGTGACGAGAGCGTTTAACCGCTTGTGCCACTTTACGCTGAAACTTTAATGAAGTACCAGTTAAACGACGTGGTAATAATTTACCCTGATCGTTGATAAACTTTAACAAAAAGTTAGCGTCTTTGTAATCAATATACTTAATACCATTCTTTTTAAAACGGCAGTATTTTTTACGGTTGTCCTCTACTTTAGGGGCTGTTACGTATTTAATTTGGTCGTTTGCCATTAGTTTGCTTCCTCCACTTTAGCTGCAGGTTTCTTGTTAAAAGCACCACTGCGTTTTTTGTCATTGTAAGCTACGGCATGTTTATCCAAAGCTATGGTCAGGAAACGCAAAACACGCTCATCGCGTCTTAATTCAATCTCCAATTTATTAATTAAATCACCCGGAGCCTTAAATTCAGTTAAGTGATAGTACCCTGTAGTTTTCTTTTGAATAGGGTACGCTAATTTTCTCAAACCCCAATTATCCTCCTGGACAATTTCGGCTCCGCCGTCAGTAAGTGTTTTGCTGTATTTGGCTATTGCCTCTTTAGCAGTTTCTTCTGACAACAACGGGGTTAGAACGATCACGATTTCGTACTGTTGCATTGTTATTGCTTTGTTTTTAATTATTTATCCCGACAATTCGGGGTTGCAAATGTAGGAAGATATTTTTATTTATACAACAGCAGGCATAGAAAATAACCAGCTTATTTTAAGGCCTTTAATTTATAATTAATCCCAGGCAATCTTAATCAAAACAACACACATATTTAACACACAGTATAAAACATTCGGTTAAGTTTGATTGTCTTTTAAATACCAAAACTTACTGCCATGGAATTTGATTTTATAGAGAGCCAAGCATCAACCAGTCATGACACCTTTATGTATGACACCATTTACTTTCAGGGACCGGGTGAAGATGAAGATTTTACAGAAGGCGACTGGAACGATGAAGAAGATGAAGACTTTGACGACCAGGCTGAAGATCTTGACGATTTGAACGCAATCAGATCTGGTGATGACCTCAATGAACCTAGCGAAAGCGCATTCGATATTACCAACCCCGACCCGGATGATGACCATCTGCCGGAAGAGGAATTGCAATAATTAAATACTCACGAACTGTCATTGCGAGGAACGAAGCAATCGCACGCTGCAAGTTCGCTACTTGTCTCCTTGCGATTGCTTCGTTCCTCGCAATGACAAATTTGATATATAAGGCAATTAAATCCCATTTCTCCACAATCCTTTACCCCCTCTTTCAGGTAAAGTAAAATGTTACTACCTTAGTTGCTGTGGATAATTTTATTGTTTCGGCACGCAAATACCGCCCGGCTACGTTTGAAACCGTTGTCGGTCAGCAACATATCACCAATACGCTAAAAAATGCAATTAAGAATAATCAGCTTGCACAAGCCTTTTTATTCTGCGGGCCGCGTGGTGTGGGCAAAACTACCTGCGCGCGTATCCTTGCCAAAACCATAAACTGCACCAATTTGCAGCCCAATGGCGAGGCTTGCAGCGAATGCGATTCGTGCCGCTCGTTCCAAAACGGCAACTCCTTTAACATCCATGAGCTTGATGCAGCATCGAATAACTCGGTAGATGATATACGCAGCCTTATTGAGCAGGTACGTATACCGCCACAAGGCGCCCGTTACAAAGTGTATATTATTGATGAGGTGCACATGCTATCGCAGGCCGCCTTTAACGCTTTTCTAAAAACGCTGGAAGAGCCACCTCATTACGCCATATTTATTTTAGCTACTACAGAGAAACATAAAATACTGCCAACCATCCTATCGCGTTGCCAGATATTTGATTTTAACCGTATTAAAGTTGATGACATGTCTAATCACCTGGCATCCATCGCTAAAAAAGAAAATATTGCTTACGAAGATGACGGCCTGCACATCATTGCCCAAAAAGCGGATGGTGGTTTAAGGGACGCGCTGTCGATGTTTGACCAGATCGTCAGCTTCTCTGAAGCTAAGGTTACCTATCGCTCGGTTATTGACAACCTTAACATACTTGATTACGATTACTATTTTAATATAACCGATAGCTTATTGACTGAAAGCACCGCCAAAACGCTGCTTTATTTTGATGAGATATTAACCAAAGGCTTTGATGGCGCGCACTTTATATCGGGCCTGTCAGAGCATTTCCGCAATTTGCTGGTTACTAAAGATACTTCGACCTTAAAATTATTGGAGGTTAGCGAGAATATTAAAGCCAAGTATTTACAGCAGTCGCAAGCGGCAAGTGTATCTTTCTTACTATCGGCCTTGAATATTGCCAACCAGTGCGATCTGAACTATAAGCTGAGCAAAAATCAACGCCTGCAGGTTGAAATGGCGCTGCTAAAAATGTGTCATCTACCCTCGGTTTTTAGCTTGGCCACCACGCCGCTAGCTGCAATGCCCGACAACGAGCAGCTAAAAAAAAAACCTGATACCACAGCAATAGCTCCTCAAAAACCGGCACAACCCACTAATGAGATTGCTATGGTTAATGATACGCCTGCTGCTTACACACCATCGCCAAAGCTTAATGCACCGGTTACGGCACCTGTAGCACAGCCTGCAAAAGAAGAGCCTGTTGCAGAGAAGCCCAAACCTGTATTTACACCTAATGCGGGCGCGACAACCTCTATAAAAATACCTTCGCTTAAAGATATTGGTAACGTAACCGAAAGCGCCGACGAGGAGGAAGACCCCTATTTAAGGGGCGAAGCCAAAGAAAACTTTACGTTTGATGACTTTTTGCGCGAATGGCACGTTTATGCCGGCAAAGTAAAGGCCGAAAGTAAAATGAACCTGTTACCGGTTTTTACTACCGAAGCACCAACCATGGTTAGCCCTACTGTATATGAAATTGCGGTAGCTAATAAAATGCAGGAGGATATGTTTAAGGCCGACAGGCCCAACTTTATGAATTACATGCGTGCCGCATTAAAAAACTTTGACCTTGAAGTAAACGCGCGTGTTGATAAGCAGGTTGCCACCAAACGCCCCTACACCGATCTGGAAAAATACCAGCACATGGTTGCCAAAAACCCACAGCTTGATGAGCTTAGGAAGCGCTTTAACCTTGAGTTTGATTAAATTGGATAAAACGCTACCTTTAATAGCAGCTAAAACAATACAGGGTGGGCAAAAATAATAGGGCATGGTTAATTATAGTTGCCATTTGTATACTGGCTACAGCTTGTAAGCTTGACAACGTACCACCCAGTGCAGCAAATACCATTAACGACGACGAAACTGTTTTAGGCATAACGGTTATCAGCCGAAAAATTTACGATAGTTACCTTACCTCAGCCTGGAAGGTTTCGACAACCATAATTGATTATTACGACGATAAGGGTGTGGTTGTATCGGGCAAAGCCACAGATAACCTTTTTAGTGGTGTTAACTTAAATGATAATACACAGGCCTTAAGTTTTGTAAACTTGTCGGGAAATCTAGGTCCTTCGTCAGGCAATTATACTTTAAGTACTAACGACAATGTACTGTATATGAAACTTCCGGGCGATGTATTTTCCCGCAGCAAAAATACGACCATCAGGATAACCCGTTTAAATGCCAGCTCAATGGTATGGGTGGCGCTAGATTCGGCATCGAGCGTCGTTAACAGCCAGACGGTTTTTAAAGCTCATAAGGTAATTTTCTATAAATAACAAAGGCCGCTGTTGCGGCCCCTATTATCAAATTATAAATTGATATTGTTTGGTGTATCGTTTTTAGGATATCCTTCCTCGTCCAAATCATCCCTGTCATCCTCTGGTGTATGTGCCAATGATTCATCAATTGGGTCTATACTTACAATTTGCCCATGGTCTATATGCATTCCCAATTGGTCAACATCAGTTTCTAAGCTTTCATTCTCAATATATTCATCAACCGCAGTAGGGTTAGCTTCGTCGTAAGTTGAGTCAAAGTCATCACCAACTACGGGCGCGGTGTTATAAGGGTCCGGGTGATCATAATCGGGGTCATCGCTATTTACATCAAGCTCATAACTGTTAGCGGCTTCGTTAAAACTCAATTGTGCTTTATCATTAGTATCGTTATTGCTGTTGTTTAAAGCGTCGTCTCCGTCAATGCTTTCGTTGTTTGTTGGGTCGATGGTTTTCATAGGTACGTTTTTGTATTATCTACAGTAAAAACCTTGCCAAAATTACTTTGCAAATCATTTTTTGCTTGCTAACTGAGCTATCATTTGCATATACGGCCCTGTATCTGCACATTTGCACAACCACAACAAAAATGATATTAGTAACAGGTGCAACAGGTTTTTTAGGTGCAGAGGTAGCCAAACAGTTAGTTAACCAGGGCCACGCCGTACGCTGTACCAAACGTGCTACATCTATTGTTCCGGCTTTATTATCGTCCTACAAAAATATTGAATGGGTTGATGCAGACATGCTTGATATTTTCGCGTTAGAAGATGCGCTTGAAGGTGTTACGCAAGTTTATCATTCAGCCGCCTGGGTATCACTAAAACAAGCGGATAAAGAGCCAATGATTCGCACCAACGTTACCGGCACAGGTAATTTGGTAAACTTATGTACAGAACGCGGCGTTAGAATGGTACATGTAAGCTCTATTGCAGCTGTTGGCACTGCAAAACCAGACGAACTTATTACCGAAAACCATCACCTTGACATAAGCACAGAGCACGATGGCTACGCCATTTCAAAGCTGGAAAGCGAGATGGAAGTATGGCGCGGTATTGCAGAAGGATTGGATGCAGTGATTGTAAATCCGTCATTAATTATAGGGCCCAACGCGGGCACCCTTGGCAGCGGCCAACTTTTTGAAACTGTACGTAAGGGCCTTAAATTTTACACACAGGGCACAGCAGGCTTTGTTGATGTACAAGATGTTGCCAAATGCATGATAGCCCTGATGGATAGCGGAATAACCGAGCAACGCTACATCATTAGTGCAGAAAACCGGAGTTATAAAGATATCACCACAGAAGCCGCCGAAGGTTTTAATATTACACCGCCCCCCTATTTAGCCAAGCCATGGATGATGGAATTGGCCTGGCGCGGAGCTGCGTTTGCAAGTTTAATTACCCGCAAACCACCTGCTATTGACAAAATAGCCGCTTTATCATCAATCCAAACCCGCAATTTTGATAACAACAAAATAAAAGCTGCCATTGGCATTGAGTTTAAGCCAATAAGTACTTCGATAAAAGAGATTTGCGAACACCTGAGTAAGTAATTTCGCACTGTTATACAAAAACTATTATCTTGGTGATATGGAACAGTATGACCCACGTATTGACGCGTACATAGCTAAGAGAGCAGCCTTTGCACAGCCTATTTTAAATCATATCCGCCAGCTGATGCATTCTATGTCGCCGCAGATAACAGAGACCATTAAATGGGGACACCCTTTTTTTGAATACAAGGGCGTGCTGGCAAACATGGCCGGCTTTAAAGAACATTGCGTGTTTGGCTTTTGGGGCAGCTCAACCTTTGCCGACCCACATGGGGTGATACAACTTGGCGACGATAAAGAATCGGCCGGTAATTTTGGTCGATTAGGTAAACTGTCCGACCTGCCAAGCGACGAGATTTTGAAAGACATCATATTGCAAGCCCTGGCCATAAAAGACGGCGCGCCACCCGCAAAACCTAAGAAAGCGGCACCACCTAAAGCGCCGAAGGCTGAAATAGAAATGCCTGATTATTTTGCCAAAGAATTGGGTACAAATCAAAAGGCATTAGCAACCTATCAAAACTTTAGCCCATCTAAAAAACGAGAGTATCTGGAGTGGATAACAGAAGCTAAAACAGAAACTACTCGCCAAAGCCGTATAGAAACTGCTTTGGAATGGATAGCAGAAGGTAAGTCAAGAAACTGGAAATATCAGCGATGAAGAATTTAATTTCAGATATTAAAAAGCGCCCGTTCCATTTGTTTATACCTACGGCAATTGTGCTATTAATTATTGCATCGCTCGCCGGGAGACAGCCTTTTGACATCAATTTCCATGACACGTACGTTGTAATGCCGCTTAGCATTGCGTTTAGCCTGGTTATTGTTTTACTATTGATTTTGTGGGGACTTTACAAGCTAACCGAAAAAATATTTTGGCAAAAATGGCTTGTCTGATTTCATGTGGTAATTACCATAGCTTTATTAGCGTTGCTTTTAAAAATAAATTTAAAAGCAGACGATTATCAAACTATCAAGCTTATAACGGATGGGGTTACTTTATTTGTGTTAGTACAGATATTGTTATTAGTAAATATTTTGGTGGGGATGGGTAGAATTTTTTACAAAAAACTTCGATATAGCGCGTAAACAAAAAAGGGGCATAAAGCCCCTTTTCTATTTCACTTACTTAATGAGTATTAAGCTATATAGCTTTCTAATATTTTAAAACCAGTTTCGGTTTCTAATACAACTTTATCAATAGTTTTTGGCAGTAGCATACACTCACCCATTTTAACCGGATAGCTTTCGCCGTTGTATTTAATAGTGTAGGCACCTGCAAGGCAAACATGTATCACAAATGAGTCAAGATTACTGTAATCTTTACCGGTACTATCCGTAGCGTCTAAAACGTTAGTGGTAAAGTATGGGCAGCTAACCAATTCTACGGTTTCGTTTTGTTTAGGGGTGTAGCTGGTTTTATATTCCGGATAGTGTTTGTAATCAATAGCAGCTAAAGCTTCTTCGGTATGCAGCTCGCGTTTGTTGCCTTTGTCGTCAACGCGGTCAAAGTCATAAATACGGTAGGTAATGTCTGATGTTTGCTGAATTTCTGCCAGCAACAAACCTGCACCAATGGTATGCACACGGCCTGCAGGTAAGAAAAACACGTCACCCGCGTTGGCGGTTTCGCGGTTCAAAATGTCCATCAAATGTCCACCTTCAAGTTTTTGAACATACTCTTGCTGATTGGTTTCTTTATTAAAACCGGCAATAAGGGTCGATCCCGGGTCAGACTCGATGATGTACCACATTTCTGTTTTACCAAAAGAGTTATGGCGTTTTTTAGCCAACTCATCATCAGGGTGTACCTGTATAGATAGATCTTCGTTAGCGTCGATAAACTTAACCAACAGCGGGAAGATATTACCGAAATGTTTGTACACCTTCTCGCCCACTAAATCTGCACCATATTGCACTAACAAATCAGCTAACGATTCGCCGTTTAAAGCACCCCCATCAACTATGGAAACATCAGATTTTACACCAGATATTTCCCATGTTTCGCCGCAATTAGGCAGGTTACCAAAATCTTTTTTAAGGTAAGTCTTTATTTTTTGACCTCCCCAGATCTTGTCTTTATATATGGTTTTGAATTTTAATGGATATAGTGCAGTAGACATGATAGTGTTGTTTAAGGTTGCAAAGGTATCAGTTAAATGCGAAACCTGAAATGGTAATTTGTTTAATGATTTAACTACAGCAAAATTTGCACCGAAATGAAAATAAATTAACTTTAGGACTTAAAACTTATCACACATGTTTCCAGGGTTATCCTATTCAAAATTATACACATCGGCAATTGCCTTATTTTTTATGAGCTATACAGTACAGGCTCAAAGCACAAAAAAGCTTTTGCTTGAATTACCTCAACAAAAGGTGGCTAATAGTTTATATAATAAACTATCCTTGATAGATGCCCGTCCGGATACTGAAGGTATGGGCATAGTACAAACAGGCATGGGCAACAAACCTGCTAAAGTAATAGCTAAAAAGCCCTTAGCAGCTCAACTTGATAACATAATGGCAGGGTTGACGGATCAAACATCTCAATCCGGCGAATTATTATTACAACTCCGCCAACTTAATTTTGCCGAAATCACTTCCACATTTAAAGACCGTGGCTTCTTTAATTTACAAGCCCAGCTATTTGCTAAAAACACCAATGGCTATCAAAAAATTGATGTTATTGACACTTTGATTATCATAACCGCCGGAGATGTTACCCGGTCCCTATTAAAAAAAGGAAGCGAAACATTAATTAGCTTTATTGCCAAAAATCTTGTTAAATCTGCTAATGGCAGCCTGGTAGCTCACCGCGATATTGCCAAAGTGGACAGTATCGAAAAAAGCAAAATTAAGTTATATACTACTGATAAGTACACCGACGGATTGTATTACAGTTATAAATCTTTTGCAGATCAAACCCCCGACGCCAAATTTATGCTCGATGGCAAAAAGGTAAAAAAGAGCAATGTTAAACTGGTTGATGATAAAGGTGTTGCAAAAAAGATCCCTGCTACAGATACCGTGTATGCGTTGGTGCATAATGGCAAACCATATATCGCTACAGAGTTTGAATATTATCCTTTAGAAAAAGCTGGCACCGATTTTACTTTTGTGGGTAAAATATCCGCTACCGCTAACACAACCGATGTGATTGCCGGTGCAGTGCTGTTTGGCGTGGCGGGCGGGCTTTTAGCCGCAGCATCAAACAGTGCCCCTACTTATGAAGTTAAGATCTATCATCTGAACGGCTACTTTGTAAAGCTAAGAGAATACATAACCGACTCCGGCTACTAAGGTAGTACGAAACATAAACAAAAAAGCCCATCTGAAAATCTCAGATGGGCTTTTTTATAATATCAAATCAGGAATAATTACTTACCCAATTTAGCTTTTAAGTTTTCATCAATAGCTTCTAAAAACTCTTCGGTGTATAAGAAATCTACACCGTGTTGTACTTTAGGTTTAATGGTGATAGCTAAATCTTTAGTCATTTTACCGCTTTCAACAGTTTCAATACAAACCTGCTCTAAAGTATGGCAAAAATCAATCAGCTCCTGGTTATTATCCAGTTTGCCGCGGAACTCTAAACCACGGGTCCATGCGAAGATAGACGCGATAGGGTTAGTCGAAGTTGGGCGGCCTGCCTGGTGCTCGCGGTAGTGACGTGTCACTGTACCATGTGCTGCTTCTGCTTCCATTACAGTACCATCCGGAGTAACCAAAGTAGATGTCATTAAACCTAATGAACCAAAACCTTGCGCTACAGTATCGCTCTGTACGTCGCCATCATAGTTTTTACAAGCCCAAACAAAGTTACCATTCCATTTAAGGGCCGATGCCACCATGTCATCAATTAAACGGTGCTCATAAACTATACCCGCTTCGTCAAACTTAGCTTTGTAGTCGTTTTGATAGATCTCTTCAAAAATATCTTTAAAACGACCATCGTATTTTTTCAGGATGGTATTTTTAGTTGATAAGTATAATGGCCAGCCTTTCATCAATGCCTGGTTAAAGCATGAGTGCGCAAAACCACGGATAGACTCGTCAGTATTATACATGGCTAATGCAACGCCATCACTTTTAAAGTTAAACACTTCAAAAGATTGTGTTTCGCCACCATCTTCGGGCGTAAATGTTATAGTAAGTTTACCTTTGCCTTTAGTAACAAAATCAGTAGCACGGTATTGGTCGCCAAATGCGTGACGGCCAATGCAGATAGGTGCTGTCCAGTTTGGCACTAAACGTGGCACATTGTTCATTAAAATAGGCTCACGGAAAACAGTACCATCCAAAATATTACGGATAGTTCCGTTTGGCGATTTCCACATTTGTTTCAATCCAAACTCTTCAACACGCTGCTCATCAGGAGTAATGGTAGCGCATTTAATACCTACACCATATTGTTTAATAGCGTTAGCGGCATCAATGGTTACCTGGTCGTTAGTTTCGTCGCGATATTCTAAACCCAGGTCATAATATTTAATGTCCAGGTCAAGGTAAGGTACTATCAGTTTATCTTTAATAAACTTCCAGATTATGCGGGTCATTTCATCGCCATCCAGCTCAACAACCGGATTATTTACTTTAATTTTTGACATAGCAGATGCTGTTTTTTTTATAATGGCCCCAAATATATAAAATAGTGTGTATCAATAATTACTTGAGTTTGTAAAAAACTGGTTTATTTTAAATAAATTCGGAGCACAATTTAAACTTGCGCGTTAATAACATGAACCAATTTACCAAAAGCTGTTTTTCATTATTAATACTATGCCTTTGCTTAAGCACGGCTAAAGCGCAGGTTGGCTATAATTATAAAGAATATGAGTTTGGCGTTGGGCTTGATTTTAACACGGCTTATACCGATGCGCAAACCTTAAAAAGCACCAGGTCTGCACGCCTTACCTTCACTTATAACGCTACACCATTTGTTAACTATGTGGTTGAGGTACAAACCGGCAATCTGCAAGGGGGCGATGCGCTTACCACTACTACCGGCAGGCAATTTACCAATGCCTATAACGCAGTTTTACTTAGGGGCCAGCTACAGGGGGGCGAAATACTTGACTACTCTGGCGGCGGCGTAGTTAATGCTTTTAAAAACTTATACGTTTCGTCTGGTTTAGGGGTAGTGTTTAACAACATAAAAGAGATTAACCGCTACTCTATTAAAACACCTGGCTTTTACAGTGACGGCGAAGATAAAAGCAAACAACTGATTGTACCTTTTAGGTTAGGATACGAATTTAAATTATATAACCGTTATGGCGAGCCGGGCCTTAAAATAGACCTTGGCTATCAATACAATTTTGTTTTAGGCGATGGCCTTGACGGCTTTACAGCGGGTAAACAAAAAGACTCATACGCCCAATTTGGCATAGGCATAAAATATGCATTGGGTAACATTGCCACTTATCGTAAGCAAATAAACTATTAATCATAGTTCAGAATAAATGGTAAGTGCAGGATGTTTATTCTTAACTTGCACATACGCCCATCTATCCGCATATTTGCAAACAAGCATAAATGCGCTACATTGATCCATGTCATTATCTGATTTTTTCGCTCCTGTTGATCTGAATAACATCGCCCCAAAAAACGGGTATTTTACCAGTCACCTGGGCAGTAAGATCAATATATATACAGATAGCTTCCCAGACCTGGAGCAACCTGTTGAAATTGCTATTTTTGGTGTTCTCGACGACAGAAATTCGACAAACAACTCAGGCTGCGCTTTAGGCCCTGATTATGTGCGCGAGAAGCTTTACCAACTACACGAAGGCGCTTATACCACCCGTATTGTCGATTTGGGCAACATCCGCCCGGGCGAGACGGTTACCGATACGTATTTCGCCGTTAAAACCATAGTGGCCGAACTGGTTAAGAAAGACATCATCCCTGTTATTATCGGTGGTGGGCAAGACCTTACTTATGCGCAATACCTGGGGTATGAAACCCTGGAGCAAAAAGTTGACCTGGTAGTTGTCGATTCGCACTTTGATCTGGACCCTGAGGATAATACTACAACAATAGCCACCACCTCAACATCATACCTTAACCGTATATTTTTGCACGAGCCTAATTATCTGTTTAACTATAGCAACCTGGGCTATCAAACCTTTTTTGCAAGCCAGGATAGTTTAAGGGTGATGGAGAAATTGTATTTTGATGTACATCGCCTGGGCGCATTAAGCAGTAACATTAGTATTGCCGAACCTGTTATCCGTAACGCTAATATGATAAGCTTTGACATCAGCGCTATCCGATCTGCCGATGCCGTGGCTAATGCTAACGCTACCCCTAATGGCTTATATGGCGAAGAAGCTTGCCAGATCTGTCGTTATGCAGGTTTTAATGATAAGCTTACTTCTATAGGTTTTTACGAATTTAATCCTGCCTACGATAGTAACGGGCAAACGGCCATGCTGCTATCGCAAATGATATGGTATTTTATTGATGGGGTGTATAACCGTAAAAAGGATTTTCCGCTTAATCCAAAATCGCAATACCTGATCTATAAAACCAGTTTGACGCATGACGATCATGAGCTGGTATTTGTAAAAAGCAAAAAATCAGGCCGTTGGTGGATGCAGGTACCCTACCCTACGGGCGGATCAAAAAACGAGCGTTTTCATTTAGTACCCTGCCGGTATGACGACTATCAAACCGCTGTGTCAGGCGAAATGCCGGACCTTTGGTGGCGCACCTATCAAAAATTGTCGTAAAAAGGCAATCCGTAGTTAAATTATACGTTAATCAAGCTGATAATATTTAGTTGATGAAGAAATTATTGTTTTTACTGTTGATGTTACCGGCAATGGGCTTTGCACAACAGTTGTCTACCGCATTTATGGTGAAAGGTAAAGTGGGTAATGTAAGTACGCCTGCGTTGGCTTATTTACTTTACCAGCAAGGTGCTATAAAGATGGTAGACTCTGCCCTGGTGATAAACGGAAGTTTTACCATACACGGCAGTGTACCCAGCCCATCATTTGCCATGCTGGTTATTGACCATAAAGGTGTTGGCATGGCCAAATTGGGCGACGCGCCAGATATGTTGAATCTTTTTGTAGATCAGGGAAGTATCAATATCGGCACAGAAAAAGACTCGATAAAATATGCCGAAATAACCGGCTCTGTATTAAACGATGACAACAAGTTTTTAGCCGCGCAACTAGTGCCGGTAAACGCTGCTGCAAAAAAATTGAATGACGACAGGCTGGCCACTACGCCACAGCAAGCAAGTTCGGCTGAGTTTCAGCGTTCTGTTCAGGAGCGGATAAAAGCCCTGCAGTCAAATCAGCGTGGCGTACTTAAAACCTTTATTACATCGCACCCAAAAAGCTTTTTAAGCCTTATTGTATTGAGCCAGTTAGGTAAACAAAACACCGAGACTGCCGAGCTGGACCGTCTGTTTGAAACTTTGGACTGGACCATAAAAAACATGGAAACAGGCAAAGTGCTAAAAAAATCAAT
>JAZKET010000099.1:29906-30153 GCA_040386815.1 Bacteroidota bacterium | reverse complement strand
GTAGCACCTCCGGCGCAAAACATTTAAAACTATAATTTACTACAAAGCGGTAGCCCCTCTGGGGCATATACAATCATCTCAAAAATCCGTATAATTGTAGCTACAAATGAGATACGCTATTGATCATAAAAGCCCGATACCTCTGCATGCGCAGGCCGAGACGCTTTTGCGTAAAATGATCAGTGAAGATGAGTATCAAAACGGCAAGACTTTCCCTAACGAAATTGAGCTGGCAAAAATCCTGGCT
>JAZKET010000099.1:0-29872 GCA_040386815.1 Bacteroidota bacterium | reverse complement strand
ATTTCAAGATCTACCCTAAGGCAGGCCATAAATAAGCTGGTTTTTGAGGGACTTTTAGTGCGCAAAAAACGCACCGGCACCAAGGTTGCCAAAAGTGTGGTAAGCTCAAAATCTAACAACTGGTTAAGCTTCTCACAAGAGATGAAGTTGCGCGGCATTGAGGTTAAAAACTTTGAGATGCAGGTGTCATGGGTATTGCCCGATGATGAACTGGTTGATTTCTTTGAGATAAAACCCGACCGTAAAGTACTTAAAATGGAAAAGCTGCGCGGCACACCCGAAGCCCCGTTTGTATACTTTGTATCTTACTTCCACCCCCGTGTGGGCTTAACCGGCGAAGAGGACTTTAACACGCCATTATACGAAATGCTTGAAAATGAGCATTCTGTAATAGCCACGCTATCCAAAGAAGAGATCAGCGCCAAAGCTGCGGACACTTTTATAGCCGGTAAACTGCAAATCCCACCGCATGGCCCCGTGCTTTTTCGTAAGCGTTTTGTTTATGATCATGGCGAGCGCCCTATCGAATTTAACCTGGGTTATTACAAGGCCGATAGCTTTGTTTATACGGTAGAAAGTTCACGGTAAAGTGTTTCACTTCAGCTGTTTCACTCATTTTTAGAACACAGGTCAAAAATCAGTAACTAATTGATTATTAGACAGTAATATTACAAACCCTAAAGGTTTACTACTGTTACAAACTGTTTCAACCCAATTGTTTAAATGTTTAATAAACAGATAGTTAATATAAAACACTGTTTCATTTGTTTCACTTTTTATCTGAAACAAAACATCGCTTTATAACGAGTTATTTAAGGGGTTGTCGCTCTCTTTGATTTCCCAGTTCCTGCTCGCGCTTAAGCCAAATGGACTCCAGCCGGTATAGTTCAAATTTAGTTAGCACCGCGTTGCCGCTGTCGACAGTCAAACTTAAATTGCGGTTAGCTTCATCAGGATAGAAAAAGCGCGTTACGTTAGCCTCGCCCTGGTTGCCATAGATCTCTACCGAATTACGGTCAATGATAAACCTCAACGAAAGCTTGTTTCCCGGCGCGTCAACTTTTACCTTACTATCTAAAAAGGTTAGTTGTTTTTCCTTCACACTATAAACCGCCTTTTCGCCCCGGATGTTAAAAGTTAATTGTTTGGCTTTGCCGAGACCGATCGCCGCGTCTATCTCAAAGACATCGCCTTTAATGTCTTTCAGCAAATTGTCGCCCGGCGTTATAGTTTGGTTTACCCAAAGGTGCGGGTCATAACGCAGTTGCTTAATGCCGTCGATAGGGTTACGGCATAGTTGTAATTTGCCGTCGATGGTACGCAGGCTAAGCTCGACAGGGAAGAACAGCTGTTGACTCCAGGTGCGTTTTTGCGTCGGGGCGCTGTTAATGAGCATAAAGCCTAACTGATAGAACGGACCGTCACCCTCGTACGATTGCTTCCAGGTTTGGGTAGCGTAGATGTCCTTTACGTACTTATGCTTGTGCGCGCCATCCATAAACACCTCGGTACCCAAGGGATTAACAGGGGTTTCGGGTGTAAACTTGGTGCCGTCAAACTTGCCTATATAGTAAGCGCCGTTGCCATCAATTACTACCCATTTCTTGTTGTTGGGGTTATTGTCTACCGGCATCTCTATAAGATCAGGGCATTCGTAAAAGCCTTCTATACGGCTCAGGTAATCCCACTTAACAAGGTCTGTCGACTTGTAAAACTGGAAGCCATCGCGCTCATATAAAACCATTCGCCATGACTGGTCAGGCTTATACCAAAACACGTTAGGGTCGCGCATGTCGCCATGCATGGGTATCACCGGGTTGGCCTTATGGCGGATCCAGGTTTTACCGGCATCGTTGCTAAAAGAGAGCGCCATGCCCCGGCCGTAGTCGGTGTAGAAGATCACCAAAGTCTTCTCAACCCCACGCTGCAAACCAAGCGAATTGTTCCAATCTACAATACCGCTACCACTACCCGGTCGGTTATCAATAATGGAGTTGGTTACCTGTGGCTCCTGCGTCCAATAAACCATATCGTTACTGATGGCGTGGCCCCAGTTCTTGTTGTCGCGGCGGGCTTTGGACCATTCATCGTACATATAGAAAAGGTGGTAGGTGCCCTTGTATTTTACAAGGCCGGTAGCGTCGGCAATCTGCCCGGTTATGGGGGTGTAGTGTACTTGTGGTCGTAAGGGCTGGTTATAGTGCATGTTGTCGAACACGTCTTTATAATCCAAGCGATGCGGATCGGTTTGGGCGAGGCCGTGCAGACTATACAAAACCGCAAGCAGGCAGTACCATACTTTTTTCATGATGAGAGGGAATAATTGGCTGATACAATGATAAGCAATTGCTTATTATCAAGCAATTACACTAAATGGGTCAACCCAGTTCAGACGTGCACTCATCTACCAGCATCAGTATAGAATGATAGTTTTGCCCAACCGCTTCGGACAAGGCAATCTCGCAGGTTTTGGATGATGAGTAGTAGCCGTCGTAACCCTGCTCCCTAACCTCGTGGGCTTCGGGTTTGGTGGCCGATCGGGTGAGCTCAGGGTGCAAAAAGCCCCTGTCGCCGGCCATGCCACAGCAGCCTGCAAATACAGGTTGGTTTACATTGACCGCGAAGGCGGTAGCTATTTTAGAGAACTGTGCCTCAAGTCCCGGCATCTTTTGTAATGAACATACCGGGTGCAACACGATGTTATTTTTCTTTTTGACGATGGTGATCTCGGGCAACACATAGTCGTGGATATAAGTCACGCTGTCGATAATCTGCAAAGCGTCAAATCGGGCTTTGTTCTCGTCGGTTAGGGCCGGTCGACAGTTAGTAAGTGTCTGGGTACACGAGGTAATATCCAACACTATCGGCAGCTTGCCCTGGCCGCTCTCCTGCCATAGCTTACTTATCGTTTTGTTAACCGTGTAGGTATAAGCGTCCTGGAAGCCTTTTGATGAGTAGATCTGCCCGCAACAGTTTTGCTCAATATCTTTAGGTATAATGACATTGATGCCCGCCTTTGCCGACACATCCATAAAGGTGTCCATAACGCCTTTTTGCCCAGCAACAGGCTCACCCATAGCTCTTGATATACAGGCCGGGAAATACACAATGCCCCTGGTACTACTCAGCTTGAATGACGATGTAGGTAACTCGCCCGCCAAAGCCAACTGGTTTGACCATAGCGGGAACGCAGGCACTACTTTACGCAAGCCATTGGTAACGTTGTACATGGCCTTGCGCCCAAATACCTTGTTAACCGTAACGCCTGATGCTAAAGCAAACCTCACCGTTTTATAAACTGTCTTAAAGTTCCTGGCGGTTAGCAAGGCCAGCTTGTTGGCCAACTCTGAGTGGTTCTCGCGGCGCAGGCGTTTCACCAAGTCGCCGGTGTTAATGTCAACTGGGCAGGCGGTAGCGCACAGACCGTCAACAGCACAAGTGTCAAGGCCCTCGTATTGGTATTGATGAAGCAATTGGGCATGCTGTGCCGTTTTGCCTTTGTTCTTTAAATTAAGCAACTCGCGGCGTACCACAATGCGCTTGCGTGGCGTAAGGGTTATGTTACGACTTGGGCATTTGTGCTCGCAGAAGCCGCATTCAATACAGCGGTCAACCTCTTCTTCAACCTGTGGCAGTTCCTTAAGGTTTTTAATGTGCGCATGCTTATCGGCGTTGATAATAACGCCGGGATTGAGCAGGTTTTCAGGGTCGACAGCCTCTTTAACGGCTTTCATTACCCGGTAGACCTCGCCGCCCCATTCGGTCTCCACAAAAGGAGCCATGTTACGGCCGGTGCCGTGTTCTGCCTTCAAGGCACCGTCATACTTCTTTACCACTAAGTCAACCACATCCTGTAAGAACAGTTGATAACGCTCCACTTCGGCAGGTGTGTCAAAAGCCTGGGTGACTACAAAGTGTATATTACCATCCTTAGCATGGCCAAAGATAATAGCACGGGTATAGCCATGCTGTTTAAACATTAGCTGTAAATCAGATATCGCATCGCCTAACCTGTCAACGGGGAAAGCTACGTCCTCTAAAATAACAGATGTGCCGCTGGCCCTCACCGCCCCAACCGCGGGGAACATGCCTTTACGCACTTTCCAGAACAAAGCCTGCTCATAAGGTACGGCGGTAAATGCAGCCTGCTCCAGCAAACCCAAATCATCGGCGATAGCCAAAAACTTAGCCATGCGCTCTTGCAGCTCGTCTTGCGTGTTACCCTGGTATTCTACCAGCAACGCGGCCGCCGTTTCAGGCAAGGTTTTGATGATGGCCGGCATGCCAACAGTATTCTCTATGGATCGTAGCGAGGCCCGATCCATCAGTTCAACAGCTTCGGCACCGGATACCGTTAATGGTATTATAGCTTTGCACGCCGCATAGATGTCGTTGAAATAAAGTATGGCGGTTAGCTTTTCAGGATAGTCGTTAACTGTGTTTAGAACAGCTTCTGCAATAAATCCTAAAGTACCTTCGGCACCAACCAGCAGGTGGGCCAGTATATCCATTGGCTCCTTAAAATCAATAAAAGCGTTTACAGAATAGCCTACGGTATTTTTGGTTTTGTATTTCTTCCTGATACGGTCATAGACCTCAGGGTTCATCTGGATCGAATCCCTTAAACTTTTAAGGGTATTGTAAAGCGGTGCCGACTCATGCTGAAACCGAATATAATCGGCAGGGATCTCGGTATTATATGTCTTTCCGTCAGGCAATATAAATCGAATGTATTTTACGGTATGATAAGAATTTTTGCTCACCCCGCAGCACATGCCGCTGGCGTTGTTGGATATAATACCGCCCATCATGGCCGAATTGATACTCGCCGGATCGGGACCTATTTTACGTTGATATTTTTTAAGATAGGTGTTTACCACATTGCCTATAGCGCCCGGGCGCACCCGAACTTGTTCGCCGTTATTTTCAACCGCTACCTTGTTCCAATGCTGGCTCAGATCAACCAAAATACCATCGGTTACAGATTGGCCTGATAAGCTGGTACCGGCAGTACGAAACACCAATGGAATACGATGTTGCTTAGAAAAAGTGAACAGCTTAACCACCTCATCCTCGTTCATGGGCAAAACTACAGCTTGGGGGCGCAGGTAGTAAAAGCCAGCGTCCGAAGCAGATGCTACCAGGTCGATAAGATTAGTTTTGATCCTATCGGCAGGCAGTATGCTTTCCAGTAATTTGCCAATGGTGTTATCCAAGGTATTCTTTTAGGTGTTTTTAGATTGCTTCGCGGTATCCGTAAAGATCTGCTAATTTAAGGCATTCTGCCGATGGTAGCACACCATCTGATGAAGTTGATTCAAATAAACTTGATGCGGCGGCGCCTACACCCAGTTTAAGGCAATCTTCCATTTCCTTATTCTCGTGGATGCCTAATAAAACGCCTGCAGCAAATGCATCGCCGGCACCGGATGCACCTTTAACCCGCTCTGCCGGTACTTTTAAGCTGGGTTGATAATGTGATTGTCCACTTTTACTGATAGCGATAACCCCTTCAGGGAAATGCAGGATAACCCATTTTTTAACACCCATATCCAGTAATTGCAAAGCAGCAGCATAGCAGCTTTTTAAAATAATGCTACCTGTATCGCTAATGGTTTTCAACCCGGTTATCATGCCCGCTTCATACTCGTTTACAAACAGGTAATCAATAAAGGGCAATGATGATGGTATAACATCCTTAAAACGGTTTGAGCGTTCGCTTACGATATCTACCGTGGTTATCAGGCCTTTTTGCTTAGCGTTTCTTAACACTTTTGATGCGCGGGTGGTACCGTCTACTTCAACAATATCCAGTTGGTCAAGCAGCAACAGGTAGCCTAAATGGAAAATTTTATCTGTCGATATAGTAAAATCGAAATCGCTGATATCCAGCAATGCATTTGCGCCTCGCTGGTGAAAAAAAGTGCGCTTGCCGGTTTCTTTCACACTCATTACATCGGTGTATGATGTGTATGATTTACTGGTTTTACGAATCTGCGTGGTATTGATTCCCACACTTTGACAATGGTTAATAATTTGCTCGCCGCGCTCATCATCGCCCACTAAACCTACACCACTAAGTGGGAATGAGGCCTGCAGTTTAACCAGGTCCATAATGACATTATATGCCGACCCGCCATTACAGCTGCTTTCAGAAAAAATGTTTACCAGTTTCTCCTCTTCCGGGAAAACGTCAATCAGTTTTACCTGGTCAACTATCCAGTTGCCGCCAACTAAAATACCGTTTCTCATGGTTTATTTATCGCTTAGCAGTTTAACCAGCGGCGCTTCGTCCTCGTCAATATGGGCGTAGCGGCCAATGTCCGGGTTTGAAAAAAAGTTATCGTTCAGGTCGTCATTAGCGGTAGATACTTCACCAATAATACATTCTTCGCTCTCTGGCCAGAATTCGTGCCAGATACCCGGTTCAATAGTAATACGCTCGCCGGCTTTCAGGTTAACTTTTTCGCCTGATGTGATGGTTTTAAAAACGCCATTTACCTTCATTTCAAAGGTACCCTGACTGTTGCTTTTTGCAGGATCATTGGCCCAAAGTTGTACCACCAACTCGCCGGTACGGCAAATAATATCTTCCTTCTTCTTTTTATGCGTGTGCGATGGGGTGGTTTGCCCATTTGCGGCGTACATCAGCTTCTCGCAATACTCGGCCTCTTCTGCAAGGTTGATCAGTATCAGGCCAAATTTCTCAAAATCGCCCAGGCCAAAATCCGTCACATCCCATTTAGGTTGTGGTGGCATGGCCCAGCGGTTGTTTATAAAAAACACACCCGATTTCATGATAGCCCTATTTATTTCTGATCTTTTCATGCGGGTTGCTGTTGATAATTTATTTTCTCTACTGATGTATTAGCAAATGATTCAAGCGCAGCCACAAATACATAATGGCTTTCCACAGCTTCGTCAGGCGTTACGCAACCAAAACGACCGTTTAACGCGCCTTCACGCTCGGCAACATAACCGGCCAGCATCTGCATAAAGCAATCGGCAAAGCCAGGCTCAAAAATGCCACCCGTAATAACAGGGAAAGGCACACCTTTAAAGCCAAGATCTGTACGCTGCCAGTATTGGTCGCCGTCTATCCTGAATGTCCATAACGCCTTGGTATCTTTAGTGCTGTATTTAACACCGCCCTTGGTACCAAAAACTTCAATGTACCAGGTGTTGGTTTCTCCCGGTGCTATGCGTTTCATTTCTAACAGCATCGGCACTTTGTTGCCATCAATGGTAACCTGCGTATTTAGGGTAGCGTTGTTCCAGGTATCGCAAACGGCCATGCCGCCTTTACCATCCGGTCTTTCATTCACTATTTTTTGCAGGTTGGCGTATACCGTTTCCGGTTTCCAGCCCAAACGCAGGGGTACGTGTAAAACGTGCATACCCAAATCGCCCATTACGCCAATTTCGCCACAATATTTAACCTGCCTTTTCCAGTTGATGGGTTTATTGAAGTCGATATCGCTTGAATGTAAAAAGCCAGCTTTTACCTCAATGATCTCACCCAAACGGCCAGATTTGACTTCCTCAATAACACGCTGCGGACCAGGCAGGAAAGGCATTTCAGAACTACACCGCACAAAGCGACCCAATTGCTCGGCCTTATCGCGGATAGCCAATGCTGCTTCCAGATCAATACCGAAGGGTTTTTCGGCCAATAAGTCTTTACCGGCTTCAAGTACTTCAATATAAAAGTCTTTATGAAGGTTATGTGGCAGGGCAACGTAAACTACGTCTATATCTGCACGCTCTAAAAGTTCTTTATAATTGGTGGTTAGCAGATCAACAGTGTTGATGTTTTTATACCAGTCTAACACTTGTTGGTTCAAATCGCAAACCGCTTTTAATTCTACTTTCGCCGGGAAATCATTCAGCGCAAACCAACGTCCAAAAGCGCTGGCCGCCTCGCGCCCCATTAAGCCGCCACCTATTATCCCGATATTTACTGTTTTCATCAATTGGTACGATAAATCTATATAAATTATTTATTTAAAAGATGCATTACATCAGCAGGTTTTGCCCCTTCATGCACCAGCGCCATCAACGCCTTAGTCATGCCAGCAGGATTAGCGTGCTGTATAACGTTACGGCCATATACTATCCCTCTAACGCCCTGCTGCATCAGGCCGTATGTACGGTCCATAATTTCCTGATCGCTGGCTTTGCCGCCACCACGTACCAATACAGGTATGTTACCTGCTATCTCAACAATACGGTGATATTGGTTAACGTCATCGGTTGGATCGGCTTTGATAATGTCGGCACCAAGCTCAACGCCCTGGCGTACTAATGGGATGATCTTTTCCGGATCGCCGTTTACCATGTAGCCCCCAGCCTCAGTATTAGGGCGAAATACCAATGGCTCAATCATTAGCGGCATAGCGTATTGTTCGCATACCGGTTTTATTTTTAATATGTTTTGAATGCACTGGTCGGCCACTTCAGGCTCGCCGGGAATGCTGAATAGGTTAACCACCACGCAGGTGGCATCCAAACGCACAGCTTGCTCAACCG
This sequence comes from Bacteroidota bacterium, assembly GCA_040386815.1. Lineage (GTDB taxonomy): Bacteria > Bacteroidota > Bacteroidia > Sphingobacteriales > Sphingobacteriaceae > Mucilaginibacter. Next base: position 21,343 of record JAZKET010000099.1, on the reverse strand, counting down.
GGTTTTCTATCATACGGCTAAACAACGCGCGTGGTAATTCTTTACCGTAAACGTTAGCGACATCGGTACGTAATACTAATGATGGTTTTTGCCTGCCTGGCAATGATTGTAAATATTGCGCCTGCCCAACGGTTAATTGTATAGCATCCGGAGCGGCATCTACTAAAACCTCAACTGCTTTTTGGATATTTTCTATACCGCTTAAAAAGCCGTACTCGTTAAAAAAGCCATGATCTATGGCCACGTCAAAACAATTGCCCGACTGGCTGTTAAATAATCTGTTTAATCTGTATGATTTCATGTTTCAAATATAGGTGTTTTTTATAGGTTGTATATACAAGTTGAAATTAAATTTCAGGTCAGTTTGTAGGCTTATCCGCTAGCAAAATATCCATTACACCGCCTCTTTGCAAATCTTTATAACTGATAGTTGTAGCCTTACTGATTTTGCTATTTAACTTAACCGACCCAAGATAAAAAGATGAAGGCGACTTTTTTATGGTGTTGATAATAAACTTTTTGCCATTATCTAAATTGATGACTGCTTTTTTAAACAACGGCGTACCTAACTGATAATTGCCGGACACCGGATTGACAGGATAAAAACCAAGCGCGCTGAAAATATACCAGGCACTCATCTGGCCCGAGTCGTCATTGCCGCTTAGGCCGCCGGGGCCATCGGTATATTCCTCCTCGCGGATACGTGCAATGGTTTGCTGCGTTTTCCATGGCGAAGCGGTAAAGTTGTACAGGTATGACGTTTGGTGGCCGGGCTCGTTGCCGTGCCAGTATTCGCCTTTAGTAAACAGACTATCGAGCGCGCTTTCCAATTTGGCTTTGCCGCCCATTAAATCCGTTAGCCCGGGCACATCATGCGGTACATAAAAAGTATATTGGCGGGCAGTACCTTCTGTTATGTATGATGTTTTTTTGTCGGGATAAAAGGGCGTTACCCAAGTGCCGTCTGCATGGCGGCCACGCATCAAACCTGTTTCAGGGTCGAACACATTTTTGTAATTTTTTGAGCGATTGATCAATAGCTGATAATCTGATTGCTTACCCAATTTCTTAGCCATTAACGCCAGCGCGTAATCATCAAAGGCATACTCCAGCGTGCGCGATACCTGCTCGGCGCGGTGCGGTGCATCTTTTACCGAATCCTCTAAGGGTATGTAACCATATTTAAGGTACGATGGCAAAGCGCGGCGTCCCTTGCCATCTGCATAATCTGCCGCAGGCGCAACATCAAAAGCGTTTTGGCGCAACAGGCGGTAGGCCTCATTTACGTCATAGCCTTTAATGCCTTTTAAATAAGTTGACGCGATGAAAGGCATGGTATGGTCGCCTATCATGGCGCTTGTATAGCTGTTCCAAACCGGAAATATCGGCATCCAGCCACCTTGCTGCCCTTTAAGAATCAATGAATTTACAATATTACCGGCCAGTTTTGGTTGCAATAGCTCCAATAAGGGCAGCTCGGCGCGATAAATGTCCCACATAGAAAGATCATCATAATAACTTTGCCCCGGTTTTAATTTTTCGGTTTGATACTGCTGCGAGAATTTCGGATAGGTTCCACTAACATCATTAACCAACCGTGGGTTGATAAAGCTGTGGTACATTGCTGTATAAAAAATGTGTTTATTCTTCTCGTTACTGTCGGTGATCTGTATTTTGTTCAGCGCTTTGTTCCACGCGGCGGCGGCTTTGGCGCGTATGGCATTAAAATCCCAATGCGGTATCTCGGCATCCAGATTATGCCTGGCTTCGGCAATGCTGGTAAACGATGTGCCAATCTTGATCTTTAACACTTCGCCTTTAGTTACATTAAAGCCTGCGAAAGCGCCAACATCTTTTCTATCGCCAATACTATCTAATATAAACCTGTCCGCGCCGCTAAACACGCCCGCGGTTCTAATCTGTCGCTCAATACGCATGACAAAATAACCACTGAAACCTGCAGGTTTGCCGGTGCCTACATAAATGCGGTAGGCCGGATTGTACCCGCTAATTTCGTTAGTTGCGTGGTTAACGTAAACGCGGGCCTTGCCTTTATCGCTGTTTGGGCTTACCAAGAGATATAAGCTATCGTTTTGGGCAGCGGTAAACTGCATGATAGCGCAGCGAGGTGTCGCCGTAATCTCTGTGATAAGCTGGTTGTCGGTAAATTTTGTACGATAGTAATCAGGACGGGTAATTTCGTCGGCGTGCGAGAAAGCAGCCGAAACATCCTTGCTTGCAGTAAGCAATTTGCCGGTAATAGGCATAATAGTTACGCTGCCATAATCAGGCACGCACGATCCGCTGAGCCAGTGCGTACCCCTGAAACCGTTCATTACCGAATCTTTATATAAATAAGGTGGCAAACATTTAGTCTCGGTACGTTGGGTTTGTGGTGTCCACTGTGTCATGCCAAATGGAGTGCAAACCGCGGGGATGGTGTTAGCACGTTGCTCTGTACCGCCGCTATGTTTTTTGGTTGATATAGTAGTGCTTGGCGCGGTGCCTACGTAAGGGTCGACATACTTTAAAAGGCTTTTATTTTGCGCAGACAGCCCCTTTACAACCAAAAAGAATACGATAGTAGCAAGCAATTTCTGCATAGCGCTGTTTTAGATTATTATCCGGCGTGAACCGGGTTTTAGGTTTTATTCGGGTTACAGCACCAAACATAAATAGTTTATCTTGTATATACAAGTTTGATGTGAAAGTTTTTAAAACGCTGTATACGTTAATTAAAGCCAATATTTTTATATATTTGTGTTACCCATCACCTAAACAATGAGTAAAAAGGAAGTTATACACCTCTATAAAAAAGTAATAGAAGACCTTAAGTTGCAAATTGAAAAAGGTGACTTTAAAAAGGGCGATCTGCTACCTTCTGAAAACGATCTCTGTAAGCTTTACGATACCACTCGTGTAACCATCAGGCAGGCGCTATCGGCATTGGCCAATATGGGTTATATTACCCGTAAACATGGCAAAGGCAGTATCGTGTCTGAGCCGAAAGCTGGTTTGGGTATCCTGTCGCTTAGTGGTGTCACGGCTGGCATAGGCACACAAAAGCTAACTACCTCTATTCTTCAAAAGCCCGTTAAACAGGCCTGGCCAGATAATTTCTTTTTTCCGTTAGATGAAGAAGAGGCCAAAGCAGGCTGCATATTTTTATCAAGATTAAGACATATTGATAACATGCCGGTTTTGTATGAGGAAACTTACATTACCAATATTGAGCTACCCCGTTTTTCGTCAAGAAATTTAGAGAATCGCTCATTGTTCAACATCCTGAAAGAACACTACAAAATTGAGGTAAAAGAGGGCGAACAAAAGATTTGGGCGCGCCATGCAGATAAGGCTATTAGCAACCTGCTGCAAATAAAAACAACCCACCCCGTAGTGCACATGCAGCGCAAAATGCAAACCAACGTAGATGGGTTAAGAATTTATTCGTCGCTATACTGTAATACCGAAGAGAATTTTCTGCGCGACAGCTTTTAACCAAGCTGGTCTATCCGCACCCAATCCATACCGGCTGCAATGGCCGATTGCACGCCCGGGTCGCCGTCTTCAAATACCAGGCAGTCTTTAGGGTCAATGCCCAGCTTTTTGGCTGCAGCCAAAAATGGGTCTGGGAAAGGTTTGCCACGCTCGGTTTCGCCGGCGCATACCAAAGTTTCTACCAGGTGGGCTATGCCTAATACGTCCAGGGTCTTCTCAATTGCGTCGCGCGTTCCGCCCGATACTACCGCTATTCTTACTTTACCAACATGAGCCTTCAAATGCTCCACTACATGCTCAACCGGTGTAAGACGGTCAATGTATTCATCGTGATAAAGCTTTAAGCGAACCTCGGCAAACTCGTCCGGGTCCATGTCAACGCTGTAGCGCTTGTTGATCTCGCGCACTACGGCAGGTACCGGCAGGCCGGCAAATTCATCGATAATCTCGCCGGTAATGGTTACGCCTTTGTCCTTAGCAACCTGAATATATGTAAGAGCGTGCAGTGGCATGTTATCGGCCAGTGTGCCGTCACAATCGTATAAAAAGGCTTTATAGTGGCCGGTGCTGCGTCGCACCAGTTTATTGTAGTTTAATAGAACGGTGTTTTCCATAGTGCGGCTAAATTAAAAAAATAGCGGCATTTGTTGCTACTGGTGTCACGTCAATTCAGAAATGTTTGTCATCCTGAGCGTAGCGAAGGATCTTCTACGCGGGATGAGCAAAGCGGAAACTTTTCTGTTGTATAAGAAAGATCTTTGCTACGCTCAGGATGACAAACCCTATATGCCAGGCCTATTTACCCCTATTCACATAATGATAATTAAACCTCCCTGACGGCGCTACATCCCCATTAATAATAAAATCTAGCGCGTCGCCATCAACCTGCATGTTGTCAGACCATTTAAACTCCAGGTCGACTGTGCTTCTTTGATTTATCAGCGCCCTTGGCACCTTTATTTCTAATATGTTATTGCTAACGCAATAATTTATCTCGCTCGTTTTTGTCCATTTCCACCCAGTTTTTGATTTTTCGATGATGGCTTTATCTTTCCTGGGGTTAATACGATTGATGACAAAATCGTACCCGTTCCAACCGGTTTTGCTATCCCGATCTGCATCAATAAACAGGCGCATCCAGCCCTTATCTGTTGCATTAGACAGTTTATCCTGAGTTTGCACATAGAAATAAACAAAAGCTTTATCGGCAGCTACCTTGGCTGATACAATATCATTTCGGCCCGTTTTGTTGACATAGTGCGTGCCCTTAAATCCATCAAAATCGCGATGAATGGCGCTGCCTTTGTAAGCAGTAAATTCCGGGCTTACTTTTGTCCAGTCTACAAAGCCATCGGCTTCAGCTTTTACCAAACTGGTAGCTTCAACCGGGGCAGCTATACCTTTAAACTTTCGGATATTGGCAATCATCTGATAGTAATAATTATCGCCATGGCCACCTTTCATCGGTTCAATGTCGCGGCTAAACTCCTGGTTAAACTCATCCGGAAAGGCGTTTTCCTGCTTCTGCCACTTTTTAGCCCTACCTGCAACCCATTCATTCCAGCCCGTAATGAATATAAAATCGGGGTTTATGGCTAATGCCCTGTCCCATTGCTCTTGGAAATTATAACCAAAGTTTACCGCACCCAGCTCGGTATGCATGCCATTTTTATGCGTATAACTGCGTCCAAACGCGCCCGGAGAATTCATGGCGGTCAATCCCGCGGCTTTCGACCAGTTTTGCGCCACCCCAACTACCGCTTCTTCAAAAGTGCCGTCGGGTTTCGGTCCAAAACCATGCTGCGGATAGATCTCCAGCCAACCCCAATGATCTTTATGCTGCGGTCCTTTATCATACACCGGCTGCCCGGGACGAAAGGTGAAGAAATCGCCCATCTCTGGCGGGGCCATTTCGCGGTAGGCCATAATCAATGGTTTGCCCTGCCAGTAAAACCATAGGTCTTTATATAAGCCGGGTTTGTACAGGTCGTTATATAGTTGTTCCAATTCGGCTTTTGCAGACGCATTAGGCCCAAATGGTAAGATGAAAGCAATAGCCGGTGCTTTAATACCGTCTATACGTGCCGCGTCGAACGCTTTAAACAACGCTTCGTACGATTCTTTGAAAGTCAACCCATTAGTTGAGTCAAGAATCACTACATCCACCCCTGCATCAGCCAGCATAATGGCTTGTTTGCGCAGCATCCAGGGATCCTCGTCGCGGTAATAGCCCATCAGCGGCTCGCCCCAATGAAACGTAGTTCCGTCTTGCGGGCGCCAAACCGGGTTGTCAAACTGGTAAATAGCTTCTGGGTGTTTGGCATAGATCTCTGATGCATTTAGCGGAACTTGGGCCGCAAAGTTGGTGTGCCATACCCAATAAAACAGACCTACAAATTTATCCTTTTTTGGTGGGCCCACTTGATTAAAATCCGGCAGCTTGCGCCCCAAGGCATCAACCGCGGGATAATTGGGGACAATCATTTGCGCCAGCAGCAATTGCGGCAAAAGCAGACAAAACAACAATAAACGCCTCATTTTTTATAGGATTTATGCAGGTTATTATGCAATAATAGCATGTAAACGCCACTTTATACAAGCATAACGACATTTTACCTAATTTAATGCGCTTGCCATAAAACCAATTATCTATGAAGCGCATATTATTTCTGACACTGTTTTTTGACACGTTAGCGGCCCTTGTTTTTGGCCAGCGACAGCAACTACGCTTGCATTACGACAAGCCTGCCTCAACCTGGGAAGAAACCCTTCCGCTAGGAAACGGACGCTTGGGCATGATGCCTGACGGTGGTATATCCACAGAAAAGATTGTCCTGAATGATATTACCCTATGGTCGGGCTCACCACAGGATGCCAATAATTACGAAGCCTACAAAAAGCTACCTGAAATACGCGATCTGTTATTGGCTGGCAAAAACGTAGAGGCTCAAAACCTGATAGATAAAGACTTTGTATGCAAAGGCCCCGGATCGGGCGGTAAACAGTGGGGCTGCTACCAAACCATGGGTAACTTGAGTTTGAAGTTTGATTATGGCAAAGCCGATATCGCGACAGCAACAAACTACCACAGAGAATTATCTTTAGACAACGCGCTTGCCAAAGCCAGCTTTACCCTTGATGGCGTTACCTATACCCGCGAATACTTTACCAGTTTTAGTAATGATGTGGATGCTATAAAGTTGACAGCCAGTAAACCCGGCAAGCTAAACTTTAGCGTTCATTTAGACAGGCAGGAGCGCTCAACCACCAGCACATCAGGCAACACCTTACAAATGTTTGGGCGTTTGGATAACGGTACCAATGGCGATGGTATGCAATATTTGGCGCAGGTAAAAGCTAAACTAACGGGCGGTACTTTGAGAAGCGCCGCTAATAGTTTGGTAGTTAAGGGCGCTACCGAGGCGATTATCTATCTATCAGCAGGCACAGATTTTAAGGATGCCAACTTTAAAACCATCGCGCAGCAAAACCTTACCGCGGCTATGAAGAAACCTTACGCCCAGTTAAAGCAAGAACACACCGCCAGGTTTAAAAAACTATTTGACCGTGTGAGCATTGACTTGGGCAAAGGTGCCGACAACCTGACTACCGATAAGCGCCTGGCGAACTTCCACACCAACCCCGATGCAGACAAGGGTTTACCTGCCCTGTTTTACCAATATGGCCGCTACCTGAGCATTAGCAGCACACGTGTTGGTTTGCTGCCGCCAAACCTGCAGGGGCTTTGGGCCAACCAGATACAAACCCCATGGAACGGCGATTACCACCTGGATGTTAACGTACAGATGAATCACTTCCCGGTAGAAGTTTCTAACCTGTCTGAACTAAACCTGCCACTGGTTGAGCTGGTACGCGGACTGGTAAAACCCGGCCAGCGCACCGCCAAAGCTTATTATAATGCCGAGGGTTGGGTGGCCCATGTCATCACCAACATTTGGGGTTTTACAGAGCCGGGCGAGAGTGCCTCATGGGGTATTACCAAAGCAGGCTCGGGTTGGCTGTGCAGTAATTTGTGGGACCATTATGCCTTTACCAACGACAAGGCGTACCTGAAAGACATCTACCCGATACTGAAAGGTTCGGCGCAGTTTTATAATAGCATTTTGATCAAAGATCCTAAGAGTGGCTACATGGTTACGTTGCCATCCTCATCGCCCGAAAACAGCTTTATGATGCCTGACGGCAGCGGCCGCCATGCCAGTATTTGCATAGGCGCGGCTATTGATAACCAGATCATGCATGAGCTGTTTAGCAACGTTATTATAGCGGCTGAAACGTTAGGTATTGATGCCGGTTTCAGAAATCAGCTTAAGAAACGGCTGAAAGAGATACCACCCGCAGGCATTATCAGCAAAGATGGACGCATACAGGAGTGGCTGGAAGATTACAAAGAAACCGAGCCTACGCACCGCCACATTTCGCACTTATACGGCATTTACCCGGCATCTGAAATAACCGCCAATGGCACACCTGAGCTTGCCGCGGCCGCCAGGAAAACGCTTGACGTACGGGGCGATGACGGACCAAGCTGGGCCATTGCCTACAAGCAACTGTTTTGGGCACGATTACAGGATGGTAACCGCGCCTTTAAACTCTATCACCAAATGATGAAGCCTACATCCGGGACAGGTATAAACTATGGCGCGGGCGGCGGCATTTACCCAAACCTGCTATCGGCAGGGCCGCCGTTCCAGATTGATGGCAACTTTGGCGCGGCCGCCGGTATTGCCGAAATGCTGATACAAAGCCATGAGGGTTATATCAACCTGTTGCCTGCCATTCCGGATGGATGGAAAGCATCGGGCCGTATCAACGGACTGAAAGCACGCGGCAATTTCACGGTGAATATGCGATGGAAAGATGGCAAGGTAACCAACTATCGCATTACATCGCCGCAGGCTAAAAAGGTAAAAGTGAAGGTAAATGGGGTGCTGAAGATGATTCGTTCAGTTAAACCATAGCGGCAACCAGGAACGAAATACGCCAAATAAAAACAAAAGAGGACATCGGTTATGACAAATTACTGATGATAAAAAAGTTAAATGGGAAACCTTTTACAATAAAAGGCGTATAATAGTGTTAGAAACATAGGCCTTGTTAATAAATTTAACTTAAACATTAAACAGATAAAAAAATACTGACGATTTATAAAAACAATATTCTTACATTCGCGAATAACTATATAAGACATGAAAAAAATCGAAAAATTTAATGGCGGGGGAACAACCCATATTGCATAATCTATAACAAGTCTTTTAAAAGGGATTTGTTCTTTAGAAGTCCCACGTTATTCGATATTTACAAGGAAGCGGTCTTTCTGGCAGTTTCAGTCTGTAAATTGCTTTGCCGTCTTTACGTTCCAAATTACTGATATATTCTATTTTACTTGCGGCTCCGCTTGAATCAACCGCTTCACAGGTTAAATCAGAACACTCCCGTTCTTCAAGAAATACTAACTCAAAAATTTCGTCGTGACACTTATTTAATTGATTTATGGTAAATACTTCGCTATTACCTGTGAATCCATTGGTGACCTTCCAGATAATCTCATTACTTTTTGCAGAAGATTCTGCCGTAAAATCGTCAAACTCTAATCTGATATTCTGACGTTGAGGATTAATTTTTATTGGCTTAAAAACTCTCTCTGAAGGTTTTACACTAATAAGTTCAACTTCGCCAGGTTCTTGAATATTTAAAAAATGGTCGATAACTTTAACTGGCCTATCTGGCGAAATACATTGTACTGTTTGGTTTTTAATATAAGTAACTTCACTCCCATCAGGCTTTAAATATTCTAATCTAGTTATACTCGATAAAATTTCATAGTTGCCAACTACTTTAGAACTCAGATCCGTATACATCTCGTTAATGCCAATTAATATTGCTTTGTTGCTTTCCGCATCAGCTTTAAAAGCATCAATGTTTTCTTGAAAATGTGCAATCAACCCATTCATCTCTTCCCTACTTTTATCTATTTCTTTAATTTGATTTTGTAAAGTATTTTTGTGTTCATCAAACTGTGCTTGATAATGCTCGTTAAATCTTCCCTTTAAATCTTTTTTGTATTTATCAACTTGGTAGTTAAAATATCCACGACCAAACAAAGTTAAAAGCACGCTAAATAACGCGCCCGCTCCCAACACAGTTTCATATAATTTATTGTAATAACTTTCTACGAAAGCTCTGTGTTTAACAGCATCTTCGTCAAGTTTCTCCATATACTTTAATAACGTCTCATTGTTATCATACTGCGGCGGGCTAACAGTGCTCTGCTGTTTAATTTGAGCAAGCCCGGTCTTAGTAAAAAAACAAATCAGACAAGCGGCGATGACGAAAAGCTTTTTCATAAACGTTTGACTATTAGGTTTATTGACAATAAAACCTAATATTTTTTTAAAAAGCAAGCATTAACGCTTTTTTTTTTAAAATTTAACAATTACATATCTAATCCCCTCTTCAAATTGAAGATAGAAGTCACCTTGTTTGCAAAAAATCGATAGTAGAAGAAAACTGAAAAGAGTAAATCCGCTTTTACATTACAATCCGCTATCATCTAAAGCAAAAGTGTTTTTGCGTCCTTTCCATTTTCCACGCGTAAAATCGGGGAACTCCTGCGGCATGTTGCCTTCCTTAATGGATTTGGTTGATAGCGGCGTTATTACACTCATGGTAACAGAATCATACACATCTATAGGCGTTTGTTTTTTTTCTTTTACGGCCAGTATGAAAGCGTTAAATACAAACCAATCCATCCCGCCATGGCCCGCTCCGGCAGCATCGGCAGCATATTTTTTCCAAAGCGGATGGTCGTATTTATCCAGCCATGGTTTAGCCGGCTCCCAAACATCGTGTTGTTTTGATTGATGATCTATGTAAATACTCTGGTTAACATCCATCCAGATACCTTTTGTACCATCTATCCTGAAACCTAAAGAATACGGCCTTGGCAGGTGGGTATCATGCGTCAGCATAACCGTTTCGCCATTAGCGCAGCTGATAAGGGTTTGGGTGATATCGCCATTTTTATAATCTATCTTACCGTTTTTATGACCGGGGGATTTTTCATTGATATGGGCAGCAAGTCCGCGCGCTTTGGTGGTGTATGATGTCATGCGGGTAAAGCGATTACCGCGGTTAATGTCGATATAATTCATACACGGGCCAACGCCATGTGTGGGGTACAAATCGCCCACCTGGTCAATATTAAACTGGGTGCGCCATTGTGCCTCGCTCGTCGCGTTAGCGCCAAATTCAACGCCGCCTGCGCCATTAAATAATACGTCGCGCAGGTTGTGCTGGTAGCCGCCTTCAACATGCAGCACTTCGCCAAACAGGTTTTGGCGCACCATATTTAATGTTGCCATTACATCGCGCCGATAGCAAACATTCTCCAGCGTCATGTAAGGCATGCCTGTTTTTTCTGATGTTTCTACAATATCCCAATGCTCCTTAACGGTAAGTCCTGCTATAACCTCGCAGCCTACATACTTGCCGGCTTTCATGGCATCTATTGATTGCGGGTGATGAAACTGCCATGGTGTGGCTATAATGACGGCGTCAATATCGTTATGTGCTAACAGTTTTTTATAGGCATCCAATCCGCCGGTATATTCTTTTGCAGCGGGGCGGCCACTTTTGGCAATGGTTTCGCGGCAGCGTTTTAATGATCTTTCCTGTATATCGCAAATAGCCACAATCTCACAATCGATGCGCTGTATAGCCGCAGCTATGTGTGTCATGCCCCTATCGCCCACACCAATATAACCCAGGCGCACCTTGTCTAACGGTTTTGCAAAAAGACTGCCCGATGGTAAAATGGTGAACCCGGCAGCTGCTATGGCGCCTGTAGCTATAAACGCTCTTCTTTCCATAATGTAAGTTTATTATACTTGTATATACGTGTTATTATTAGCAATAACTAATGTATACAAAATTTATGGCAAAAATGATTATGCCCGGGCATATAGAGCTGCCAAATATTTGTATTATTACGGTATGTATCACAACCTTATCTTCTCATCTAAATTTTATCGTTCAATATTTTTAATGGCGATATGTGCCTTTTTATTTATGAGTGCTGCTTATGCACAAGACAAAGCACAGGTAGCCCTGCTAAAAAAACAAGTTGATTCTATACAGCACACCCGCCAGCACGACACCTTAAAAATTAATGCCTTAATTGATTTAAACTATGATTTAGCTTTTAACGCCAACATTGGTGTGCTTTACATGGCAGATAGAGCAATTTCACTTGTGGTTGCAAAAGAAGACCAACCATATTATCGTAAAGCACTATCCAAATTTTATACAGCAAAAGGGGTTTATTACCAGTTTACGGGACATTATAATCTTGCCGAAACCTGGTTTATTAAGGTATTGAAACTGGGCGATAAATATAATGATGACCCTATAAGAGTGCGTGCATGGGCTAACCTGGGCAATGTTGCCACACATAAAGGCGACTACAGCCGGGCTGCCGAGTATGGGATTAAAGTGCTCCATGTTTCAGAAAAGGAAGGTAAGCCGGTAGAAATTGCCGGCGATTTGGGCAACCTGGCCAATGCTTATGTAAGGCTTAAACTGTACAACCGGGCAATAAAATTATTGCAACGTGCTATACCATTGGCTGCCAAAGCCCAGGACAAACGCCTGGAAGCAAATTTATACAACAGCATGGCTACGGCTTATGGCGAATTAAAGCAATCGCAATTAGAGCTTAATTACACATTAAAGGCTTATCATATTTATAAAGAAATAGAAAACCCTAAAGGTATAGGCACCACCGCGTTAAACCTTGGTATGGTTTGGGAGAATAAAAGAGACTATGTTAAGGCCCTGGGCTATTTGCAGGAAAGTATCAAGGCATCGCGCGAGTTGGAAGACAACCAGAACCTTGCCGAAGCTTTTCAGTCGGTAGCCCGTATTAACCAGGCGCAAGGTAAATTGACGGAAGCGGCCGCTATCCGCGATTTGGCCATTGCCAATAGCGAAATTGCCGGCGACAGGTTTTTGGCGTCGGCACTCTACCAGGAGAAAGCAGCCTTACTGTATAAGCTTGGTGATTTTAAAAATGGTTATAACTACCTGGAGCGCCACCGTAAACTAAACGACAGTTTGCTTAACGCTGATATTAACAACAAGGTGGCCGAGATGGAGGTAAAATATCAAACCGAAAAAAAGGCAAGCGAAAACAGGGAATTACAAGCCCGTAACCGGCTGATATTATATTGCTCGGTGCTGGGTATTATAGCGCTTACCATCGTATTTTTGCTGTTCTATCGCAACAGATTGGCACAACAGCGCTTTACCGAAGAAGCCAAACTAAGCAAAGCCGTGTTTGAGACAGAGCAAAATGAGCGCATCCGCATAGCGCGCGATCTGCATGACAGCATTGGGCAAATGTTATCGGTAATAAAAATGCGCTTGTCAGACAACGAGGCCAATAACCCGGCGGTTGATCTGGTTGACCAAACTATTGACGAGGTGCGCACCATATCGCACAACTTGTTGCCAGAGGCGCTTAACTTTGGATTGATACCGGCGCTGGAGGATCTTTGCCAGCGATCATCAGTAGCAGACACCGTAACCGTTGATTTTGAGGCCGCCGACACCGTGCGCGGACATCAGTTTTCATTAGAAAATCAGCTATCTATTTACCGCGTTTTGCAAGAGGTGCTTTCTGCGCCACTCGGGCGCTACCCTTATCAAGCTGAAAGTATCGGTAGAAAACAATGCCTTTGTTTTTAATATTGAAGATAACGGCACCGGTTTCGAAACCCGCCTGATAGAAACATCCGCCGGTATTGGCTGGAAAAACATCGGCGCCCGTGTGCGCCTGCTTGACGGTAAGCTACAGGTACGATCTGAGAAACTGGCAGGTACAAGTATCCGTATTACGTTGCCTGTTTAACTATTAGCTATACCACGATGTCATTTCGATGGAGCCGGGCAGGTTTAAGTGATGGCGCGACAGAGAAATCTTATACACCATACATTGTTCGCTTTGCCTTTTTATAAGATTTCTCACTCGTTCCGTTTCGAAATGACATCATCTTCTTAACTCATTTACTATAGCTAAAACATAGCTACCTGTCAGCAAAAAGTCAGAGAAAAGTCACCAAACAATATAAAGTCTATAGAATTTATAGATATTTTTTGTTTTTATCCTTTTTCTGTTTACGTTTGCTGCCGCTATGTTAATAAAAGGTATCAAAAATCAGTCAATAATGTGCATGTCGCCGGCAATGGCGCCCATGTGTTGCTGTTGCTAATCCCCGCCGTTCGCTATCATTATTTTCTGATCACTTTTTTTAATACCATCTATGTCTGCATCTTCTAAAACAAACACCTTACGCTTCTCTCTGGCTACCCTTGTGGCAGGTATAGTGGCCTTGTTAGCTTTTACAAATGTTTCATCAGACAACAGCCTACGTAAACTGGCCGGCAGCGCGGCCTTTCGTACAAATATTGTAACCAAACAGGTACGCGTTGGCGCTTCAATTATCAATTACACCGCTACATCGGGCTATTTAAAAGTTGTTGGCAACAATAGCCATACCGCACAATTATTTTATACCGCTTACACCAGCGGAAAAAGCAATCGCCCTGTAACATTTGTGTTTAATGGCGGGCCGGGCTCATCATCTATCTGGCTGCACATGGGTTCTTTTGGCCCGGTGCGCGCGGTAGCGGGCAAAGCGGGTTACAGCGACAACCCAGACACCTGGCTTGGTTTTACCGACCTGGTATTTATTGACCCTGTAGGCACCGGCTACAGCCGCCCAGAGGATGGTACAGACGTACGCCGTTTTTACAGCTACCAGGCCGATATACATTCGGTGGGTCAGTTTATTCAACAGTACCTTACCCAAAACAATCGTCAGCAAAGCAGCCTGTTTTTAGCCGGCGAAAGTTATGGCGCAGCACGTGCAGTTGGTTTGGCCGGATATTTAAAAGACTCGTTAAATATCAACACCAAAGGTTTAACACTGATCTCGCCGGCGCTGGATTACAAGCTCATCTCGTTTCGCAAAAATAACGATACGCCATACCCTTATTATTTATCGGCTTATGCTGCTACGGCTCAATACCACAAACGCTTGTCGCCAGCAGTGCAGGGTTTAAGCGCACAGGCTTTAGCGGCAAAAGTTAACAGCTTTGCATTTGGCACTTACCAGAACGCGCTTGCAGGTAAGCAAGCGTTATCGGCAGCTATTATTGATACATTGAGCTTGTATACAGGTTTAGATACCACGGTTATAAAACGTGCCAATGGCCGCATAACCGACACCCGGTTTGCACGCCTGCTATTTGCATCGACAGCAAAAATAACCGGTACTTATGATAGCCGCGATACCGGTAAAGCGGGTAGCATTGACCCAAGCGAGCAAAAGCTGCGCGAGGTTTTTCCTGACGCTTTTACCGCTTTCAACAAACAGGTATTGGGTTACCAAAATAATTTACCTTACCTGGCTACCGTAGCCACCCCAAACTGGAACTATGGCAAAAACGCCACCAACGGATTTTTAAATGTAACACCCGAGCTAAAGAAATTAATAGCCAGCCAAAACATACAGGTACAAATTGTTAGCGGCAAATATGACCTGGCGACACCTGCGGCTACAGTAAACCAGCTAGTGGCAAATTTGGGTAGTGTAAGCAACAAAGTAAGTGTACAGCGTTACAACGCCGGGCACATGATATATACTGATGACGTGTCTAACCACCAATGGCACAGTGATAGTGAAAAGTTTTATGCAAAAGCAATGGTGACCAGATAAACGCATCAGGCGGAGTGGCCGAGTGGTTAGGCAGGCGTCTGCAAAACGCCAAACAATGGTTCGATCCCGTTCTCACGCCTCATTAAAAATTCCCTCTCTCTACATTTGGTTTATAATTGGTTCGAAAAGTGCCCCCTGCCCATCAGGGGGCCTTTCGTTTTTTAGAGGGGGGCTGTTGATTAACTCAAAAGTTTGTCATCTCGAACCGAGGAACGAGGGAGAAATCTTTTACGCGCGATTACCTGCGGGGATGTATAAGATTTCTCGCTATGCTTCGAAATGACATGCCGGAGAAAGTAGGATAACAAACAAAGCCCCTCAGAAACTGAGAGGCTTTGCTATTTATTCAAGTAAGATTTTATTTAAAATCAGGCACCGGGAAAATATATCCACCGAACAGGATGTATGCCCAAAGCAATGTCCAAAAGATATTAAATATCTGCGCCGTAACAAAAGTTAGCGCCGGGCGACCGCCTTGCAGCTTAACCAGCGACGAGAATTTAGCTTCCATACCTATTGATATAAAGGCCATAGCAAACCAAACTGTGCGTAAACCATTTAAGCTTTTACCAACGCTTTTTGCTGTCTCTGGAGTAAGTAAGAACGAGAACACTAAAGAAGCGCCAATAAAACCTAAAACAAACTTAGGGAAACGCTCCCAAACAATTTTAAGGCTCGGGGTTTCTGTAGTGATTTTTAAGCCGCCTTGTTTAGCTTCGCCATCTTTTGGTTTGCGGTAGGCCCACCATATAGCGATGAAGAACGCCGCCACACCAATAAACACATTTTGCGAGAATTTGGCAATAACACCGGCTTTAACCGCTATAGGGCCAACCAGATCGCCGGCTGCGGTTACAGTTGCTGTGGTATCTAATGTACCGCCCAGCCAGGCACCGCCAATAACTTCGGGAATATGAAAATATTTTACTGCCCAGGGCTGTATCACCATCATTGGGATAGCCATTAGCAATACCAACGTAGTAACGTATGATAGTTTGCGTTTGTCGCCATTGATAGCGCCCGCTGCCACAATAGCCGCAGACACACCACAGATAGATACCGCCGATGCCAGGATAACTCCAAACTCATCGTCTATCTTTAATTTACGGCTTACCCATAAACTAAAGAACCATACGGCGCTTACTACAATGATTGCCTGTATAATTCCCGGCAAACCGGCTTTTATTAAATCGGCAGATACGATAGAGGTACCCAATATTACCAAACCGGTTTTGATATAAAATTCTGAGCGAACCGCCTCAACCAACCATTTAGGCAGGCTGATAAGGTTGCCTAAGGCTATACCTATCAGTAAGGCAAACACTACATACTCTAAACCATAATAAGATACCGTTGCGTTACCACCAATGATAAAAGCAATTGTAGCTAACAGGTATATGAATAAAAACCCGCCAATGTATCGTAACACATTACCACCTGCTAAAGCTATTGCTATACCTGCCAGGGCCAGATATATTAAAGCAATCTCGGCTATTAAGGTCAGGTTTTTTGCTGATAATACTTTGCCGGTAAGGTCGGCTGCCGTGTCCCATTTATAGCTTGGTAGCGCTATGGTAGCACCGTCTTTAGTAAAAATCAATACGGCTGCTATAATAATAGCGCCAATAATTACTGCCCACCAGTCTTCGGTAAGTCCTTTAAAAAACGAGGGCTTCCCCTGCGATGTTTCTAATTGCGCTTCCTCAAGCGCGTTGTCTAAATTGATGTTTTCTGCCATTACTGATTATTTGTTTGGTTAAAAATAGGTTTTATTCTGATTTATGTAATACTGTACCGTCGGTTTTTATCTCCCAGGCGGTAATAGGGTTCATGTGGTAGCCGCCCTGCGAACCGCGGGCCAGCCTTAATTGCGTCAATGTGGGTTGTACATACCCCGTTTCGTCTGTGGTACGGCTTAAAATTTCTGTTTTGCGGCCATCCCACTCCCATAAATGGCGGAAATAAGTATGCGCTTTGCTTAGCACCGGTTCCTGTAAATTTGTTGTTACCCATGTTTTACCGGCGTCGGTACTTACCTCTACAGTGGTAATTTTACCTCTGCCGCTCCAGGATATGCCCCTTATCTCAACCCAGCCTTTTTTTATTTTTTGGGGATAAGACGGATAAGTGATGATGGACCGTGCATCCATTTCGAAGCTGAACATCCTGATCTTATCCTTTACCGGGTAAGTATACTTTGATGTTTCCTCACGGGTCATATAAGGTTCTTCAGATAGTTCTATCCGGCGCAGCCATTTTATATTCATGTTACCCTCCCATCCCGGCAATAATAACCTTGCGGGATAGCCTTGTTCCGGTCGGATAGCTTCGCCGTTTTGCGCGTAGACGATCATAGCATCGTCCCAGGCTTTGTAAACCGGTATAGAGCGTGTCATCACCGCCGCGTCCGATCCTTCGGCCAAAAACCATTTGGCTTTGGGGTCAATACCCACCTCGCGAAAGATGGTGGTGAGCATTACGCCCGTCCATTCGCTCTGGCTGGTAAGTCCTAGTATGTCCTGCGGTGTTAGCTCTGGTTTGCCTGTACGGAAATTACCCGCGCACTCAATAAAACAAGTACGCGTTACCGATGGGAAAGCTTTCAAATCAGCCAGGGTAAACTTCATTGGCCGCTCTACCAAACCGTGTATCAGCAGCTCATATTTCTGCGGATCAATCTCGGGTATACCGGCATGGTGCCGCTCGTAATGTAGATCAGACGGGGTGATGGTGCTGTAAAAATCCTGCAAAGGTGAGCGCGATGATATGTCAGACGCGCTTCTGACAGGATTTTCATATTTAGAGCGTGTGCCCAACTTGCCCGGCGGGCGGCCCGGTACTTTGGTAGGGTCGTCGGCCAGAAAGCTGTTGAGGCGGGTTTTTGAAAACACTTTGTTTACCGGCAACAACGCCGCGCCCAAAACCCCACCCAATAACTTGCGCCTGCTGATGTTTGTATGTTTTTTATTCCCCATCTTCGTTATTTCACTTCGTGGCCACCTTTACGGTTGTCCATTATAAAAAGCTTTTTGGCCGGCATTACTATTTTGGGCAAATTTTTAGCATTTAGTACCACATCGTCTTTTAATATCTTATTGGCATTAAGCAGGTAGGCTGTGATGCTGTACACCTCGGTGTCGGTCAATGATCCCGGCTGTGCGTAAGGCATGGCCCTGCGGATATAATCAAACAAAGTGGTAGCATAGGGCCAGTAATTTCCAATGGTTTTAAGCCGGCCGGTAAGCAGCGTATCGCTTATAAGCACCGGGCCTAAAGATTTTACACCTGGGTTAGCGCCTGTCGCCTCTGCATGGCAGGCCAAACATTTTTGCTGATAGAGTAGCTTCCCGGCCGCTGCCGTACCTTGCCCGGCAGGCAAACCTTTACCATCGGGCCTGATATCGATATCCCAGGCTTTGATCTCGGCAACCGTGGCCGTACGCCCCAAGCCAAACGACTTTGGCCATTTATTGGTATCGATGTTTTCAGTAACAACATGCCCGCCTGCCCCATCTTTGAAAGCAAACAGCCCGGCAAACATTAAGGCCACAGCTACTATCGACACTAATTTTTTCATTTACTTAATTATACTTACCTGCGCTTAATGTACTTTTTGGCAAAGCGTAATTGCGCTCATAACGATCAAGCACTACATAGATAGAATCTTTCCGCTCATTGATGCCGCTTAGTATCACGCGCGATCCATCTATGGTATCAAACTTAAGCACCATGCGATTGCGTTTTATAACAGGTTGCTTTTCGGCAAACTCCCTGTCTCTGCGGGTAGACCAGCCACGCTTGTCTATCATCTCTTTTTCGTTGCCAATATGTTTCCAGGCGGTTTTGCTTATCCAGTTGTCTTCTTTCTCTTTTTTCTTATCAGGGTTATTTCTGCCTGCACCTCTACGGTTTCCGCGCGAAGCAAAGGCGTTTTTATCCTGCAGATAAAGCACCTTGTCTATTGTATCAGCGTAGTAATGGAAAGCACGTTGCCCGCCCGCCACGCCGGTAATTTCAAAAGTGCGTTGAATGTCCCGCATAGGGCTACCGCCGCCGTTTGATGGGTCAACCACTACGGGTTTATTGACTTTAAAGGTTAGCGTTGTCCAGTTTTCAAAGGTTGCTTCCTGCCAGCGGGCTGTATCTAATGGGTTGTAGGGTATTTCCTGCCCGTTTAGCTTAAACTGGGTAACATGGTAATTGCCACGCAGCTTTTTTACGCCTGCTGTGGCGGGTTGTTTATAGGGGTCGTATTTAAAGTTGATGATCTCGGTATAGGTAAGTACACCAAAGAAAATAAAAATGGTAATGGCCTTCAAACCAAAGCGCGTATATTTCCAAAACGGTTTACTTAAATCAGGATAGATCTTAAGCGGTACAGTTTTCTGTTCGCGAATAAGCAGGTTGTACAGAGCAGGCACATCGTCGGCAATTAAAAACAGCGACAGCAACACAAAGTAAAACGCGTAAACATGTACCCCGCCGTCATAAGCGTAGTTAACATAAGTGATATCGCCCAAAGCACCTGCCAGCAAAATGGCGCCAAGTAAAGTAGTTTTACGGAAGAATAACAGCACGCCGGCCAGCAACTCAACCACACCGCCAAACACCTGGTACCAAGGCACAATGCCTACCGATAGCCAGTAGATTTTCTGCGCTGTAAAATCGCCAAAATTGCTATTCAGCAAACCTAGCGAGGGATAAGGCATTTGCGTTGGGAACAGTTTTGTGAAACCAAAACCAATGATGCCGATACCTGCTCGGTAACGCACCACTACCCTTATCCAGTAATATAAAATAGGATAAGCTTTGGTCCGGCGGTCAATCAGCGTCCAGATCAATGCGCCTATCAAGCCTATCAGCAAAGCAATGCCCCAATCGGTATAGTCAACATAGAAAGGTCGTTTAGGGGGTATTGGTGTGCTGTCATTTCCCTTTTCAGGTTTGATATGCGTTGCCGCGATCTTTTTTGATTTCGTTGTGTCCCGATGACCTGAATCAGGCACATAGAAATGGCTTTTCTTGCGGGCCTTTGTAGTATCTGATGCTTTGTCTTTTGATTTCTTTTCCTGTGCTACAAAATCGCCCTCGCCGTAAGCGCCACCTAAACCAAATAATCTGGTAAAGCTGGGCTGAAAACGGGCTATGTCATAAATATCCCTATAATGCGGGTGCAACCAATCCAGGGTAAATACGTTGTTGTACCAATTGCCGCCAAATGGAATTGACATAGCCAGGAAAAAAATAAAGATAACCCGGAAACCAAACTTTTTCGGCCCCGACCATACCGCCTGCTTTGCCGGCGATTGTTCTGTTTTTGTGTTTTTATCAGCCATTGCATTTAAAGTTTTAATACGCCGCGCCTGCCCAAGGTAAGCGGGTATTTTTTGTTAATCTTGTTAAGCATCACGTATATTTTGTTGCGTTTTTGGTCTATACCATTTAAAATGATCGTCGAGCTGTCCGGCCTTGAATATTCAAGCGATAAGCGCTCGCCTTTGTAGTGCTGGTTCTTGTTTTCTAATGACAGGGTGTGGTTTGCAGTGTCAATTTTATAACTGTAATAGTGCCTTCCGGCAGATCCCGCCAGTTCATAATCGCGGTCTTCGTCGCGCTCGAAAACCTGCTCGTAGTTTACCGAATCGATAATTACTGGTCGATTAGAACGGATACTAATCGTTGCCCATTTCTCAAACACCACATCACGCCAGCGTATAGGGTCGGTAGCCGAATAGGGTAATACTTTGCCATTGATCTTAAACTCGCTGACATTATAAATACCGCTGGCCTTGGCCAACCCTTTAGTTTTAGGAAACTGGTAAGGGTCTGTTTTAAAACCCGAGTAGGTTTTTAATCCGTACAAAAACACAAAGAAGAAAATGACAAGCACCTTCGCCGCAAAGCGGATTACCGATTGCCGCCCGGTAAAATCAGGATGGTATTTGTTAGGCTCGGTAGGTTTTTCAAGTGCGATGAGGTTATACAGCCGTTGCGCATCAAACCATAAAACAAAAAACGCGAAAGCGATGAGGTAAATGCTGTAC
>JAZKET010000098.1:0-3038 GCA_040386815.1 Bacteroidota bacterium | reverse complement strand
TTCCGATCTTACGTCTATCATACACATATCCATTGATACACTGCCAATGGTAGGCACCACTACCCCATTTACCAGCATATTACCAACGCCATTACCAAAAGCGCGTAAATAACCGTCGGCATAGCCAATGCGTACGGTAGCTATTTGTCCGTCCTGTTGCATAACGCCCCGCCTGCCGTAGCCTACGGTTTCGTCAGCGGCCAATTTTTTTACCTGCGATACGCTGGTTTTTAAACTTGTGATAGGTTGCAAAGCTTCGTCTGCTGACGGTACAGCGGCATCAATACCATACAGGCCTATCCCCAACCTTACCATATCAAACTGCGCCGATGGCCAGCGACTAATGCCGGATGTATTGCACAAATGCTTTATGGTTTGATAACCAAGCGTTGCTTCTATTTGAGTTGTAGCCTTTGTAAACCTATCTATCTGCAACTGCGTAAAATCGTCGTGCTGCGGCGCCTCGCTGGCTGCCAGGTGCGAGAATAGCGACATCACCTTCAGAAATTTGTTATCGGCCAGTAAATCGCAAAGCGGTTCAATCTCCAAAGGCTCAAAACCCAATCGGTGCATACCGCTGTCAATCTTTAAATGTACAGGATAAGTGGTCAATTGATTTTGTTGTACAAATTTTATAAAATCTGCAAACAAACCAAAGCTAAATAACACCGGCTCTAACTTGTATTCGGCCAGCTTATCAAAAGCAGATTGTTCTGCATTTAACACCACAATAGGCATGCTGATACCGGCCTGACGCAGCGATATACCTTCATCGGTATAAGCCACGGCTAAATAATCAACCTTATTATATTGCAGCATATTAGCCAGCTCAAACGTACCACTACCATAACTAAAGGCTTTAACCATAGCCATCAGTTTAACGCCCGGCTTTAGTTTCGACCGGTAGTAATTCAGGTTACCCAACATAGCGTTTAGGTTTATCTCCATTACCGTCTCATGCGTTTTTTGCACCAATGCACGGCTAACACGTTCAAACTCGAAGCTACGCGATCCTTTTATCAGGATGGTTTCGCTTTTAAAACCTGGGGTAAGCAGGTTATTGAGCAACTCAGTGGTATCTGCAAAGAAAAACTTTTCCGGCAAGTCAAAATATGCCTGATAGCGCTGCAAAGCCTCGCCAACACCTATAAACTTGTCTACTTTTTTTGATTTGATCAGGTCGGCAACCTGGCGATACAACACCACATCAGGCAAACCCGACTGGTAGATATCAGACAGCACCAAGGTTTTCTTTTTCTGCTGATTTTGTTGATTTAAAAAGTTTAAGGCAATCTCAAGCGAATGGATATCCGAGTTATATGAATCGTCAATAACAGAGCAATCATTAATACCCGTTTTAAGCTCTAAACGCATGCTCACCGGGTTAAGGTGCTCCAGTCGTTTATCAGCCTCAATAGCGCTGTACCCTAAGGCCAATAGTGTTGCCCAACAAACTATGGCATTCTCTACTGATGCCTGATCCAGAAAAGGCACCAGGCATTCAATTTCCTCACCTTTATAATTTGCGCGCAGGTAATAATTTTTTTTGATGATGGTCTCGCTGAACACATGCAAATCGGCCCCGTTAAAATTGCGGCTCCAGGTAAAGCATTCCTGCGAACCTATTGCATCCTTGTAATCCAGCATCTGGTCGTAATTATAAACCAGCAACTTGCAGTTTTTAAATAGTTTTAGTTTTTCGTGGATCTTTTCCGTAGTATCATTAAAACCCTCGTCGTGTGCAGTACCCAAATGGGTTAATACGCCTATAGTTGGTTTTATAATAGCCTCCAACCTGTCCATTTCGCCGGGTTGCGATATGCCGGCCTCAAATATCCCCAGATCGTTACGCTCATTGATTTGCCAAACAGACAGCGGAACACCTATTTGCGAGTTATAGCTTTTAGGGTTGCGCACGATATTCTTATCAGCAGCCATTAGCTGGTAAAGCCATTCTTTAACAATGGTTTTACCGTTACTACCTGTAACGCCAATCACCTCTATCTCAAAACACTCGCGATGATGTTTTGCAAGCGTTTGTAAAGCGGTAAGCACATCTATAACAACTAAAAAATTAGCATCAGGCAACCTAATTTCAGGCCCTTGCTTTACAACAAAGTTGCGCACACCGGCAGCGTAGGCTTCGGCAATAAACTCGTGCCCGTTGCGCCTGCCACTTAAGGCAAAGAAAAGCCCACCAGCGGGGGTGGTAATTCGGCGGCTATCTGTAAGCAGGGCGCTGATGATATCGTTGTTAACAATTTCACCTTCGGCCCCTATAATTTCTTTAACTGTAGATATTGGATACTGATTGCTTAGCATAACGACGCTAAATTGCTTATATTTCTGTCAATAGAAGAATTTTTAACAACTTTGGTGCTCATGGACGAACCTGCGAAAAAGAAAATTACCGACCCTAAACAGGGCCTGGCCAAAGCCGAACATTACTGCGCCTACCAGGAACGCGCCCAGCAGGAAGTACGCGACAAATTATACGATTGGGGCTTATGGCCGGATGCGGTGGAGAGCATCATATCTGAGTTAATATCAGCAGGTTTTTTAAACGAGGAACGATTTGCCAAAGCTTACACTCTGGGTAAATTCAGGCAACTAAGCTGGGGAAAGATCAAAATTAAGCAGGGACTGAAATTTAAGAAAGTGCCTGACGTACTGATAAAAAAAGCTTTACTACAAATTGACGGTGACGATTATTTTGCCACCCTTACCCGCATATTACAGAAAAAGGCGGCGTTAACAGCAGAAAAAGACGCCTACAAGCGCAGGTATAAACTGCAACAGTATGCGGTTAGCCGTGGTTTTGAGAGCGATTTGATATTAGAGGTTTTGAAAGACAGCCACTTGTAAAAAACATTTAAAAAAAGTTAAATTAACATTTGCACACTATTGTTTTCTGCCTATATTTGCACTCCCGCAAACAAGGTAGGCGCGAAGCCAAACCTTAGCAGGGAAAATAAGACAAACAAATGCGAAAGTAGCTCAGTTGGTAGAGCACGACCTTGCCAAGGTCGGGGTCGCGA
>JAZKET010000097.1:0-11470 GCA_040386815.1 Bacteroidota bacterium | reverse complement strand
ATCCATATTCATAAAAGTGCGTATGCGCGTCAATAAAGCCGGGGTATACCGTTTTGCCCTGCGCGTCAACCACTTCGCGGGCCAGGTATTTATCTTCCAACGAGTCTATATCGCCAACGGCAATTATCTTTCCACCCTTTACCACAAAGGCATTGGCTTTGCTAAAACTGCTGTCAACCGTATACACTACGGCGTTTTTTATTAGCAAGTCGGCATTGTATTCTTTTTGTTTGCAGGCTGCAAGCAAAAGCAGCATTATGGGCCAAAGTTTTCTCATGTAATTGGTGTGGGCTAACGCTAAAATAAAGTATTAACAACCATAAAGGTGTAAAGTTATGCGTTAAATAATAATTTATAATTGCAATACCCACACATCAGGTATAACAAACCCATTTACAACAAAAAAGGCCCTCCAACTTTCGTCAAAAGGCCCCATTGATATGAAAAAAAGGCGGTTATTATTTCTTAAACGGATAGGTATTAAAGAATAATGAAACAGCGGTTGATGGCCCGAAACTTTTTCTTAACACCGGCGATTCCTCTGGTGTACGGGTTGCCCATTTGGTTTGTATTATGCCCTTACTATTACGGTTGTTGTAAGCTACTTTAGCGTTCAGATTAAGCCAGTCAACCAAATCGGTTTTACCGGTTTCTTGTGTGTACATGCGGGCATAGCGTACAAAAATGCCTTTAAAGCCGGGCAGGTCGTTACCGCTATCTTCGTTATTCATTACCTTACCCTGGTAAATACTGTCGCGGGTAAACTGCGCCAGCTTTTGAGCATCGGCTAAATAAAAAGCTTCTTTAGTGTGTTTGTACAGCATAGTAGCAGCACCTAAAAATGTGCCCTGGTTATATGTAAAACTAATGTTACTGGTGCGTAATAAACCGGTACGTCTGTCAATATCAACGTTGTCTTTAACCTTGCCGGTGTTTTGATTAAACAAGTGAATTTTTGACCAGCTATACAATGCAATGGCTTTATTATAATAGGTGCTATCGCCGGTAGCCTGGGCCAGGTAACAAGCTGCAACTGCTGCGGGCCCTTCAATACACGCGTTTTTAGAGGTTTTGGTTTCGTACCATATTAAACCGCCGCCATAGGTAGTGGTATTGGCACGTTTATACATTTTGTCGTATTGGTCTTTAGCTTTATCCAAATACTTTTTATCGCCAAAAAACAGATAGCCACGTACACTAAATAGTACGGCCCAGGCAATATCATCATTGTACTTGTTATACATCCAGTCTTCTTTATGATGGACAATAAAATTATCAAAAAGTGCTGCAAACTTAGTTTTATAAACAGGGTCTTTAGTTACTTCATAAGCGTCTAAAACCGTCTCAATCATTTCAGCCTGATCCCAAAAGCCTTTGCTGGTTTCTACTTTATAACTATTGTACCAATCGTCGAAAGATTTTTTTGCTACCGCGATGTGGGTAATGGCGGGCTGGGCTTTCTCTTTTTGGAATATCCAGGTTTGCGCATCAGCGTTTGATGCTGTTGCCAGGTTTATTTTAGTACCATCGGCAGTACCGCCTGCATTTACATTAAGGGCAAATTTTGTATCGGCAACGGGCAATAAACTATAACCGCCGCTTACTTTTTTAATTGTCCATTTAACATCGTCAGCACTGGTATTGTCTTGCTGGTTTATGGCAACAGAATCTGCCGGGGCTGCACTAACATGCAGTAATTTGCCACTACCAACATTGCTTAGCGTATACACGCCTTTGCCAAGGTGGTTTACCACCCAACGCTGCGCGTCTGATTTTGTGTCTGTCCAGCTATTAACCAGTGCGCCGTTTTCAACCGATGCGTTTTTAACGTCAAGCAGCTTTCCGTTTGATTTTGATTTAAGCGAATATATAGCACCGGATGTAATGCCAGAGGTTTGTGCTAAAGCCGCGCCAGCGTTTACCAGCAGGGCAGCAACTATTAAAGTGCGTAAGTAAAGTAATTTCATAATGCGGGGTTTAAAGGGATATATTCTTATTGGTGATAACAATATTGACGATAAATTTCAAATGCGATGCCATTGTTTTGAACTTGTTACAATGCAATCGATTGCATTAAAAACACCATCCCTTAAAACAATTTGCCCCGGTTTGTAATTCATTATTTGCACTTACCATGGTGTACTAATTAATTGGAAAATAAACGACGCATTGCCATACTGGGCGGTGGCCCCAGCGGCCTTTTTATGTTTAAGCAACTGGTTGATGCAAACCGCGCCGATATCACGATAGATATCTTTGAAAAAAAGCATCAGCTGGGTGTTGGCCTCCCTTACAGTGCTGATGGCGCGAGGGATGAACATATTACTAACGTATCCGGCAATGAAATACCTGAGCTGGTAACGTCAGTTGCCGAATGGATTGCTGTGGCCCCTAAAGCTCTGCTAGACCATTTCAACATCACCCCACAAAAATATAATGATTATAAAGTTTTGCCACGTTTGTTATTTGGGCATTACCTGTCTGCACAATTTACGTTGCTGAAAGAAAAAGCCGAAGAGCAGGGGATACTTAACCAGATCCATTTTGAAAGCATGGTTACAGATATCATCGACTACCCGCAACAAAATATAATACAGGTTGAGATCAATGGCGACAAATTGTTCGAATACGACCAGGTGATCATTTGCACCGGGCACCGCTGGCCGCCGAGACATGAGGGGAAAGTGCCGGGCTATTTTGACTCGCCATACCCACCGGCAAAATTATTGTTAAAGCTTGATCACCCGGTGGCGATAAAAGGCGCATCACTAACAGCCATCGATGCTATCCGCACACTGGCACGCGCCAATGGAGAATTTACAGTAGGCGAAGATGGGCACCGACACACCTACACACCCGCAGCCGATAGTGCCGGCTTTAAAATGGTTATGCACTCGCGCAATGGGTTGTTGCCTGCGGTGAGGTTTCATCTGGAAGATCCGCATTTGTCAAAAGACGCCACCTTGAGTATCGCAGAAATGCAATGCTACCGCGAAGAGCATGGTGGCTTTTTATCGCTTGATTATTTGTTTGAAGAAAACTTTAAGGCACAGTTTAAAGAAAAGCGGCCCGCATTTTATGAGCGGATAAAAGACATGGATCTGGAAACTTTTGTAAACACTATGATGGAGCTGCGCGAAAGCAAGGACCCGTTTGAGCTTTTAAAAGCAGAGTATGCAGAGGCAGATAAATCCATAGAGAACGAACGCTCGGTTTATTGGAAAGAAATGCTGGCAATATTAAGTTTTGCCATGAATTATCCGGCGAAGTACTTACCTGCCGAAGATAATTTGCGGTTAAAAAAAGTATTGATGCCGCTGATCTCCATTGTGATCGCCTTCGTTCCGCAGAGCTCGGTCGAAGAAATGCTGGCGCTGCACCAGGCCGGTGTTTTAGAGATAGTTTCCGTTGGCGAAGACAGCCATCCCGACCCGGAAAAAAAAGGCGGCGCAACTTATTTTTACACCGATGAACACGGCGAAGAAGCAGCCGTTTATTACAAGACTTTTGTAGACTGTGTAGGCCAGCCCCATTTAGAATTTGAGGACCTGCCTTATAAAAGTTTGATCGATAAAGAAACCTTAATACCTGCGCGGCTGCAATTTAAAGATGCTGCCCAGGCTAAACTTTTACTGCAAGAAGGAAGCAAGGAGGTTGAGACCGACCATAAAGGCAATTACTATATGCATGTGCCGGGCATAGCTATTAACGATAACTTTCAGCCGGTGGATGCTTATGGTGCGTTTAACCCGCGTATTTACATGATGGCCGTGCCTTATATCGGTGGCTTTAATCCTGATTACTCAGGGCTTGATTTTTGCGAAGCCTCATCAGAACGGATCATTAAAAGTATGTTTAACAATGGATAACACAGATCAAAGCTCACAGGCGCCGTTAAAATTATATATGTTATTGCTGGGCTCAAAAGCGCCGGGCAGGCATGTAGAACAGCATGACTTTTTCTTCGGTGTAGCGCACTCATTAGCCGAGCTGGTGCCCGCTATTAAAGTATTTTGGCGCGGTGCGGTAGGCAATTTGCATATTGATGGCTGGCGCGAAGTAAATATGGTAGATGGCTATGACATTAAAGTATCGTTAAAAGATGAGGCTTCTGTACCCTCAGATCATAAACTGTTCTTCATTAACCTTGGGGGATATACTGCCGGGCAATTAGAGGAGCAGCACTATGTTATTCTATCCGTAAAGAATGACCGCGGCCAGGCCATCCAGGATGCTAAGAAAGCCGCGTTTTTTAAATCAAATACCATTGCCGGGGTTAAAGGCGCCAACGCCCATATTGACGATAAATATGGTATTGATGTGGACGATATTTACAAGATTGAAGAAATGCTGCCGGCGGCGCATAAAGACAAATACCATATTGAAATAGCCCCGGGATCTGGTTTGCAGGAGGACCAGGTACATCTGGGGTATTTTAGGTTGGATAAGTTGTAATAATTTGAAGATCTGGCCAGCTATTTGTGGATTGATTTTTAGCTATCTTTAGCCAACAAATCAAAAACTCACAATGAAAAAATTAGTACTTGTATTCAGCATGCTTGCTGTAGCCTGCTGCACCGCCTTCGGCCAGATCACCAAAGAACAAAATATTGCCGAGTGGACCCGCGCAAAAACTTACACTAAAGCGTATTTAGATGCCATGCCTGCTGATGGCTATGCCTTTAAAGCAACGCCCGATGTACGCAGTTTTGCTGCACAAATGCTGCACCTGGCAGGTGCAAACTACATGTTTACCAGCAGCGCTGCCGGCAAAACGCCGCCTGCCGAAGCTAATGCAGAAAAAAGCGTAGCCCCAACTAAAGAAGCGGTTACAAAAGCCGTGCTTGATAGTTATGATTACGTGATCAGCACCCTGCAAGGTGTGCCTGCCGAGCAGATGACACAGGAGATCACCTTATTTGGGATGAAGACTACAAAAGGCCTTGCCATGGCTAAAGCCTTTGAACACCAAACCCACCACCGCGGACAAACCACACCTTACCTGCGTTTAAAAGGTATTACCCCACCGGCAGAGATGTTGTTTTAAACTAACCTTCACTGTCATTTCGAGCGAGCCAGAGACGGCCTGAGCGATGGCGCGACGAGAAATCTTGTACGCCATACTACGCCGCTTGTAAAGATTCTCACTCGTTCCTCTTATCGAAATGACAATAGTTAACAAACAAAGGCCCCCAACATATGTCGGGGGCCTTTTGCTTGTTAACTATTATGTGTGAGATCTTTATTACTGTACCGATGGCGGTGGTATTTTTACACCCCATGCCGTGTTTGGTTGGCTACCCATAGTTAATACCAGCGCGCCGCCTTTCATCAGCTCGTCGCGGTATAGCCAGCAGTTATTTAGGGGCTTGCCGTTAAAGGTAGCCGCCTGGATATAAACGTTCTCTTTCGAGTTGTTTTTAGCCTGTATCAATAATTGCTTTTTATTGCCTAAAGTGATGGTCGCTTTGTCAAATAACGGGCTGCCCAGCTCCACAATAGGGCGCAGATCGGTAAAGCCTTTCACATCAAATATACCCAGCGCGGCCATCACGTACCATGAGCCTAACTGACCCTGATCTTCATCCTGCCCGTAGCCGTAGCCGTGTATAGGTTCAACGCCATAAAATTCATCACAGATGGCGCGGGTCCATTTTTGGGTAAGCCACGGTTTACCCGAGAAGTTGAATAACCAGCTGGCCTGTAAATTAGGTTGGTTGCCATGGTTATATAACGATTTAATCCCAGCAAAAGCATCAATGGTTTTACCGCCACCAAAGCCATTTTTTTGCGAGGTGGTAAAAATATCATCCAAACGTTTATTAAACTCGTCTTTACCAATTGCATTGATCAACCCTTTAGGGTTTTGCGGCACAAAGAAAGTATACTGTATAGCATTTCCTTCCTGGAAACCGCGCCATGGCTCGGTTGGGTCAAATTTATCTATAAACTTACCGTTAGCGTATTTAGGGCGGATGAGTTTCTGCTCGGCATCATACAAGTGCTGCCAGCCGTTGGAGTATTTGATGAGCTTTTGATAGTCAGCAGTCTTACCCAGGCTTTTAGCCATTTGAGCCGCAGCGAAAGTGCTGAAACTATACTCCATGGTATGTGACGCGGCGAAGCGTGAACCTGTCGAATCCGTCTTATCCGCATCTAAAAACGGCGAGTAGCCATATTTTACAAAGGCATCCACATCCATTTTGCCCGAGCCTTCTTTACGGTCTTTACCGCTCAATTCGTTAGCCCGGATAGCCTTATAAGCCAGTGCCACATCATAATCGCGAATGCCCGATTGGTATGCCCCGGCTATAGCCAGCCCCACCATGTTGGTGCCCACACCGGATACAAAATTGCTGTTGGCAATACCATCGCCAAACCAGCCGCGCTCTTTGTAAATGGCCAGCTCGGTTTGCACGTAGTTGTTGTAGTGAACGGGATAAGACAGCGCCCATAGCTGGGTCAAGTTCCAATAAGCGCCCCAAATGGCGTCGGTGTTATAAAAATCATAGCTGAAGCGGCCGTTCTTGTCTTTCGGCAGCTGACCGGTTTTACCGTCGTGACGCGGATATGATCCGTTAACATCACTGGCAGTTCCTCGGCCTAGCAACGCATGGAACAAGCCTGTATAAAACTTCAATTTGCTATCGCGATCAGCACCTTCCACTTTGATCTTGCCTAACTCTGCGCGCCAGGTGGTTTGCGCTTTTAGTTTAGCTTTTTCAAAGGTTAAACCAGCGGCTTCGGCGGTTAAATTAATTTTTGCGTTTTCGATAGAAGTAAACGATAAGCCAATCTTCAATTCTATTTGCTCACCGGCTTCGGTGTTATATTCCAGGTTCAAACCCGCGCCTTTGCCTTTTGCTTCGTTGCTATTGGCTGTTGCTCCGCTTGCATTAAATGAGCCAACCGATAGCGGTTTTTTGCTCACCTCGCCATAAAAAAACATTTTTACCTGGCCAGCCGGGTCGTATTTCCTAACGTATTTTGGGTAGGTAATTACATATCCCTCAAAGTGCGTAGCATCCAGCATTTTCACACCTGCGTCTCGCACCTCGCCGCTTTCGCCCTGTTGTGTGCCGATGTCAAATATTAATCTTGACTGCTCGCTTTTCGGGAAAGTATACCGATGAAAACCTACGTGCTTGGTGGCCGTTAACTCGGCGATGATGTTATAATCGTCCAGCAAAACCTTGTAGTAACCAGGTTGCGCCAACTCGCTTTTACGGTCAAAATGCGAGCGATAGCCGCTGCCTACTTTTTCCAGTTCGCCGGGGCGGGTTCTTAGTTCGCCGGTGGCGGGCATCACGCTAACGCCGCCGACCTGCCATTCGTGAAAATGCACAAAACCTTCTATCGAGTTATGGCGGGTATCATAGCCTACCGCTTCCCAACCGCTGGGGTTGCCGTAGTGTCCGTTTGTTGACGGGGCCAGTTTAGCCATGCCATAAGGCACCGCTGCAGGCGTATAAAAAAACCAGCGGCTATGTGCTGTGCCAATGTTTGGGTCAACACATTGCAAAACGTCCTGCGCTTGCGAACTGCCTGCCGCTAATAACAGCATCGCGACAGCAAAACCTGATCTGATCAACTTTTTCATAGGGTAAATGTTATGCTTTTTGTGCGCGTTGGTAATCTTCTTTCCAATACGTATCTATGTTTTCTAACGATCTGCCTTTGGTCTCCGGGATCAGTTTCCAGGTAAGCCATAAGGCCGGCGAGCAGCAAATGGCGAACAGCCAGAATGTAACGGATGATCCCAGATCTTCCAACATCAATGGTGTCAATTGTCCCACAAAAAAGTTAGCGATCCATAAGGATAAAGTCGCCAAAGCCATAGCTTTACCACGGATAGCATTAGGGAAGATCTCACCAATAACTACCCAGCAAACCGGGCCGAAAGAGAACGCGAAACATGAGATAAATAACAAGATAAAGATCAGTATCCACGGGCCTGAAGTGATGCCTGCCGCGAACAATGCGCCGATGATCAACAAAGCAGCAACCGCGCCGCCAACGCCTAAAAACAACAGCGGCCTGCGCCCCCATTTATCTACCGTAAATATGGCTACAAAAGTAAATACCACATTTACTATACCTATAGTTACCTGCCCGCCCAAAGCGCTGTTCAGGGTAAAACCAGCCTGCTCTAATATCCTTGGACCATAATAAATCACTGCATTGATACCGCATACCTGCGACAGGAATGGCAGCAATAAACCTATCCATAATGCTTTACGGTAAACCGGTTTAAATAACTCTTTCAAATCGGCTTCGCCCTCGCCTTTTTCGGTGTCTTTAAAGGCTTTTATCTCTTTATTAGCGGCTTCTACGCCGTCTATCTTAATTAAAATTTCTTTGGCTTTAGCTTCTTTGCCTTGCAGCAGCAACCAGCGCGGCGACTCAGGCACCAACAACAGCGAAAGCAAAAATATCCCTGCGGGGATGGTGCCCAGGCCCAGCATAGCGCGCCATACTTCGGTCGAGAATATCTTTTGCGCCATATCGCCACCAAAAGTATCGCCTGTATGGTTGGCCAACCAGGCGTTAGAGAAATAGGATAATACAATGCCGATGGTTAAGGCCAATTGATATAATGACACCATCATACCACGATAGCGCGACGGCGCAAACTCTGATATGTATAACGGCGATACCATAGATGCAACGCCGATACCCAAACCGCCTATTAAACGGTAAATAATCAACTGATTGAAAGACGTTGACAGCATACAACCTACTGCCGATGCTAAAAACAATATTGCCGAAAGTATCATGATGAGCTTACGGCCATATTTATCACTCAGTTTACCCGAGATACTTACGCCGATGATACAGCCCAATAGCGCGCAACTCACAAACCAACCTTCTAACGACACATCAAGGTTAAAATCCTTTTTTACCAGGCCCACCGTGCCGGATATTACGGCCGTATCAAACCCAAATAAAAACCCGCCAAGGGCGGCAACCAGGCAAACCAGGTACAGGTAGGTGCCGCTTTGTTTTGTTGCTGTTGTCATTTTATCTTTTTATTTTAAAAATGCTTTTATCACTCTTGCTGTGTGTTGCCCCACGTTGGTTAGCGTGTAGCTGCCTGCCGCTGCCGGTATTACAAATGTTTCGGCATAAGCAAACGTGTGGCGTGTGCCGTCGGCGGTTTCCAACAGTACAGATTCACCTTCCACCAGCATCATTACATGGACGTTATTATCGGTTTCTACCGTTACCTTATTCTCAAAATCAATGCGGTGCACATCGTAAAAATGCTCGCGATGAGTTGGGATGTGGATCAGTTTCCAGTCGGCACCCTCTTCAATTACCGCCGGTTTTGATATCAGCTCGTTCTGTACTTTTTGGCCCTTACGGTCAAACACCAGATTTTTAAAGGCATGATCGATATTGATAGGGCGGGGGTTACCGTCCAGGTCAAGGCGCAGCCAATCGTACATTTTAAAGGTGAAGATGTACGGCGTGGCGCTGATCTCTAATACCAAATTATCCGCCCCGGCGCTATGGATGGTGCCGTTGGGAATCAAAAACAGATCGTGCTTTTTGGCGGTGTGCGATTGTACATAATCGGTAATCTGCAGCGCCCGGTTTTCTTCCTGACTGCTGATCAGTACCGTTTTAAATTCTTCTGGCTGGATGCTCTCCTGGAAACCCAGGTACACCTGCGCGTCGGGCTTGCAATCCAATATGTAATAGGTTTCGTCCTGGGTAATGGTCTCGCCAAAATTATCCTGAATGTACGGCAAATGCGGGTGGCATTGGATGGACAGGTTGCCCCCGTCAAACGTATCCAAAAAGTCAAACCGGATTGGGAACTCATCTCCAAAAGTATCAGCATGGCTACCCAAAACCTGCTGATTGTTGGCAAACATTACCATATCAAAAGATACTTCCAATATGTTGTCATCGCTCTTAAACACCAGGCCGTTTTCGGGTACGATCAACTCAAACGACCATGCATAATTAACGGCGTCTTTATTTAACCCCGGGATATGTTTTTTTATCCACTGGCCGCCCCATGCACCCGGCTCAAACCATGGGCGCACGCGGATAACCGAACGGCTGATCTTATTTAGTCCATCTAATAAATCGGCCCCGAACATCCAGTTAATATCTGTGGCCCACTGCCCATCGGCAATTACCGCAATTTTATTTAACAGCGATTTTTTATGCGCGTTGCACAGCACCCAATCAACAAAATACAAACGTTTGTACATCTGCGCCGGTTCAGCCACCGCGTCTGTACCCAAATTACCTACCGAGCCTGCCCGCATCCTAAACTGGATCTCGTTTTTGGGCATGTCTACATAAACTATAGGCGCATTCCAACCCACCAAAGCAGCGCCGGTACCAATGATGATATTTACATCGGTGTTTTTGTCCGGCGATGACACATTGCTGAAATCAAACAGATCGGCTAATTGCAACGTACATTTGGTACCCCATACTGTTGTAGGCGTACCTAAAAATGGCTGCACTAACTTTTCAATTTCTGCGGTTGGTTTGTAATAGTCGGCAGTGTCTATGATATTTACTTTTAAGCCAGCCTTTTCAATTTCGGCTTGCAAAGCATGCTTAATAATGCGCCATATTACCCCGCTAAAACCATCAATAACTACAGTTTTTTGAGCGATGATCCATTGCGCCAGGGTATCATAACCATTAAATATTTTGCCGCTTGCCAACTGGGCTACAGGGTATATATTATATACCTCGCCATCTTTTACAGCTGGTAGTTGCGGCGGCATCAAATATTGCGTGGTTTTTCGCATGGTGTTAATATCGGTTTGCCAATTATCGTCAGGATACATATTTGTTTTAAATGTATGCACATATTAAAACGCAAATATAGTATCATTTGGTTGTAAATCAGCTTCAAAAAAATTATTAGTTGGCGGTTTATTTATGTTGATACAAACTTATAAATAAATGTGGGATATCAAAGGGGCAGGTTAATTTGTTGGTGATAACACCAACAACGGCGGGAAATAGAAAGCGGCAAAAAAGAGCCATCGGCTCGACAAATATTGTAGCGCCGGGTTTTAACCCGGCGAAAAAAACAAACAATTGAAAAGAGTGCCATCGGCACGGCCCATTTTTTTACAGCCATATCTTTCGACGAAAATGGACCAAACCTACGGTTCTCGACGGTATATTATACTAAACAACAACGGGTTGAAACCAGTTGCTACAAAATGTGTCGAAGCTACGCTTCTTTGTTTTGCAAACCTTCCTTAAAATAAATCATCCTATGCGGTTTCCAATCAAAAATTGCAGGTATTCGTAATTTGGCTAAAGCCGGATTTTCTGTTGCCTGTTCCGTTGGCTAAAGCCAACGGCAATGAAGCTTATCAGCAGCAAAATAATACAAAAATTAGTTTTGTTTGTGCCGGAGGGACTACCGCTTTGCAGACAATTATTCACCACATTCAATTTTGCGCCGGAGGTGCTACCCAATCTA
>JAZKET010000096.1:0-10169 GCA_040386815.1 Bacteroidota bacterium | reverse complement strand
ATCCTTGGCGCATGTCCTTTGACGGGCCCACAGAAAGGCTCTTCGCGGCAGATGTCGGACAGAATCTGTATGAGGAGATCAACATCATCACCAAAGGCGGCTTTAAAGACAAACGCTACCCTAACGCCCTGCGCGTTGTACAAACTAACATAGGCGATTTAAAAAAGATTTTGACCGATAATCGCCAATTGGTAGACAACTTGCAGATACCCAATTTTGAACCAGACGAGGTTTACGACAACCTAAACATTAGCCAATATCAAAACGATGAAATGATACGCCTGGGCGAGAAAAACAAACGTAACAAAGCTTTTAAACGTAAGGTGATTGATAATTTGACGCAGAGTGTAGTGTTATTAAATGAGTGTTATAGTAAAGTGGCCGGTTTGTATAATAAGATAAAATGATGGTTTGATGTGCAGATAGAAAGCGTCATCCTGAACTTTTCAGAATCTTACCGAGCAGATTCACACGTTGGTTAGGATGCTGAAACAAGTTCAGCATGACAACATTTTTTTGATTACATTGTAGACTACAAATCCAGCAACGGCGCTAATTTATCCAAATCCTCCGGCGTATCCACCGCATAGGTTTCCAATTCCGTCTCTGCAACTTTAATGCGGTAGCCGTTCTCAATCCAGCGTAGCTGCTCCAAGCTTTCGGCTTTTTCAAGGGGCGATATGGGTAGTTTGGTTATCTGCTGCAAAACATCGGCACGATAGCCGTAAATACCTATATGTTTAAAAAACGGGTAAAACTCAAGCCAGTTCTCCGGCTGCTCACCGCGGATGTGCGGAATAGCTGAGCGTGAAAAATAAGCTGCTTCACTTAGTGTGTTCACGATAACTTTAGGCGTATTGGCATTATGCAATTCCTCAACAGTTTTTACGCGCTTCACCAGCGTAGCTAACTGCACTTCGGGCGAATTAAAGCACCCCGCCAACGTACTGATCTGTATAGGGTCGATATAAGGTTCATCGCCCTGTATATTTATCACCACATCAAATTCGGGATGCGCTAATGCGACTTCAGCGCAACGGTCGGTACCACTTTGGTGTTGGTCGCCGGTCATTACCGCCATGCCGCCAAATGCTTTTACGTGTTCAAATATGCGCTCGTCATCGGTAGCAACAACCACATCCGTTAAATCATAGCATTTCTTAGCCTGCTCATACACACGCTGTATCATACTCTTGCCGCCAATATCAACTAATGGTTTGCCAGGGAAGCGTGATGACGCGTAACGTGCAGGAATGATACCTAAAATTTTCATATTCTAGTAGTTGTCATTGCGAGGAACGAAGCAATCGCACGGAGAAAAGCGTAGAACTTGCACAGTTCGCGATTGCTTCGTACCTCGCAATGACATAAAATTTAGTTTAAAACAACCCGTTTATCTCCCGTTCAATAGACTGTATAATCTTAGACAGATCTTCGGTGTTATTAGCAAAGTCCAGATTATCTTTATCTAACACCAACAGCTTACCCAACTTGTAGTTATTTATCCACTTGTCATACTTCTCGTTAAGCTTTGAAAGGTAGTCTATACGGATACCTATCTCATACTCGCGGCCACGGCGTTGAATGTTGTTTACCAGCGTTGGTACCGATGCTTTCAAGTAGATCAGCAAATCGGGTGGTTTAATATACTCGGTAATATTATCGAAAATTGCCTCATAGTTCTCGTAATCGCGCGTAGTCATCAGGCCCATATCGTGCAGGTTTTCTGCAAATATGTATGCATCCTCATAAATAGTACGATCCTGAATGATGTTACGCCCGCTTTTCTGTATCTCAATAATCTGGCGGTAACGGCTGTTCAGAAAATATATCTGCAGGTTAAAGCTCCAGCGTTTCATATCGCTGTAAAAATCTTCCAGATAGGGGTTATTATCAACAGCTTCATACAATGGCTCCCAGCCATAGTTTTTAGCAAGTAATTCTGTAAGGGTGGTTTTACCGGCTCCTATGTTTCCTACAACGGCTATATGCATATTTGCTAAGATATAATTTGAATGTTAATTGTCAAAATGAAAAGTCCATGGTCGATGGACCATAGTCCATAGTAATCATCAGCTATGGACTATCGACAATGGACTATGGACTTCTCTAAAACTTCCTGAACCCTATAATTTCCCTAACCTCTTTAATGGTTTTATTGGCGCTTTCGCGAGCTTTTTCGGCACCCAGGTTGGCTACTTTGCGCAGGTAGTCGGCATCGTTTGCTATATCATTAATGCGTTCGCGGATGGGTGCTGTCGCGATGATCATGTCCTCGGCCAATTGTTTTTTCAGGTCGCCGTAGCGTATTTGCATGCTATTGTACAGGTTGTCGAAATGCGAGATGGTATCAGGCGCAGAAACCACCTTCATCAAATCAAACAGGTTTTGTATTTCTTCAGGCTTAGTTTGATTTTCAACAGTCGGGCCGGCATCTGTTACGGCGCGCTTTACTTTTTTCAGGATCACCTCAGGCGAATCTGACAAAAAGATAGCGTTGCCCTCTCCTTCTGATTTACCCATTTTGCCTTTGCCGTCAAGCCCGGGTATTTTTACCAGGTTGCTGCTAAAGTTAAATGCATAAGGTTCGGGGAAGTATTCGTTATTATACAGACGATTAAAACGGTTACCAAAGGTGCGAGCCATTTCAAGATGTTGTTCCTGATCTTTACCTACCGGTACTTTAGTGGCTTTGTGTATCAAAATATCGGCAGCCATCAACACCGGGTAAGTTAACAAGCCGGCGTTTACGTTGTCAGGGTTAGCGCGTACTTTATCCTTAAATGAAGTAGCACGCTCTAGCTCGCCCAGGTAGGCATTCATGTTCAAGTATAAATATAGTTCGGCAACCTCGGGCACGTCAGATTGTACGTATATGGTAGCCTTTTCCGGATCGATACCCGCGGCAAGATATTCTATCAGTACACTTTTTACGTTGGCGTGCAGGTTAGCAGGGGTTGGGTGTGTGGTAAGCGAGTGCAGATCGGCAATGAAAAAATAGCAGTTATACTCGTGCTGCATTTTCACAAAGTTTTGAATAGCACCGTAGTAATTGCCTAAATGCAAATTACCGGTTGACCTGATACCACTAACAACAGTTTCCATAGCGGCGAAAGTAAGGATTTTTTATATTTTTGGGGGCGATGAAATTAATATTGAGGAAAGTGCACTGCTATTTATATATAGCTTCTGTAGCGGTTACTTATGCCCTTGCTTTCCCGGTTTTATACTTGATATCGCGCAATACCGGCAACTATCCGCGTATGAATGCCATACGCCGTGTGTGGGGTTTTTTGAGCTCTGCATTAGTAGGTATATTTTATAGCTTTGAGTACGAACAACCTATAGACTGGAGCAAAACCTACATCATTTGCCCTAATCATACATCCAACCTTGACATCACCGCCATGACTATCATGGTTAAAAACAATAGGCACTGCTTTATGGGTAAAGAGGCCTTACTTAACAACTTCATCACCCGGTTATTTTTTAAAACGGTAGACATACCGGTTAACCGCGAAAGCAAGATGTCATCCTACCGTGCATTTCAACGTGCATCTGAGGCGCTGGCTTCGGGTACCTCTGTCATCATATTCCCCGAAGGACGTATACACCATGAATACCCGCCTTTTTTGCACGAGTTTAAGAATGGCCCTTTCCGCATGGCTATTGATATGAAAGTACCTATCATCCCTGTATCATCAGCCGATACCTGGAATGTTTTATGGGATACCGGGCTTGACCATGGCAGTAAACCCGGAATTTGCCATATATTTGTACACAAGCCTATTGAAACGGCCCATTTAACCGTTGACGATGCCGATGCCCTGCGCAACCAGGTGCATGCCATAATCAACTCAAAATTAGTATAGTAATGAATATTGACAGCCAAACTGTAGATAAGATAGCACACCTTGCCCGCCTTGAGCTTGCCGAAACCGAAAAGCAGGAAATGATTGGCGATATGAACAAAATACTAAGCTTTATGGAAAAGCTGAACGAGATTGACACCGCCGCTATTGAACCTTTGGTGTACCTGAGCAATGAAGTAAACGTTTTCCGTGAGGATGTAGCGAGGCAGGAAGTGACCGTTGAGGAAGCCTTGCAGAACTCGCCGAAGCACGATGATAAGTACTTTTTGGTGGCGAAGGTTATTGGATAGCTATTAAGTCCGGAAGATGACCGACGATTTTAAATACTTCTTACGGACTTTCCAACTAAAATTGTAACAAATCACCTTTACCATCGTCAAAACAACAAATAAAACGCATGGACCTGTCAAAAAGCAAACCATTAGCCGAGAAGCCACTCATCACCATACAGAATATTGGACGTAAGTACGTTATAGGTGCCGAGGTTATCCACGCGCTTAAGGATGTGTCTTTGACCATTAATAAAGGCGAGTTTGTGGCGCTGATGGGACCATCCGGATCGGGTAAATCAACCCTGATGAACATTTTGGGATGCCTGGACACCCCTACCAAAGGCGAATACATACTGAACGGCATTAACGTAAGTCACATGACGGATAACGAACTGGCCGAGGTGCGTAACTCTGAAATAGGCTTTGTTTTCCAAACGTTTAACTTGTTGCCGCGTAATACCGCCTTAGACTACGTGGCCCTGCCCCTTGTTTATGCAGGTGTAAGTAAAGCCGACCGTTTGACACGCGCTAAAAAGGCCTTAGAGAACGTTGGCCTGGGTAACCGGGTAGATCACCGCCCTAACGAGCTTTCGGGCGGGCAGCGCCAGCGTGTGGCTGTGGCCAGGGCGTTGATCAATGATCCATCTATCATCCTTGCTGATGAGCCTACTGGTAATTTGGATACCAAGACATCTATAGAAATTATGAGCCTTATGGAGGATATCCATGCTAAAGGCAATACCATTATACTGGTTACTCACGAAGAAGACATTGCCATGCACGCACACCGCATTGTACGCATGCGCGATGGCCTTGTAGAGCGCGACTATATCAATACCAACGTACAGATAGTTGACCGCAGCGGCATTGTTTAGCCTGTTTTGTTTCAGGTGAAAGTGAAACAGATGAAACAAGTGAAACAACATTTCAACTCATCTGCCTGTAAATAAGCCATTTGCAAAATCTTAGTGAAACAAAATGAAACAAGACTTATTCGCAATCACCTAATTATCAGACATTTACAAAGAACAGGTTTTTTTGATTTTTAATGAGATTTGGCTAATTTTATTCTAAAACGGTCCATCATTTTACAATCTGACCACTTGATAAGGCATTATTAAGCGTGTTTAGAAGATTCTTCGCGATGCTCAGGATGACAAAAATCTCCTTAAAAATCCTGAATTTTCATATGCTGGCTTATTGTTATTCTGGAAAAAATTGGGGTAAATCTTAAAAATCCGGGTTTGCAAATCTAAAAACGTTCGGGATTGTAAATCCGGACCAGCACACAAGTATCTGGCAGACTAATCGCGTGTAGTAGATTCTTCGCTATGCTCAGAATGACAACAAGACATAGGATTTATGGGACAAAAAAAGGCCGGATTTTTCATCATCCAGCCTTATTATTTTTGCAAAAATCTTGAAAAATCCGATTACTTTTTCTTCAGTTTATTGGCTTTTACGCCCTGCTGATGATTTTCTATAATGGCTTTGGGGCTGATGTTTATACCTGCTTCTATAAAACTTTCTACATAGCTGGGGCGGATACCCATTACGTGAAAATCTAAAATAGTTTCTGGGGAAAGGCCCTTAAGGCCGGTGTTTAGCAGGTCGGTTACATAATCGGGTTTTACGCCAGTGGTGCCAAAGCCCGTAATGGTATCCGCTGTAAGGTTTTTAAGGCCGCTGGCCATCAAATCGCTAACATAATCAGGCTTAATACCCGCCACCGCGAACGTTAATATGGTTTCGGGTGTCAGGTTTTTAAAGCCGGTGGCCACCATATCTTTAACATAATCGGGTTTTACGCCGGCATTAGTAAAACCAATTATTGTTTGTGGCATAAGGTTTTGCAATCCAGTATTTTTCATATCCTTTACATAATCTGCCTTTACACCGGCCATTGCAAAGGTTAATATGGTTGCCGGCGTTAGGTTAAACAAACCGGTGGTCATCATCTCCTTAACATAATCGGCCTTTACACTTGCTGTGGCAAAGGTTAATATAGTTTCGGCAGTAAAATTTAAACCGGTGCTCATCAGGCTCTTAACATACTCGCCGGTAACTCCGGCGGTCTTAAAGCTTAGCAAGGTTTCGGGTGTTATATTTTTATAGCCCGCCTTCACTATACTTTTAACGTAATCGGGTCCAATATCAGCAGTGCTGAACGCGGCAAGTGTGTTTGGCGACACATTTTTCAGTCCCGCTTTTTTTAACTCATTAACATATTCCGGGCTTCCACCAACAGTTTTAGTGGTAACAGCGGTATCTGCAAGCAACTTAATACCCGCGCTTGCAGACGCCGTAGTGGTAGCCGATAGTATAACAGCGGCAGTCATCAGCATAACACATTTTTGCGCGCTGCTTAGGTTTATTTTATTGATTTTCATAACGGTTTAGATAAAGCTGTC
Organism: Bacteroidota bacterium; assembly: GCA_040386815.1. Classification (GTDB taxonomy): domain Bacteria; phylum Bacteroidota; class Bacteroidia; order Sphingobacteriales; family Sphingobacteriaceae; genus Mucilaginibacter. The sequence goes on along the minus strand of JAZKET010000096.1, from coordinate 3,614 downwards.
AGGTTGATATTAATTACCTTTTTTGCTATTATTAATAATAGCCGCAGGCGTAACATCTTTTAGACCTATTTTTGTAAACGACTTAATATAATCGGCACTAACACCGGCATTATCAAGCGCAAGTATATCATTAGCAGTTACATCCTTTAGGCCGGCTGCTATTACGCCCTTAATATAGTCGGCGCTTACACCAGCATTATCTAAAGCCAATATAATGCTGGGGGTAATTTTTTTCAGCCCAGTGTTTTTTACACCTTTAACATAATCAACACTCACTCCTGCATTGTCTAAAGCCAGTATGGTTGACGGTGTCAGGCCCTCTATACCCACGCCCATCATCGCTTTAACATAGTCGGGGCTTACACCCGAGTTATCAAATGCTAATATGGTAGCGGCAGTAGGTTCTTTTAAACCCGAGTTAACCAGGCCCTTGATAAGGTCGGCACTGACACCCGAATTGTCAAATGCCATAATATTGGCTACCGTCAAATCTTTAAAACCAGAGTTTTGCAGGCCCTTCACATAGTCGGCACTAATGCCTGCGTTATCAAATGCCATAATGGTTGCCACGGTAAGGTCTTTATAGCCTATATCTTTAAAGCTTTTAATAAATTCGGCGCTGATACCGGCATTTTCAAAGGCCATAACGGTTGCCACAGTCAGGTCCGGAAAACCGGTATTCATCAGGCTCTTTACATAATCAGCACTGATACCAGCATTTTCAAACGCCAATACGGTAGCTATTGTTAAATTTGGATACTTGATATCCTTAAAGCTCTTTATGTAATCGGCAGCTATACCGGCATTCTCTAAAGCGTGGATGGTGGATGGTCTTACGTCGTACCCCAAATCCATAAAGCTTTTAACATAAGCGGCGGTAATGCCTGCGTTATCAAAACCGGTTATAGTAGCCAGCGAAATATCTTTATAACCAATATCAACAAAGCTTTTAACATACTCGGCGCTAACACCGGCATCATTAAGCAAGTATATATCCTGCGCGCTTAATGTTTTAGCCTGTGTATTTGCTACTGCCAAAAGCACGTTTTGGGCTGCTAATTGTTTTGCAGGTGTAGCTGTTTTGGTGCTTCGCCCTGCCCTTTTTGTGGTATCGGGCATCAGCGTTGCGCCAATTTTGCTGCCTACTTTGCGGGCCGCGGTTACCAGTGGTTTTATTGAGGTATCAACAGGTTCGTTAAAACCGCAAAGCATTACGGCCATAAAAGGCGCAAGCATTACATATTTCCACATGCTGTGTATGTTTGATCGTTTGGTGTTCATCATCATAATTCTACGTTTTAATAGTGATTGGTTATAGTTGGTTGTTACACGCATAGCGTAGTTGGGTACCGATACCTTTAACAGGCTTAGCTGATAATCTTCGGCAGCTACCTTGTGGTGTTGTAATACGGCATCATCAGTTAAAAATTCCATGTTGCTCTCCATTTCTTTACGGTACAGCCAGGCAAAGGGGTTAAACCATTGCAGCACCAACATTAGTTCGGCTATGATCAGATCGGCACTGTGCCCCTGTTGTATGTGCACTTTTTCGTGTATCAAAATCTGGTTATAGGTTTCCCAATCGTACTTGGCGGGGTTTATAAATATGTTGTTGCCAAAAGAGCACGGGGCCTTATCGCCGTCAAGCTCTACAATTCTAAACTGCCCATCGCGTATGGCCGGCTTGCGGTAAGCCTGGTAGATAAGCACCACTATTTGCAGCAAAAAGTTGGCGGCAAAGGCTATCACACCACACCAGTACAACCAAAAAGCCCATTGCACAATGCTGCGCAAGTTAAATACAGAGGAAGTTGTTGCAGGGGCGGTTATAGCCCCGGTTTTTATATTTTTTATTTTTTGCTGCGCGATAACAGGCGCCTGGCCAGCCTTAGTTTGGATTGGGTTTTCGACCAACGGCGCAGGTGCTTCTATAGTTTTAGCAACGCTACGCATAGAAAATTGCTGCGGTACAGGCACCAGCGGCAATGTAAACGACAACGCTATACAAGCAAGCAACAAAACCCGGTTTAAATGGTAATAAGTTTCGTTTTGTAAAAGCAGCTTATAAAACAACCAGCAGGCTGTAAGCAGCAGGGCTACGTGTAAACTGTAAGGCATCATTTGTTTTTATTATTTATAAGGTTTAGGATATCTTTTATTTCATCGTCGGTAATGTTTTGCTCTTTGGCAAAAAAGGCAAGCATGTTTGAGTACGAATTATCGAAATATTGGCTCACAATATCTTTCATACTATGGCGCTGGTATTCTTCTTTTGATATGGCAGGGTAATACTGGTAAATGTTGCCCACCGCCTCGTGCGCCAGGAAACCTTTTTCTTCCAGGATTTTCACCATGGTTGCTACCGAGTTATAATGCGGCTTAGGATCGGGCATTTCGGGGATAACCTCTTTAATAAAGGCTTTTTGCAGTGTCCAGAATACCTGCATTATTTGTTCTTCTCGTTTAGCTAGTTTTTGCATGGTGTGATAATTTACATCTAAGTAAATACTAATTTATTAGTATTTCAACTAATTGATTAGTATTATTTATTAAATAACTGATTATCAAAGATATAATTTATTAAACTTCATTTCATAAAAAACCACCTTGGTGAAGTGTTCGTCGCGCGCAGTGACTCACCCGGCGGACGCTACGCTGCGCCACCCTCTCTTCGCTGCGCGGAAAGAGGGTTGGAAATGTTTTAGAACTAATTTATCTCAAACCAACCCAAAAGCCCTCTTTCCGACGAAGTCGAAGAGAGGGCAGAGGCAGCGAAGCGAACCTCGGGTGAGTTGTCGCCGCCATGCAATAGTGCTACCTGTCAGCCGCAATGCTTCCTTTGCCGCACAGGGCCTTTGCCCTGCAAAGCCGATAATCCCGATAGCTATCGGGACACGGGGCCGCACTTCCTTTGCGCCGTTTCGCTCGCTCTTGCCCCGCGCTTCAGCAAATGAAGTGAATGCCCCCTGCCATTACGCACAGGCCAGCAGTTTTACCGCCTTTCGCCCGGAAGCTCCACGGCTGACGGTTTTGAGGACAGATCCTTGTTGCCGCAGGCTATAGCGGTATATCTAAGCCAGGATTTGCATGATTTAAACTTTATAGGATTCTCTATTTCCCGGAGACGTCAGAAAATAAGCTTCGGGTGAGGGAGGGCGAAACAATGCGGGGCCTGTGCGGTTGCAGGGGCATTAGTAATTTTACCCGAAGCGGTGGCCTTTGCGCGACAAACGGCGGTAAAATTACCTGGCCCCAGGTTTCGCCTGTACTGCAGGGCAAAGGCCCAGAGCGCAGAGAAGCCTCTTTTCTGACTTGATCTTTTGGTTACTTTTGGATCAAGCCAAAAGTAACAGCCAACCGGCGGCGATTGAGCCGGGGCAAGCCATGTGCGTGAAGGGCTTTCAAGGCGACAGGTTAACACTAAGTTCAATTATTTATGATAGTCCTTAATATGTATTGTATCCGGTTTTCCGTTAACCTTATTAAGTTGAACCCTAATCAGTTTTATAAATGAGTTTTTAAGTATCCCGTCAGAAGTTTGGCGCTTAGCGTATTTATCTAAAGAGTCCGCATCGAAAATATTCAAATTAAGATATTCCCAATCATTGTGATCT
>JAZKET010000095.1:7341-12891 GCA_040386815.1 Bacteroidota bacterium | reverse complement strand
CGCAAAAAAAAGTTAAAGATGTAAAGGCAGGTATTTTTATTTACGATATCGCACAAAATAATCTTAAGCAGATAAGCACCGGTAACGGTACCTACAAAAATATTACGTTTGATGAAACCGGCACCCGTTTGGCATTTGTAGCCGAGAAAAACCCTGAAAAAACCAAGATAAAGCCCTATAGTTTATATTACTATACAACTACCTCGGCCGGAGATACGGCTAAGATATTAGCTGCGCCAAACTCAGCCGGTATGCCGGCAAAATGGGCAGTTGCTGATGGTGGCCGTTTACTGTTTAGTAAAGACGGTAGCAGCCTGTTCTTTGGCACCGCGCCAATACCAAAGCCTGTTGATACTACTATAGTTGATTTTGAGGTAGCTAAGCTGGATATATGGAATTATAAGGACGATTACCTGCAATCGCAGCAGCTAAATAGCTTAAGCCGCGATTTGCGCCGCAATTACACAGCGGTAGTGCATCCGGCCGGCGATGGTAAAATGGTTCAGCTGGGTGATGAAGCTATCCGTAACATCCAGATACCTGATAACAGTAACGGCGATTATGTTTTAGGTGTGTCTGACACAGGTGCACGTGTACAGGCGCAATGGGAAGGCGGATCGCGCGAACAGGCCTTTTTAATCAATACTAAAACCGGTGAGCGTAAACTGATCAATCCGCGATTAAAAGCGCGTTACAGTATTTCTACAGGCGGTAAGTATGTAGTTTGGTTTGATTCGCAAAAACAAAACTGGAACAGCTACAGTATAGCCACCGGCAAAAAAACAAACCTGAGTGCTAACATCCCCACAAAGATGGGCGAAGAAGATAATGATGTACCTGATAACCCATCGCCATATGGCATTGCCGGCTGGGAGCAAGATGATAAATCTGTGTTGATCTATGACCGTTTTGATATCTGGAAAGTTAATCCGGCTAACGGCGCGGCAACTAACTTAACTAATGGCACGGGGCGTAAAAATAAACTGATTTTCCGTTACAGGGCTATTGATCCTGAGGAAAAAGCTATTCCGTCTGATAAAACACTTTGGCTCATCACCCAAAACGATGTTACTAAACAGTGGGGTTATTACAAAGAAAGTTTAAGCGGTAGCGCTGTGCCTGAGAAAATCGTTATGGCACCATACTCCTACAGCTCATTACAAAAAGCTAAAAATGCTGATACATATATTTACACCAAGGCAAATTATCAGCAATCGCCTAATCTTTATTTGTCTGCCGATATAAAAGCAGAAACCAAGCTCAGCAACACCAATCCGCAACAGGCAGATTACAATTGGGGCACTGCCGAACTGGTGCACTGGAAAACACCAAAAGGCCACGCTGCCGACGGAATACTTTACAAACCTGAAAACTTTGATCCAAAGAAGAAATACCCAATGATTGCCTACTTCTATGAAAAGGTTACTGAGACACTATACAATTACCAGGCACCCGCGCCTACGCCATCGCGTTTGCCTATATCGTTTTTTGTGAGCAACGGGTATTTGGTGTTTACGCCTGACATCAGTTATGAAACCGGGCATCCGGGTAAATCGGCTGTAGAGTATGTAAACTCGGGCGTTGAGTATTTGAAAAAGAATGCTTGGGTTGATGCTAAGCACATAGGCATACAGGGTCAAAGCTGGGGCGGTTATCAGGTTGCTTATCTAATCACCGTAAATAATATGTATGCGGCGGCATGGGCGGGAGCGCCGGTAGTTAACATGACATCGGCCTATGGTGGTATTCGGTGGGAGAGTGGTAATAATCGCCAGTCGCAGTATGAGCACGGCCAAAGCCGCATAGGTGCAAGTTTATGGACAAGGCCTGATCTGTATATGGAAAACTCGCCGTTGTTCCATCTGCCCAAAGTAAAAACGCCGGTAGCTATCATGAGTAACGATGCAGATGGCGCCGTGCCTTATTATCAAGGTATAGAAATGTTTACAGCCCTGCGACGCCTTAATAAGCCAGCATGGTTGCTGATTTACAACGGCGAGGCACACAACCTGGTACAACGCCAAAACCGTAAGGACATCACCATACGCGAGCAGCAATTTTTTGATCACTACTTAAAAGGCGCACCAATGCCGCAATGGATGAGCAAGGGCTTGCCGGCGGTTGAGAAAGGGAAGAACTGGGGATTTGAGTTGAGTAAATAAAGCTAAAAATATAATGGGGCTATCACCCTGAGGTACTCGAAGGGTGAGCGTAGGGCTAACTCACATGCTTCGAGTGTCTCAGCATGACAATGTAATAGTAGGGTTATCAAATGTTAACAACCCCAAATTACTCACATACCTCACTAATTCATTAATCTCTAACCAACTAATATTTAATCTTTATTAACTTTGCGGCGTTTTTAAACATCATAAATGAAAAGAGACAAATTAATATTTAAGCTGTTAGACGATGAGCAACAGCGCCAGGAAGAAGGATTGGAGCTTATAGCTTCAGAAAACTTTGTAAGCAGACAGGTTATGGAAGCAGCGGGTTCTGTTGCAACCAACAAATATGCCGAAGGCCTGCCGGGTAAACGTTATTATGGCGGCTGCCAGATAGTTGATGAAATAGAAACCATTGCTATTGAGCGCGCTAAACAATTGTTTAATGCCGAGTGGGTTAACGTGCAGCCACACTCTGGTGCACAGGCTAACGCTGCAGTAATGCTGGCTTGCCTAAATCCGGGCGATAAAATATTAGGTTTTGACCTTTCACATGGTGGCCACTTAACACATGGTTCGGCAGTTAACTTTTCTGGTAAATTGTATGAGCCGCATTTTTATGGGGTTAAAAAAGAAACCGGTTATGTTGATTATGAGCAACTGGAGAAAGTAGCGCTTAAAGAAAAACCAAAAATGATCATCTGCGGTGCTTCGGCTTACTCGCGCGATTGGGATTATGCCCGTATCCGTGCAGTTGCTGATAAAATTGGCGCTTTGGTTTTAGCAGATATATCGCACCCTGCAGGTTTAATTGCACGTGGTTTATTGACAGATCCGCTTCCGCATTGCCATATTGTTACTACTACAACTCACAAAACTTTACGCGGCCCGCGTGGTGGTTTAATTATGATGGGGAAAGACTTTGAAAACCCTTGGGGACATAAAACCCCAAAAGGTGAAATTAAAATGATGTCTGCATTGTTAGACATGGCTGTTTTCCCGGGTACACAAGGCGGACCGCTTGAGCATATCATTGCTGCTAAGGCAATTGCGTTTGGCGAAGCACTTTCTGATAGCTATATGAAATATATCCTTCAGGTTAAGAAAAATGGCGCGGCAATTGCAGCAGCATTTATAGAGAGGGGTTATGAAATCGTATCGGGCGGTACAGATAATCATTTGGTGTTGATTGACCTTAGGAACAAAAACGTAACAGGTAAAGCTGCCGAGAATGCTTTGGTTAAGGCCGATATCACCATTAACAAAAACATGGTGCCGTTTGATGATAAGTCGCCGTTTACTACTTCAGGTATCCGTATTGGTACCGCAGCGGTTACCAGCCGTGGCATGAAAGAAAAACAGATGGAAGCGATAGCTGCCTTGGTTGACGAGGTAATTAATGACCCTGAAAACGAACATTCTTTAGAAAAAGTTCGTAAAAAGGTACACAAGCTTACGGAGAAGTTTCCGTTATATAAGGAATAGAAAACAATGATACACAGGCACACTGTCACGACAGATATAGAAACTAAGCGCTTAGCGGCGCTTAGTTCATATAATGTCCTTGACACACTGCCTGAGAAAGAATACGACGCCATAACCCGCCTGGCATCATACATATGCCAGGTGCCGGTGGCGCTTATCACACTCATAGATGCCGAAAGGCAATGGTTTAAATCGGTCATCGGTTTAGACGCCACAGAAACCTCGCGTGCAGACGCGTTCTGCAATTATACCATCCTCAACGACGAAATTTTAGAGGTAAGTAACGCCGCCGAGGACGATACTTTTAAACACAACCCTTTTGTACAGGGCGATGCTCATATCCGCTTTTATGCCGGTGCACCGCTCATTGATCCTGATGGTAATCGCCTTGGTTCATTATGCGTGGTAGACATGGTGCCCCGTACATTGACTTTTGAACAGCGCGATGCCCTGCGTACGCTGGCCGATGAAGTTATGTCGCACCTGGTGCTGCGCAAACAACGCAGAGAGCTGGAGAAATCATTAGATATTCATAAGCAATTTTTTAACCTGTTCAATTCATCGCCCGATATTCATTTTATTGCTGATAAGGACTCAAATATTGAGCTGATCAATAAATCAGTTAAAAATATTCTTGGGTATGAACCCGAGCAAGCTACAGGGCGCTCATTATGGAGCTTTGTTGTTGGCGATACGCCGCGCGATCAGTTTATCCCGCTGATAGAAAAAGCTATGGCTACGGGCCAATCTTTTGACTTAGAGACCAGAACATTTACGGTTGAAGGTAAGGAGAAATGGATAGGCTGGTGCGGAACTTATAAAGACGAAAAGTGGTACGCCAACGGAAGGGATATCACCTATCAGAAAAGAATTTTGGCAGAGTTAGAGCAACTGTCGCTGGTAGCCAGTAAGATGATAAATGGTGTATCGGTAAGTGATAAAGATGATAACGTTGTATGGACAAACGATGCATTTGAAAAAATAACAGGTTATAGCTTTGACGATGTGAATGGCAAGCGCCTGCGCAGTATATTGGTAAACGATGCCAAAAATGCCAATCATAACCCTATGCAGCAGTATGACGACTTGATAAAAAGCAAAACGTCATACTCTGTACACGTTTACGCAACCCGTAAAGACGGGCATGATGTATGGTTATCGCAAACAACTTCTGTTATTTATGGTAAAGATGGCGAGGTTGAAAAATACATCCGGGTTTGGTCTGATATAACCGCAAGAAAAGCTACCCAGAAGGATTTAGAGATATTGTCTTTCGCGGCACGTAAATCGCCAAGTGGTATGTTAAGTCGCGATGCTACGGGCGTGGTTATTTGGATGAATCAGGCGATGGAGAAAATTACGGGTTACACGCTCGACGAAATGCAAGGCAAGCGCTTTGGTACTATGTTGGTAGGCGATGCTACCGACATGAACGTGTTTAATAAAGCCGTGCAAGCCGTAGCCGAAAAGAAGCCATATAACTGTGAAATACTCATTTATCGTAAAGATAAAACGCCAATATGGGTGGCCATGTCAAACAGTCCGTTGTTTGATGATGCTGGCGATGTTGAACGCCAGGTAACCACTATGTTGGATATTACTGAGCGGAAAAAAGCTGAAGAAGAATCTAAGCTGCTATCGTTGGTTGCAAGTAATACCACCAGCGGTGTAGTTATTAATAATGCTGATGGTGAGATAGAGTGGGTTAATGGCGCGTTTGAGAAAATTACAGGTTTTGATATTGGCGATGTACGCGGCACGCATTTAGGTGATGTTTTGCAAGGTGAGCTTACCGACGTTACTATTATCCAAAAAGGCCGCGAACTTTCCAGAAACAAGCAATCGTTTGAAGTTGATTTGCTGGCTTATCGTAAGGATGGAACGCCGATGTGGATTACTG
>JAZKET010000095.1:0-7331 GCA_040386815.1 Bacteroidota bacterium | reverse complement strand
TATTAACTCGGTGATTTTAGATAAGGATGGCGGAGTTGATAAATATATTGAGGTGGTTATTGACATCACTGCCAAGAAAAAGGTAGAGATGGAACTGATTGCGGCTAAGGAAGAAGCGCTGCAGCTAAGCCGCGCCAAGGATATGTTTATATCAGTAATGAGCCATGAAATACGCACACCGTTAAATGCGGTGATAGGTATGTCTAATTTATTGGTTGATGATAATCCGCTCGAGTCGCAAAAAGAAAATTTAAACGTGCTTAAGTTTTCTGCAGATAATTTGCTGACGCTGATAAACGATGTGCTGGATTTTACCAAGATAGAAACCGGCAATATTGAATTAGAGCAAACAGCCATTAATTTGCGTACAATGGTGCAAAGTATCACCGCGTCTTTACAATATCAAACTAAAGAAAAAAATATCTATCTTGATGCCCTAATTGATGAGGCTATACCCGAAACAATAATTGGCGACAGCACCAGGCTTTCACAAATAATAATAAACCTGGTAAGTAACGCGGTTAAATTTACAGATAAGGGCGGTGTAAATATTGCACTTACTGTGGTTGATCAAACAAAGAAAAATGTGCGTATACGTTTTTCTGTAACAGATACCGGTATAGGTATAGCAAATGATAAATTAAATACGATATTTGAATCGTTTAAGCAGGCCGATACCAGTACGACGCGTAAATATGGAGGTACAGGTTTAGGATTAGCTATAAGCAAACGATTGATTGAACTACATGATTCAAGAGTAAATGTGGACAGTGAGCCTGGCAAAGGGTCTGCTTTCTCGTTCACAATAACTTTTGACAAAGCAAAAAATAAAAAGAGCAATAATACTAACGACGTGGAATCGACTTTAAACATTAGTGTACTTGTTGTTGATGATAATCAGATCAACAGACTGTTAATCAACAAAATTTTAACCAAATGGGGTGCCACTATCGACTTTGCAGAAAATGGCTTGCAGGCGGTTAATAAAGTTGAAACCAACAAATACGACGTAGTATTAATGGATATTCACATGCCTGAAATGGGGGGCCTTGAGGCAACCCAGATCATTCGTAGCAAACCAGAGCCGTATTTTCAGCAATTGCCTATTGTTGCACTAACTGCATCAATGCTAACCAGTCAAATGGGTGATATAGGTAACGCAGGTATGAACGACTACATACTGAAGCCGTTTGAACCAAAGATCTTATTCGAAAAACTGAGCAGGTTTCAGAAACAGTAGTTGAGTCATTATTTCATTGAGTCATTATAAACGTGAAAGGTAATGACTCAATGCCCCAATGACTCAATGACCAAATCACTCCGCATACGCTATAGTAGCTATACTTAATTTTAATCCGGGTATTTCAAGTAGGGGGATTGCGCAGGCTTCAAGTGTTGAACCGGTGGTAATGATGTCGTCAACCAGCAAGATGTGCTTGCCTTTCAATTTTTCCGCATCAGCTACAGCAAAAACTTCTTTCATATTTTCAAATCTTGCAAAACGCGACCTATGAGTTTGAGTGGTTGTTGCCCGGGTACGGATAAGGTTATTTTCTTCTACAGTGCCATTAAGTTTGGTTGCAAGCCCCTGTGCAAAACAGGCTGCCTGGTTGTAGCCCCGCTCTTTTAAACGGCTTTTATGTAAGGGTACGGGTATGATGTAATCAACGCCAGCATAGGTTTCGCTTTTGCTGAGTTGTGCTCCGGCTATATCGCCCGCCAGGTTACCAATTTTATGCATGCCTTTATATTTAAAATGATGCATCAGGCTTTGTACTTTACCGCCTTTGGTAAAATAGTAAAGCGCATAAGCGCCCTCCAATTTTATTTTCCCCCAAAATTGCCGCGCTACAATGTTGTCGGCCTGTAAATGAAAATTGGTTTGCGGTAAATTATACCTGCAGTCTGTACAAATAATCTCCTCGTTACTTACCAACTCTTCGCCACAAGCCGGGCAAAGGTTTGGGAAGATGAGCGACAGAAAATTGTTTAGGTATACGCGCAGGCTTTTAAACATAACTTATCTGTTATACTCGGTAAGCCAGTGAAATTGCCGCTCGGCCAACTGAAAATGGCGGTTGGTGCGTTTAAATACCATCTCTACGCTATCTGTGTTTTTTCTGCCCCAAAGTTTAATGGTGCCGGTATCAGGCAGGGCGTAATTTAATGTCACGCTTTTCACTAGTTGCCCATCAACATTTTCTTTAAAATAAAACAGATGCCTGGCCGAATCGATTTCATAAGCAAAGTAAGCGCGGTTATACCGGCGCTTAAATATAGGTTCACTGGTTTTAATACTACCGGCGCCGTTTTCTAAGATTAAATTTTGCCATAGTAAGGTATCTGTTAATAGCAACGGCACAGATTGTTTATTAACTATTAGCGACACAGGCTCATACACCCCATTTTTAACCGGCAGTTTTGGAGGTGCCGTATTTATATTTTTATAAAATGCCACAGTGGAAAGCAGTTGCGGTATAAGCACCAGGGTAATAAATACCACTTTAAGCACAATACGGGTAATCCGCATCCATTTTTGGGGATAGTTAAATTGGTAAATACTACTTGTGGTAGCAGGTTTATTAAACACAAAAAAGCAAATAATGCGCTTGCTTTCATTAGCCAACAAAACCAGGCTTATAAATACCAATTGGGTTGAAAATATCTTAACCGGAATGTCGTAGCAAAAATTAAGCATCACTACATTGGTTAAAACTGCTGCTGCCAGTAATGCGCCCACGGTGGCTGTACGCCGGTTTAAAAGTAGCAGGGCTGCCAGCATTTCCATGCAGCCCGAAAAAACCTGGTAAGGTGTTGAGTAGCCAATAAAATACCAGGCAAACCGCATTGGTAATAAGTCGCCCAAGGGGGTTGCAAGCATGTGCAAGCTTGGGAAAACCATTTGCGTGGCAAATATTTTTATAATACCATATAAAAACAGAAACCTTATAAGGTGATAGCGCGCAAACAGGCAGAGCCAGTAGTTTAACTGCACATAATTAGGTCGCTTTATGTCAATGCCCGACCATATTATGCAACCCACAGTAGCAATAGTTAAGTGCAGAAATAATTGAGCCCAGCCAAAGGACGTATCGCCGCTGCCATTAAAAGGTATTAGCACCGGCCTTACATGAAATATGTGTGTATTAGCTAACGTAACTGCCCAGCTAATAAATTGCGTGTAATATTGATTAAAGAATTGGCCAGGTAATTGAAACCAGGTCCAGGGAGTTATTTGTAACGCCAGATAAATAAATACAAACCTGAATAGTATTTTTTTCCAGAGTGGCCACAAAGGTTTTTCGGCTAATGTATCCATGAATGATAGGTTAGATAATTAGCCTAAATATATTTAAAAAATGTAATCCGCGCTAATTTTCTGGCGGTGGTGGTGGCATCTGCCCGTCAGGCGGTGGGGGCATACCATTTGGTCCGCGTCCACCCGGTGGCCGGCCATGTGGTCCGCTCATCATGCGCAGCGCATTTTTTATCACCTGGTCAAATTTTTCTTGTTGGTTGGCAGTGAGTATCTTCCTTAATTGGCGAAAATGGAATAATGTGGTAGTATCAAGCGAAAGCTGTAAAGCGTTTATTTTAGTCTGGATAGCCAGCGCTGATGCGGTGTCTAGCTGTTCTGTTTTTATGTTGTCAAAAAATTGATCTTTTAGCTCCCGGGTTTCCCTGTTAATGCGTTGCGTCGCTGCAAAGTGATTTTTGCGCATTGTCTCATAAGCATCCTGTTGGGCAGCTGTAAGTTTAAGCTCTTTTATTAAATAGGTATTGGGTGCGTACGGCGGGCCGTCAAAAGGCGTAGTTTTACTTTGCTGGTACCAAAACGCGCCAAGCATACCGCAATTGATTACGATAAGCCCAACTACGACTAGGATAAATACTTTGTAACTCTTCATATACTAAAAGGTGTTAGTAGCTCTCTGTATTTGTATTCAATTGATATGCCTCTGCAAATGCATTGGCGCCGCTTTGCGCGGGTTGTTTAGCCTTACTGTGTTTTTTTAGTGCATAAAAACTAAGTCCGTTTATGCCAATGAACAAAATTAGTACAGCAGCCAGCCTCATCATGAGGCGGGTTTGATCAATAGCGGCCAATTTATGCTGATGTTCCATACGCTGTTTGATCTTTGCGTACAGAAACGGATTTGCATTGTGCTGCTGTATATTATCCAGGCTGTTTAAAGTTTGCGTTGCAGCTTTTTCTATGTCCAGATGTTGTTTCATATAGATGAGTAATAGTTGATCAATAATTTTTTGAGGTTTGTTCTGGCTCGCGTCAACAGCGATTCGACAGCCCCCTCGTTTAGCTGCATCACTTCGGCAATTTTTTGCTGGCTCATATCCTGTATCTTTTGCAAAATAAACGCGGTTTTCTGTTTTTCTGACAGTTTGTTAATAGCCGCAAACAGTATGGCGGCCTGTTCTTTATTTTCGGCCAATATGCCGGGGTGTACAAAATCTACCGGCTCAACACTCAGTTGGTCGTCATCGCCCAATAAGCCAGATAAAAAGCCGGCCCGCTTTTTACGGTTTTTGTGGCGCGTAAAATCAATAGCCTGTGTTACGCTGATGCGGTATATCCAGGTGCTAAGCTTGCTTTGTTGCTTAAAACCACCAATGTTTTCGTACACTTTTATAAATACATCCTGCGTAACATCTTCAGCATCGTGCAGGTTTTGCACAAAACCCAATACGGTGTTGTATACCATATTTTTGTAGGTATCAACTACAGTTTTAAAGGCAATTTCATCGCCTTTAAGCATGCCATTAATAATTTGCTGTTCTGTCAATTAAAAGTATATGTGTAATAAGACGCTGCGAAAAATAAATTCCTTCGGTCTGAAGAAATTACACAGGAAGATAACAAGAAAAATGGCTCGGCTGTTAATTTTTGAAATAAACGAAGCCTTTCAAATCCGCATAACCGTAAAATTCGTCGTTGGCATTCTTGTAGTACAATACCCTATAATTTTGGAAAGTTAACCAGCCATCAAATTTGTTGTCAAAAACTGGTTTAACAAATACTTTATCATCAGCGAAGCCGTATTTATTATTCTGCATAATAGTGAAGCTAAAAGCGTATTCGCTTGAAGGAACAATTTTATTATACATTACCGGTACATGTAGCTTACCGGTTTCGCAGCTTATAAGGCCATACTTTGAGCCTTTACGCACTATCCACAAAAAGCCGCCGCTGCTGGTTATAATCTCGTCGTACTCGCAGGGGATGATAACTTTGCTATTAGCATTTATAAGTCCCCATTTAAGTTTACCATCAGCAGTTGCGCGTTTGGCAACTAAAAAATGCGGAATTTTAAAGCCAATGCGTTTAAAACTTAAGCTGTCATAAACCGGTTTAACAATACTGCGGCCGCATATAAAACCAAATTTGCCATTCTTTTTTAGTTTAACATAGTTTTGATACTCAAATAAAGTATCAATTTTTTCCATCTCTGAGTCGTTATACGGCCTGGTTGTATACCATTCCTGGCGTACCTCGTCTGCCGCAAAAGTTTTAAGCTCGGCAGTGCCGCCACCCATGTTATAAGTAAGCTTATTGGTTGTTACCCTATTCTCTTTACTGCGCCTGGTTTGAATGGTGATCACAACATTGGCCGGGTTAGGGGTAAAGCTAAAATTTCGGATTACATAATTGTTTTTAACAGAACGGAAAGCTCCTCCCATGCCATCGTCCATTACCAACCGGGGCTCATCTCTGACAACCCGGGGTGGGCTTAATACATATTTTTGCGTTTGCGCATTAAATGATAGTTCGGTTTTTTCAGGGGTTTCTGAGCCGGTTTTGTATATAAAAAGGTATAGAAAGTTTTTATCGCTATGGCCACCGGGGTAAACCAATGAAACATTCTTAATAATTACCTGCTCAATTTTTTGCTCTTTGGCGTTATACCATATCAGGGCTGATTTTTCTCGCGGAGCAATAATACTGTATAGTTGATTATTATCTGTAGCATGTGGTACTACTTCAATAGTATTTACAGAGTCGGCAAGCAGGCGTTCGCCACGTAGGTTGTAAACAATATCTCTGCTGCTGCCCACTACCGGGTCTTCATTAATTTTATGGTGATCTATAATAAATAAAGAATCAACGCAGTACAATTTCTCATAAACAGGGGGCATAATAATTTGCTTGCCCTGGATGTACCCCATCTTGCCATTCCTTTTAACAAAAAATGCTGCCGGTATTTCTCCGCGTCGCCCTCTTTTGGCATCAAACATAACCTGTTCAATTTCATCATAGGCCGGTTGCACAACAATGCGACCCAGTGTGTCGGCCAAACCCCATAACTTGTTAAGCCTGTAGGGGATATAGACCTGCGAGAAAGCGCTTTCAGAAAATGTGCAGAAAAACAAAGCTATAATACCATACCGCAGATATGATATTAATGGTGCGCGACGAAAAAACATAGGCTAGGTTTGATAATGATTAGTTACTTTACAAAGGCAGTTTGCTCTCTTTATCCTTAATAGCTAACTGTCCGCAGGCGGCGTCAATATCTTTACCGCGGCTGCGGCGTATGTGGGTGTTTACGCCGCGTTTGCGCAGGTGCTCTGCAAAGGCTTCAACTTTGTCTACTCCGGCGTTTAGGTAGTCTGCAAATGCTATGGGGTTATATTCAATAATGTTAACCTTGCATGGCAGGTGTTTGCAAAAACGGGCCAGTTCTTCGGCATCTTCAATATTGTCATTAAAGCCGTCAAATATAATGTACTCGTAAGTTACCGGGTTTTTAGTTTTGGCATAGTAGTATTTAAGCGCTTCGGCCAGGGCTTTTAATGAGTTTTGCTCATTTATGGGCATAATGGTGTTACGCTTTTCGTCGTTAGCTGCGTGTAACGACAGTGCCAGGTTAAACTTTACCTCGTCGTCGCCCAGCTTCTTGATCATTTTGGCAATGCCGGCGGTTGACACCGTAATGCGCTTTGCCGCCATGTTCAATCCATCGGGTGATGTGATCTTTTCTATCGAATCAAGAACATTTTTATAGTTAAGTAAGGGTTCGCCCATGCCCATGTATACAATGTTACTTAGTGGGATGTTGTAATTTTGGCGCGCTTGCTTATCAATAAGCACCACCTGGTCGTAAATCTCATCAGGATTTAGATTGCGTTTGCGCTCCATATATCCTGTAGCACAAAATTTACAGGTAAGGCTGCAACCCACTTGTGATGATACACATGCAGTCATTCGTTCTGACGTGGGTATTAAAACGCCCTCAATTAAATGCTTATCATGTAAAATGAAAGAATTTTTTATAGTTTTATCAGCACTAAACTGGGAGTTATGAATTTTTACG
>JAZKET010000094.1:0-7005 GCA_040386815.1 Bacteroidota bacterium | reverse complement strand
TGATGTGAAAGATATATTCGATTTTAAATTTGAGGATTTTGAATTGGAGAATTATGATCCGCATGCTCATATTAAAGGGGCTGTTGCCGTTTAACCTCTTCCGCGCGTCATTGCGAGGAACGAAGCAATCCCTAAACATGCAAATCAAACACCGTAATTTCTTTTAACAGACCACACCATAGCCTTTCAAGTCGGGGATTGCTTCGTTCCTCGCAATGACGGGTTGTAAAACAACTTGAATGACCATATCCATCGTAGTAGCCATAGCGCAAAACAACGCCATAGGTAAAGACAATAAATTGCTTTGGCATTTGCCTAAGGATTTAAAACATTTTAAAGAGATAACTACCGGTGGTACCATCATTATGGGGCGAAAGACCTATGATTCTGTAGGCAGGCCTTTGCCTAATCGCCGTAATATCATCATCACGCGCCAGCAAATAGAGATACCGGGCTGCGAGGTGGTAAATTCGCTGGACGCCGCGTTAAAGCTTTGCACTACCGAGACAGAGGTTTTTATTGTGGGTGGTGCCGAGATCTATAAACTGGCTATGCCGTTAACAGACAGGGTATACCTAACCATTGTGCACCAGGATTTTGTGGCCGATACGTTTTTCCCTGAAATTAATGGTGATATCTGGACCGAAACCGAGCGCCAGGATTATGAGCCTGATGAGAAAAATCCGCTTCCGTACTCGTTTATCACGCTTGAACGCACTTAACATCAGCCATCTAAATTTTGTTTCAATTTAAATTTCAAGGTTGCAAAATTTTGTTAGATTTGCCGTCTTGTTTAAAATGCTTATAAACTAATTAATTACATATTTTAATTTACAATGCAAGGTAAAGGGGTTATTAAATTTTTCGCCATCGTGCTAACGTTAGTGTGTATATACCAGCTTTCGTTTACATGGGTTGCACACAAAGTTGAGAGGGATGCGCAGGCTTATGCAAAAGGCGATACTACTAAACTGAAGACTTATTTAGATTCTGTTGCTACAGAACCGGTGTACCCGGTTTTTGGCCACACGTATCAATACTGTTTAGACAGAGAGTTGGCCCTTGGTCTTGACCTTAAAGGCGGTATGAACGTTACCATGCAGATCTCATTAGCAGAGCTGGTAAAATCATTATCAAACAACAACCCTGACCCGGCTTTGGTAAGAGCTACTGCTGACACTAAAACCAGCCAGAGCGATTACATTACTTTGTTTGTTAACGAGTACGAGAAACTGGCGCCTAACGGTAAACTGGCTGCCATCTTTTCAACAAAAGACAATCAGGCCAGCTTAAAATTCAACGCTACTAACAGCGAAGTTGAAAAATACCTGAAAGACCAGGCTAACGTTGCCGTTAAACAATCATTTACGGTGTTAAACACCCGTATTGATCAATTTGGCGTAACACAGCCTAACATTCAGCTTGAGGCTAACACTAACCGTATCTTGATTGAGCTACCTGGTGTTAAAGAGCCTGAGCGTGTGCGCAAGCTGTTATCAGGATCTGCCAAACTGGAGTTTTACCAAACTTATGAGGTGCAGGACGTTTACCCAATGTTTACCAACATTAACAACATCCTTGCGGCTAAAGCCAAAACTACTACTGCCGATACTGTTAAAACTGCTGTACAAGATACCGCTGCTAAAAAAGGCGACTTAGCTTTGTTAAACAAGGTTGAGAAAAACGCCGCGAAAGACACTTCGCTTGCTGCTAAAAAATCTGCCGCAGCTAATCCTTTGTTCAGCATATTGCAATTGCCAACTTACCAGGATCAAACCGGTCAGCAGCAATTACGCCCGGGACCAATTGCTGGATGGGCTTTACAAAAAGATACCGCGAAAGTTAACACCTATTTGCGTAGCCAGGAAGCTATAGCATCATTACCACGCAACATCAAATTTGCATGGGGTGTTAAACCAATGGAGAAAACCAAAATATTTGAGTTATATGCCCTTAAACTGGCAGGTGCCGAAAACGGCCCGGTATTAACCGGCGACGTGATCAATGACGCTACCAGCGACGTTGACCAAAAAGGTAGCCCTGAGGTTAGAATGGTAATGAACTCGCAAGGTGCCGAAAAATGGCGCGCTGTAACTGCAGAGGCTGCACAAGGTAAAAAAGCTATCGCCATTGTTTTGGATGATAACGTTTACTCTGCACCAAACGTACAGAACGAAATTGCCGGTGGTGTATCATCAATATCTGGTAACTATAAGGTAGAAGATACTAAAGATTTAGCCAACGTATTAAAAGCAGGCCGCTTAGAGGCCCCTGCCCGTATAGTAGGCGAAGACGTTGTAGGTCCGTCATTAGGTCAGCAATCAATCGACGATGGCTTAATGTCATGTATATTAGGTTTCGTTGTGGTATTGGTGTTTATGATAGCTTACTACAACCGTGCAGGTACTGTAGCGGTAGCAGCGGTAATTGTAAACGTATTCTTCCTGATGGGTGTATTAACCAGCTTACGTGCTGTGTTAACCCTGCCGGGTGTTGCGGGTATCGTGTTATTATTCGCGCTATCGGTTGATGCTAACGTGTTGATCTATGAGCGTGTTCGTGAAGAGCTTGCTTTAGGCAAATCCATCCGTTTAGCTGTCGCAGATGGTTATAAACATGCATTATCATCAATTTTAGATGCTAACATCAGTACATTCTTAACCGGTTTGATATTATTCATCTTCGGTAGCGGCCCTATTCAAGGTTTCGCGACTACGTTGATGATCGGTATTATCACTTCATTATTCTGTTCGTTATTAATTTCACGATTGATATTTGAGTGGATGATCGATAAAGGTTGGGATATCAAATTCTCAAACCCATGGAGCGCGCATACCTTTAAAAATGCCAACTACGCGTTTGTTAAAAACCGTTCAAAATTCTATATCTTCTCTGGTATATTCATCGTTGCCGGTATCATCTCCGCATGTACACAAGGCTTTAACTACGGTGTAGATTTTCAGGGTGGCCGTACCTATACCATGCGTTTTGAAAACCAAACCGCTACGGTAGAAGACGTACGTCAGGCTGTTGAAGAAGGCTTAGGTCGTGGTGTGCAGGTTAAAACTTTAGGTAAAGACAAAATCAGCATCACTACTAACTACCTGATCGAAGATCAGTCGGCTAACGCTGACGCGAAGGTTCAGGATGTGTTGTTAACTTCATTAAATAAAAAAGAAGTTACCCACGCTACAAAAGCAAATATCCTTGCATCGCAAAAAGTACAGG
The DNA here is from genome assembly GCA_040386815.1 of Bacteroidota bacterium. GTDB lineage: Bacteria > Bacteroidota > Bacteroidia > Sphingobacteriales > Sphingobacteriaceae > Mucilaginibacter. The sequence continues at coordinate 3,777 of JAZKET010000094.1, read as the reverse complement.
CTACTATTGCCGATGGTTTGAAAAAATCGGCTGTATGGACAGTAATATTCGCTATCCTGGTAATATCAGCTTATATCCTTATTCGTTTCCGCAGATGGCATTTTAGCTTCGCGGCGATGGTGGCTACCGCGCATGATGCTTTGATGGTATTAGCTTTTTATACTTTGTTTAAAGAGTGGATTCCGTTCCTTGAGATAGATCAGGCTTTCATAGCAGCTATATTAACCGTTATTGGTTACTCAATTAACGATACCGTGGTAGTGTTTGACCGTATCCGCGAGTTCTTACACCTGCACCACTCAAAATCAGACAAACCTGAAGAGGTTATTAATAACGCTATTAACAGCACCTTAAGCCGTACGGTTATTGTGGCTTTAACGTGTGTGTTTGTATTGGTGATATTATTCATCTTCGGTGGCGACGTATTACGTGGTTTCTCATTCGCATTGTTGATTGGTACTATCTTCGGTACGTATTCATCAATTTGCGTGGCAACTCCGGTTATCATCGACTTTGGAAAGAAAGATTTATTGAAGTAAGAAATCAATCATCACAAATAATAAAAAGGCTCCAAAGAACATTTGGAGCCTTTTTTGCTTTATATATTTCTGTATGCTAAAGCAGGCTACTTATGCGTCCATCTGTAAATTTGGCAGAAAAATGGCACATAATTCAAATACTTAGTGTTAATTTTACACCATGTCTCAAAAATCAAAATTTCCGCAAGTAGTTATCATAGGCGGCGGCTTTGCCGGCCTTGAGGTTGCCAGGCAACTGGCCGATAAACCCGTTGATATTTTAATGCTGGACAAGCACAACTACCACACGTTTCAGCCCCTGTTGTACCAGGTGGCAACAGGGAGTTTAGAGTGCGAGTCGATAGCGTTTTCGCTACGAAAGAATTTTGCAGGACAAAAGAATTACCGTTTCAGGATAGCCGAGGTATCGGGCATTGATACAGGGGCGCAAATTGTAAAATCAGATATTGGCGATATCGCTTACGATTACCTGATTGTAGCCACCGGGTCGACCACCAACTTTTTTGGCAATAAAGAGATAGAGAAACACGCTATGCCGATGAAGTCTATCCCCGAGGCGCTAAACTTAAGGTACATGATATTGCAGAACCTTGAGGAAGCCGCTTTGAAGACCACTAAGGCAGAAAAAGAGCCTTACCTATCCTTTGTATTGGTGGGTGCCGGACCAACTGGTGTTGAGCTTGCAGGAGCGTTGGCCGAGTTGCGCAACCACATCCTGGCCAAAGATTACCCTGACCTGGAAAAAAGCCACATGAAGGTTTATCTTGTAGACTTTCTGCCAAAAGTGCTTGGGCCATTCTCTGACGAAGGATCGGCAGCGGCTAAAAAGTTTTTGGTGGATATGGGCGTTGAGGTATTGCTGGGCGTTAAGGTAGAAAGTTACGACGGCGAAGAGATAAAGTTTGAAGGCGGCAAATCTATCAAAACCAAAAACGTGATATGGAGCGCCGGCGTTATGGGTGTAGTGCCTGAAGGGATAAATAAAGAGGCCATTGAACGCGGCAACCGTATAGCTGTTGACAGCATTAACCGCGTTAAAGGTTACGACAATGTATTTGCCATAGGCGATGTTGCCGCAATGATAAGCGATGAAACCCCAAAAGGACACCCCGGTGTGGCACAGGTGGCCATACAACAAGGTAAACTGGTAGGGCAAAACCTGCTTAGACTGATAAAAGGCGAACCTACCGAGCCTTTCGTGTACAACGACAAAGGATCATTAGCTACCATTGGCCGCAACAAAGCGATTGCCGATTTGGGTAAGATAAAGTTCCAGGGATTTTTCGCCTGGCTGGTTTGGATGTTTGTTCACCTGATATCGCTGTTGGGTTTCAGAAACAAGGTGATTGTGTTTATAAACTGGATAGGCAACTATCTTGCTAATAATGGTGGCGCGCGTATCATCATCCGCAGGTTTAACCCCGAAGAATTACCCAAAAAAGATAAACAAGTGGCAAAAGCTGACTAAATTTGTTTAGATGGCCACCCAAAACATAAAAATAACCGAATGCCCCCGCGATGCCATGCAGGGGCTTTCGCATTTTGTGCCCACTGAAGTTAAGGCTGAATATATTAACCTATTGTTGCAGGTAGGTTTTGACACCATAGATTTTGGCAGCTTTGTATCACCCAAAACCATTCCGCAAATGCGGGATACAGCCGAAGTACTAAGCAAGCTCGATCTGAGCAACACCCAATCTAATTTGCTGGCCATAATAGCCAATTACAGAGGCGCTGAAGACGCTTGCGCGCATGAGGCGATAAATTACCTGGGTTATCCGTTTTCTATCTCAGAAAGCTTCCAATTGCGTAATACGAATAGCACTATTGCTGATGCGTTTGAGACCGTTAAGCGAATTAATGAATTAGCGGTATCTAAGAGCAAAGAAATGGTAGTTTACCTGTCTATGGGTTTTGGTAATCCTTACGGGGATGAATGGAGTGTAGACATTATTGAGCAATGGACGGAGAAGTTAGTAAACGAGGGTGTTGGCATCATCGCCCTATCTGATACCATCGGCATTGCCACCCCGGATCAGATCGGCAGCATCTACCCTGCCCTGACATCACGCTTTGCGAAAACAGAATTTGGCTTACACCTGCACAGCACCCCTGATACTGCTGCAGAAAAGATAGCCGCAGCTTACCAAAGCGGTTGCCTCCGTTTCGACAGCGCACTAAAAGGCTACGGCGGCTGCCCCATGGCCAAAGACGACCTTACAGGCAATATCGCTACCGAAAAGCTAATAGATTACCTTCAAACACAAAACGCGCTACAAGGGCTTAATTTAGATAAACTGCAAGAGGCGTTAGAGTTTTCAACTAAAGTGTTTAACATTTAGAGATGGCTGTCATGCTGAGCCCCGTCGAAGCATGTGGGCAAAGGCCTCTACGCGCACTCTTTGACGGAGCTCAGCGTGACACCCAATTATGCCTTACCGCTTCACCATTTTAAAATGCTGTATCCCCGCCTCTTCAAATTGAGGGCCTTCTGCAACGAAACCAAATTTGGCGTATAACCCCATGGCATCTATTTGCGCATTTAAATAGATGTAGTCTGCATCAGCAGGTAAATCCTCCAATACAGCTTTCACAACTGCTTGCGCTACACCCTGCCCTCTGAATTGTTTCAGTACCGCAAAACGTTCAAGCTTATGGCCTTTATCGGTGCGACGCCAGCGGGCGGCACCGGCGGGTTCGCCGTCAACCGTTGCTATAAAATGGACGGATTCTTCTTCGTGCTCCCACTCCAGTTCGGGCGGGCAGTTTTGTTCGCCTACAAAAACTTCGCGGCGTATGGCAAAAACTTTTTCAAGTGTTTCCGTATCACTTATGCGGCTTACCGCTATCTTTTTTTGTTGGGACATGTTTTTTTGACCTGTAATTAGATGCCTTAAAGTTATGATTTTCGTCTGCAGCATCAATAGAGTGTGTGCAGGTAAGGTCGTCTTCATCCTCGGCAAGCTTGGCTAAGCGCACGTAGAATTTATGCAGTTGGTCAAGCTCATGCTCGGTAAGGTCCTCTATATCAACCATACGGTTGCTGGCACCCTGGTGCGATGCCAGCAGTTCGTTCAATTTTAAGTGTACAGCTTTTGAATCTTTATTCTGTGATTTTTGGATCAAAAACACCATTAAAAAAGTAATTATCGTAGTGCCGGTATTGATAATCAACTGCCAGGTATCAGAAAAACTAAATATCGGCCCGGTTACTCCCCAAATAATAATAACGCTTATT
>JAZKET010000093.1:0-2745 GCA_040386815.1 Bacteroidota bacterium | reverse complement strand
AGTTAATAAAGCTATCGGCACCGGGGATAAACTTGGCCGAAAGGCGGGTGATATTAAAAATATCGCCATAACTAATGTGCAGCCAGTTAAACCCGAAGATGACCTTAAAAAAGTCGACACTTAAGGGCAGTGCCTGGATAATGAAGAACAGGAAGAAAAACCGAAACAGCGTTTTCTCGCTTTTGCTCCATTCATGTTGGTAGGTTAAACGTTTACTCATGATATTATTTTATGTTGGTTAAGATGACGCCGGGGGCAGAATCGAACTGCCCTAAATGGTTTTGCAGACCACAACCTGGCCACTCGGTCACCCGGCTTTGTGTAAATGGAGGTGGCTAACGCCACCTCCATTTGAGTTGTATTAATTGTTATTTATTTTTTGGCATCAGCCTTTGCGACAACAGGAGTTTTGCGTGGCTCTTTGATCACTACCCTGTTTTTCAGATCATATTTTTGGCCTGCGCTTAAAAAGAAGAAGGGACCATTTGAAGCGGTAAATTCTTCGCGACCATTAACCACATGTTTTTCGCCACTGTTTACTATGGTGTTGTAATCATAAACTGCAACTACTGATTTACCCAGTACTTCTAAATTATCGCGCTGTATCAATACCGCGGTTGCTTCATTTATTCCAATACCGATCAACTCCGGTGATTTCCTGATAAAATCAACCAGGTCGAACTCACGGTTGCGCACCAATAAATGCTGATCAATGGCCGAGTTTTTCAGGAAGCCTAATCCCTGGGTATGATCGCCAACCAATATTTGCGCGCCTTTAGTATCACCCCTCCATAAGAATGAGCCTATGGCAGTTGCACCTGCCGAGCTGCCGGCAATTACACCGCCACGGTTAAGCACATCAATAAATGCCTGGTGAGTAAGGGTATTCAAATAAGAATCTGCAACGCGCCATTGGCGGCCGCCTTCAAAATAAACGCCGGTAGCATTTTTAAGCGGGGCGATAAATTTTTCGCTGTTAGCTTCTTTCAGGTCGCTGGTATGAAACAGGGTTACATTTTTAACACCGGTTTGCTTTTTTACTTCTTCAACCGACTTAACATCGTATGCTGCCGAGTCGCCACCTGCGGTGGTTACTACTACTATCGACGCTTTGTCTTTACCACCTGCTAACTCTACAAATTTGTCCCAGATGTCGCGCTGCGAACCAACGTTGCCGCCGATGATGATCAAGCTGCCTTTTTCAGGGCCATGACGGGTATCTGATTTTGATACAGTAATAGGTGATTTTTGTGCGTAAGAAGAATAGCTTAATGAAGCTATAGTCAAAATAAGAATGCTTAATTTTTTCATGATATATATCGTTTAAAGTGATTAATAACCAGGGTTACGGTTTACTCCGGCCAATTGCGGATCAACCAATGTTTCGTTATATGGTATCGGGAACAGGTATAAGTGTTTGTCAGGCAGGCCCAATACAGTTTGCGCACGGTCTGTTCTTACTAAATTGAACCAGTTGTCGGCTTCAAATGGAAACTCTATCTGGCGTTCTTTCTCCAACGCCAATTGGAAGTCGGCTAAAGTAACGGCTGTAGTTGGGCCTATACCTGCACGGCTGCGTACGGCATTCAAATCACTTTGCGCGCTGTTAGCACCAATTAGATTTCCTTGTTGTGCTCTTGCTTCCGAACGGATAAGATATAACTCAGCTATTCGTATAACATAAGCCGGGTCGGTTCCAAGCGGATTACGATAGTATAATTGACCATACCATAAGTTGCCCGGAGGTGCGGTTTTGGCAATTAAGGCGCTACGGTTACCGCCAACAGCCGGGTTATTCAATAAAGTAACCAAAGCATTATTTGGAGACCATTCCCTACGTCCACCTAAAGCGGGCGGCAGCCACCAGTTGCTATGTCCATTGGTATTTGATGTGGTATATGCCAATTCAAATACTGACTCGGGAGTAGCCGCGGCATTATTAGCATAAAACGCACTATAAGGAGAAACTAAATTGTAGTTAGTATTATCATTGATAACCAGTGTAGCAAACTGTTCGGCTAAAGCCCATTGCTGTTGATACAGATATAAACGTGCTTTTAATGCCTGCACTGTTCTTAATGTAACACGGTTACGGTTAACACCCGTTGGCACCAAGGCTTGTGCCGCATTTAAGTCGCTTAAAACCTGTGCATAAGTAGCGGCCAGGGTGCTGCGTGGTATACCAACGTTATCAGTCGAGGCATTCGTAGGATTCAATATTAATTGTACTCCGCCCCATCCACGTGCCAGGTCAAAATAACCTAAAGCGCGTACAAAATATGCCTCGCCCAAATATTGATTGCGCAATGTTGTGGTCAATAGCGGGTCAGTAACCGCGGGTACTTTGGCTATAATATGGTTTGCTTGCGATATAGCCCTATATATTGCAGTCCACGCATTTTGCACATACCCATTGGTGGCTGATGTTAAATGTTTGGTTATCTCGCTTGGGTCACCTTGCGAACCTGACCATTGAATATCACCGTCTGAAAGATATGCCAACGCCGGGAAGTTAGAGCCATAATAACCGCCTGCTCCTACCAAATTGAACATGCCATTTACAGCAGTTGCTGCTGTTGCACCATTAGTTATAGCCTGCGATTGATCTACCTGTTGCTGGGGTTGTACCTCCAGGAATTTCTTGCACGATGTAAGCAAGACTAATAGCGGGAATATGAATATTACTTTTTTCATGATTGCTGTTTTTATAGATTTTTAGAAAGTAATGTTTGCGCCTATTTGTAC
>JAZKET010000092.1:25087-31417 GCA_040386815.1 Bacteroidota bacterium | reverse complement strand
TTAGAACCCTTTCATCTAACCAGATGAAGGGGTTTCTTCGTGTATATGGTTTTTGGGCTGAAATAGCCGGCGATACCAGCCGTGTCCACCGCGATGTAAGCCCGCCAGAGCCGATGGTACTGCGGTAAAACGTGGGAGCGGCCGGTCGGTGCCCAATCTTATCCGCTTAACAGCGATAAAGCTTAGAACCCTTTCATCTAACCAGATGAAGGGGTTTCTTCGTTTAGATGGTTTTTGGGCTGAAGCATTTGGTGATACCGATGTTGTGTACAGCTTCTCTCCCGATAACTATCGGGACCGAACAGCGATTCAAACCCGCCAGAGCCGATGGTACTGCGGTAAAACGTGGGAGCGGTAGGTCGGTGCCCAATCTTATCCGCTTAACAGCGATAAAGCTTAGCACCCTTTCATCTAACCAGATGAAGGGGTTTCTTCGTTTAGATGGTTTTTGTATTTGAAGAACTATATTCAGAGAGCGCAGCTTACCGCCTCGTGCGCAGGCCGCGTTAGTGATGGAAGTGGATACCGGCCCCCTTCGAGGGCCTCAGGGCAGGCCGAGCCTAAGGCCTGAAGCCGTATGAGCGGACAGCACGGGCCAGAGGTAACGTCATTGTAGTTATTAGTTATTAGCTATTGCGGAGAAGGTTACTCAATCCCGGCAGAGTTTCTTTAATACAGATTGGGGGGGGCACCAATTGCTAAAAGGATTCTCTTCTCCTTCAGGGAGATTCGCGGGCGCTTGGCATGAGGCACAGCTGCAGCCCGATGCTGAACTCCAGAATGTTTTTAATTGCCGGTTAGTGTGGAAAAGCTAAGCGATAAGTGTCGTTGTGTTACTTACCGCTTAGTTAGATTAGCTTTATTCCGCTCTTAAACGTTTGATGGGGTTTACCTTTGCTGCCTGGATAACCTTGGTGCCAATAATGGCGCTACAGGACAGTACGATTATTAGTAAGGTGGCAACATATGGTTCGGCACCAGCTTCTGAGTGATATTTGTAAATCACCTGGAAAACGAATTTGTTGGTGAACAGATAGCCCAGCACCGATCCGATGATAAAAGCTACAGTGATCATGCGTACAAAATCGCGGCTTATTAAGCCAATGATTTGAACAATTGATGCGCCCAGTACTTTTCGGACACCAATTTCCTTGCTGCGTTTGTCGATATTGAGGGCAATTTGCGCAAACAAGCCAGAGGCTGATAACAATAAGGTAACTATAGCCAAAAAGAAGGCAATTGTTTTGAAGCCCTGCGTCATTCTAATTTCTTTCTCAATTAAATCTGACTGTAAGTAGCCTTTGTAAGGGGTGTTAGGCGCTATTTGGTGCCAGGTAGATTGTAATGTCCTGGTAATTTGGGCCAGGTTATGCTCGTCGGCTCTAACTACCATTAATTTATAGTTGGCTGGTTTTGCCAAATGTAACACGCAAGGCGGAACCAACTCATGTAAACCAAACTCTTTGTAGTCGTTCACCACACCAACTACCGAATAACGAATGCTGTCAATTGTTAAATTTTCTCCTATCGGCTGCTTTAGTCCCAGGTTTTTTGCAAGCGTTTGATTGATTATGATAGAACTTTCACTATCCGCCCCATTGTCAAAAAAATTGCGTCCCTGGGTTAATTTAATTCCCATGGTTTTAAGATATGCTTCGCCACCTACATTGGCAGCCTGCACTTTTACTTCGCCATTTGCTGTTTTAATAGTTTGCGCGTATGTATCGTCTCCTATTTGCTGGGTGGTGCCGGCAATGCCTTTTATATCAGGGTACTGACCTATAAGTTGCCGCATAGCAGTGTATTGCTGCGGGGTATTTATTGAAACAACGGCCAACTCATTTATTGCATAGCCAAAATCGGTGGTTTTTTGGAACGCGGCATTTTTTGTCATAACAATACCCACAACCAATGCAAAGCAAGATAAGCTGAATTGTGAGATCATTAAAATTCGTGTAAAACGATTGGATGATCCGAGGGCAGTTTTGCCTTTTAAAATTTTTACCGGTTGGAAAGAACTTATATATACAGCGGGATAAATACCCGAAAGTATGGCGCTTACAACCGGAATGAGAATCAAGAATACCCAGAAACCTGCATCGCGGCCTAAGTTAGGAGCTAGGTTTACCCCGGTAAGCTGTATAACATAGGGTAATAGCAGCTTAATAAATAGCAATGCAAGGATAGATGCCAAAACACATAGTACAATATTTTCTACCAGAAATTGCCAAACCAATTGTTTTCGTAAACCGCCAATTACCTTTCTGATCCCTATTTCTTTAAGGCGACTGCTGGCAAATGCTATGGAAATATTAGTAAAGTTGAAACATGTAATCAGCAAGATAAATATCGACATAATTGCCGGCCCAATTACCAATACACCCCGCGGGTTGGTGTTTAACTGACTGCCATATACATACCCGGGCATGTCAATGTCGCTACTTGTGGCCAGATTAGCGAAAGGCTGTAAGTAAAAATCATTTACCTGCCAATCAGCGTTATTGCGATTGTTAATTTGCACGTAGGCGTTAAATTTATTAGCCATTGACTGTGCATTTTGGCCTTCAATTAGTTTAACGAATGTTGTTAGGTGAGTAGCGTTTTTCCATTCAGCAGAAGCCGCTTCTGTAATCTCGGGATTGTTTGAAAATGCGGTGATGATATCAAATTGGATGCTTGAATTCTCTGGTATTTTTGCAGCGACGCCCGCAACGGTATACATTTGTTGCTGGCCACCCGTCCCTATAATGGTAATGGTTTTGCCTTCTGCAGTGTTGCCGGCAAAATACTTAGTAGCAAAAGTTTCACTAATAATGATCTTTCCAGGTTGATTAAATTCGGCAAGATTGCCGGATTTTAATGTAAGTTTAAAAAAATTGAAAAGGGCGCTGTCTCCAAAATGCAAGCGCTCATTTAAAGTGTTATTGTTATGCTTTACAGTAACAGTGGCGCTACTTAATCGGGCAACTTGTTGTATCCCTGTAATGTCTTTCTGCACTACCTGGCTCAATGGTAGCGGTACCACTCCCCAGGGTTGTTTGTTGCCATCAACGTTACGTGTGCTGTTTAGGCGATAAATATTTTGTGTGTTTGTATGATTTTGATCGAATTTATCACGGTAGTTAAAATTTAGATACGCCAGAATGCAGCAGGCTATTGCAAAGCCAAGCCCTCCAAGATTGATTATTACGTATATTTTATTACGCCCAAGCACACGCAGGGCAATTTTGAGGTAATTTGAGAACATATATAAAGTTATTGATTAAAGTTTAACTGCCTGTGATGGATGTTAAGCTTACTTTAGGACGATACTAAATTGGTGCCAATGATTTAAAATGGTTATTTTCAATGAATTGTAGATATTTTACTGAATGAGTTGTCCGAATTCGGACGATATTTGATAACTATTGTGCGGTTGTGTTACAGTATATTTATGGATAACTACAGCACAGGTATTGTCCATGGGGTTTTACATTTTCTAATTAATTTCTAATAGAAAGATAATATTGTAATTACAAAGCTAAATACTATATTTACAGCAGGTTATCTAATTATAATAATGAAACAATTGATTAAACTCTCTGCAGCATTAACCCTGGTTTTTGTTGTTGCATTATCTGCTTGTAAAAAATCAGAATCAACTGGCAATAAACCGGTTGATAAAACAGATTACCAGGCTTTAAGCAAGCATATTGCGGTAAGCTTTTATAAGTCGTTAAACACTGGCTCTACAGGTTTTAAGGCAAGTGGTAGCACAGAAAGACGCACCAATAGCACAGATCCTCAATGTGGCGATGTTGTAACTACGCCAACCAACTACGTACAAACCGGCGACACTACCCGTGTTGTTACCGGTAACAGCGTGTTTACCTACATTTGCAATGGCGGCATACTTAATGAGTATAGCCTGTCTGATACCCTAAGCACTAAAGAAACCCGTGTTGGTTTTGAAAGCATCTATACAGTTGCACAGCGTTATAATACCCGTGCTGTTGATATGAGCTATACCCAAAGCGTAAGCAACGGTAAAATATCTGTTGGTTATTACCAGCGTTTGGTTAACAATAGTGGTGTTACCACCGATCAATTAAACTGGACAACTCATTATACCTTAGTTGGTGTTTTGGTTAGCCGCACCAACGATGGCGCAGTTATAACCGGCGGCCAGGCCAGCTTTACATCTGACGTTTTCCATAAAGATAATACTGTTGATGTTGACGGTTGGAGCGACGAGCACTTTGGTTACATCAGCTTCCTGGGTAATGATACTATTAAAGTAGCGTTTGGCAATGGCCAGGGTTTTTACAGCGAGTATTTGGTGAATGTTAAAACCGGTGTTTCTGTAAAATTGTAATACTTTAAGTAAAATATTAAAGCCCTGCCTATTTAGGCGGGGCTTTTGTTTTTTAGGGGGATGCTGTCTATTCTAATACTTCTTTTTCCACTTCGTCACTGTCATTGTGGGCTATCTTTTTTACATAGAGCTCATCAACCAAAATAATAACAATTGCCAGCAATGGTACTGCCAGTATCACCCCAAGAGCGCCCGATACTGTACCCATAATCAGTTGGCTAATCAACGTAAGCGCAGGAGGCAGGTTTATCATTTTTTTCTGTATTAGCGGGGTAACTATGTTAGCCACTATGGTTTGAGATGTGATGTAGATAATGGCTACCAGTATGGCCATATTGGTACTTACTGTAAAGGCTAATAGTACACCAGGTATCATGGCTATTAATGAGCCAATACTGGGCACCATCTCTAACAAACCGGTAATAAGTGCCAATATTAACGCTACAGGCATTCCTACTATGGTTAGGGCGGTACCAATAAGTATGGTAATACACAGCATAGAGAATAGCGTGCCTTTAAGCCAGCCTTTTAAAGACAGGCTTATCCTATCCATAATGCATGAGCCCAATCCTTTTTTACTGCGCGGCACCAGCAGCAATATGCCGTCTTTGTATAACGATGGGTTGGTAGTAAAAAAAATGCCCAGGAAAAGGATAATATACATATCGCCCAAAACACCGAAGGTTGTGCTAAAGAATCCAGGGATGGTATTCATCAGCTTCTCTGTGTTAAAGCCGGATATGCCTTGCAGTATTTTTTGGCCAACTGCGCTTCGACCTAATTTGGCTTGCGCGGTAGCTATGGTGTGGGGCAGGGTATTGCTTAGCTCGGCTACCTGTACCTGCAGTTCAGACCCCATAAACCAAAATATAGCCCCCAAAAACACTACGGTTACTATAACAGATATGGCCATAGCGGGCTTGCGGCCTAATTTTGTGCGGCGTTGTATGGCATCGCCCAAGCCGTGAAAGTATACAGACATTAATGCACCTGCCAGTACCAGTAGTAAAATATCAAAAGCAACACGTATCACCAGTATGGTTACTACCAACAGGGCCACTATGCCCACGGTTTGCCATACCTTGGTTATATAACTTGGTTCGTCTGCCTGTGGGTGTGTATTTTTTGTTGCCATATTGTTAAATGTTATAACAATACGGGCAGGGGCGATAAATGTTTGCCGGAGGGTGGTTTTCAGTTGGCAGTTTTGGGATTCAAAAAATCCTACATCCGAAATATTAATACAACCTGTAAAGCGTCCAATGCTCGGTTTCGTAAGCTTTATCCAAGGTAGAACTGCTGTTACCCATTTGATATACAATAGGGCCGTAGCGGTTATTTAAAATAGTGTAGCCGGCAAGGCGGTTGCGGGCGTTGGCAATTAAAATGTAGGTTACATATTGCCCTGGTGTTTCAACCGCGCTGATAAAGTTTTCCTGGTAAGGCATTACCATGTCGCCAACGTTGTTTACAAAGGCAACAATGGGGTAAGCCACGGCATCGTCAACCATTACCTTAACACCGTCTGGCAGGCCGTTAAGGTAGTTGGCCATGTCGCGGTTTTCATCCTGTTCATCTTCTGTCTCGTCTTTTACGGTATTACGATTCTGAATGGCGCTGATAAAATTGCGCTCATCGTCAATAAGCGAGTTTGCTAAAAAGTAATACCCGGTGCCAAACTGTACTACTATCAATATGCTTAATACCACTTTTAATAATATGGTGTTTTTAACCGGCTGTGCCTTTATAATAAAGCATAACAGCGCAAGTATTAAAAATATAAGATAATACTGGTGAGCTATAAAAACCTTTTCGTACTTAATGTGCAAGAATTCTACAAATGCGTAGGGGGTAAGCAACGTTAATACCTGGTAAGGGTTTTTTCTAAACAATATCACCGCGAAAACCATCAGCGGGCAAAACATTAGCATACGGGCCGATATCAGCATAGATATCTCCGGCGATTTAAAGTCGGG
>JAZKET010000092.1:10062-25074 GCA_040386815.1 Bacteroidota bacterium | reverse complement strand
TACGGTTTCGTAGGTAAAACGCTCGGCTAATACTGCCCAGGTGGCGTATGGGCTGTTGATGAAATAATCAGCATCGTTAGCGTTGGTAAGGTTAAGCAGCTTGTAGCAAATAATAGATGCTATAGGTAGCACAAACAAGATTACGTACAGCGCAAATGTTTTGTTGATGAGCTTACGCCTTAACGACGGGCTGTTAAAGCTCTGTGTCATCCTAAAAATAGATTCCTTTTCGGCCAGGTTTAATGACTGCAGCGAAATAGAGAATATCAGCGGAATAAAAAACAGTGTAAGCCAAATAAACTTGTAGTCGCAAAATAGCAGCAGTACCAAGCAGATACTGGCAATAGATATGTGAAAAGTTGTGTTTGAGGTGTAATACTTAAATATATTCAGGAAGAACATATAAAAGAAAATCAGCACCATATAAATAGCTTTGCCCGACGCTGCAACATAGATTATGCCCGGATGCACCAAAAATGTAAGCAATAGTAAAAACAGGTAAAAATCGTCCTGTGTTTTCTTAACCAACGTGCTGGCCATTAGGTAAAATAAAGCTGCAGTACCCAGTGCCGATGCTATAACCGGTGCCATTAAAGGGCTTATGGTGGTAAACGGAAATGTAGCAAAAAACGGCAAAGGCGGCGATGTTAAGCCAATAACCTTAAGTTTATAACCCACGCCTTCAAATATAACTCGCACTTTTTCTACATAAAACAGGGTTTCCTGGTTAAAGTAACCAAGGCTATGCATGTAAATACCACAAATAAGATAGTATATGGCTACTACTGCGGTAACAATTTTCAGGCTTTGGCTGCGCGATATATTTATGTCGAAATTAAACTTCATTAGTTGTTGGCGCAGAATGCGAGTTTACTTTACTTAAGCCGTGATTTGTTTTTTCCCAGTAAAACGGTTTCACTATTAATTGGTACAAGCCTTTGTAGGCCGCCCACGAGTGTAGCAACCAATAAATAGGGTTAGCAATGGCAAATAATATCAGCTCATAATAGCGGCGTTTAAATACGGCCATCATGTTTACATAGATCATTAATATATTACCCACCATTAGGTTGATGATAGACATAAACAGTACCCAATCAGGGAAGAAGGAACGGATGGATGTTAAGTCGAACATCAGGTAACATAAAAATATACCTAACAATAATGGATACACCAAAAAGGTAATTGGCGTAGCACCAATAAAGAAGTTAAAGCCAAGGAAACCTTTCCAGCCAATTTTTTTCCAAAGCTTAACAGGGTTACGCATGTGTACCAGGTGGCTTTGCATGTAGCCTTTTATCCAGCGCGAACGTTGGCGTACCCAGTTAAACATTTCGTTGTTAGCTTCCTCGTAAGTGGTTGAATTGATAATGGCTACTTTATAACCTTTAGCATAAGCACGTACACCTAAATCGGCATCCTCTGTTACATTAAAAGGGTCCCAGCCACCTAGTTCAATCAAAAACTCAAACTTAAAGTGGTTACTGGTGCCACCCAACGGAATAGGGATATCGAATGTATCCAACCCCGGTAACATATAATCAAACCAGTACGAATACTCAAGGGTAAACATACGGGTCAGAAAGTTCTCGCCGCGGTTAAAGTAGTTTAAGGCGCACTGTATCACCACATAGTTGCTTGGCAATTTGGCAAACAGGGTAACAATTTTTTTAAGCTGATCTGTGTCGGGTACGTCCTCTGCATCGTAAATGGTTAGGTACTGTCCCCTTGAAAAATGCAGGCCATAGTTACAAGCTTTAGGCTTGGTTTTAGGCATGTGAAAAGGCACCACAATTACCTCAAATACGGCCGGGAAATCAAGATTACGTACCGCGTTTAGTGTTTTATCATCGTCCTCTTCAATCAGTAGTTTAATATCCAGTTTTTCGCGCGGATAATCTAAACTCTGCAGATTCCATATCAGTTTTTTTATCAGCTTATCTTCTTTATAAACCGGCAGCTGTATGGTGTAAATAGGCAACTCGTCGTCTACAACTTGACGCACCTCTTCGCGCGTTACGGCCTGGTGCAGCTCAAACCTTGACCCCACCAAAGCTAAAAACAGCTTAAAGATGATAGATATCAGGAAGAAGGAGCTTAGCAGTACGTTAATAAAAATAGATGTGTTTACAAAGCTCACCATTAAACCAATAACCACTAGGGCAAACATCCCGAAGGTGAAAATAAGCTGCGGCGTAGTAAAGGTAGTTAATGCAGAACTTTCAGGATCGCGGTTTAGCAACTCAAATACGGCCGATTTTACGTATTTCTGCCCCAGTAGAACGTGACTAAGCCAGGTAATATCAAGGTCAGACGCCAGGATGATCTCCGGCTCCATATCATACGTAAACTTTATATAGTCAATAAACAGCTCGTCACTGGGGTTGGCCATTAAGGTTACCAGCTTGCCGTTTTGTACACGTAAAGGCAGGGCAAGGTGTGCATCGCAAAATTTAAGCTCGGTTTTTTCAAGCACTTCAAGGTCGTAATCTTCCTCGCGTATCTGCTTAAATTCCCAGCCTGCATTGCTTAACGAGCGCTCGTAATTTTTACGGCTCAGGTAACCAAAGTTGAGTAGTATTTTTATATACGATAAACCCGATCTTTTAGAAAAATCGTCGATCTTATCCTGATCGGCTTGTGTCATAAAGCCGTCTTTGATCAAAAGGTCGGGAATGGATAACTGCATTATATCTAAAATAATATGTTAAACTGCTAAACACTTATGTAATGGGTACCGGCGCAAATACTGACCTGCGCCGATACCTGACATATTGTTTGTTACAACAAATTACTCGCTAAATATATCTGTTGATTTTTGAACCTTAGCACGTATGTACAAGAATGATAGTAATATCAATACCAGCATACCTAACAGTATGTATAAGTTGTAATTTTCCCAGAAGCGGGTTAGTACGCTCTTGGTATCAATGTACTCTAGGTTCTCGCTTGATTTACTGATGTTAAACAGGTATTTGTTATTATTAACGTCTGATATAGCCACGTTGCTTGACAAGGTTGACAACTGCTCTGTTATAGATCTTGATGCCGCTGTAAACGCGTTTGCCAGGTTTTTGCCGGTAGCGGTTAATACCAATACCGCGTTGTTGCTTCGGCCGTAAAATATTTGGGCCAGGCCGTTTGATACCGAGTCTGACAGGGAGTAAACCACCTTGTTATTCTCGTTATTATATAACCTGAATTTTCGGTTAAACTTAATTGGCGCGTCCGGGAAATCATCCATCAACGGATCATCGTGCGATAACAGGGCAATGATGTTGTTTTTCTTCAGATCGTTTTTGTCGATACCTTCAGAATATTCAAACTCAGGAAAGTTGTTAGCGTTGATGTTGTTGTTCAACTCATAAATGATCTCGCCCATTGCAGCTGCAGCGTACGGAGCATATTTTTTACTCACCACAATGCGGGTTGTACCAGAGTTAAATGCCTCCGGATACTGGTAGAAACTCAAATCGCTGGTGATGAACGGGTTTTTTGATTCCAGGTAAGATTTATCAACGTCAACCTCGGCAAAGAAACCGTTAAAGCTGGCGTTACAGTTACCACCGCTTGAGTAAAAACGAAACTCGGTCTCCAGCGTATTGTATTTGTGGTGCTGGTAACGGTTAATGGTTACAGCGGTGTTAAGCTTGCCAGATGCATCTAATTTCTCAGAGCTAATTAACATGCCGTTTAGGTAAATGTTAAGGTAACCGCGGTCGCCCTGTGCAAGGCTGCTGTAGTTGGCAATAACACGTATCTCAACCTCTTTAGGGGTAAAGCTAAAGTCGGAGTTTTTAAAGTTGTAAACGCTTTTTAAGTTACCAATACCCGACATGAAGTTGGTGGTACCACCTATCTGGCGGAAAGATAATTTTGAGCGGTTTTCGTCAATAGTTTTAAAGAATTTATTTTCGGCCTTGTCAATGATCAAATAATCGCCAAAGGTTGAGTTTAATATGTTGATGTTACCCAACGCGGTTATTGATTTTTCGTAACCTGCGTCATCGCCACCGGTAACAAACAATATCTCTGACGGGGCTACACTCTCTGCCAATGATTTTACGGTAACCAATTTGCCTTGTACGTTAACCAGGCGCGTCATGGTATCAATGGTTCTTACAACGGCTTTGTTCAGGTAAAATAAACCTTCGCCTTTAGCTGGTAATACTTTCAGCATACCACGTTTTTGCGGGTTAAGGCTGTTTAGGTTACCAACAACCACATAGTTTTTAATACTATCAGGCACCATACCTTCTTTGTAAACAGCAATGTTTCTAACATCGGCCTTTTTTAACCTTGAGTATGCCCAGGCAACAGCTTTTAAATCGTGCAGGGTGGGGTTTGCTGGGTAAGTAATGGCACGCATGGTTTCAAAGCAGTTGCCAATGTTTACGTTATTGAAAAAGTTCTCGGTACTTTTCACCAGCGACAGGTAAGAGTAGCTCTTGATCTTCATCCACATAGCCGGGTTGTCCAGATCCTTACATTTCTCATCGGTTACCGTACAAAGAGTTTTAACCTGTATTTTAAGGAATTTGTCAGACGACATATCCTGTCTTGACAACGGCAGGGTAACCGTCATGATAGAATCCTGGTTAAGGCGGCTGCTGAATGCAGGCCTGTCGTTAACAATTACGTTAATGTACGACAGGTGCTTAAGCAAGGCTTGCGATGGTTGTACAAATAATACAAGTTTACTACCGTTTAACTCAATGCTTGGGTCTATTTTTAAGTAATAAGCACTGCTGCCGCTCATACCTATAATGGCGTCATCATCGTGCCCCATTGCATGAAAAGAAAGTATCCTTTGTGCAAAGGTGGCTGTACTTATTAAGAATAAAAGGGCCAGTGAGGTTAAAAATTTGTTCATTGGTTTGCTGGTATTAGTTGATTACGTAAAATTCTACTCTGAAATAATTGCCATTGTCGTCGCTGCGGTAAAACAGCTCGCCGCCCATCTCCTGGGTAATTAATTTGGCTATTGAAAGGCCAAGGCCCAAACGGCTTTCCTGGCTGGTATTGGCTTCGTTTAAAGTTTTTAGCTTGTTAAACATCATATCAAGCTCGTCTTGCCCAATGGCTATGCCTTCGTCAATGATCTCGAAAACAAACTTTTGGCGCTGCAAACTGGTAACCACACGTATATTGTTATTAGTTTGCGAAAACTTGATAGAGTTTGATAACAGGTTTTGAAATATCTGGCCGGCAAATACTTTGTCAAGCTTTACGTTTAGCGGCAGTTTAAGTATGTTGTCAACCAGGTGGATGTTTTTCATCTGCGCGGTTTCCATCAGGCCTCTAAATATACGCCTAACTTCAACGTTAACATCAAATATCTCCATGTTGAATTTCATCTCAGGCGATTCGATCTCTTTAACATCCATCAGCTTGTTCAGCATATACTGCATCTTCTCGGCCGACTCGGTGATGTAATCAGCAAACTCTTTCTGGTCGGCACTTAAACGATAATCTTCTTCCTTGATCATGTTATTACTCATGATGATAGAGCCAATAAGGTTCTTCAAGTCGTGGCCTGCAATATTGATAAAGCTATTTTTTTGCTCGTCCATTTTTAACAGGCGCTCATACTGCATATCAATAATGGTGTTCTTTTCGGCAATGTCGCGGTTTTGTTCTTTAAGCTGCTCGTTTGATTTTTCAATCAATAATTGTGAGCGGGCCTCGCGTTCCATCACCTTAAAGCGTGCACTTGGTATAAGGCATGATATTGACGCTACAATAAAGAAAAACTGTCCGCCGTTACTTACAAACATATCAACGCTGTAATCATTTATGGCATTGAAAAATATAGTCAGTAATATAAGCGCTATAAGCGATTGGATGATAGAGTGTACCGGCTCCCAAAATACCTGTATATTAAAGAATAATATGATGGCAGAGTAAACCAAAAAGTATACATTTAATTGCTGTATATTAACCATATTACACAACACTGCCGACGTGCACGACAGCAAAAAGAAGGTAATGTGCAGCAGTATGCGGTAGTTATAGCGCTTGGTTTTAAAGAAAGTATATAACCCGTAAATAATAATATCGGTTATTAGGCGTACAATTAAAAATTGCACCCAAATATCAGGGTTATAAATAACATCAATAATTGATATAAGAGGATATAGGAATAATATGGTCCAGATGATGTTATTGGTCTGGTACCATGCTTTTTTTAAAACTTCTTTTGAAAATTCTTCTTTAGTAATTTGTACAAACATTAATAAGTTGTTTTTAAATTATTTAAAGACTGGACCGTACTCGAAATTAAACTTATAATTAAATAAGTGAAAAAAATAATATTACAAAATAAGGCTGTAGCCATTATTATTTGCGTTGCGATAGTGATATTGTTCATGCCGATGCAGGCTACAACTGCAAAAAGCAAACCAACTATGCCGCAACAACGGGCGTTGGCCTTTAAAAGGGCACGCAGTCTTGATAACGGCGTTAGTATTTCATGGCTAGAGCAAACTTGGGCTAAAGATATAATAAATGATAATGGCCCCACAAAAGCCGATTTTGAATTGCTTAAAACTTTAGGTTTTAAAAGCGTAAGGTTACCGGTGGCGTTTGCCTTTTTTGAATCAAAAAACATATCGGCAGATAGTGTATATGGTCGTATTAATAAAGTGGTTAAACTTTGTCAGTTATACGGTATAAAGTTGATAATAGATTACCACTATGGCGAATTAAATGATAATAATTATCTGACTGAAACTCCGAAAATTATAAATACTTGGCTAAAAATAACTAATTATTACAAAAACCAGAGCGCAGATGATTTGTTTTTTGAACTTTACAACGAACCGCCGCACATGAATACCCAAATTTGGAAAGATGCTGCGTATAATATAGTTACGGCTATACGTAAAGTTGATAAAAAACGCACCCTTATTGTCGGCGCGTCAAACTTTAACAGTATTTATGAGCTTAGCCGCTTTGTGCGCCTGCCCGACGAGAATATTATTTACACCGTACACTTTTACGAACCTTTTTTATTTACCCACCAGGGTGCCCTCTGGGTGGGCGACCAGGTAGCCACCACCGGGGTGCCTTTTCCTTATAATGCGGAAAAATTTCCCGCCCTTAACCCAAAAACCAAAGGCACCTGGGGCGAAACGAACTACTACCAGTACCGCACAGACGGTAATGAGCAATCGTTGGTTGATAAATTACTAATAGTTAAAAAATGGGCCATAAAATACAATGTACCGCTCATTTGTTCAGAGTATGGTGTGTACAATAAATATACTGATCTGGATAGCCGCTGCCGCTACATTAAGGCGATAAGGCGCACGCTCAAAAAATTAAATATTCCCGGTATGATGTGGGAGTATAACGACAATTTTTCTATTTTTAACGGTAACCCATCATTAGCCAATTTGCCCGATTGTATGCGCGATGCAATTGGATACGTAGCTAAGTAATGATGTGTTTATTTGATTGGTTTAAATGATTACCTTTGCAGCATAATATATTATTATGATATTTTTTGAAGAAAAACGGAGAGAAGTAATGGTGCATATTGAGAAATTCATGCTCGAAAAGATGCAGGAATATCTTAAGCCTATTGATACCATTTGGCAGCCGTCAGATTTTTTACCCGATTCTACAAAAGATAGCTTTTTTAATGAGGTTAAAGAAATGCGCCAAAGTGCCGAAGGTTTATCGTACGACCTTGTTGCTGTATTGGTTGGCGATACCATTACCGAAGAGGCATTGCCTACCTATGAATCATGGTTAACCATGGTCGATGGTGTATCGCGCAACGAAGAAGGCGGCTGGATGAAATGGACCCGCGCGTGGACCGCCGAAGAAAACCGCCACGGCGATCTGTTGAACAAATACTTATACCTATCTGGCCGTGTAAATATGCGTGCCATGGAGGTATCAACCCAATACTTAATTGCTGATGGTTTTGAGATCGGTACCGGGCATGATCCGTATCGTAACTTTATCTATACCTCTTTCCAGGAGCTGGCAACCAATATCTCGCACCGCAGGGTAGCATCGCAAGCTAAGAAAGATGGCGATAACCTGCTGTCAAAAATGTGCGGTGTGATAGCGTCCGACGAGATGCGTCACGCTAAAGCCTACATTTATTTCATTAAAAAAATATTTGAGGTTGATCCAAACGAAGCTATGCTGGCTTTTGAGGATATGATGCGCAAAAAGATAGTTATGCCTGCGCACTTCCTGCGCGAAGTTGGCCTGGCTATTGGCCAAACCTTTGGTCATTTTACAGATGCGGCACAACGTTTAGGTATTTACACTGCTATTGATTATGTAGATATATTGAAGGATCTGATCAACGAATGGCAAATTGAACAGGTTGCAGACCTTAACGAAAGTGGCGAAAAAGCCCGCGATTATGTTTTGGCCCTGCCAGCCCGTTTACTACGCGTTGCCGAAAGAATGAAAAATCCCGAACTGGAATATAAGTTTAGCTGGATAAAATAATTACTGCTACATTTTGGTACTGCTATCCTTATCAACCATTTGGCCCATTGTAAATTTTGCTATAGTTTGCGTTATATTTTGGGTGATATTTAAGCTGGTGCGAAAAGCATTAAAGTCATAAAGAAACAACAAAGGCTAACCCTATAAAGGTTAGCCTTTGTTGTTATAGCGATTTGTTGATGTTTACCCTTCCTGTACCATCTCTACCCCGCGAATATCATCTGTTAAATCCTCAAGCAAACTGGCCAGGATAGATTCTATGGTTAATGAGTTGACATCATCTACATAATGCTCGTTACGGGTAATCCAAACTTCGGGCCCATTTATGGCAATGCTGAATAACACGCCATCATACATTTCCGGCTGCGAGATCTCTACAGCGTCGTTAACCTTTTCTACCTTGAAATTAATGGACTGCTGTCGCTGTTGCTCAAACAGGCGGTTAAGGTTTTGCTGCACATGTGCCAGCAATTTATCTACGGTGGTGGCGGTATGTAAGGTGACGATCTTCATAATTAAAGTACAATTTTGAAAACATATTGTTTGTATTTACAACGGCTGTCATGCTGAGCCTCGTCCAAGCATGTGCGTAGAGGCCTTTGCCCGCATGCTTCGACGAGGCTCAGCATGACACCCTACGCTCATTCGTTTCAACAATTATAATTTTCCTACGTTTGTATATAAACATCACACACCATGAAATACAAATTGCTGGGCCGCTCGGGCCTTAAAGTATCAGAATTATGTTTAGGCACCATGGGTTTTGGCACCGAAGCCGGTTGGGGAGCTGATAAGGAAACCAGTTTTGCTATTATGGATGCCTTTGCTAAAGCGGGTGGCAATTTTATTGATACCGCCAACGTATACAAACTAGGCACCAGCGAAAAGATAATAGGCGAATATGTGCAAAACCACGACCGTGATTATTTTGTACTGGCAACCAAATACTCTTTAAAAGATAACACAACCAACCCCAACGCATCCGGCAACAGCCGCAAAAACATGATGCGCAGCGTTGAGGAAAGTTTGAAGCGATTACAAACCGATTTTATAGACGTGCTTTACCTGCACATTTGGGACGACATTACACCAATGGACGAAGTATTACGCGGACTGGATGATCTTATCCGCCAGGGAAAAGTGAACTATGCCGCCATTAGCGACACACCTGCCTGGCAGGTAGCCAAAGGCAACACCCTTGCCGAACTGATGGGCTGGAGCCAGTTCATTGCCCTGCAGGTAGAGTACAGCCTGATACAACGTACTCCCGAACGCGAGCTGATACCTATGGCCAAACATTTTGGCATGACAGTAACCCCTTGGGCCCCAATGGGCGGAGGCGTGCTTAGCGGCAAATATCTGCGCGGCGAACAGGGCCGTATAAAACCCGAAAGCCGCAGACTGAATAATGAAGCGATAGCTATTACAAAAGTTGTGGTTGATATTGCTGACGAACTTGGCGTATCTGCCAGCCATGTTGCCTTGCAGTGGACTATGAGCCAAGGGTTCTCATCTATCCCAATTGTTGGTGCAACTAAGGTAAGCCAGGTTGAAGATAACCTGAAAACTATAGACGTAACGCTAAGCGCCGATCACCTGAAAAGACTGGATGAAGTATCAAAGATAGACTTGGGTTTCCCCGGTGAGTTTTTTAAAGAAGAGGGCGTGAAAATGAACTCGTTTGGTGGGTTTTATGATAAGGTAGAGAAAAGGTAAACCGATTTGTCATTGCGAGGAACGAAGCAATCGCGAACTTTGCAGCGTGCGATTGCTTCGTTCCTCGCAATGACAGATGTTAATTCCTCGCCATTCGCTCTAACGAGTCAATAAACGTTGGGTTATCATTTAAACTTTCTACCAATTGTACATGCTCACCGCCAAGTGCTTTAAATTCGGCTCCGTACTCTTCGGTAACTTCATAAACGGTTTCAAGGCAGTCGGCAACAAAGGCGGGGCAAAGCACCAGCAGACGTTTTTTGCCTTGGTGTGCCAGCTCTTCGATAACCGCGCTGGTGTAAGGCTGTACCCATGGGTCGTTACCCAGGCGCGATTGGAAACAAACTGTATATTGATTTTTGCTGATGCCCATTTGTTCGGCAATCAGGCGCGCGGTATCGTATGATTGCGCCGAGTAACAAAATTTGTTGGTATCGTTCAAAGTATTGCAGCAACCATCAACTTGCAGGCAATAGCTATGGGTATGGTCGCATTTTTTTAATTGCCGCTGTGGCAGGCCGTGGAAACTAAATAACACGTGGTCGTAAGTTTCAGGCTGATGTTTCTTGGCGTTATCTGCAAAAGTTTGGATCATCAGATCATCATTATGAAATGAGTTAACAAAACTGATGTTAGGGATGGTTTGCCAGGTTTTTACCAAACTCATCACCTTCTCCTGCACAGAGCCGGTACTGGCCGATGCATATTGCGGAAACAATGGAATTACCTTGATATCACTTACCAAATTAGCCTTTAAACGCTCCAGTGCCGACTCGATAGAAGGGCTTTGATAACGCATGGCCAGCTCAACCTGGTATTCATCGCCCAAACGCTCAACCAATGCCTGGTGTTGCAATTTGCTGTAGTGCAATAACGGAGAGCCGGTTTCATCGCTCCATATCTCACGGTAAAGCTTGGCAGATTTAGGCGCGCGAAACGGTACAATAATACCCTGCACCAATATGCTGCGCAGCACCGGGTTAATATCAATAACCCGTCCGTCCATTAAAAACTCATTTAAGTATTTGCGTACATCAGCAGTGCTGGGGCTATCAGGAGTGCCCAGGTTAACCAGTAATATTCCTTTTTTCGACATCGGGTGCAAAAATAGCAAAAAAGGGACTAACCAGCTATGGCGGAGATTTTAATTACAAAAGAATTAAACTACCGATTGTCATTGCGAGGAACGAAGCAATCGCAAGGAGAAAAGCGTAGATATCAAAGTTCGCTTTTGCTTCGTACCTCGCAATGACAAAAAAGCAAGCGTTTAAAACGTCTCCAGCCTTGCCTTCACATCCTGCATCAGCCACATAGGTGTTGATGTTGCGCCGGCAATACCAACGGTATCGTTAGCGGCAAACAGGGTTGGGTCAAGTTCATCTACAGATGAGATGAAAAAGGTATTGGAGTTGTGTTTGCGGCAAACCTCAAACAGCACTTTACCGTTTGACGATTTTACGCCCGATACAAATACAATTTTATCAAAGCTGGTAGCAAATAGCGGCAAATCTTTATCGCGGTTTGATACCTGGCGACAAATAGTATCATTAGCATTAAGCTCATAACCACGGCTTATCAGTTCGTCCTTGATGTGGTAAAACTTTTCCATGCTTTTGGTGGTCTGGCTGTACAGAGTGATGTTTTTAGGCAGGTCCACATTGTCCAGCTCGGCCAGATCCTGAAAAACCAGGGCTTCGTTGTTGGTTTGCCCTTGCAGGCCTATTACCTCGGCGTGTCCGTGTTTGCCAAAAATCAATATCTTCTCGTTCTTATCGTGCGATGTTTTGATGCGGTTTTGCAGTTTAAGCACAACCGGGCATGATGCATCTATCAGCGTAATGTTATTCTCTAAAGCGGTACGATAGGTTTCAGGCGCCTCGCCATGCGCGCGGATAAGCACTTTCTCGTTACGCAAGCCCGATAGGGCAGCATGTTCTATAATACGCAGCCCTTTAGCTTTCAGGCGTGCAACTTCCTCATCGTTATGTACAATATCGCCCAGGCAATACAGGTAGCCGTCTTCTTCAAGTATATCTTCGGCCATATCAATGGCATAAATAACCCCAAAGCAAAAGCCCGAATCTTTATCTATAGTAACCTGTAATTGACGTTCGCCCATGATGTTGCAAATTTACATAATTGATGGTTGATTTTTGTGATTGATTTGCCGGGGATGTTTTTTTGATTTTTTAATTACCAACCATATCGGCCAGTAACCCTAAAAAGAACAAAAACTGGCTAATAAGCAATACCGCGCCAACTATGTTTTGCTTTTTAAATCGAAAAGCTTCAAACACTAATAACAGTAGCAAACTTATGCCAAACCAGCAGGCATAATTGGTAACAGGTATAATGGGGTTGGCCCATTGCCAATAATCAAATTTTATGGCTATGGGTTCTATCAACACATCAAGCGCTACCAAACCGGTTGCGCCAATAAGCACACGCAGCCACATTTGCTTAATGGGTATTTGCTGTAACGCAGTACCAGCTGCATAGATCAGCAAAAACCAATTTACACCCATAATTAGTGGTATGCCATCTGCTTTAACCCCAAGGGTTTTTCCGTACTGATAATTGCCAAAAAGTAAACCTGTGTGTACGCCAAACCATTCGGCCATAAAACCGGTAATAAATACTATAGCAAAAAACAGCGCGAATTTGATATTCAGTTTTTGGTGGTTGATAATGAGTATCGCCATCATCAGCAACAAATGAAAAGGCACCAGTTGCAGAAACAACAACCGGCTTATGGGTAGCGATAGCCCTACTAATCCTACCAAATGAAAAATGAGGATAATGCGTACCGACTGCGCGGTTTTTGGGTCGCTTATATTTTTCGGCCTTTCCATGTCATGGTTTTGGTTAAGTGGCGTTGTATGGCCAAAAAGGCTACCAGCGCAAGGCTAAGCATTTGCGCCGGGTGCAGTATGATATTATACCATGCATTTTGTCCTGCCGATAGCGAGATCATTACCCTGGTAAGGGCAATTAACCCTATCATAAAAAACGCAAAAGAGAAATTTAGCGTCATCAGGATGATCATTGGTCCGCCAATAATAAATACAATGTAAATTAAAAACCAGATGATATTGTAGTTAAAAGCAGCTAAAAAGTTTTTGCTGAAACCATCAACAGCATCGCGGTAATTGGTATACATGCGGCAGCTTATCATACCGTTGGCCAGCAGAGCTTCGCCATTGCGGCGGGCGGCTTTTACCAGTCGCATAATTTCAACATCCTCAACCACCTTATGTTTAACCTGCTCATGCCATTGGTATTGGCGGTAATGGCCGGCATCAAACAGCATAAACTGGCCGCTGGCTGCCGCTACACTTGGATGTTTTATAAGGTATATAAGGCGTAAGGGTAATAAATTAAGTAATATGTAATGCATTAGTGGCACCACCATCCTTTCACCCACTGTGTGCATTTGTTGGTTGGCAAACAGGCTAAGCAGGCTTAGTTTATTGGCATACATGCGGTGTATTGCGCTATTTATTAACCCTGTATGTATTTCCTCGTCGGCGTCAACAAATAATAAAAAGTTGCCTTTGGCTTTAGCGGCTAATTGATAACAGGCGTAGTTTTTACCTAACCATCCGCGTGGCAGGATATTGCCTTTTATTACACGAAAGTTTGTATGCTTACCGGCAAATGCTGCACAGATCTGGTAGGTTTTATCAGTCGAATCATCATCTAATATAATTACCTCATAATTCTGATAATCTTGCTCATGGATAGACTGTAACAAGCGCAAAATATTTTTTTCTTCGTTACGGGCAGGTATCAGTACAGATACCATATCAGGGTAATGTTTGCTAACGCGACGTAGTTTTGGGTCTGAAATAAAATTAAACAGCGTTACCACAAAGCGCAAAATGATAAAGAAAAAGGTAACTGCTATAAAAGTTATCACTGCTTAACTATTTGTGTTTGTTGCTGCATGGCTTTGGTGTAATGTTGCTGGTAGGCCTGCTGCAGCTGTTCAATATCAGTAAATTGTTGTTGCTCTGTTTTTAAATGAACGTTGGCAACGGGTTTAAAGTTCTCAAAATTCTCGATAAAAGTGGCGGCAAAAATCAGATTGAATTTACCCGCTGCTTTTTTCACAATATGGATAATACCTTGCTCAAACACCACATCATTTACCATATTAGAGTATAATTTTCCTTGCGGATAGATAAGCACCAAATTTCCTGGCTCATGAAGTAATTGCGCGGCAAAATCAAGCGATAGCACTAAATCTCTAGAGCTTTTATTGACAGAAAAGCCCCCCGCATATTTCAACATAGGTTGCTTAAGCATAGTGCGCTCTAATATCATGGCGTGAAAACTCTTTTTGAAAAGCTTACGGTTAATATGGTACAGCACAAAGGTATCCCACCCGCTAAAGTGGTTGGCTAATAGTAATATAGACTTGTCGTGATCGGTGTTAGTGTCGTTGTAACTAATCTGATGAAAATGTCGCGCCGTGAGCCAGCGCACGTAGGCGTTAAATATGGTTTTAAAAATGATGTTTTTTTTAGGGTAGATCATGTTTAATGTTCCACGTTTACCTGGTCTTTTAATGCCTGTTTATGAAAAGCGTCAATTTTTTTACATAGCTCATCAAACGGCACTTCGCCGGCTACACCACAATCATACAGATGGATATAGGCCGATGGCTTAAGGCTTTCAAAGTATTCAATTAGCGTGCATGCATAAACAATTTGGCAAGGCCCCTTTATTTGTTTGATAATGCGCTCTATACCTTTCTCTACATGCAGGTTAGTGATATGGTTAGAGCATAGTTCGCCCTGTGGAAAAACCACCACCATG
>JAZKET010000092.1:0-10040 GCA_040386815.1 Bacteroidota bacterium | reverse complement strand
TAGGCCAACGACTCCACCATATCGCGCGAGCTTTTTTTCATAGAAAAAGCGCCGATATATTTAAAGTAAAAATGCTTCATAAAATGATCGTGCTGCATCATGATATGAAACTTGCGCTTTAGGTTGGTGTCGGCCATGTAGTTGCCAAAAAAACCATCCCACCAGCTGAAATGATTAATAAGCAAAAAAATAGAATGGCCCGGCTTTGGCTCAAAGGGCATGGGCTGCACCACATTAAACCTGCGCCCCATCCACCACCTTACATAGCGGTAAAACCAAAAACTGGCAAACTTATTTCTGCGCGATGGTGTCATAATTCAAAATTAGCTAAATATTCGTCAAGCGCGGGTATAACCAGCCAATGTCCCAGTGGCAGTTCATGCACCTCTGCATTGTCAAGCTTTTCAATAAAGGGTAGCGCGGCTGCTTTTGGGAACAAATGATCGTGTTGCCCAAAAACCATTCGGCATTTTATTTTATGCTCATTAATAAGTGCGGCTATTTTATGGGTGTCGGGTTTTAAAAGGCGTATCAGGTTTAGCGTATAAAATACATCAAGGCGCTTTTGCTGTGTGTCCATTTCACTGTAGGCTATCTGGTAAAGGCTTTCGTCAATAAACTTTACTTTTTTCAGCGTTTTTAATAACCATGGAGCCAACCATTTGCTTTTGGTAACATGTTTAAAAAACCAACGGCCCAGCGGTTGGTGCAGTATAAAATGAAAGCCTTTGTATACCGAAAGACCATCGGGTGCCATTAAAACAACTTCGTCAATAAGGTCGGCATACTCTTCAACCAGTATCAGGGCCAGGTTAGCGCCTATAGAGTAGCCCATTACAGAAAACCGTTGGCGTCCGTAAAGCTTAAACCATTCTTCAACATAGGCCCGCACCAATGCTTTGGGCATACCGGTAATTATCTGCTGCTCCGTCCAGTTCTCTAATTTACTTTCGTTATGAAAAAAATGGTCAAAACCGTAAACATGGTATTGCTTTAATAAAGAGCGCTCTAATACATGAAATTGTTTACCCGTCATGCCATATCCATGAAACGCCAGCATGGGTTTTTGCCCCGCGCCATATTCATGAAAATGTACTTTGCCTAAGCCGGCCAGATGTAGAAAGCCCATTAAGGCAATAATAAGGACTAAGATTTACAGGATGAAATGATTTTAGGATTTATTATTTAATGAAGCATAATGTAGAGACGCAATATTTTGCGTCTCGCTCGCGCAATAAAAAGTCTGAACCTTGATTTGTAGGATTTAAAGGATTGCCATGATAGTATCTGTAGCACCAATGTTTTGCGCTACGTATTGTTGGGCTTTGCGGCCTGCATTGCTAAGCAGATCAGCGTTATCGGTCAAATTGGCTACAATCTTTTTCAACGCTTCCTCATCGTCTATACTAAAACCGGCGCCGGTTGCAATTAAGTCCTTCGCTTCATTAAACTTATCATACTTGGGGCCGAATATTACGGGCAGGCCAAACGCTGCTGCTTCCAGCGTGTTGTGTATGCCCGCGCCAAAGCCACCACCTATATAGGCAATTTGCCCGTATTGATATAGGGATGATAACATGCCGATGTTGTCGATAATTAAGACTTGGGTAGTGATTGGTAAGTTTTGAGTGTCGAGTTGGGAGTGACGTATAAAAGCACCCTGCGGTAACAGGCTGGTAAGCTTTGATATTTTATCTTCGCCAATTTCATGCGGGGCTATGATAAATTTCCAGTCTGGATATTGGGTGATGATGCCTGCAATGAATTGCTCATCTGCCGGCCAGGTGCTGCCGGCTATAAAAGTTTTTTGATTATTGGTAAAAGCCTCAATATCTGGTAGCATCCTGGGGTTTTGAGCGTTGGCCCATACGCGGTCAAACCGGGTGTCGCCACTTATGGTGGTGTTTTTTATGTTGATGGATTGCAGCAGGTGCTTTGATTGATCGTCCTGGACAAAAAAATGGCTTACAAAGCTTAATATTTTGCGGTGCAGGCCGCCGTACCATTTAAAAAATATCTGCCCCGGCCTAAATATGCCTGATACTATGTAAAGCGGCACTTGCCTTTTATGCAGCTCATTAAAATAGTGATACCAATATTCGTATTTGGTGAAAACAGCCAGGGTAGGGTTTATTGTATTGATAAAATTGCGGGCGTTGGCGGCAGTATCTAACGGTAAATAGTAAACAGCATCGGCAAGTGGGGTGTTCTTCCTGATCTCATATCCCGAAGGAGAAAAAAAAGTAATAACGATTTTAGCATCCGGTTTGTTGGCCCGGTATTTTTCTAAAACGGGGCGGCCCTGCTCAAACTCGCCAAGCGAGGCAAAGTGAAACCATGCGCTTTCTTTAAGTGAGCTTATTTTTTGTTTGCGGCGGCCATTTATCCATAATTTGGCCTTTTTATTAAATAACGAAAAAGCTAATATTAAGATGCTGTAAATATGAAGCCCCAGGTTATATAATAGTAACATTTTAACTGCTAAATCTGTATATTCGCGGCTATAAATATAATAACAATTTAAAAAGAAATTCTGTGAAAATAGCTGTAGTCGGAACAGGGTATGTAGGTTTAGTAACCGGTACTTGTTTGGCCGAAACCGGAAACCAGGTTATATGCGTTGATATCAACGAAAACAAGGTAAAAATGATGCAAGAGGGTAAGCTGCCAATTTATGAGCCGGGCCTTGAGTTGCTTTTTACCCGTAATATTAACCAGGGTCGCCTGCATTTTACCAGCAACCTGGCCGATGCCATTGCCGAAGCGAAAATTATTTTCCTGGCGTTGCCAACCCCTCCGGGTGGTGATGGTGCTGCAGATTTGAGCTATGTACTTGGTGCATCAAAAGATATCGCGAAGCTAATTACAGAGTATAAGGTTATTGTAACCAAATCAACCGTACCGGTTGGTACAGCCGATAAGATTACCGCGGTGCTTAATGAGCATACCAATGTTGAGTATGCTGTGGTGTCAAACCCTGAGTTTTTGCGCGAGGGCGTAGCGGTTGAGGATTTTATGAAACCAGACCGTATTGTTATTGGTACGCTTGACGAGCGTGCACGTAAATTAATGGGCGAACTTTATGCCCCATACGTGCGTCAGGGTAACCCTATCATTTACATGGATCAGCGCTCGTCTGAGTTAACTAAATACGCGGCTAACTCTTTCCTGGCAACAAAAATTTCTTTCATGAATGAGATAGCTAACCTGTGCGAATTGGTTGGCGCTGATGTTGACATGGTAAGGCGCGGCATAGGTGCCGACGATCGTATTGGCCGCAGATTTTTATTCTCTGGTATAGGTTACGGTGGTAGCTGTTTCCCCAAGGATGTGCAGGCGCTGGCAAAATCGGCAAAAGACAACCAGTACGATTTTAAAATATTAAACGCGGTGATGGATGTGAACGACATCCAACGTAAAATATTGGTTGAAAAGGTTAAGAAATATTATAACAACAACCTTAAAGGCAAAAAATTTGCCATTTGGGGCCTTGCCTTTAAACCAGAGACAGATGATATCCGCGAAGCACCGGCTTTATATATTATTGAAGATTTGCTAAAAGAAGGTGCTAAAATATCGGCATTTGACCCTGAAGCAATGAACAACGTTAAAGGTTTAATAGGCGATACCATAGAATATGCTGCTGATCAATATTCGGCAGCTAAAGATGCTGATGCATTGTTGATATTAACCGAGTGGTCTGTATTTCGTACGCCTGATTTTGAACAACTGGATAGCTTGTTAAAAGCCAAAGTTGTTTTTGATGGACGTAACTTATACGACATACAGAAAATGATAGACTGCGGTTATTATTATAATAGCATTGGCAGAAAGGTAGTAAGCTAAGCATGAGCGAAAAACGCATATTAATTACAGGCGCTGCCGGCTTTTTGGGGTCGCATTTGTGCGATAGGTTTATTAACGAGGGATACCATGTTATAGGTATGGATAACCTGATAACCGGCGACATGCGCAACATAGAGCATTTGTTTAAACTCTCAAATTTTGAGTTTTATAATCATGATGTTTCTAAGTTTGTATATGTGCCTGGTGAGCTTGATTATATATTACACTTTGCGTCGCCGGCAAGCCCAATAGATTATTTAAAAATACCCATACAAACGCTTAAAGTTGGCTCATTAGGTACCCATAATTTGCTGGGCCTTGCGCGTTCAAAAAATGCAAGAATGCTTATTGCGTCAACCTCAGAAGTATATGGCGACCCAACCGTAAACCCACAGCCCGAAGAATATTGGGGTAACGTAAACCCGGTTGGTCCGCGTGGGGTGTATGATGAGGCTAAGCGTTTTCAGGAAGCTATTACTATGGCTTACCATACTTTTCACGGTTTAGAAACCCGCATTGTGCGCATATTTAATACCTATGGCCCGCGCATGCGCCTAAATGATGGCCGTGTATTACCCGCCTTTATAGGCCAGGCCCTGCGTGGCGAACCGTTAACTGTTTTTGGCGATGGATCTCAAACACGGTCTTTTTGTTATGTTGATGATTTGATTGAAGGCATTTATCGTTTGCTGCACAGTGATTACGTACAGCCAATGAATATAGGTAACCCTGACGAGATAACCATTAGGCAGTTTGGCGAGGAGATTATTAAGTTAACCGGAACCGACCAGGAATTAATTTGCCTGCCCTTACCTACAGACGACCCTAAACAACGCCGGCCGGATATTACAAAAGCAAAAGAAATATTAGGCTGGGAGCCGAAAGTGTCGCGCAGCGAAGGTTTAAAAATCACTTACGAATATTTTAAATCGCTGCCCGAAAAAGAGATACAACACAAAGATTTTACTTACTACAATAAAAACTAACATGGCAAAAATATTGGTAACAGGC
Source organism: Bacteroidota bacterium (assembly GCA_040386815.1). GTDB lineage: Bacteria > Bacteroidota > Bacteroidia > Sphingobacteriales > Sphingobacteriaceae > Mucilaginibacter. The sequence goes on along the minus strand of JAZKET010000092.1, from coordinate 5,183 downwards.
GGTTTGGGTTTTATAGGCTCGCATACAGTTGTTGAACTGGTTAATGCCGGTTATGAGCCTGTTATTGTTGACGATCTGTCAAACTCGCACCCTAAAATTGTCGACCAGCTGGCAAAGATCATTGGTTATAAACCAGAGTTTCATAAACTTGATCTGTGCGATGAAGTTGCCGTTAAGGCCTTTGCCGATAGCAATACAGATATCAAAGGTATTATACATTTTGCCGCGTCAAAAGCGGTGGGCGAGTCTGTGCAGTTACCTATAAAGTACTACCGCAATAATTTTTACTCATTATTAAACGTCATCAGCGCGTTCGATAAGCGCTCTGTAAACCTGGTTTTCTCGTCAAGCTGTACCGTTTACGGCCAGCCGGATGTGTTGCCTGTTACAGAAGCCGCGCCGGTTAAAAAGGCCGAATCGCCGTATGGCAATACCAAACAAATAGCCGAAGAGATGCTGCAGGATATGTCTGCCGCAGGTACCAGCTACAAAATTATATCGCTACGTTATTTTAACCCGGTAGGGGCCCACAGCACCGCGCTTATTGGCGAGCTGCCTATTGGTGTGCCACAGAACCTGGTGCCGTTTATTACCCAAACAGCCATTGGCAAACGCGAAAAAATTACTGTTTTTGGCGATGATTACAATACGCCTGACGGTAGCTGCGTGCGCGATTATATTCACGTGGTTGATTTGGCTAAGGCACACGTTGCGGCTTTAAAATTGATGGAAACTGATGCTTTTGCAGGTTACGATGTGTTTAACATTGGTACAGGTACAGGCAGCACTGTTTTAGAGGTGATACACGCCTTTGAGCAGTCAACCGGGCAAAGGCTGAATTATCAGATTGGTCCGCGTCGCGGCGGGGATATTGAGCAGGTTTGGGGCGATGTTACCAAATCAAAAAATACGTTAAAGTGGCAAACCGAACTGGATCTGGATACCATGATGCAGTCGGCCTGGGAGTGGGAGAAGTACATTGCCCAAAACCCATTATAATATTATTCATATCAACAAATGAAAAAGATCATCATTACCGGCGGCGCCGGCTTCATAGGTTCGCACGTGGTGCGCAGGTTTGTTACCAACTATCCTGATTATACCATCATCAACCTTGATAAATTAACTTGGCTAACTTAAAGGATATTGAAAACGCGCCTAACTACAAATTTGTGAAAGGCGATATTGTTGACCTGGCCTTTATAAATAAACTTTTTGCTGATGAGCAGCCGGATGCGGTTATTCATTTAGCGGCCGAATCGCATGTTGATAGGTCGATAACCAATCCGTTAGAGTTTGTAATGACTAACGTAGTGGGCACCGTAAATTTGCTAAACGCCGCGCGCGATACCTGGAAAGGTAATTATGAAAGCAAACGTTTTTACCATGTATCAACCGACGAGGTTTATGGTACATTGGGCGAAGACGGCATGTTTACTGAAGAAACGGCTTATGATCCGCATTCGCCATATTCGGCATCAAAAGCAAGTTCAGATCATTTTGTGCGCGCTTATTATGATACTTATGGTTTAAATACCGTTATATCAAATTGCTCAAATAACTATGGATCATACCACTTTCCAGAGAAATTGATTCCGCTGGCTATTAATAACATCAAGCAAAACAAGCCGGTACCAGTATATGGTAAAGGCGAAAATATCAGAGATTGGTTATGGGTTGAAGATCATGCCCGCGCTATTGATGTTATTTTCCACAAAGCAGCAACCGGTACTACCTACAACATTGGTGGCCACAACGAGTGGAAAAACATTGACTTGATAAAAACGTTATGTAGTATAATGGACAGCAAATTGGGCAGGGCAGAAGGCGAATCGGCAAAACTGATAACTTTTGTTACAGACCGCGCCGGCCATGATTTGCGTTATGCCATAGACGCTACCAAACTTAAAGAAGAGTTAGGTTGGGTGCCAAGCATTACGTTTGAAGTAGGATTAGAAAAAACGGTAGAATGGTATTTGCAAAACGAAGAGTGGTTAACCGATGTAACATCGGGCCACTATCAGCAATACTACTCAGAGCAATATAGCGATAGATAATACGGATGTTTGGGTTCTTTAAAAAGAAGAAGAGAGAAGAGGAAATTGTAGCGCCTGCTTATAATTATGAGTCGATAGTGGTAGACATGCACTCGCATGTTTTACCGGGTATTGATGACGGCGCACAAAATGTAGAAGAATCTATATTCCTGATAGGTAAAATGATGGAGGTTGGCATTAAGAAAATTATTGCCACCCCCCACATCATGGCCGATTTTTACAGAAATACCCCCGAGACTATTAATGGCGCCCTTGAACTATTAAAGGCAGAACTTAAGGCGCGGAATATCGACATAGAGGTACAGGCAGCTGCCGAGCATTATTTTGACGAAACATTTGAAAAACGTGTAGAAGAGGACAGGCTTATGCTGATGGGCGATAAATACGCGCTTTTTGAATATCCTTTCCTTTCGCCACCACCCAACGCTTTTGGCGTGATACGCCGCATGGTTGATTTGGGCTACAAACCAATATTAGCTCACCCGGAAAGATATCCCTACATGGCTGTTAATGAAATGGCCGACCTAAGAAATTGGGGCTGCAACATTCAGCTTAATACCATATCGCTTACTGGCTATTACGGTAAAGATATAAAGAAGAAAGCCGAGGAGATGATAGATGCCCAAGTGGTTGATTTTATATCGAGCGATATGCACCATCCGCGCCACGCGTCGGCATTAAAAAACGCACTTAACTACCCGCACCTGCAAAAAATATTGGTTGATTATCCGTTGAAGAACGTGATGCTTAGATAGAATTTAGAGACAAGAATCAAGAGCCAAGAATCAAGAGTCAAGAATCAAGAGTCAAGAATCAAGAGACAAGAGTCGAGAAACAAGAGCCAAGAATCAAGAGACAAGAGTCGAGAGATAAGATAAAAAGCAAGAGGTCCGGAAGTTTACTTCCGGACCTCTTGTATGATAAAAGAATCTTAATTAAAATTGTCTTGATTCTTGTCTCTTGATTCTCAAAAACTACTCGTATCTCAACGCCTCAACAGGGTCAAGCTTTGATGCTTTCTTTGCCGGATAAAAGCCTGAGCCAAGGCCTATCAGCGTACAAAGGCCTATTGCAGAAAATAGCCATAACCATGGTACAATAAACTGCCCGCTTATTTGCACGGCTATAAGGTTGCCGGCCGCCATGCCTAATATAATGCCGCCTATGCCCCCTATCAGGCATATCACAATAGCTTCTATTAAAAACTGTTTACGTATTACAGATGGGGTTGCGCCAATGGCTTTGCGGATACCTATTTCGCGGGTACGTTCTGTTACAGATACCAGCATAATGTTCATCAATCCAATAGCCGCGCCTATTAGTGTAATAATGCCTATGCCGAAACCCGCCACCGTCATCCCGGTTAATTGCCCGGCTAATTGTTGCTGAACCGAATCGCTGCGGACGATCTCGAAATTATCGGGCTTGGTTACATGCAGGCCGCGTATATTTCTGAATAATGATTTGGCTTCGCCTATGCTGGCGTCAAAAGCGCTGCCATTAAGCACCATTACCGCAACTTCAAATGACGGGTTTGATGTGGTAGCTATTTGCTTGGCCTTTAAAATGGGTATAGCCACCATCCTGTCGCCACCAGAGCCCATACCAGAGCCTTTCGACTCGAACGCCCCAATTATCCTAAATTTATGGCTACCCACAAATACTGATTTATTAATAGGGTCGATGTTTCTGAAAAGCTTGTTTTTAACCTCGCTGCCAATAATTACCACATTAGCGCCATAGGTAAGTTCTGACTCTGAAAAGTTACGCCCTAATGCCAGTTTATAGCCGTTGGTATGTATATAATTTTCGTTGGTGCCGTTTATGTTAATGTTAGGATTGGTTTTTTCGCTGCCATATTTTACAACAGCGGTGCCGCCAATGCCAAGGTTTATAGACACTAACGCGGGTAATTTAAATTGCGTTTTAAAGCGCTGTGCCTGATCGTACCTTATTACCGGGTAAAATTTACGTCGGCCGCCTTGTCCAAAGTTGACACCCGAGCCGCGGTTTTGTATGGTGAATGAGTTTGCCCCAAGTCTCGAAAAAGCATCGTTAGTATATTGTTTTATGCCTTCAATGGCAGTTAATATCCCAACCAAGGCCATGATACCTATAGCGATGATTAACGAAGTTAGCGCCGTGCGCAACCTGTTACCTGCAATTGATTGCAGAGCAATGGATATATTTTCGCGAAGCGTTGTTTTTACCGGCATGGCATAAAGATAAAAAACTTACACGTAAGACATGTTGTTGTTTATGTTGTTACAAAATTTGATTTAATATCTTAAATTCACATTCGTTAAATATAGTATCATGAAAACTATCAGATCAATTTGTACCGCGCTGTTATTAATGGCCATGGTTGCAGGCGTAAAAGCGCAAACTGCAACCGTAAATAATGTTGTTGTAGCTTATCTTGATGTTAAAAACGCGCTGGTTGCCGGAAATGCATCATTAGCAGCAACTAAAGCCAAGGCTTTGTTAGGCCAAATAGCCGCTGTAAAAGTTGATGCCAACCAACAAGCCGATTGGAAAAAGTATGCAGGCAAGCTAACTGCTGATACCCGCAAAATAAGCGAAAGTACCAAGGTAGATCAGCAAAGAATATCTTTCGCGGCATTGTCGTCAAATATTTATCAATTGGTAAAAGCTACTAAGGGAAATACACAAGCTTTGTATGTGCAGTATTGCCCAATGAAGAAAGCCAGCTGGTTAAGCACTAAAAAAGATATTGAAAACCCTTACTATGGCGACGAGATGCTGGCTTGTGGCGGGGTGAAGGAGACTTTAGCGGCTTCTAAATAGAGTCAAGAGTCAAGAATCAAGAATCAAGAGACAAGATTTTTGGTTTACTGGATATAAGCTAAAATAGAAGGGCCTGTAGTTATTTTAACTACAGGCCCTTTTTTAATGATCTTGTCTCTTGATTCTTATCTCTTGGTTCTCTTCTCTACCTGTCCTCCGCGTGGACTCACCCGGCGGACGCTACGCTGCGCCACCCTCTCTTCGCTGCGCGTAAAGAGGGTTTGGAAGTGTTCAAGAAAATTATAAAAAAGAAAAATAAAAACCCCTCTTTCCGCCGAAGGCGAAGAGAGGGTGCCCGAGCGAAGCAATGGGCGGGTG
>JAZKET010000091.1:0-30858 GCA_040386815.1 Bacteroidota bacterium | reverse complement strand
AACAAATCACAGTATTAACAACCAAAAGTGTAAACTTTTTTTAGGACGGGTCAAGATTCACCTCACTGTTTCACTCACTATTAGGATAGTATCCTTAAAAATCATAATAAATTAACTAATAGATAGTTATATGTATTAACTTAAAGTATTACTACTGTTGCAAACTGTTTCACTAAAAATCGTAATTATTTTATAATTAGGCAGTTAATTCAATTTGCTGTTTCAGTTGTTTCACTCTTATTTGAAACAGAAACACCCATTACCAATCACTAATTAAGTAATCGTCCATCACTTCTTTTCACTCAATTTATTCCCCGTTTACCAGCTTAAATGCCTAATTTAGTCGGGATATGCAATCTTTTGAAATAGATAAAACCGACCTTGTTCGCCTTAAAACCGCGCTTGAGGGGGATGATGCTGAATTAGAGATAGTTCTGAAGGACTATCACCCATCAGAGATTGCCATATTGTTTGAAAAGCTGGATCAGGAGGATAAAGAGCGCATTATCAACATCCTGCCAACGGTGGTAGCTTCGGATGTAATAGCCGAAATGGACGAGGAGCAAAGCCCCGGCGAGCTCCTGATCAACCTTGACCCCGAGAAGCGTTCAGAGATTGTCGAGGAGCTTGATTATGACGACGCTACCGACATTATATCTCAACTTGAGGAGCACGAACAACAAGAGATACTTGAAGAGCTTGACGAAGAGGATGCCAGCAGCATCCGCGCCCTGTTAAGCTATGACGAGAATACGGCCGGTGGTTTGATGAACCCCGCACTGATATGCGTTAACATCAACTCTGACAAGAAAGGTGCTTTAGATGATATCATCCGGCAGTCTGAGGAGATGGAAGAGTTCTACACCATCTATGTAGTTAATGATGCCCGTATCCTGCAAGGTGTCGTATCTATTAAAGACGTGATCAAGGCCCACTCTGATGCAAGGATCAGAGACATCTATAAAGACCAACCAGTATTTGTAAAAGCCGATCTTGACCAGGAGGAGGTAGCAAAGCTTATATCGCAATATAACCTTACTGCCATACCTGTTGTTGATGATGATATGAAGCTATTGGGCCGCATTACAGTTGATGATATCATCGATGTAATGGAGCAGGAGAGCACCGAGGATATGTTAAAAATGTCCGGTGTATCAGAAGACGAGGAACTGAGTGGTAACTGGGTTGAGGCTGTTAAAAGCCGTTTGCCCTGGTTGATAGTTAACCTTGCAACAGCGTTCCTTGCAGCATCGGTTATAAGGCATTTTGAGAATATCCAGCAGCAGTTCCCGGTCATTGTAGCGTACCTGACTATCATTAGCGGTATGGGCGGTAACGCTGCCACGCAGGCGTTGGCAGTAACTATCAGAAGGATCTCATTAACCGATTTGACTGATAACCAGGCATACCGCACCGTGTTAAAAGAGTTTTCGGTAGGGTTGATCAATGGCGCTGTTAACGGTTTGATCATATTTGCGTTTGCGTTATGGTACGATAAGAACCCCATGCTGGGCCTGGTTATATTTTTAGCAATGACGGGCAATCTTATCATTGCCGGGGTTACGGGCGCGTCCATCCCTTTGATACTAAAACGTTTAAATGTCGATCCGGCTGTTGGGTCGTCAATCATAATAACCACATTTACAGATTGTATAGGCTTTTTGCTTCCATTATGGTTGGCATCAACACTTTTATTGTAAATTTGAACCTTCAAAAACTTTAACGCTATGGCAGAAGTAAGACACGATTGGACTAAAGAACAAATAACCGATATATATAACACCCCATTGCTTGACCTGATTTACAGGGCCGCAAGCATTCACCGCGAAAACAAAGATTACGCCGAAGTGCAGATCAGCTCTCTGATCTCTATAAAAACAGGTGGCTGTTCTGAAGATTGTGCCTATTGCCCTCAGGCTGCCCGTTATAATACTGGGGTAGATGTACACGCCATTATGCCTAAAGAAGAAGTTATCGCGGTAGCCGAACGTGCTAAAAGCGGTGGCGCATCAAGACTTTGCATGGGTGCCGCATGGCGCGAAGTGCGTGACAACCGCGACTTTGATAAAGTAATTGACATGGTGAAAGCAGTAAATGCTTTAGATATGGAAGTTTGCTGTACCTTGGGTATGCTTACCGAAAGCCAGGCACAACGCCTAGCCGACGCTGGTTTATATGCTTATAACCATAACTTAGATACTTCAGAAGATGATTACAAACGTATCATCACCACCCGTACGTATGATGACCGTTTAAAAACATTAGAGCACGTGCGCAAAGCAAAGATCTCTGTATGCAGCGGCGGTATCATCGGTTTAGGTGAGACTACCGAAGATCGCATATCGATGCTTAGAACCCTGTCTAATCTGCCACAACATCCGGAATCGGTACCAATCAACGCGCTGGTGCCGGTAAAAGGTACACCTCTGGAAAATCAGCCACGGGTATCTATCTGGGATATGGTACGTATGATTGCTACAACCCGCATCATTATGCCTAAAACTGTTGTACGCCTATCAGCAGGTCGTACAGAAATGAGCACCGTTGAGCAAGCTTTCTGCTTTATGGCTGGTGCTAACTCTATCTTCGCAGGCGAGAAGCTGTTAACTACACCGAACCCTACTTTTGATGAGGATATGGCGATGTTTGAGTTATTGGGATTAAGCCCACGTAAAGCTTTCAAAAATGGTCGCCCTGAGATAAAAGAGATCAGGGAAATGAGTATTAATGAGGTGATATAAAACCTTTTTAGATAAGAGAATAATACTGAATAGCCTGTCGTGCAAACGTCAGGCTATTTTATTATACTGTCAGTAATCTTTGCAATATCATTACTAATCTTATTGATAAACTCCAGTTGCTCTTTCAGCAACTTGTCTGTAACTGTTGGTATAAACTCCTCGGATGGTTCTGCTTTTTCTCCGGTAAACTCGCAACGCTCGCCGCCAAGCTTTTTGCTGCTTTCATTAAGTACGTTAATGCTTTTCTTCACTAGTTTCAATATGTCGGGCGTGGTTTTGTGCATACCTTTAACAGTGATCTCAGAAGCTACGGTGGCTGTATAGGATGACAGGATGTGATTCAATACCACAAACTTGTGAATGTCCTTAATGTTGCGCTGCTTGCTCTTAGGCTCTGATGTCATCCGCTCAAAAGCTGCTGATAAGTTGGCCGATTTAACAAATACATCCTTACGGGCCAGCTTATACTCGGTTATAGTGACTGTTTTACCTGTTATTGATTTGGCTATTTTTACCAGATAGTTCACTTCGCTGTAAATTACATCGGCTAATGTTTGCTTTATCTGCTCAAACTCCCAGGTAGGGAAGATAAGGTAACTGGCTACAAAGGCAATGCTCGAACCCACGATGGTATCCAATATGCGTTCACCTACGATGTCGATATGTCCTATCTTCAAGAACTTGAATAGTATCAACACATAAGGCGTCATAAATATCACACTCACCACATAATTCAATCGCTGGAAACTGTAGGTACCCACCATAAATAATAACATCAACGCAAATTGCACATTGCTGTTAGGCACAAACAGCAATATGGCTATACCAATTAACCCACCTGAAATAGTACCAATTAAACGCTGGTAGTTGCGTTGTTTAGACAAACTAAATCCCGGCTTAAGTATCACGATAATGGTTAGTAACACCCAATAGCTGTGGTGACCCAAGGCTAAATTCTTAGCTACTACAAAGCCTATCAAACAAACTAACGATACCCTTAACGCATGCTTAAAAGCGGCCGAATCTAATGTGAAACTTCCAAAAAACACCTGTGGCTCAAAATCTTGGTGGGTTACAAATTTAGAGTACTCTACATCATGGGTGTTCTCTATCAGTATTTTAGATGAGCTTGAATTGTAGTAGTTAAAAATGTTCTCTATCTCTTTATTCAGATCGCGTAGGTTAATCAATATCTTCTTCAGAACCAGGTTACTGGTTTCGTGGGCGTTGCCAATGGTGTCTATTTTTGACTTAAGTTGCTCAAGGTCAGGGTTGAAGTTGGCTAATAGTGCGTAGCGGGTGTTTGATAATATGGCGTAACCGATGTTTTCCAGTTCATCGGCCATTTTATGTACAAGGTTGCCAATTTCAGTCAGGATACCGGTAGCCTCAAATTTCTGACGGATCTGCTCGTAATCATAGTGTGTTGCCATTATCTGCTCAAACATATCCACCAGATCCACAAACGTTAAAACCAATATCCGGCTGGCGTTGGTCGACTCGCGAGCCATAACCCGACTTTTAAACAATAACTCTCTCACCAAATCCTGGTGTTGGCTTACCTGTATCTGTTGCGATACCAGTTTATGATAATTGGCGTCTATATCCGTCCCCGGTAAATAAAAGTCAGCTTTAATGCGTAGAAACTTTACGATGTCTTCTACATTCTCTCCCAAGGCTTGCTGCGCCGCACGATAGGGGCGTATCCCAAAGAAAACCAAGCTGAAAACCATGTACCATACGCCGCCAGCAAGGATTTGCAGGCTGTAAGTCAATACTTCGTTAGCATGAATCTCCTTATCCATCATAAATATCATGATCAATAAGGCCGCTGTACCTACCGATGCTGCGCGATTGCCATACACCACAAACATTGAAAACAGAAAAGAAAATACGGTGATTTCTAAGCCTAATGTATAAACATTCAGCCGAGCGAAGCCGGTAGTAACGGCTACTATAAATAGGCATAAATTACCAATCAGCATCCCGTTGCGCTTGTGTATTACTGGGCCGGGGTTGTCAATTACGCAGATGCAAAGCGCACCCAATGAGAATGTCAATCCCAGATCAAAATCATTAAGTTGTAACAGAATAACGGATGGTAGTAAAATACCCAACGATATGCGCAAGCCATCAGAAAAATACTGGCTAAAAAAGAAGCTTTTTATTTCTTTAGACTGAATCATGGTTTACAAATCTCGGTAAAAAAAGGGGGATATGTTAATTTGACAAAATTTTATCTTTATAATGTTTTTATAATCAATAATGGTGTTATTGTGTATTATTTTTAATAAAAATTCAATTTTTAATGATTTTAGTTTAAATTCACACCGATTTAAGGTTTATCTATAGATCTAGCCTACTTTTTTACATTTTTATATACCTATTATGTCCTCTACGTTAAAACTCAGCCAAAGAGAAACAGCCTTTAATAATGAGGTGGTTACCCGCTTTGAGTTATATAACAGCTTATTTCAAACCCTGCCTTTTTACCAGGTAAAAGAAATCGGTATCTTATTGCCATTCTTTAGCTCGCATTGCGATAAGGGGGCCGTTAAGGAGAAGTCGCCGACAGAGATCATAGAATCTTTCTTTAAAAAATACGTACCCGATATAGATCACCGCGAACAGTTGAACCGCATGTTCAGGTTTATACAATATATCGAACGGCAGGTAGTTTTGTTTGATGCTATTGAAGATTCTTCTTTTGGTAAGATAGGCAGAGCAGAAGAGGTAGGTACATTAACTGGTTTACTGCAATCGGCGGCCGGCAGCGACGATATTCGTGACAAGATCAGCGAAAAGCTGAAGGATTTTTCATTGCGATTGGTTTTAACCGCGCACCCTACGCAGTTTTATCCAAGCACGGTGTTGGGTATCATGAACGATTTGATCGACGCCTTAAAAACTAACGATATTACCAGTATTGATGTTTTACTACAGCAATTGGGTAAAACGCCATTCTTTAACAAAAAGGCACCAACCCCGGTTGATGAAGCCGTGAGCCTGGTATGGTTTTTAGAGAATACGTTTTATCATGCCATTACCGGTATACAAACTAAACTGGAAGAGGAATTTGATATTGATGTAAACCGTTCGTCTGAGCTTTTGCAATTAGGCTTTTGGCCGGGTGGCGATAGAGACGGTAACCCTAACGTAAACACAAAGACAACCTATGATGTTGCTTGTTTGTTGAGACAGATCATCTTCCGTTGCTATTACCGCGACTTTAGAGTATTTAAACGCCGATTGACTTTTAGAGGTATTGAGCAAACCATGGCGACATTAGAGACGCTATTGTACGAAAATGCTTTCACTAAGAATCCGCACAATGCTAAAGATTTACAGGGCGAATTACTTGGCTTATTGGATAGCATACGCGAAACCTTGATTACCAGCCACGATAGTTTGTTTGTTGATATAGTTGACGATCTGATGCGCAAAGTGCGCTTGTTTGGCTGTTTCTTCGCTACGCTGGATATCAGACAAGATAGCCGCATACTGCGTAATGTTTTTAACTACGGTATAGAGAAAGGGATTGCTACCGGCTTGCCTGATAACTACAACGATTTGAGCGAAGATGAGAAATTGAGCGCTCTCAAGTTTAATGAACTTCATTTCCTTACTCCGGAGGACGCCGACGATATGACGAAGGATACGCTTAATACCATTGAACTGGTTAAGCATATCCAATACACCAATGGCGAAAAAGGTTGCCAACGTTACATCATCAGTAATTGTCAGCAGGCATCTGATATTCTACAACTGATCAACTTGTTTTTATGGACCGGTTGGAAGGCAGAGAGCCTGACAGTAGACTTTATGCCATTGTTTGAAACTGTAAACGATTTGGAAGTTGCTGCCGAGGTGATGGAGAAATTGTATACCCATCCTTTTTATAAAGAACATTTAAAGCGTCGTGGTAACATGCAGAGTATCATGTTAGGTTTTTCTGACAGTACTAAAGATGGTGGTTACCTTATGGCTAACTGGTCTATCTATAAAGCTAAAGTTGAGCTAACAGCAATGGCTCGCAAGTATGGTATTGATCTGGCGTTTTTTGATGGCCGTGGCGGACCGCCGGCGCGTGGCGGCGGTAAAACACATCGTTTCTATGCTTCAATGGGTAATGAGATAGCAAACGAGCACATCCAGTTAACCATTCAGGGCCAAACAGTAAGTTCACAATACGGATCTGTAGAAACTGCCCGTTTTAATATGGAGCAGTTAATTAATGCAGGTATTACATCCGCATTAAACACTACTGAGAAAGAGGTATTAAGTGCTGGTCAGAAAGGCTTGATAACCGATATGGCCGAAGCTAGCCACGAGCTATTTTTAGACCTGCGAAAACAGCCTTTGTTTGTTGAATACCTGGAGAAATTCAGCCCGTTAAAACTACTTTCAAAAACCAATATCAGCAGCAGACCAACTAAACGTAATGCCGATGCGCCGTTGAAATTAGAAGATCTGCGTGCTATTAGCTTTGTAACTGCATGGAGCCAGCTAAAACAGAGCATCCCCGGTTTTTACGGCGTAGGTACAGCTTTGCGTTCCATGAAAGAAGCTGGCAGATGGGCAGAGGTGGAAGAATTGTACAGTACATCAGGTTTCTTTAAAACCATGTTAGATAACTGTATCATGTCCATGTCTAAGTCAGACTTTAGGGTGACCGCTTACCTTGAAAAAGATGAGAAATTTGGCGCTTTTTGGAAACAATTGAAAAATGAGTTTGAACAAACCAAATCGCTATTACTTGAACTAACCGGTACAAAGGTATTAATGCAGGATGCTCCGGTTGACCGCCATTCTATCGCTATCCGCGAAAAGATTGTGCTGCCATTGGTTATTATGCAGCATTATGCTTTAAATTGCCTGAACAACACCAACGATAAAGAGCTTATCGAAGTTTATAATAAATTGGTCATCCGCACCGTGTACGGCATTGTCAACGCAGGCCGTAATCTTGCCTAGAATAATAACAGAGCCCATGGTTTTGTGGCTCTGTTATATTAAATAAATAATTATACTTTTAATTAATTGTTTTAAACCTGTGTTGGTTATATTTGTCTATACCATTATATAAACCACAAGGCTTGAAATGAAGAATCTAATTTACATCATGTCTGTAATGATGGTTACGTTTGCCGTATCTGCCTGTAAAGATACCAGACGCCCTAAAAACTACAACCAGTTGATTGATGATGGCAGTGTGACATTTATACAGCAGGGCCTTGCAGATGGACAGGCCGAATTAGAAGCTTCAAAGCTTGCGCAAACTACCTCAAAAAACATCAGGGTAATAAACCTGGCTAATATGATCGTTAAGGATCATCAAGTTATCAGTGATGAACTTGAAAAGATCGCTATCAATAACAAAGTTCGCGGTGGCGATTCAGTAGGCTCAGGTCAGCAGCAAAACATCGCGTCAATAAAATCATTATCGGGCGCTGCTTTTGATAAGGCTTATGTGTTAATGATGGTTAATAGCCATCAAAGCGCTGTTAAATCGTATAAAACAGCATCTACCGATAGGATAGAAGAGATCCAGAAATTTGCGCGTTTAACATTGCCTGCTTTAAGGTTGCACTTAGATTCGGCCAACGCTATTTGTGCCGATTTGAAGTAATGTTATCAGTTTTTTACATGGTTTGCTTAACAAGCTATTGCAAAAACTATTACATTAGCTAAACCAATACCACCTATATGATCAAGACCCTGTTTACTGCCTTGCTGTGCGGGTTAAGTATTTATGCTTACAGCCAGTCTGCACCAAAACCCTATGGCCCTTTACCCACAAAAGGACAACTACAATGGCAAGAAACAGAGATGTATTGCATTATTCATTTTGGCCCGGATACTTATACCGATAAGGAGTGGGGCTTTGGCGATGAAAACCCACAGGTGATGAATCCGACCAAATTTAGTGCCATGCAAATAGTTGGCGCTGCAAAAGCCGGTGGATTAAAAGGCATTGTGGTTGTAGCTAAACACCATGATGGTTTTTGTATGTGGCCAACCAAAACAACAGAACACAATATATCTAAAAGCCCTTACAAAAACGGTAAGGGTGATATTATGCAAGAGTATCGCGACGCTTGCGATAAGCTGGGCATGAAACTGGGTGTATATTGCTCGCCATGGGACAGGAATAGTGCCCAATATGGTATACCCGAATATGTAACTCAAGAATACCGCAAACAACTACAGGAGTTATACAGCAATTACGGACCGCTCTTTATTGTATGGCACGATGGCGCCAATGGCGGCGATGGTCATTACGGCGGCGCGAAAGAAAAGCGCACTATTGACCGTTCAACTTATTACGGTTGGGATGAAACCTGGGGTATAGCCCGTAAACTGCAACCTAACGCCGTTATTTTTGGCGATGTAGGCCCTGATGTACGTTGGGTAGGCAACGAGCGCGGTATAGCCGGCGAGACTAGTTGGGCTACTTATACCCCGCATGCTCCGGAAGCAGGTAAAACACCAGGCAACGGTTTTGTATTAGATAAAGAAGGCGTAGAAGGCCACCGCGATGGTAAATACTGGATGCCTGCCGAGTGCGATGTGTCTATCCGCCCGGGATGGTTTTATCATGCAGATCAGGATGATAAGGTTAAATCTCCGGCTGCATTGCTTAATTTGTATTATAAAAGCGTTGGTCGTGGCGCATGCCTGGATCTGGGCTTGTCGCCAAACCGTTTAGGTTTATTGGCCGATGGCGATGTGAAAGCCTTAGAGGGGTTTGGTAAGTTGTTAGATGAGACATTTAAGGTAAATCTTGCTAAAGGCGCTACAGTTACCGCAAGTAACATCCGCGGAAAAAATAAAACCTTGTATGGCCCGGCTAAATTATTTGATGCCGACCGCTATAGTTATTGGGCCACCGATGATAATGTAAAGACGCCCGATTTAGTAATTGACATGCATCAGCCTAAAACCTTTAACGTTATACGCTTGCGCGAGAATATCAAATTAGGCCAACGTATTGATGCTGTAGCTATTGACGCCAATTTGGATGGCAAATGGGAGCAAATAGCTACAGCCACAAGTATTGGCGGCAACAGATCTATTCGTTTAGAAAAAGAAATAACTACCAGCAAAGTTAGGGTAAGGGTAACAAATGCCGCAGTAAGCGTTGCCTTAAGCGATTTTGGCCTTTATAAGCAACCAGATATTTCCACTCAGAATTAATAACCTCAATTACAATGACAACCTTAAAAAAAGTATTCACCCTTTCAGTATTTACGTTTATGGCGATGGCAGCAACCGCACAACACAACCTGTTTGATACATTGGCAAAACCCACGTTAATATCTAACCAGTTTTCTTTTACCGAGGGATGCTCTGTAGCAAAGAATGGCGATGTGTTTTTTACCGATCAGCCTAATGATAAAATTTGGAAGTATGAGTTTGAAAGCGGGCAACTGTCAGTGTTTTTAGATAAAACCGGTCGCTCAAATGGTACCTATTTTGACAAAAAAGGCAATTTGATTGCCTGTGCCGATGATAAAGGCGAACTATGGTCTATTAGCCCAAAAGGAAAAGTAACTGTTTTAGTAACCGATTTGGAGGGCAAACAAATGAACGGCCCCAATGATGTTTGGTTAGATTTGAAAGGCGGTATCTACATGACTGATCCGTACTATCAGCGCGATTATTGGGCCCGTAAACAAAAAGCGTTAGATGGCGAACATGTTTACTACTTACCCAAAGGAAGCAAAACGCCAATTAAGGTGTGTGCCGATTTAAGACAGCCTAATGGCATTGTAGGCACGCCAGACGGTAAATATTTGTATGTGTCTGACTTGGGTGCTCAAAAAACATATCGTTACCTTATAAATAAAGACGCTACGCTAAGTGAAAAGACCTTACTGTTTAACCAGGGATCTGACGGTATGACGCTGGATGAAAAAGGTAATATCTACATCACCGGCAGGGGAGTAACCATTTACAGCCCTGAGGGTAAAAAGATAGCCAATATCCCAAATACCGACAGATGGACTGGCAATGTGGTATTTGGTGGTAAAAAACGCGATATTCTGTTTATCACAGCATCAAAAAGCATTTATATGCTAAAGATGAATGTTAAAGGAGTAGAGTAGAAAACCTATTATTTAGTGATGGGTTTTAAACTCATCACTAAATAGCTATTTGATACTGATATCCCAATATCCGGTCAACATTTATTGTATTTACAATTTTCCAATTTTGCTTCTCGTTAATAAATTCCGGCTCATCAAGACCTGATCTTATAGCAGCTTCTGTGTAAAACTCTGCCCGGGTTGGGTGCGATGGTGATACCGCGTTATATGTAGTGCCAAAGGCCTGATTATCTAATATCACATTGCTGATGCCAACACAATCCGTTAAATGTATCAGGTTAACAGGCGCATCACCATTAGAGATATCCTTTTTACCTGCAAAGAAACGTCCCGGATCTCGGCCAGGGCCAATCAGTCCGCCGAAGCGGATAATCGTTGTATTAAAATCGGCCCGCGCTTTCAAAAGGTTTTCGGCAGATAGCAAGATTTTGCCCGATTCGCTGTCAGGTTCAGGGATATCCAGCTCTGTTACCTCTGTATTGTTATCGCCATAAACACCTGTCGAACTTATTAATATAACCTCTTTGATATGGTTATCTGTGATATGAGGCAATAAACGTTCTAATTTGGTAATATATTCTGCACCCTGGCCGGCCCTGGCTTTTGGCGGGATACAGATCCATAGTACATCGCAAATGAAAAAATCAGATTCGATGATCTCGTTGTCTGGCGATAGATCTATTTGGTAAGGGGCAATACCATATTCGGCCAGCATTGCTAGCTTACCTGTAGTGGTGGTTGATCCTTTAACCTTTATCCATTTATTTACCAACGATTTGGCAAATTCAAAGCCATACCATCCGCATCCTAAAATACTTACCGTCATGTTCAAATATCAGTGTTTTTGTTGAAACGCTAAACTTTTAAACACCGATATATGTTGTTACTGTATGAAAATGAAGAAAGAAGTAATAGCAACATCGGCTTTATTAGGGGTTGCCAGCATAGCTGCTTTAACTGTACTGGCACAAGATAAACCTCTACAAACTGTACAATATGTAGAGATAGATAAATATTTAGGTAAATGGTACGAAATAGCCGCTTTTCCGCAAAGTTTTCAGCGTGGTTGCAGTCATACTTTTGCCGAGTATTCAAAAAATGATGATGGTAGTGTAAGTGTAAAAAACACTTGCGTTAAAGATGGAAAAATTAAGTCTGTAAACGGGAAAGCTACAGTTGTAGATAAAAAAACTAACGCTAAGCTTTCTGTACAATTTTTCTGGCCGTTTAAAGGTAAGTATTGGATCATCGGTTTAGGTCACGATTACTCGTACGCCTTAGTTGGCCATCCTAACCGTAAATACCTGTGGATATTGGGCCGCAAACCTGAAATGGATGCACAAACCTATAACCACCTGGTTACGTTGGCAGCTAATAAAGGTTTTGATGTACGCAAGCTGGTGAAAACTAACCAACACTAATTATAAAACGCCTTTAGCGGCTTCCACTTCAAAAACGGAATCTATCAGCAATTCCTTTTGTTTACCTGCGGCTACTGCTAGTTGATCGCAACGCTCATTTTCAGGGTGACCGTTGTGGCCGCGCACCCATACAAATTTAACTTTGTGTAGCTTGCTGATGTCGAGATAGCGTAACCAAAGGTCTTTGTTTTTTTTGCCTGCAAATCCTTTTTGTACCCAGCCGTAAACCCAACGTTTTTCGATAGAGTCTATAACGTATTTTGAATCGGAAAAAACAGTAACATCTTGGTTAGGTTTTGTTAGCGCTTCTAATCCCTTTATAACCGCCAGTAACTCCATACGGTTGTTGGTGGTTTTGCGGAAACCTTCGGATAATTCTTTATAGTGTTGACCGGCGCGTAATATCACCCCATATCCACCCGGACCCGGGTTGCCACTTGATGCGCCGTCTGTGTAAATTTCTATCATTTTTTGATCATGGATCATGGTCAATAGTTCATGGTGCTATGAGACAGACCTATTAATTATGAATGCTAAAAGTAAAAACTTTGGTTCATATTCCATGAGCTTATGAACCATTAACTATAAACAATTAGCCTATGCGCTTGCTTTTCAACCTGATTGAATTGCCGATAACAATAACATCAGAGAAAGCCATGGTAAGCGCTCCAACCATAGGGTTTAAAAAGCCTAATGCGGCTACAGGTATGGCTATGATGTTATATGCAAATGCCCAGAAAAGATTTTGCCTGATAGTTAGCAAGGTATGTTTGCTGATCTGCAAAAACTTAACTATCGACTGCAGATCGGTATTCAACAGTATCACCTGCGCGGATTGTATAGCAATCTGGCTTGCATCATTCATAGAAACACCTACATCGGCTTTGGTTAGGGCAGGGGCATCGTTAATGCCATCACCAATCATTATGGTTTTGCCTTTTTGTTTGTAGATGTCAATAACGCCCAGTTTTTCATCGGGTAGTTTTTCTGAGTGGACTTCGACTATTCCCAGCGTCTTGGCAACACTCAGGCAACGACTGTTTCTGTCGCCACTTAGTAATACAGGTATAATTCCCATAGTCTTTAAATGCGCAATGAGTGAAGCAGCTTCAGGTTTAATGGTATCGGCAATAGCTATTTGTGCAAGCAAAATTTGGTTTTTATAAAGCGCCAGGTTAAAATTATCGGCATCGGTGTTTTTTGCTGTACCCAGGAAATAATTATTGCCCTCAATATCTTCGGCCCGCATACCCAGACCTTTTTCTTCCGTAGCACTGCGCAATATCAATTTTGTTTTTGGCTGATCTTTTAACCCGTCTACCAATGATTTAGCTATTGGGTGGTTAGATCGTTCTTCAATGGCTACTATAGCCCCCCGTACCAGCTCAATATCGGCATCACCATGGATTTTTATATCATTAATACTGAATTTACCGGTAGTGAGTGTGCCTGTTTTGTCAAATACCACATATTTGGTGTCGGCTACCGCCTCTATTGTGTCGCCACCTTTTATCAATATGCCATTTTTAGCTGCCCTACCCAAACCAACCATTACCGCGGTAGGGGTAGCCAAGCCCATGGCACATGGACATGATATCACCAATACTGCAATGGCGTTCATCAACGAACGTTGAAGCCCAATATCACTTAAAAAATAAGTGCCAACAAAAGTTATCAATGCAATCAATATAACAACAGGTACAAAAATAGAAGCAACCTTATCGCCCAGTTTCTGTACGGGTGGTTTGGCAGCCTGTGCTTTTTTCATCAGCTCAATGATCTGCGATAGTACTGTGTTTGATCCTGTCTTAGTTGCTATCATTCTGAAATTGCCACTTTGAACAATGGTACCGCCTATAACTTTATCATATTTGGTTTTATCTACTGGTAAACTTTCGCCGGTTAGCATTGATTCATCTACGGCGGCCGTACCCTCCAATATATCACCATCAACCGGCACTTTGTCGCCATGATTCACCAAAAGAATATCGCCGGGGCGTACATCGCGGGCATTTACAATCTCAGTAATGCCGTCTGTAACACGGTTAGCTGTAACCTGCTGAATTTTTACCAGATCTTTTATAGCTGATGTGGTTTGATTTATCGAGCGTTTTTCAAATACATTACCCAGCAACACGAGCGTGATAATAGTAGCGCAGGTTTCATAAAACATGTATTGTGAACCCAATTGCTGTATGGTACCCGCCAAACTGTAAACAAAAGCCGAAGTTGACCCAATAAAGATCAAAACATCCATGTTAGGCACACCACCTCTAACCGAATGGTAAGCGCTTTTGCCAAAATGTAAACATCCCACAATAAAAACAGGCAGACAAAACAATAACTGTACTATTGGCATATGCAACACATGCCAGGGCGTAAACATGTGCAAAAACAGCGGAATGGTAAACACTGCACAGAACAAAAACTTGTTTTCCACCTTCTCATAAAACTTTGGGGCATGTAGGGCAGGGTCATCAATCACTTTAAAGCCCAATTGTTCTATGCCTCTTACTATATCGGCTAATGCTGCGCCGGTTGTATTGCTAAACTTTACCTCTTCGCCTGCAAAGTCAACAAGTATGTTGTTTAAGCCTTTCTTCTCTAATAACTTATGTATTGATAGGGCGCAGTTATTACAATGCATCCCTGTTACGTTTAACTCTACCAATTGCTCTGTCATAGTGATACAAAGCTACCTGTTTATTTAGACGCATTCTAAATATTACAGTAAGTAAAATGTAATTTTAAATTTTTTGTTGACATATACGTTCAATTTTATACATTTGCACTCCCAACACGGTAGGTATAGCTCAGTTGGTTAGAGCATCGGTTTGTGGTACCGAGGGTCGTCGGTTCGAGCCCGATTACTTACCCAAAGGCTTCTCATGAAAATGAGGAGCCTTTTTGTTTTCATAATACCTTAGTAATCCAATACATAGTAGTTTTGGTAGCCCTGCCAGAATAATGTTTTTGCAATTTTGTTGCAATTAAAAATTCATTAATGCATCTTTGTTGCAAATGAAGCGCGGTTTACACAAGCAGGTTGGTTGTCGCAGACAAAATATTGTCCGGTTATTGCTATTGGTTTTTTGCAGCTTTTTGCTGGCTGAAATATCGCATACGCATAAACCTTTTATTGATGAGCGATTTTCTGTAAACAATTCGACAGCTGGTGCGGTAGTTAAACACCCTCAATCGTTTTGTAAATTTTGCGATTACCTTGTTCATCAAAGCCATAGCCTGGCGCCTTTATCATGCCATTTTACAGCTGCGCCGACTTGGATTATTCATGCTGCTAAATTTGCACCTGTAAGGTTTGTTTACACCATTAGCGACCTCTTACTCTTTTCAGGTAATAGCCCACCTCTGGCTCAATAATTTGCGGATTATTTTTGACAGATGTTTAGGCGCAGATTAAAAGGTTTGCCGTCTGCGCATCTCATTAACTTGCCTGCATAAATCTCAATGATTTTCTTTAACCAGTATCGACAGCTAATTTTTAAATGCGATTAAATCTACGCGCGTGATATGCTGCCATATTAATCAAATTACCATCGGTTTCCCTTTGATAGGGAAGCTATTTTAAAAACTTTATTATGAAATTTAACAGATTACTATACTTCTTTATAATATTTATTGCCGCATTTTCTGCGTGTAAGAAAGACAACAACAATGCAACCATACCACAAACCGAAACAGAGTATAAACACCTGCGTGTTTTGGTGAGCGATGAGTTAACCAACGAGATAAGCCTGATTACACCGGCCACAGGCAGGGTTGACAAGTTTACAGCAAAATATGCTAAATCGGCGTTGTATACTACTGCATCTGGCAGGTTCGCCACGCTTATTCACCGCGATTTTAACCTGGTTGAAAATTTTGACAGCGGATTAGAGTTTCACGGCGATCACATAGATACTAAAGGTACTGCCAAATTTGCTACCTTAACAGGCGACGGCAAAGCGCCAACCCATTTTAAAACCAAGGGAAACGAAATTATTACCTTCAATGACGGAGATGGCACTTTGAGTATCGGCAATGAAAATAATTTTCATACCGCAGGTGCAAAAATGACAATCATCAATTTCGGCGGCGTTGCGCATCATGGTGCCATGACGAAGTTCGACAACGGAAATTATGCAGTTACCGTAAAAGACGGCTCGGTTGCCGGCACATTGCCAGAACGTGTTAAAATAATTAACGCCCTGGGTATAGAAATAGCCGCTTCTTCCATACAAACTACAGGAATACACGGTAATGCCAGCGACGGTAAATTATCTTTATTCGGATCTGCCAGCGGTGTATTGGTTGTAGACCAAACAGGCAATCAAAGATTAATTGCCTACCCCTCGGGCTTTGGCACAGCATGGTTCGGTACTATACTTGAGGGGGGCACCGATGGACAGTTTATTGGGTTTACCGCAGCTAAGGGGGCTTATGCTATCAATGCTAACGCAAATACCATAAAACCGATCATCGAAAATCTGGATATTATGCAATGTAAAGTAGATAAAGCCGAGAAGAGTCTATTGATACTGTTACATGATGGCACGCTAAAAATCTATGATCTTGCAACTGGCGTGCTTAAAAAAGAAGGCAATGTAATTAGCGCGATTGCGAAAGACGATACCCATAAGCCAACTTTGGAGGCAACCGGCAGATACGCTTATATAACTATACCAAGAGTAAGTGAGGTTTATCAGATAAAATTAACCGACTTTAATTCAATCACCAAGATCAAAGTATCTGCTACCCCTTACAGGTTAACTATTTTGGGTTTCGAAAACAGTGAATCGCACTAAACATTACGTCGGTAATTGCTACTCATAACAAAGCCTCTTATATCTAAGGGGCTTTGTTGTTGTAAGATATGTATGATGCTTGAAAAATGACAAGGATCACTTTTTGATATGTAATAAATTACTTTCTATTAAACATCTGCCAGCGATATTTGTGATAAAGATCATTATTACGATATTGACAACTATGGAAAACGCCGCGTTATTAGCTGCCATTATAAAAAATGCTATAGATGGTATTATAACTATTGATGACCGGGGCAAGGTTGAAAGTATCAATCCTGCTGCGTGTAATTTATTTCAGTATGAGCCCAATGAGGTGATTGGGCATAACATAGCTATGCTGATGCCACCGCCTGACAGAGAAAATCACGACGAATATATTAACCGTTACCAACGCACCGGCCAGCCACATATTATTGGCATTGGCCGCGAGGTAATGGGGCTTAAGAAAGATGGTTCGCGTTTTCCATTCCGTTTAGGAGTCAGCGAAGTGCAATATTCTGGCCGCAAGATCTATACCGGCTTTATACATGACCTAACCCGCGAAAAAGAAGCCGAAGAAACCCTTAAAGAATATGCTATTCATCTGGAAGATCTGGTTAATGAACGCACAGAATCGCTTAAAAAAAGCCTTACAGACTTGCATGCTGCTAAAGAAGAAGTTAGCTTATCCTTAGAAAAAGAGAAAGAATTGAGCCAGCTAAAAAGTAGGTTCGTTTCCATGGCATCGCACGAGTTTAGGACACCGTTAAGTGCAGTGCAATTATCAGCTTCGCTAATAGAAAAATATGCTCAGCCTTTTAATAACCCTAATATCAGCAAGCACGTTGCTAAGATCAAAAACTCTGTAGCTAATTTAACTACCATACTGAACGATTTCCTATCGCTTGAGAAACTGGAAGCTGGCAAGGTAGAAGCCGCATTCCAAACATTCGACCTGGTAAAAATGGCCGAAGAGATCATTGAAGAGCTGCAAATGGTAGCCAAACAAAATCAAAACATTATTTATCAGCATACAGGTACGGGCAGTATGGTTACGCTCGATGCTAATTTGCTGCGCAATTGTGTGGTTAATCTGGTAAGCAATGCTATTAAATATTCGGGCGAGAATACATTTATTGAGTTTAATACAGAAATAACTGCCAAAGCCTGTATCATTACAGTAAAAGATAATGGAATAGGTATACCTGATATCGATCAGAAACATTTGTTCGAGGCATTTTTCCGTGCGCATAATACCGGCAATATACCCGGTACCGGTTTAGGCTTAAACATTGTTGCCCGCTATGCCAAGTTAATGAATGGTAAGGTTGATTTTAAAAGCGAGGTAAATAAAGGCACTCTGTTCACTATTTCATTTCCGTTACTATGAATAAAAAGGTTTTAATTATTGAGGACAATGATGACATCCGCGAAAATGTAGTTGAGATATTGGCATTGGCTGGTTATGATGTACACGATGCCAGCAACGGCAAAACCGGAGTAGAGTTGGCAACCAAAACGTTGCCTGATATTATTTTGTGTGATATTATGATGCCTGAACTTGACGGTTATGGTGTTTTATATATGCTTAATAAAAACCCGGATACCGCGACTATCCCTTTTATATTTTTAACCGCAAAAGCAGAACGGGTTGATCTGCGCAAAGGCATGGAAATGGGCGCCGACGATTACCTGACCAAGCCCTTTGACGATATGGAACTGTTAAACGCCATTGAAGTCAGACTAAAAAAGAAAGAGCAGCAGCAAACTTACTATAGCCAATCGCTTGACAGATTAGGCTCATTGATAGCAAAAAATACAGGCCTTGCCGAGCTTAGAAAGATTATCCAGGAACGCAAGAGCCGTCCGTTTAAAAAGAACCAGATAATTTATTACGATGGTGATAAAGGACATGGACTTTATGTAATGCTGTCTGGCCGGGTAAAAACCACTAAGATGGCAGAAGACGGCCGCGAATTAATGACCGGCGTTTTTGGAGCCGATAATTACCTGGGCATACAAGCCATGCTATCGGGCGAACCATATTCTGATACTGCTACCGCTTTGGAAGATAGCACCCTGGTATTGATCCCTAAAGAACAATTGGAGCCGATGTTAAACATATTTCCGGATGTTGCGCAGGAGTTTATTAAACTACTGGCTAACGATATCCGCGAAAAAGAAGAACAGCTATTAGAACTGGCCTACAACTCTGTACGTAAACGCATGGCCGGAGCTATGATACGCCTGCATAAACAAACCGGCGAAGCCATAACTTTTAAAGTTACCCGCGAAGATCTGGCGGCTATGGCAGGTATAGCTACAGAAACGGTATCGCGTACGCTGTCTGATTTTAAAGATGAGGGCCTGATAGATAAAAAGGGCAGCACTATAACTATACTTAATGCCAATCGCCTTGCTAAAATGAAAAACTGACGAAAGTCACTTTTTGGGTTGATTAGGCTCATGGCCGCTGCGCTGCATTTGATCTAACTTTGATCTATTAAAAATGTAGCGAATGAAAGTAGTTGCTTACAGTATTCAACCTTTTGAAAAGGAATTTCTGGCAAAAGCCAATCAAAAAAAGCATGATATAACGCTGATATCCAATCCGCTCACGTTGGAAACAGCTATGTATGCCATTGGTAAAGATGCCATTATTATTGGCGATCAGGATGCGGTGACGGCGTCTGTGATAGAGAAATTGGCGAGCATTAACATCAGATTCATCATCACCCGGTCTGTACAGACCGGACATATAGATAAGCTGTCAGCTGCCCAATATGGTATTAAGCTGGCCAATGTTTTATCAACCGCACCCCAACATATAGCAGATCAAACTATTACCAGCCTCGACTTATGGCAGCAAAATAAATGTGTGGGCGATGCCTGTGCGTGCGCTAAACATTGCAGGGTGGTTAAAGCACAGGAGAATTAAATTATGCCGCTATCTCATCTAACAGAAAAATATAATGTACCTGTACCAAGGTATACCAGTTACCCCACGATGCCTTATTGGGATACCGATAATTTTAATCAGCAGGCCTGGCAAAAAACGGTAAAATGGGCGTTTGCCGAAGCCAATGAAGCTGAGGGAATAAGCCTTTACATACACTTGCCTTTTTGTGAGGACCTGTGTACCTACTGTGGCTGCAATACCCGTATTACTAAAAATCATGGTGTTGAAGTGCCTTACATAGCTGCTGTATTGAAGGAGTGGGAGATGTATGAATCAATGTTCGGCGCGAAACCCATCATCCGTGAGATACATTTGGGTGGGGGGACGCCTACTTTTTTTAGTCCGCAAAATTTAGAACTGCTGATAAACGGTATTCTTGAAAAAGCCACCGTACACAAAAATGCCGAGTTTGGTTTTGAAGCGCATCCGGGCAACACAACGGTAGCGCACCTTGAAGCACTATATCGGTTAGGTTTCCGCAGGTTGAGTTTAGGCATACAAGATTTTGATCCGAAAGTGCAACTAATGATCAATCGTAAGCAAACCTTTGAACAGGTGCTGCATGTCACTACTGAGGCTCGAAAACTGGGTTACACCTCTATTAATTACGATTTGATATACGGCTTGCCGCATCAAACCATTGACGGGTTGATCAATACTATGAACATGGTTGCCGGCTTAAAGCCAGACCGTATTGCCTTTTACAGCTACGCACATGTGCCCTGGGTTAAACCGGGCCAGCGCCTGTTTACAGAGCGCGACTTGCCACAGCCTTACCTGAAAAATAAATTGCACGAAATTGGCCGCAGCTTGCTTAAGGGTTACGGCTACCAGGAGATAGGGATGGATCATTTCGCCTTGCCCGGCGACGCGTTATTAATAGCCCAGGAAAATCAAGATTTACACCGAAATTTTATGGGTTATACTCATCAGCGTACGCAATTGTTGGTTGGGCTTGGTGTGTCATCTATCAGCGATGCTTGTTATGCCTTTGCGCAAAATGTAAAAACGGTTGAAGAATATCTAAAATTGATCAATAACGGTGAGCTGCCTGTCTTTAAGGGACATGTTTTGACAGGCGAGGACTTAATATTACGAAAGCATATTCTGGAGATAATGTGTACCGGAAAAACAACATGGAACCACCATACAGAGCCTTGCCCGGCTATATTTGACGGCATTGAACGCCTACAGCCATTGGTTGATGATGGTTTGATTGAATTAAACTCCTGGGAATTGCGAGTAACGCCGATAGGTAAGGCATTTCTGCGAAATATTTGTATGGCACTTGATGCCCGCCTTTGGGACGATAAGCCACAGGCACAATTATTTAGCATGGCCGTTTAATTTAAACGGCCATTTCTTTTAGCAGTTCAATAAACAGGGGAGAGCTGTTCAAGCTCTCTACCAGCTGTAGTTGTTCTCCACCGCCCGCTATAAATGCTTCGCGATATTCATGACCTATCTCGTGGATAGTCTCAAGGCAATCGGCAACAAAGGCCGGGCAAAATACCATTATATGTTTTTTGCCGGCTTTGGCCAGTTTTCCAATTATATCTGATGTATAAGGTTCTATCCATGGTGTTTTACCTAATCTGGATTGAAAGCAAACTGTGTATTTATCCGCTGGGATATTTAATTCAGCGGCAATTAATTTGGCTGTATGATATGATTGTGCGCTATAGCACATACTGTTTTTTTGTGTAAATATTTCGCAGCAACGGGCTTTTTTCAGGCAATGGCTACCGCTGTTATCACACTTTTTTAACTGGCGTTGCGGCAGGCCATGGAAGCTGAATAACACATGGTCATATGTTTCGGGTTGATACTTTTTGCCGTTTTGGGCAAGGGCTGTAATGAATAGGGGATGATCATGAAATGAACCGGCAAAGTCTATCTGTGGTATGGTTTGCCAACCTGATACCACATCCATCACCTTTTGATAAACAGAGCCTATTGTGGCCGACGCATACTGGGGAAACAAAGGGATGATTTTGATATTGTTTATATTATTATCCTGAAATTTCTTGAGCGCCATTTCTATCGATGGGTTCTGATACCGCATAGCCAGCTCAACCAGGTAGTCATCGCCCAAGGCAATTTTTAAAAGTTGCTGCTGTAATTTGCTGTGGTGCAATAGCGGCGACCCTGTTTTGGTATTCCATATTTGTTGATATAGTTTAGCTGATGCTGGTGCACGAAAAGGGACAATTACGCATTTTACCAAAAGCGCTCTCAATATGGGGTTTATATCTATCACCCTTTCGTCCATCAAAAACTCATCAAGGTAGTGGCGCACATCTTGTACTGATGGGCTGTTGGGTGTACCCAGGTTAATAAGCAGAATGCCTTTTTTCATCGAAATTATATCAGATAAAAAAAGCTGCCAGCGTTTTTGGCGACTAGCAGCTTGTGTATAAATTAACAGGGTTAAGCAATTAGATAATAAAAATGGCCAGCATAGTTAGGTGTATCAGTACACTTGCAGCAAATAGCGTTAACATAACCCTTATACTTGAGCCGCCCATGCCTGCAATTACGTTGGCGAAGAACATGCTTAGTGTTATGGCCAGTACCAATATTGGTGCGTTGAAATAGTACAACAAGAAGGCGGGTATAGGTAAGAAAAGCACGCCTTGCAATACCAGTGAAAACAGAAACCAAACCGCACGATATTTATGCTGGCTGTCAGTAAAGTTTAACCATTTTGTCCAAAGATTTTGTTTTTGATTGTCTGCGGCTTCGGCCCAGGCAACGTTTGCATTTATAGTGTTAGCCATAATTGTTATTTGTTTTGTTTGTTGATACAAATATCCCCCACAAAACATACCCGCAACATGATAGCCGGCACCGTGAAAAGTGATTGAGATCACTTTTAAATTAATGGCAAACAGAGGTGCCGGTTTGAGGCTTTGCCGGGCTTAAATAGGGGATATTTAATTCAAGTCCGCGCAGTATAAACCAAAAGCCGAGGCAAACCATTAGGTAAGGCATAGCGATATTAATGCGCTTGCGCAGGTGCGGGCCAATTAAGCCTGAGCTTACTGTTGCTAACAACATTAACGGGAAAGTACCCAACCCAAACCAAAACATGTATTGTGCAGCAGCGGTTGGCGAATCGGTATTGATAGCACCGATGAGGGCTATGTATACAAACCCGCAAGGCAGAAAGCCATTAAGTATGCCAATAACCAAATGCCCCGAGCGGTGCTGCAAAGCATAAGTCAACAAACGGTTAATTGGTGACAATGTCGTGTTAATGAATGCACTTTTACTTAATCGCATTTTAAACATTCGCGACAGGCCTGCCATAATGATTAAAAAACCGCTGAACAGGCTTAGGCCTTGCTGTAGCCCATTTAACCAAAGCTGCCTGCCCACAAAACCTATCAAAAGGCCTAGTGCGGTGTAAGAGATAATACGGCCGCTGTTGTACAGTACTTTATCGCCCAAAATACGCCACCAGTTATTATTAGCAACCGGTATAGCAAAAGCAAGCGGCCCACACATGCCTATGCAATGTGCGCTACCAAACAAACCTATAAAGAAAGCTATTTGCCCGGTGCTCATTTTAAGTAAATATCTTGCTGATAGCGGTATTCTTTGTGGTTGCTTTTCCAGGTTAACAAAAGTTGCCATTTGCCGGATTGCATGGCCATTATTGGGGTAGAAACCTCATCATTAGCACCGCTATTAATTGGGAAATCTCTATCCAATTGTTGATTGGCTGGGCGAATAAACTTAATGATACCTTTCGCAGGCGCGGTAAATTTGATCAGCAGGTTGTTGTTGTTGTTGTGGATGATGGGCGTGGCATTATCCAGCAATACCTGCCGCTCGCGTTTGTAATCGGCATCAAAATTTAAACCTTTTTCGTAATAATGATGGTCGTATTCGTCGGCAGGGATGGTAAACATGCGTACCACCAAGACTACTATAAAGAGCATAAACAGGCTCATTCCTACTATCAATCCTTTTCCCCAGTTCATAGCTTTTAATCGTTTATTGGGCCAACGAAGGCCGTTTTTACCGTTTGTTTAATTTCATCATTAACCATTAGTTGCAGTTTTAAATCTGTTTTGGCAGCGTGGATTTGATTTGCTGGTATCATCACAAAAAACACCGTCTTTACCATACCGCCTTTTGCAACTATACCCGGCGCTTGTATGTATTTTATTTTGATGGATGGATCATCGGCTTTTATGATGATATTTTGCTTTTGGTTAGTTTTATTAATGATCTCGGCATTATAAATATTGCTGACGTAGCCGCCCGGTTGTTCCTGGTAAAGCATCCCTGCACTGCGCAACACCGTCATGTCCATATCGCTCCGGCTGAAAATGAAATAGCACAGCACGCCCATCAAAATGGCAATTACAGCTGTATACGCCTTCATTCGGTTGGTAAATGAGGGCTTTTCAATTAAGCGGATCATGTTCTCTGAATAATAGCCTATCAGGTTGCGTGGTTTGTGGATTTTGTCCATCACTTGGTCGCAGGCATCAATACAGATAGTGCAGTTAACACATTCAATTTGCGTACCGTTACGGATATCTATCCCCGTAGGGCAAACTGTCACGCACAGGCCGCAGTCCACGCAATCGCCTTTTACATTCAGCGGATCGGGAATGCGTTGCAGTTTACCGCGTGGTTCGCCACGTACATCGTTATAAGCCACCATCAGGGTATCATTATCTGTTAATACGTTTTGAAGACGACCATAGGGGCAAATTAACGTACAAACCAGCTCGCGTACCCGGCTGTACACCAAATAGAAAACCATCGTGAAAATCCAAATACTGGCAAAACCAACCCAATGCAGGTTTACCGGCTCGGTGATGATTTTCAATAAGCTTTCTATACTGATAAGATAAGCCAGAAAAGTATTGGCGATAAGGAAAGACAGGATGATAAAAATGGTATGCTTCAAACCTTTCTTCCGGATCTTTTCCTTTGTCCACGGACCTGTATCCAGTTTTTTACGCTGATTGGGTTCACCTTCTATCCAAATCTCTATGCGGCGAAAAAACATCTCCATAAAAATGGTTTGCGGGCATATCCATCCACAAAAAATTCGGCCAAAGGCAATAGTGAACAGCACAATACAAACCAGCGCCACTAACGATGCCAGCATGAACAGAAAGATATCCTGTGGCCAGAAAACCTGCCCGGCAATAACAAAGTGCCGCTCTATAAAGTTAAGCAGCAACAAAGGCTGTCCGTTTATTTTGATCAGTGGACCGGCAAAAAAGAACGCCAGGTATACATAACTAATAGATGCCCGCCATTTGTAGTATTTACCTTTCCTTACGAGCGGGTACATCCATTGCCTTTTCCCTGTATCGCTTGCCGCTAATAGACTGCTCATTATTTGTGTGTTATATTAGTGGATTATTAATTATTGTAATCGCTTATTACCATCACTTCATTGCGAGGAACAAGCAATCTCTATATATGCTAATTAACGTGCACGGTCTTTAACGGCCTACTGCTCGCTGCCGCGGATGAAACTCTGCTTTTGAATGCCCTGTGCAGAGATTGCTTCGTTCCTCGCAATGACGTGTTTTGGGGAGGCGCTAGTTACTCTTTCTCGCCCTGCGGCTCTTTAGCACCTGCCGGATTTGTACCGTGTAAAGATTTAATATAGTTTGATACATCTGCAATCTGTTTTGGCGATAGCTGTTTTTCCCAGGTTGGCATACCTTTAGCCTGTACACCGTATTTAATGGTTTTAAACACATCATTTATTTTGCCGCCGTGCAGCCAGTAATCATCAGTAAGGTTAGGGCCAACAACGCCTTGTGCTTTGTCGCCGTGGCATGGTGCGCAGCTTGCGGCATATATTTTTTGTCCGGCTTGCAATGTAGCTGCGTCTTTAACCAGTTTAACCGTAGTTTCATCAACCCGGTTGGCTGATTTACCCAGTATAGCTTCTTTTTCTTTTGCCGCTACAGCCATTTCTATTTTATATTCCTCGTCCTGTAGTGGAGCGACATTAAATACGTGGTAAACTAACAAATAACAAATCCCCCAAGCTATCGACCCATAAAACAGCCACATGAACCACGAAGGGGTAGGGTTATCCAATTCCTGTATACCATCATACTCGTGCTGTATGATTAAGTCCTTCTCCTGCGACATCGGCTTAAGCGACATCAACTTTAGCCAAATGCTTTGTTTTTCTTCGTTTTTTTTCTTTTTCTGCGGATTTAGTTCATTGCTTATTTCGGCTTCGGTAAGTCCTTCGGTTCTTAGTACAGCTCTTAACAAAATGCGTAGCGCACGTAGTACCACCAGTAGGGCTATTACGATAAGTATCAACATAAAGATAACAGCACCCCAGCCCACTATTTCAGTTAATGAGGTTGTTGGTATCGGGCTGTCATCTCCGGCCATAACCGGCGCCGCAATGAACAGCATTGTTAATATGGTTAGCATTCTTTTCATATCAAAAGCGGTTTGTGGTTTCTGTATCGTCGCTATCAACCAGTGGCAGGTCGCTCATGGCGTCAACGTGCTTTTTGGGCATCAGGTACAGCATAACAGCTATCACTACAAAGAACACAAAGAAGATACCCAATGAGAAAAGCAGATAACCCTGGTGGGCAGATATATTTTCGGTAAATTGTTTAAACATGGCGGTAATAATTAATTAGCGGTTTTGTTAGCTTTTATGTCCATACCCAGGCGTTGCAGGTACGCAATAATGGCAATGATCTCTTTGTCTTTTTTAACCTTGATATGGTCGGCCTGCAGGTTTTCTACAATTTTCTGCGCCTGTTTATCCAGATCGCGGTTTGCAATTTTGTCGTAACCCGGCGCATACGGTACACCCAGGGTGCGCATAGCGTTTATTTTGGCCGCCGTGGTGGTAGTATCCAACTTTTGGGTCAACATCCATTCGTAAGCAGGCATAATACTGCCCGGCGACATCAGCCTTGGGTCCATCATGTGGTTGTAATGCCAGGCGTTACCATATTTACTGCCTTCGCGCGCCAAATCAGGGCCGGTACGTTTTGACCCCCATAAGAACGGGTGATCGTACACAAACTCGCCGGCTTTGCTGTACTCGCCATAACGTTCGGTTTCAGAGCGGAAAGGCCTTACTGTTTGCGAATGACAGTTAGAGCAACCCTCGCGGATATACAGGTCGCGGCCCTGTAGTTCCAGTGGCGTATAAGGTTTTACACTGGCTATGGTTGGTATGTTTGATGATATGGTCAACGTAGGCATCAGCTCAATAAATGACCCTATTAATATCACTACTAACGCCAACACCATCATTTGTATTGGCTTACGCTCCAGCATGCGGTGCCATGTACTTTCTTTAACTACGGTGTGTATGGGTGCTAACGGCATAGCTTGTGCAGCCTCGTTAGCTACCAGGCTGCCCTGTTTCATTGTGCGGAACAGGTTGTAGGCCATCACAATAACACCCAATAGGTAAATACCGCCGCCCACAGACCGCATTACGTGCATAGGGATTATCTGCAGCGTAGTCTCTAAAAAGTTAGGGTATTTAAGCATACCATCAGCAGTAAACTCTTTAAGCATCAAGCTTTGGGTAAAGCCTGCCCAATACATAGGCACCGCATAAAATATAATACCCAAGGTGCCTGCCCAAAAATGGAACGAAGCCAATTTTTTTGAGAACAATTCAGTTTTATAAATTCGTGGTATCAACCAGTAGAGCATGGCAAAGGTTAAGAAACCATTCCACCCCAGTGCGCCAACGTGTACGTGGGCCACTATCCAGTCGCTAAAATGGGCAATGCTGTTTACTTGTTTTAGTGATAGTATAGGGCCTTCAAAAGTGGCCATACCATAGGCGGTTAAGCCCACCACCATAAATTTCAGAATTACATCGTCTCTAACTTTATCCCAGGCACCGCGCAGGGTTAGCAACCCGTTTATCATGCCGCCCCAGCTTGGCGCTATCAGCATAATAGAGAAAGCCACCCCTAATGATTGAGCCCAACCCGGTAGCGTAGTGTACAGCAAATGGTGCGGACCGGCCCAGATGTAGATGAATATCAAAGTCCAAAAGTGCAGTATACTTAGTTTGTATGAGTAAACCGGACGATTAGCCATTTTAGGTAGAAAGTAATACATCATACCCAAATAAGGCGTAGTTAAAAAGAAGGCTACCGCGTTATGGCCATACCACCACTGCACCAACGCGTCTTGCACACCAGCGTATACCATGTAACTTTTAAAGGCCGATATAGGCAGCTCGATAGAGTTTACAATATGCAGCACCGCAATGGTAACAAAGGTGGCTATGTAAAACCAGATAGCTACGTACAGGTGGCGCTCGCGGCGTTTAATGATGGTGCCAAACATGTTGATACCAAACACCACCCATATAAGCGTTATGGCAATATCAATGGGCCACTCCAGTTCGGCATATTCTTTTGATGTGGTAAAGCCCAAAGGCAAGGTGGCCACAGCCGAAAGGATGATGAGCTGCCATCCCCAAAAATGGATCTTGCTCAGCGCGTCGCTAAACATACGCGCTTTAAGCAGGCGTTGTAAAGAGTAATACACGCCCATGAAAATGGCATTACCAACAAAGGCAAATATTACCGCGTTGGTATGCAATGGGCGTATACGGCCAAAGGTGGTGTATTGGTTGTGCAGGTTGGCACCCGGACTAAACAGCTGTATGGCAGCTAATAGTCCGACTGTCATGCCAATAATGCCCCAAACTATGGTTGCTATACCAAAGTTGCGGACGATCTTGTTGTCATAGTAAAAATTTTCGGGCTGCATAAATTGTATTGCTTTTATGGTTGTAAAACTATCGTGGTTTGCCGGGGTAGAGAATGATAGCGGTGACTGCAAAAAGTGATGTGTGTCATTTTTCTACTTCCTTCTCATCGTCCAGCAAAATGCGCATAGACGGGGTGTGCAAGTCATCGTTCTGTCCGCTGCGCTGTGCCCAGAAGAACAGTGAGAGAAAAATCAGCGCCAATAGCACGCTGCAGCCTATTAATAGGTATAAAATGGTCATGCTAAACTCCTTTTCCTGGCCGCGTAGTGTGTGGCCAAACTGGTGAATGATATAATAGTTGCTGTGCTAAGCGGCATCAATATGGCGGCAATTAATGGCGATAATGTACCTGTAACAGCATAACTTAAACCAATGAGGTTATAGGTTATCGATATGAAAAACGATATATAAATGATTGTTACAGTGTCTTTTGCGAACTTTAAGAATGCCGGCAGTTTGGCAAATGATCGCCCGTCCAGGATGGCATCGCTGCCCGGCGAGAAGTTGTTTACATTGTCGCTTACGGCTATGCCCAGGTCGGCTTGTTTTAGGGCTCCGGCGTCGTTTAGGCCATCGCCAATCATCATAGCCTTTTTGTTGGATAGTTGTAATTGCCTGATAAAATCAAGCTTGCTTTGTGGCGATTGGTTGAAAAATATCCTTGAAGAATCCGGAAAAAATAGGGGTAAATCTTGATTTTTCTGGTCTTGGTCGCCCGATAGGAGGTACATGTCATAATTGTTCTTGCCCAGCGCAACAACTTCCTCCAAACCGGCGCGGTAACTTTGCGAAAAAGTAAAATTGCCAAGATAGTCATCATCAATAGCAACGTGTACCCTGGTTATACCCACACCCGTATCGCCGATACCGGTAACCAGGGACGCGCTGCCAATTTTTAAAATATGTCCGTTGATATTTGCTGTTATGCCTTTGCCGGCAATTTCCTGGTAGGCGGCGTTGCCAAGTAGCGCTTTCGGCTTTTCTAAATAAGTGCAGATAGTTTTTGATAGCGGATGGATAGAATTAGCACAAGCGCTGTAAATAAGCTGCTTCTGATAGTCAGTCAACCCCGCAGGCATATTAGTAGCTTTGCTGTCACTAGTGGTTATGGTGCCGGTTTTATCCATCACAATAGTATCAATAGCTGCCAGTTGCTCAACAACGGCGGTGTTTTTTAGATAGAAATGGTTCCTGTCGAACACACTCAACGCTGCCGACATGGTAAACGGCGTACTCAAGGCCAACGCGCAGGGGCAGGCCACAATCAGCACGGCAGTAAAAGCAGCCAGGCTGCGGGTAACGTCTGTTTGCGCCCAATACAAGAAAGATCCGAAAGCGATAATGAGTAATACCACTGTGAAATGCTTACTTACCCGTTCGTTAAAAGTGCGCATGCGGTTATCCTGCTTGCGGGTAAAGGCCTCATTGTTCCATAATTGGGTGAGGTAGCTTTGCGACACAGGTTTTACCACTTCCAACTCAATTGCGCCACCTATTTGCCTGCCGCCTGCATAAACTATCTCGCCCAATGTTTTTTGTACGGGGACAGACTCGCCGGTTACAAAGCTGAAATCGACTTTAGCCTCACCTTTTAGCAGGATGGCATCTGCCGGAATGATTTCATTGCTGCGCACTACCATGCGGTGGCCAACTACTAATTGAGATAGCGGGATAGGCCTGTCTTTTCCATCTTTGATCACCTGCACCGCCACCGGGAAGAATGAGCGATAATCGCGCTCGAACGAGATATGGTGATAGGTTTTTTGCTGAACGAATTTGCCTACCAGTAAAAAGAACACCAGCCCGCATAACGTATCGGCAAACCCGGCGCCCTGGCCCGTATATACCTCGGCTACGGTACGGATAAAAAGCACAGCAATACCCAAAGCCAGCGGAAAGTCGATATTCAATACTTTATTGCGCAGGTTTTGGTAGGCTGATGTAAAGTATCCCCAGCCGCTGTAAAAAGCAACGGGGATACCAAACGCTACATTTAACCAACCAAATAACTCTTTAAAGTTTTGCTCAAAGGCTGCTAACCCAAAATACTCGGGAAAACTTAATAACAT
>JAZKET010000090.1:8951-11492 GCA_040386815.1 Bacteroidota bacterium | reverse complement strand
ATGTCATTACGATACGAGGAACGAGTGAGAAATCTGATATGATTTGCTATACCAGTTATGTAGGGCGTATAAGATTTCTCTGTCGCACCACAACTCAAGCCCGCCCTGACTCCATCGAAATGACATCGGTTTTATTGATGTTATTTTAACTTAATGACAAAAAGAGCCGTCGGCTCGGCAAATGTTGTAGCGCCGGGTTTTAACCCGGCTAAAAAAACAAACAATTGCAAAGAGTACCATCTGCACGGCCCATTTTTTACAGCGATATCTTTCGACAAAATGGGCCGAACCTACGGTTCTCAATTTATTTTACATTATAAACCACGGGTTGAAACCCGTGGCTACAATATTAGTCAAGGCTACGCCTTTTTAATGCATGTTTAAAACACAACAGAACATAAACCCCAGTAAATGAAAAAACAAAAAGTATTCTCTACAATATTGCCGGTTATAGCCATTGGCGGCTTGCTAACCTTAAACGCTTTAAAGACTGACCCGCCTGTAAAAGCGCTACCTGCCACTGCCGGCATTACCGTACCAACAGGATTTGACATTAACGTAATTGCCGATAAATTAGGCAGCACCCGCCACCTGGTGGTTACGCCCCAAAACGACATTGTTGTATTGCATGAAGAAGCCGGCAAAGCGACGGTTAAAACCAGTTTTGCTGATTACGGCGGCACGGGTATAGCTATGGATAAAAATTATTTGTATGCCAGCGACAAAGGCGGCATTTTCCGCTATAAATTGGATGCAAATAACCAGGTAACTAACCCAGAAAAACCTGAGCGCATTGTTACGGGGCTTGTTAGTAAAGACTGGCACCAACCAAAAGCTATTACGCTGGATAACGATGGCAACGTATACATAAACATTGGCGCGCCCAGCAACATTTGCGACGAGCTGGATAAAGACCGCAAGGGTTGCCCGTTGTTAGATTCGGCAGCCGGGATATGGCAGTTCAGAACCGACAAGCTTAACCAAAGCTATAAAGAGGGTGTGCACTATGCCTGGGGCCTGCGTAACGTGGTTGGCATTACCTGGAACCAGCAGCTTAACCAGCTTTTTGTAATGCAGCACGGCCGCGACAACCTGCATCAAATGCACCCTAAATTGTATACAGAAAAACAGTCGGCCGAATTACCTGCCGAATGTATGTTCGCTATAAAAAAAGGCGATAATGCAGGCTGGCCATATGTTTATTATGACTGGCAGAAACAAAAAAACATGCTTGGCCCTGAGTACGGCGGCGACGGCGAAAAACTTGCCGACCCAAAATACATTAACCCTGTTGTAGGTTTCCCGGGACACCTTGCACCAGATGGGTTACTGTTTTACACAGGCAACCAATTTCCTGAACGTTATAAAAATGGCGCTT
Organism: Bacteroidota bacterium; assembly: GCA_040386815.1. Classification (GTDB taxonomy): domain Bacteria; phylum Bacteroidota; class Bacteroidia; order Sphingobacteriales; family Sphingobacteriaceae; genus Mucilaginibacter. The sequence goes on along the minus strand of JAZKET010000090.1, from coordinate 10,114 downwards.
TTATAGCCTTCCACGGTTCATGGAACCGCGCACCTGAGCCACAGGCTGGTTACTTTGTGGTTTTTCAGCCATTTAAAAATGGCAAACCTGATGGTAAATGGGAAGTATTTGCTGATGGCTTTGCCGGCACCGCCGAGCAAAAAGCCCAGGGCCGCGCAGAGCATCGCCCAACCGGTTTAGCGCAAGGACCAGATGGATCGTTATATATAACTGATGATAATAAGGGGACTATTTACAAGGTGACTTATAAGAAGTAAACCCTTAAACGCCTGTCATTTCGAACCGAGGAACGAGGGAGAAATCTTATACGCCCTCCTACCGTCCGCTTTTACAAGATTTCTCACTACGGTTCGAAATGACAATTGGATATTAAATCAAAAACGCCGCTCTGATAATTCAGAGCGGCGTTTTTGTTTAGGCGGCAATACTCTGCTTCACCACCTCAATCATAAAATTATTTTTCAATTCTCTTTCAGCTACAACCACTGCGAAATCATCGTAGCGCACGTCGTTATCTATTGGGTAAACGGTGTAACCGCGTTTGTTGGCATCATAATCGCCCAGTTCAAACATTTCATCGCTTTTTGTGCCTTTGATCTTTGCACCACTAACCAGTTGGTACGCATCAAATATATTTTGGAAGTTGTTGTTGTTCATCATAGTAATTTGATGATTGCAATAAGTTTGCCAAAAAATTAGTGTGAACTAGAAAGTATGTCATTGCAAGGAACGAAGCAATCGCACACTGCAAAGTCTGCTACTGTCCTCTGTGCGATTGCTTCGTTCCTCGCAATGACAAAAATGTTTTTTTATCCAAACCACTCAAACAAATCGCTCTGCTTAAGCGCCTGCTTATGTTTGATATCGATGTCTTTGATCACCTCCCCTTCGGCCATTTGGATAATGCGGTTGCCATAAGCATGAGCATCCTTTAGGTTATGGGTGACTAATATTGTGGTCAGTTTAAAATCGCGGCTTAGCTGCTCAGCGGTTTTCATCACTATCTCTGCAGACTTTGGGTCCAGCGCTGCGGTAGGCTCATCAAGTAGCAAGATCTTGCAATCGTCCATCACACTCATCAATAAGGTAAGTGCCTGGCGCTGTCCGCCGGATAGTGTGCCTATAGGTTGCGCTACTTTGTTCTCAAGGCCGAGGCCCAGTAT
>JAZKET010000090.1:5396-8941 GCA_040386815.1 Bacteroidota bacterium | reverse complement strand
CTATTTGTTCACTAACACGTTGCTTAAAGGCGTCATCGATACCAATGGTCAACCCTTTAGGTTTTGTACGGATAGCGGCCAGCCTAAAATTATCCAGTATGCTCAACTCAGATGCTGTACCGCTCAAAGGGTTTTGAAACACCCGGGCTATCCATTTGCTACGCTGGTAGTCAGCCAGTTTACTTACATCCGCACCATCGAAAGTAATTGTCCCCGACGACGGTAAGGTACTACCGGATATCAGGTTAAGTAAAGTTGACTTGCCTGACCCGTTTGATCCTACAATAACCACAAATTCCTCATCGGCGATGGTCAGGCTAACGCCATTAACAGCATCAACCCGGTTGGCTTTGCCACGGTTAAAGGTTTTGTGGATGTTGGAGATGGTGATCATGGGTGCAATTAAACAAAAATGTCATTTCGACCAACGGGAGAAATCTATACACGTGCCGGTCGTAGACTTTGCAGTGTATAGATTTCTCCTATCGTCGAAATGACAATGAGGTAAAATTTTGGTATTAGATACTGATCTTATCCTTTACGTATTTAGCGCTTTGCGTGATACTTACAAAAGGATCGATATTGGTAAAGTTTTCTTGCTCAACAATGAAGTGCTCAACACCGCCTTTTTTCGCGCTTGCTAAAATGCTCACAAAATCGACCGACCCGCTGCCAATCTCGGTATTTTTGTTCTTGTTGGTTTTGTCTGCATCTTTAACGTGTACAAATTTAAAGCGGCCCGGGTTTTTAGCAAACAACTCTTTAGCATCTTTATTTGAACGTACTACCCAGTATAAATCAAGCTCCATGTCTACCAATTTTGGGTCGGTATTGTTTAAGATGGTATCGTAAAAAGTAGTATCGCCAACAGGTTGCCACTCAAAATTGTGGTTATGGTAACCTAATTTCAAGCCTGATTTTTTCAATATCTCACCTGCTTTGTTCATTTTATCGGCAACGGCCTTGCAGTCGTCAACGGTTTTGATAAAGTCGTGATTGATAGATGGGATAATCACGTGGCTTTGACCGGTTGCATTGGCAGCCTCGATATAAGCGTCAAGATTCTCTGTAGCGCCCGATCCTAAATATTGGTTCATGTCATAATGAGCAGCCGGAGTGGTTAAACCGTTTGCTTTCAACAAGTCGCTAAATTCTTTTGGTGATAAACCCCAGAAACCGCCTTTTTTGCTGTAGCCATAAGGCTCAACTTCTTTGTAACCAGCTGCTGCAACTTTAGCAATAACGCCTTTAACGTCTTTACCAATTATATCGCGCAATGTGTATAACTGCAAGCCTATATTTTTAATTGGTTTTGCCGTTAGCAAATGTGGCGCTACCATTACTCCTGCCGACAGTAAACCTGCCTGTTTCAGAAAATCTCTTCTATTTGTCATTATGTATTGAAATTGATGTTTAGTTTTAGTTGGCTAAATTTAGTAATATCTGTTTATGATTGTAACTAATAGACATAAAAAAAGCGATGGGTTTAACTCCCATCGCTTTTTTATTATCTATGCTTGAGGATTAAACCCCGGTCTGTGGTGTTTCAACAACTGTTGCTTTGCTCTTATCATTAAAGAAAACAAAAAACAGCAACATCACCGCTGCGGCAATACCTGCCGGGATCAACCAGATCATTTTCCAGTCGTGAGCACCAGCTATGTTATAAGCATCAGATATTAAACCGGCAATGTAGAAGCCGATTAACATACCAACACCATAAGTAGCCAGGGTGATAACACCCTGTGCAGCGCTTTTTATCTGCGGACCAGCTTTTGAGTCGGTATAGATCTGACCTGATACAAAGAAGAAATCGTAACATACACCGTGTAAAGCGATACCGATGATCAGCAAAAAGCTTAATTCGCCCGCGTTGCCATAAGCAAACATAGCGTAACGTAAAGCCCAGGCAAACATACCTACCAGGATAGTCCACTTAAAGCCGAAGCGTTTAAAGAAGATAGGTAGCGCTAATAAGAAAGCAACTTCTGATACCTGGCCAATGGTCATTTTACCAGTTGGGTTGTCAACTTTAATTTCGGTTAAAAAACTGTTAGCGTTTTGGTAGTAGAAAGCCAGTGGAATACATATCAAGATTGATGCGATAAAGAATACCAGGAAATTTTTGTCTTTCAACAACTTCAAAGCACCTAAACCCAATACATCGGCAACGCCAACTTTTTCGGCAGATACTTTTGGCGGCGTTGCAGGTAATGCAAAGCTGAACAAGCCCAACACTAATGAAGCGATGCTCGACATCAGGAAGGTATATTTTAAGAAACCTTGCGATACGTTCTCGGCAGCATCCCAATGGAAAAGGAAGCTGATAGCTAAACCGGCAACTATCCAGCCTACAGTACCCCAAACACGGATAGTTGAAAACTCTTTTTCAGGGTCTTTCATTTGGCTAAATGAAACCGAGTTCACCAATGCCAATGTTGGCATGTATAATATCATATAACCTAATACGTACGGGTAGAATGAAGAAATATCAACCGCGGCATAGCATTGGTACATTAATACAGCACCAATAATGTGCAATACGCCTAAAATACGCTCGGCGTTAAAATATCTGTCGGCAATTAAGCCAACAATAAATGGTGCTATAATAGCTCCCCATGATTGTGTTGAATAAAGCGCTCCGGTTTCGGCACCGGTAGCGTGTAAGTTATTGCCGGCAAATGGCCCCATAGTTACGTACCACCCTCCCCACACAAAAAACTGCAGGAACATCATGATCGACAACTTAATTCTAATAGTAGTATTCATTTATAAGTTTTTATTGATTTTAATAGATGGCTAAATGTAATAATATAAGCGGAAGATTTGCCTGATGTAACAAACAATTTAGCTATAAAACAACAATAGCGATGGGTTTTTCAACCCATCGCTATTGTAAAACTGATATTTAAAGCTATGATTTAGATCTGCACCGCGGCAGCGTCTTTTTTAGCACGGCCTTTCATGTAGACTACCAGGCCCGCAAATGCTACAATCAATACCAGTGGTATAATCAGTGTCGCGTCTAATACCCGTATACCGGCAGTAGTAGTATTTCCACCTGCTTCGGCAACAATCCGGTCGTAAAACCCACCCATAAATATGGTGTAAATAGATACCGCGAACATACCCGCGCCACCCATTAGGATTAAACCTAAAGCGCCTGTGGCAGGCATATTGGTATTAACAAAGCCCACCATGGTTGGCCAAAAGAAACACACACCCATACCAAATACAATAGCGCCGGCAAATACAGCACCCCCTGTTAAATGGCTTAGCATATATAGACCTAATGAAGCTAAAATGGCAGATATCAATAATACCGTTTGCGGTGTAACCAGTTTAAGAATAGGCTTAGCAAAAGCGCGGCCCAATACCATGATTCCGGTTTCTAAAGTTAGAAGTAGCAATGCATTTTCTGTAACGTTTTTCAGTAACACGTCTATCCATTGGCCGGTAAATAACTCGGTGATAGCTGTACCGAACATACAAACAAACATAAAAATGAACAGCGGGTTACCTAACGCTTTGTACATACCGGCGGT
>JAZKET010000090.1:2644-5386 GCA_040386815.1 Bacteroidota bacterium | reverse complement strand
TTGCAAGCAACAAACCGATCCACTGCCCGGTAAACAATTCTGTGATTGCCGTTCCAAACATGCAAATGATCATAAACAAGAATAATGGAGCTGCTACGGCTTTGTACATATCCGAAGTGCTGTATCCCGATGATACACGTTCCGTAACCGGGAAATCCAGTTTAGAGAACAGGTAACCGTAAATTACAGTCGGGATAAGCATCATGCCTACCTGAATCTGCCAGCTAAGGCCGAATTGGTTAAAGAAAGTTACAATCAGTGTACCGATAACGATACCACCCGGGAACCATAAGTGGAAGTGATTTAGCTTTGTAGTTTTCTCGTCGGTATATAACGATGCTACCAACGGGTTACAAGCTGCTTCTACGGTACCGTTGGCTAAACCTATTAATAAGGTAGATATGAACAAGGTCCAGAATCCGCTGGCAAAAACGGTTAACAGGATACCTGCCAGGTGGAATACAAAAGCCAATACCAACAGGCGTTTCATGCCGATGATATCAACAATAAAACCGCCGATAACAACCGCTAAAGGGAAACCCCAAAAAGCTGTGGCGGTAATTGAGCCTAATTGTGCTTTGTCTAATTGAAAATCAGTACCTAATTTGCCCAGGATACCCGCGCGGATACCGAAAGACAGGGACGTAACTAACAGGGACAAACAACTTGCCCTAAATAGCGCTGTGCGATTAATTTGCATTGAGAAATAATTTAAGTTTATAATTGGTGTCTAAATATAGTAATTGTTTATTAAGTTGATTAAAAGACGGTTGAAATTTTTCAAAATAAAAAAGCCGGTTAAATGAAAGCTTTACACCATCACCTAACCGGCTTATAAAAAGTTATTTCTACTAGTCTAATCCTAACAGGCGACGGTTAAATGCTTCGTCAGAGCCTGCTGCCGCGAAATCATCAAATGCTTTCTCGGTTACGCGGATGATATGATCTGCGATGAATGGAGCGCCTTCTCTTGCACCATCTTCAGGATGTTTAATAGCGCACTCCCACTCCATAACGGCCCATCCGTCATAGTTGTATTGTGCCATTTTGCTGAAGATAGATTTAAAATCAACCTGACCATCGCCCAGGCTACGGAAACGGCCCGCGCGGTCTATCCAGTTTTGGTAACCACCATAAACACCCTGACGGCCCGAAGGATTAAACTCGGCATCCTTAACGTGGAACATTTTGATACGCTCGTGATAGATGTCGATATATTCTAAATAATCCAGGCACTGTAATACAAAATGCGATGGATCATACAATAAATTACAACGTTTGTGATTGTTTACCTTCTCTAAAAACATCTCGAAGGTAATACCATCATGCAAATCCTCACCCGCGTGTACTTCATAGCAAAGGTCTACACCGTTTTCGTCAAATACGTCAAGTATCGGTAACCAGCGTTTAGCCAGTTCGGTAAAGCCTGTCTCAACCAAACCTGCGGGGCGTTGCGGCCATGGGTAAACAGTTGGCCATAATAAAGCACCGCTAAATGTAGCGTGCACATTTAAGCCCAAGTTTTGTGATGCCTTTGCAGCGTACTTCAATTGCTGTACGGCCCATTCCTGGCGTGCCTTAGGGTTTTTATGTACCGATGCCGGTGCAAAAGCGTCAAACAGATCATCATAAGCAGGGTTTACCGCTACCAGCTGACCTTGCAGGTGTGTCGATAGTTCGGTAATCTCAAGTCCGTGGCTGTTTACAATGCCTTTAATTTCGTCGGCGTAAGTTTTACTTTCAGCTGCTTTTTGCAGGTCGAAATAGCTGGTAGCCCAGCTCGGTATCTGCACGCCTTTAAAACCTAAACCTGCCGACCATTTACAAATAGCGTCGAGCGTGTTAAACGGGGCGGTATCGCCTAAAAACTGGGCAAGGAAAATACCGGGGCCTTTAATTGTCTTCATAATTATTGGTTATACGTTAAATTTAGTCCACTTAATATCTGATTTACCTGACGCGATAACGTTCTCAATAAACGCCATCCCTCTTACACCTTCCTGAATACCCGGATAGTCCTGAGCCTCTGGCGACGCCTGACCGCCCTCTATCTGCGCTTTAACACACAGCGCGAAGTTATGGTACAAGTTAGCAAAAGCCTCCAGGTAACCTTCGGGGTGCCCACCCGGTGTACGGGTGTTGTGCGACGCATAAGAGGTTACATAGGTACCACCGGTACGATAGATCTGCCATGGCTCACCAGTCATTTTAACCATTAGGGTATTGGCATCCCATTGCTGCCACTCAATACTACCCTTCTCGCCATAAACACGAATCCTTACGTTATTTTCTTCGCCCGATGCTATTTGGGTTGCTGTTAATACTGCGCTAGCACCATTGTTCATTTTTATTAAAACAGCGCCGTCATCATCAAGCTGACGACCTTCAACCACGATATTGATATCGGCACAAAGCTGCGTAACTTCTAAACCGGTAATATACTCCATCAGATTAAAGGCGTGGGTACCAATATCGCCCATAGCACCGGCTATACCGCTTTTACCCGGGTCTGTACGCCATGCAGCTTGTTTAGTATCAAGCGCAGTGCTTAACCAGCCCTGCGGATATTCTACATATATTTTGCGCACCTTACCCAATTTACCCGCTTTAACAAGCTGCTTAGCTTCTTTGATCATTGGGTAACCGGTGTAGGTATGTGTCAGGCAAAATAGCTTACCGCTTGCTTGTACTACTTTTTCAAGGTCTTTAGCTTCGGCTAACGAGAAAGTCATCGGCTTATCT
>JAZKET010000090.1:1753-2634 GCA_040386815.1 Bacteroidota bacterium | reverse complement strand
ACCATTCTCTAAAGCCATTTTGGTTGGGCCAAAGTGTACGTGGTTTGGGGTAACTATGCTTATTACCTGTACACGCTCGCTTTCCGGTAGTTGTTTTTCTTTCTCAATCAGTTCTTCGTATGATGCGTATGAACGCTCTGGCGAAATACCCAAAGCTAATCCGCTGGCTTTTGATTTTTCGGCATTGCTGCTAAAAGCGCCGCAAACCAATTCGTAGTCGTCATCAATACGGGCGGCTATACGGTGTACGGCACCAATAAATGCTCCCTGGCCGCCACCAATCATTCCTAATTTTAATTTCATAGATATTTTGTTCAGCACCTTAAAAACAGCAATGACCGGCAAGCCAAATTATCGCCAATTTTTAACAATTTTTAATATTCACTATTTTGGTTAGCGCGGATACTATATCGCTATAAAACCCGCTTAACTGAGGTTAGCCAAACATAGCAACTTTATCCCTAAAAAACCTAATGCTATAAATTTATTACGAAGAATTTCAGGCTAACATCAACCTAAAACTTATAAAACCAAATAGGCCCGACTAATGCCGGGCCTGTTTGAAAAACTATATAGAAAATCTTAGATTAAACTACTTCGGGAATTAATACACCTTGCTCTAAATCGTAAGCCCTGACAACTTCCGGCTTGGCGGCGTCTAAACCGCTTATATGCGGATCATAATACTCAGCATAAAACTGTGCCTTGTTATCGCGATAAGAACTTACCGCCCCTATGGTATGCATAAACTTGATAAAATACCAGGCACTATCAACCTGCCATGGCTTAAAACCAGAGCGTGCGCTGTTTGGGTACAGGTGGTGGTTGTTATGCCACTCGCCGGCTACAATGCCCGGCCATACCTGGTTAATAGACATATC
>JAZKET010000090.1:0-1743 GCA_040386815.1 Bacteroidota bacterium | reverse complement strand
TCAACACCGTGGCGGCGCTTGTCCTCGCCTTTACCGTGGCCTTCATAATTAAAGGTACGTACACCTACAGCCCAAAAGCCGGCAGCACCAAATAAAGTGAATGATAAGCCCAAGCCACCAATTAGATAGAAAGCCCCAAACCAGAAACCCCAGTTTAAAGCCACACCAATTAACGAACGTAAAGGATTAGCCAGCGTGCCCCATTTTTTATACTGAGCGTACGTATTGCATTTCACCCCGGTATGCCCCATCAACTTTACGCAGCAGTTATATTCTTTTTCGCTCATGTTACGGGCGATGGGCTGATGGTTAACATCGGCCAAAAAGCAATATAGAAAACCACCTTGTGCGTTATATGGATCGCCTGGTTGATCAGACAGCGCGTGATGCACATGGTGCGATACGGCGTAGATCTCTTCCGGGATAATTTTCAATGTAAGGTTCTGCGTAATAAATCGCCAAAAACCATTAGTGAATTTATAAGCACCATGGGTGCAGTATCTATGGTGCCAAATGGTGCCATGCGTACCCATAACAATCATGCTGTAAACAAAAGCGGCTATCAGTAATGGTATAGAAAAGTATTTAAATATAAACAGGAAGAGCATAGGTGCCAGCACCACAATCATCATCCAGCTCATAAATGAAAGCCAGTTCTTTCTATCCTTAAAAACGTTTAACCTTTTAAAAAATTCCTTAAAAATTTGTTTTGGTGAGGGTTTGGCTAGTTCACCATTCTCGTCAGTCCATCCGTATGCAGGGGGTTCCAGCACACTGTTTAAAAATGCCATTTAGTAGTTTTAGAGGTTAATCAATTAATAAGGGTAATGTAATTTGAGTGTAATATATGAATAAAAAATTTGCTGCAAATTTTTTATTTAATTTAATAACACTGTGATAATCTCAAAAACGTTAATTATTGATTAATAGTACCTTTTCTCCGATTAATAAATTTTCACACTCTTCAAAACTGTCCGGAACCTCTATTTTATCCACTTCCTTTTTATATGCCTGTTTGATATCCTTACGCTTTTTGGCTTCAACAAACCGCCTTACTTGCGTATTATTCTCTAAAATTAAGCCCGGCACTTTTACAGGCTTGTTGTGTTCATCTTTTGCTACCATGCTAAAATAGCTGGTGTTGGTGTGTTTAACAGTATTGGTTTTTATGTTTTCTGAAATTACCTTAATACCCACCACCAACGATGTATTACCCACATAATTAATTGATGCCATAAGGGATACCAATTCGCCCACCTCTACCGGATGTAAAAAATCGACCGTGTCTATTGATGCAGTTACGCAATAGTTACCCGCGTGTTTAGCCGCGCATACATATGCCACCTTATCCATCAATGACAGCAATATCCCACCATGAATTTTGCCGCCAAAGTTAGAGTACGACGGGATCATCAATTCGGTAATAATAGTCTCAGAAAAACGGACGGTTTTATATAATGATGTATCGGCAGCGGTTGACATAACAATAATAGTTTACCTGCAATATATAAATTTAGCAGCGCCTATCTCTATAAATATTAAATTGCCTCAAATTTAACGCATGAAAAAACTGCTACTGTTTGCTTTATTTATTATTTGCTGTCGCGATGCCAGTGCGCAGAAAATAGTTGAGCGTAAAAATAAAATTGTTGGCGATGTTACCGAACGGGTGCAAACCTTTATTGAGACCGATAAACAAGTTAAACATGGCGACTACCGTGCCTTCTATACCCGTAAAATAGT
>JAZKET010000089.1:2416-3966 GCA_040386815.1 Bacteroidota bacterium | reverse complement strand
ATTTTGTCCATCGGTTACTCGTTTAATTGTGTAAACCTATTTTAGGACAAGTCAACCTAAAAATTAGTGCTTTATAAAATATGTGATTTTTGCTTAGATCAAGGTTTTTGCCCATAATTTGCACAAAAACGGCTTAAACCGCTTCTGCAACCACAAAAGTGCTGCCACCAATAAACACCAGGTCATTGGCACCGGCGGCCAATTTTGCTGCATATAAAGCCGACTTTACATCAGGAAAATCCGTGCCTTTTAGGTAAAAATCTGCAGATTTCTGCATCAAAATAGCAGCATCCAAGCCCCTTGGAATGTCAGGTTTGCAGAAATAATAGATAGCATTAGTTGGCAACATTGACAAAACTTTGTTAATATCCTTATCATTTACCATCCCAATTACGAAATGTAACTGCTCAAAAGCTACATTGGCAATGTTTTTAAGCACTTCCTGTATGCCTTCCGGGTTGTGTCCGGTATCGCAAATAGTAAGCGGATCAGTACTCAATGTCTCCCAACGACCATGTAGCCCGGTAAGTGTTTTAACCTGGCTAAGCGCGGTTTTTATTTGCTCGTCGGTTATTTCAAAGCCCAATAACCTCAACTCGTCCAAAGCTGCTAAAACAGTCTTTACATTTTTAAGCTGATAGCTGCCGGTAAGGTCGAGCTGAATGGTGAGTGCTGCGTGCTGAGTGCTTAATGGAATAATTTCCACCTCGACCAAATCATTATATCCTTTTGAATTTTGACTTTTAACTTTTGCATTAAACAGCTGGCTTGCAAAACTCAATGGCGCGTTTTCTTCTTCCGCTTTGCGGATAAAAACGTCAGCAACTTCATCCTGTCTTTCGCCAATAATTACCGGGATTTTTGGTTTGATAATGCCGGCCTTCTCGGCAGCTATTTTAGGCAGGGTATCGCCCAGGATATTCATGTGATCCCAACCTATATTGGTAATAACAGATAGTAATGGCGTGATGATGTTGGTAGAATCAAGCCTCCCTCCCAAGCCGGTCTCAATTATGGCAATATCCACCTGCTGCTTAGCAAAAATGTCGAAAGCCAGGCCTACTGTCATCTCAAAAAATGATGGCTGTATATCTTCAAAATCGGCCTTATGATTGGCCACAAAATCAATAACAGCTTGCTGGCTTATCATTTCGCCATTAATGCGAATACGCTCCCTAAAATCTTTTAGGTGGGGCGATGTATACAAACCCGTTTTATAACCCGCCGTTTGCAGCACCGCCGCCAGCATGTGTGATGTTGAACCTTTACCGTTTGTACCTGCAATGTGGATGGTTTTAAACCTGCGTTCGGGGTTGCCCAATCGCTTAGAAAGTTCAAGGGTATTGCTCAGGTCGGCTTTATAGGCCGAAGCCCCTACACGCGTAAAAACGGGTAGCTGCGTGTACAGGTAATCTATGGTTTGCTGGTAGGTCATGATGTTTGCTGGGGCAAAGCTATCAATAAGCTATCTAACAAAAAAACTGCTTTTCTATAAATGCTGTAAATGTGGTATAACAATTGCTTTATGTAAAGTACAATCTGAAATGTAT
>JAZKET010000089.1:1781-2406 GCA_040386815.1 Bacteroidota bacterium | reverse complement strand
AAAGAAAGTACTTGTTGTTGAAGATGAGCCAATTATTGCCGAAATGATGAGTATTTTACTGGAGGTTGGCGGCTACAAAGTGATTAGTCTGGCAGACACATCGTATGCTAAAAAGCGCCTGCACGAAGCTGACATGGGGTTGGTGTTGCTTGACTTACAATTAAGTGGCGCAGAAAACGGACAGGCTATGTGTCAATACATTAAAAGTACAGACGAGCTTAAGCACCTGCCGGTAATACTGGTATCGGCCAATTGCGACCTGCCACAAATTAGCAAAGACTGCGGCGCCGACGACCATATTGCCAAGCCTTTTGATATGAATTATTTTATTGATAAAGTGCAGGCTTATTGCTTGGTGTAATTTGTTGAAAGATTTCTTACCTCATGTATAGGCCATTACTCGCATGGCTTGCCCCGCTCTTGGCCGCGGCGGCCGAGTTACTTTTTTCTTGATAAAAAAGTAACCAAAAAATCAAGTCAGACGAAATGCTCCTTTTGCCGCACGGGCCTTTGCCCTGCAAATTCGATAAAACCACGGGGCCGCACTTCCTTTGCCCCAGCTACGCTCGCACCGCCTCACGCTTCAGCAAATGAAGTGAATGCCCCCTGCCTTTGCGCACAAGGC
>JAZKET010000089.1:0-1771 GCA_040386815.1 Bacteroidota bacterium | reverse complement strand
TGTTGGCAGCGAACGCTACATTGTAATTGGCAACTTTACCGCACAAGGCCTTACCCTGCAAAGCGGGTCAGCACCACGGGCTGTTTATATTTTGCCCTTAGCATAGTTTCCGCTTAGCATCTTCATTAGGCAAAATCTAAAAGGCCCCTGCCTTTGCGCACAAGGCCGGCAGTTTTATCTCCTTTCATCCAGGAGCTACTCGTCTGACAGTTTCGGGAAATGTCCCTGTTGCCGCAAGCCATAGCGTTTGTCTCAATTATGATTTATTGGATTTTTTACAGTTGATTGTTTTTTCATTGGTGTTCAAGAGGGCTACGCCGTTTAAATATTACAGGATATTTTTCCCGGAGACGTCAGAAAATAAGCTTCGGGTGAGGGAAGGCGAAACAATGCGGGGCTTGTGCGGCTGCAGGGGCATTAGTAATTGTACCTGAAGCGGGGGCCTTGCGCGACAAACGGCGGTACAATTACCCGGCCCCAGGTTTCGCCTGTACTGCAGGGCAAAGGCCGAGAGCGCAAAGAAGCCTCTTTTCTGACTTGATTTTTTGGGTACTTTTGTATCAAGACAAAAGTACCAGCCAACCGGCGGCGATTGAGCCGGGGCAAGCCACGTGCGTGAAGGGCCTATAGAAGCGACAATTTTACTCATCACGATACTTAAAATATCTATTGGCCAGGCACTATGATATTGGTAATAATATCACAACGGCCCAAACTAATCTCTAATCACTAATCAACTAATCTCTAAAATCACTACCTTTGCCAACCATTAAAAAAAATTGACAATGAGTAAAGCAATTATAAAAACAGAAAAAGGCGACATGACTGTCGAGTTTTACGACACCGACGCTCCAAACGCGGTAGCTAATTTTAAAAAACTGGCTAAAGAAGGCTTTTACAATGGTTTAACCTTTCACCGCGTTATCCCTAACTTTGTTATACAAGGCGGATGCCCTTTCTCTAAAGATGCTGCAACTGCTTACAAAGCAGGTAGCGGCGGCCCGGGTTACCACATTGATTGTGAGCTAACCGGCGAATTGCAATACCATGATCGTGGTGTGTTATCAATGGCTCATGCTGGTCGTAACACTGGTGGTTCGCAATTTTTTGTTTGCCATAGCCGTACCAACACTGCACACTTAGACCGTAACCATACCTGCTTTGGTAAGGTTATTGAAAATGTTGATGTGGTTGATGATATCCGCCAGGGCGACAAAATTATATCAATTGAAGTAACAGAAGATTAACTTGGTGGGTGGTGAATGCTGAGTTGTGAGTTTAATGCTTACAATTCTTTATTCGCTACTCGCTATTCACCATTCACTATATGAATTTAAGCGCGATAGTATCAGTAGCAGGCAAACCCGGATTGTGGAAAGCCTTGGTGCAAAACAAAACAGGCTTTGTTTTAGAAAGCCTTGACGCTCAAAAAACCAAGTTGATAGCAAACCTTTCAACCGCTAAATTGGCGGCATTGGATGAGATCACCATTTTTGGCGATGACGAAGATATTAAGCTGAAAGATGTTTTTGAGCGCATTAAAACCGCGGGCAACGTCCCTGACGCTAAAGCTGATGGCACTACTTTGAGAAAATTTTTCAGAGAAGTTGCTCCGGGCCACGATGAAGAAAAAGTTTATGCTTCTGACATGAAGAAGATCATTAACTGGTTTAACATCCTTAAAGAATTGCCTTTATTTACTGAAGAAGCCCCTGCTGCCCCATCAGGACAGGACGGTGAAGAAGCTTCTGCTGTAGCAGTAGCTCCTAAG
>JAZKET010000088.1:0-2808 GCA_040386815.1 Bacteroidota bacterium | reverse complement strand
ACAGCATTGGCGATACCCTCTGGTTTAAAGCTTATTTGTTAGATAAAGTAAACCTTACCGGTTCAAAAATGAGCGGCCTGCTGTATGTTGAGTTAGATAGCGACAGTTCAGAAATGGTGCGCCGCATTAGCATACCCATAAAGGAGGGTTTAGGTTGGGGGCAGATCCCGCTGCCTAAAGCGATTTTTCGTGAGGGCAGTTATACCCTCCGCGCCTACACAAACTGGATGCAGAATTTTGGCGAAGACTATGTCTTTAGCCAGCAGCTTTATATTGGCGCTCCCTCTGAAGAAACCTGGCTAGTACGGTCAACAGCCAGTCTTAACCGCATTGCAGACAAGAACCAGCTACACGCAGATATTAAACTAAGCCGCCCGGATAAACTGTCGTCGCCTGTAGCGCTTAAAAAGGTTGAGGTAAAGATTTTTGACGAATGGCATTACATTTATAAAGAAGAAATGCAAACCGGGCTTGACGGTTCGCTCAAGCTATCGCAGGCACTTAAAGATAACGCAGAGGCCAACGAGGTACGCGTGCAGATAATGAGCCTTGAAAAAGATACGTATGGCAAAATATTGCAAATACCACTCAAATTAAACCGCAGCCAAAATACCGATTTGCAGTTTTTACCCGAGGGTGGTAACCTGGTTACAGGCCTCAAATCAACCGTCGGCTTTAAAGCTGTTGGCGAGGACGGTAAAGGCACCCCGGTATTAGGTGGCATATTTGATGGCAACGGTAATGAAATTGTATCCTTTACTGCCACCCACAACGGTATGGGTTCGTTTGAATTTACACCAAAGGCAGGCCAAACTTATATAGCAAAAATGCTTAAGCCGGTAGCAAAAGTGTTGGCTTATCCAAAAATAAACAAGGTTGGTACAGTAATGCACATCAATAATCCGGAGCAGGGTGAAAATTTGGAAATCAATCTTTCCGGACTTGACAAATTGAGCACCGACACCGCGTATTACCTCATCGGTACTTCAAGGGGTGTGGTTTATTACTCGCAAAAAATGGAATTTAACAAGCCTGATCTTGCGATAACAAAAAATATTTTCCCGTCGGGCATTGCCAGGTTTACTTTGTTTAAAGGCAAAACCCCGCTAAATGAGCGTGCGGTGTTTATTGATAATAAAGACCACTTAAATATTTATATCATCCCAAATAAAACCAGTTACAATAAACGTGATAGTGTAGGATTGGAGATAGCGGTGAAAGATAAAAATGGGTTCCCGGTAAAGGGCAGTTTCTCGGTAGCGGTTACTGACGACTCGCAGGTAAGAGTCGATAGTTTGGGCGATTATAACATCGGCACCAGTTTACTGCTCAATGCCGATCTGAAGGGCCATGTAGAAAATCCCGGTTATTACCTTAACCGTAAAGACAAACAAGCGTGGGAGCATTTAGACAACCTGATGCTTACCCAGGGCTGGACTGGGTATGACTGGAAGGATGTTTTTGCGCCCGATAAACCGCAGCCAAAGTTTGAGATAGAGAAAGAGTTTAAGGTAACCGGTGTTGTTACTAATCTTTCAAAAAAGCCGCAGCCGAATTTGCAGGTGATAATCTCTTCGCAAAAGCCAAGTTTTGTGGCTTCGGCTATTACCGATGTGAATGGCCGCTATGAGTTTAAGAACCTACCGGCAATTGACAGCGGTTCATTCTTTTTGCAGGCCAATAATGATAAAGGTAAGGCAAAGGCTTTTGGTAACATCACCGTTGAAAAATTTAAGGCATCCAAGGTGCCCGAGAATGTCCACAGGTCACTACCTTGGTACATCAACACCGATACTACCCAGCTTAACTACATTAAGCAAAGAATTGAGAATTCAAAAGAACGCGAGCTGAAACTGACCGGCCATGTGCTGAAAGAAGTAAAAATCAAATCACGGAAAGTTATTCCCGGCTCATTTAACCGCAATGGCGATGACCGTGTCGACTTGTCGTTTGACGAGGAAGATATAAAGGAATCGGCAGTAATGAATTTGTACCAGTTGTTGAAGCAAAAACTACCCGGCTTAAAGGTTGTAGATGAAAAGGGGCTGCCTACATTGGTTTATAATAAACACATGGTAGTTATACACATTGACGGCGGTGGGCTGCCAATTATGTTGGGGGCTAATCCGGGAGTTGAAGAACTGGAAGAAGAGCTTAGTAAGTTTCAGATTGCACAGTTTAAGGGTATGGAAGTAATGTATAGCGAAAAAAACATGGTTAGATACCTAATGCAGAGATCTTTTTGGATCAACCCCCACTTTAAGGGTGATGTTATGGCACGTTCAGCAGATAGCTTGAAAACGGGTTACTGGGAAGATGATGGCGATAGGGCATATGGAATAATACCCTGGATATATGCCCCCGGTTATCGCCCCAGTTATCTTGAAGCTAGGGTAAACGTAAAAACCAATAACCCGCCCGATATTATGGCAATAGATATTACTACACATGCCGGCAATGGCTGGTACAGAAACCGCGCCCCCGGTGTGGTTACTTACCGGCCATTACCGGTAATGAGGCCGCAGCAATTTTACAGCCCTAAATACAACGTTGCATCAACCATCATTGAGCCTGATTTTAGGTCGACACTTTATTGGGCGCCCGATGTTACCACAGATCAAAATGGAAAAGCTAAAGTATCGTTCTATACATCAGACAATAAAGGTAAATTTACTATTAAAGTCGCGGGCGTTGATGCCGGCGGTGGTATAGGCGATGCTACCACTAAAATAAACACTAATAACACCATGCCGTGAAAATAAAATTCCTACCTATCACCTTATCACTATTATGCCTGCTGACGTGGTC
>JAZKET010000087.1:16115-26875 GCA_040386815.1 Bacteroidota bacterium | reverse complement strand
TACCAAAGAATATTCTTTCACTTTTTCTTGATTATGCCATAGAAATCCCTAACGCAATGTCGTTTGCATCATAAAGTGTGTCATTGCGAGCGTAGCGTGGCAATCGCGAACTATGCATAGTCTACACTTTTCTATGTGCGATTGCCACGCTACGCTCGCAATGACATATTTAATAATTTATGATAATCACTTCAGTATTGTTATCAATTGTCTTATTTAACTCTAAACCCTCAAACCCATGGCCCATTAGCTGTAGCTTAACATACTTAGACGGATAACTCCCCTCAACCTCACCAAACACAATCTCCCGCTTCTGCGGATCAAAAGAAATCGTCCGTTTATAATATTGCCCTGATTGGTAATCGTACGATGCACCATCATCTTCATAATAAACAAACTCAGTCGGCTCATCACCATTCCAGATATGGATATGTAGTATGCCATCACCTCGTTCATTAGTGCTTTGTATGATATTCTGCATAGGCACAATTCCACCGGCTTTGGCAAACACGGGCAAATCATTTAACGGACAAGCAGCGTTTACTACCTGATTGCCACCAAAACTTTCATCTGTACCTAATCTATACCAATCGCCGGCGGGTAAATAAACATCTACATTGGCCACAGTACTTATCACCGGGGCTACCAACAAAGCATCGCCAAACAAAAATTGATTTTGATATTTTGTATCGAAGATTTTTTCGTCTAAAGTGTAGTCAATGGCCAGGGTACGGCTCAGCGGCAAGCCGGTTTGAGTAGACTGATAAAACCCTGAATAAATATAAGGGAGCAATTTATAACGATGCTCTATGTCTTTTTTGATGATCTGCTCATAAGTCTCGCCCCATTGCCATGGTTCGCGCATGGTCATGCCCAGCGCGGCGTGGTTGCGGAACATCGGCACGTACGGGCCAAGCGAATTCCAGCGTACCATCAACTCGGGAGTTGGATTACCCATAAAGCCGCCGATGTCTACACCGATCATCGACATCCCTACCAAACCCAAACTATTTACCAGTCGTTGACCGAACAACATGTGCTCATCACTTGCCGCGTTATCCCCCGTCCAAACAGCCGAATAACGCTGTGTGCCGGCATAAGCCGCACGGGTGAGTACGAATGGTCGTTTGCCGTTCAGGATGCGTTTGGTGCCGTTATAGGTGGCACGCGTCATTTGCATACCGTATACGTTGCGTATCTCTGGCATAAACTTATCGCCAAATTTTACCAACCAGGGCATATTTTGGCCCCAGGCGGCGGGTTCGTTCATGTCGTTCCAAAAACCTTCAACACCAGGCTCAGTAAGCGCTGTGAACGAATCGCCCCACCATTGACGCACTTCTTCATTCAAGAAGTCAGGGAAATGGCAGCGGCCGGGCCAAACGCTGGCCGTATAAAGTTCGCCGTTAGGGTAGGTGGCAAAGTAACCTTTATCAACACCTTCTTTATATTGCGGGTAATCGTTATCTATCTTAATACCCGGATCGACAATAGTAACCAGCCTGAAATCCATCGACTTTAACTCATCTATCATTCCTTTCGGGTCGGGGAAAGTTTCTTTATTCCAGGTGAAGATCTTGTAACCATCCATGTAATCAATATCGCAATACATCACATCGGCAGGGATGTTACGTTCGCGAAATTTCTTAGCAACATCCAACACCTCGGTAGCGCTCATATAGCTCCACCGGCATTGCTGGTAACCCAGGCTCCACAATGGTGGCATTTCCATGCGGCCGGTAAGCCAGGTGTAATCTTCCAGTATATTGCGGATGCCCTGTGCTCCAAAGAAGTAATAATCCATATCGCCGCCATCGGCGCCGAACCACATCATCTCATCATCGGTAGTAGCGCCAAAGTCGAAATAGCTGCGGTGGGTATTATCAAAAAACAACCCATAAGTAAGCCCGCTATGCAAGCCGATATAGAAGGGGAAGGTTTTATATAGCGGATCAGTAGTGATGGTATGCAGGGCTGCGTCAGTATTCCAGTTTACATAATTTTGTCCGCGACGGTTTAGGTCTCCTTGCTTTTCGCCAAGACCAATAAACTTTTCATCAGCATAAAGCTTACGGTAGTTTACCACTCGCTCAGCTTGCCAATTAGTGCCAAAACGTTGGTCGTCGCCACTTAGCGGCCGGCCATCAGGGGTAAAAAACTCGAAGCGTAAAGGGTTTTTATGAATAACAAGGGTAAGCGCTGATGTTGTCACCAAAACAGTATCTTCCAGCTTTTGCCAGGTAAAATTATCCAGCGGTTTCTCAATCACCGCGAATGATTCACCGCTTTGCGAAAAGTTTTTACTAATACAAACCCTGATGATAGTGGGGCTATACACCCAAACCCTGGCCTCGGCTTCTGCGGTTGTTATCGTAAGATGGTTATCTTGCTTTTGGATGGTATCGGCATTGCCTAATATTTCTATCTGCATGTAAATAGAACACGGGTGCAGTTGCTAAGTTTTTAAAATTTCTAAGTTGATCAACGCAAGCGTGGACGCTTGCGTTGGATTTCGTTCAAGTGTGGACACTTGAACGGGCGTAGCTTAACAAACAAAAAATCCCGCCCATAAGGCAGGATTTTTATATCATATTAAATGAGCGTTAGTCCCAAAGATTTGCCGGATAAACACCTTTCTCAATCAATTCTGAGATTGATTTTTGTACAATAGGTTTATCTTCTTTATAAGTTACGCCAAACCATTTTGAACCGGTTGGGATAACTTTAAATGATGCTGTACCGCTTTTTATCAATTTATCAGCAACCAGCGGAATGAAAAACTCTGCTTTGGGGTTTTCTTCGTTGTCTCTGACAAACTCGCGGAACATTGGCTCGCTTTGTTGGAACACAGCAGGAGTAAAGCCCCAGAAATTCATAGATACACGGGTATCGTTTGATAGTGGGTGCTCGCCGGTTGCGTCTTTGTAAGCTACGCTGCCATCTTCTTTAAAGTAAACCTCGGTACGCTCGTTAACTTCGGTCATGTTGCCTAAAGCGTTAACCTCGCACACGCCGCGCGATACTGAACCATGGTCAGACAAAGTACGGTCAATCTGGTAGCCTATTAATGCGTAATGGGTATCGTCAGCTTCGGTAGTTAAAAACTCAACCATTTTCTCAAATGCCTCGTAGCCATAATAGTCATCAGCGTTAATTACGCAAAACGGTTCGTTAATTTGATTGCGGGCAGCTAAAACCGCGTGGGCGGTACCCCATGGTTTAGCGCGTTCAATTTCTTTATCAATACCAAAAGGCTTCAAATCAAAGCTTTGGTAAACGTAATCTGTTTCTATACGTCCTTTTAATTTAGGCTCAAAAATAGCTTTAAACGGCTCGGCAAATTCCTCACGGATAATGAAGCTTACTTTACCAAAACCCGCGCGAATAGCGTCATGGATAGAGTAATCAATAATGGTTTCGCCATTTGGGCCAAAGCCATCTATTTGTCTCATGCTGCCGTAGCGGCTGGCCATTCCTGCGGCCAAAATTAATAGTGTAGGTTTCATAGTAATTTTGAGGTGTGTTGGTTGAAAACCCCTTTATGTCGGTGATTGTTGTTTCTTTTTATTTAATGTATCTAAAGTCCTGGCCGGCTTTAATGTTAAGCAGCGACTCATAAATTAAACGAATAACGTTATCGCAATCTTCTTTATGCACCATCTCTACAGTGGTGTGCATATAACGCAAGCATAGCGAAATTAATGCCGATGGCACGCCACCGTTTGAGTAGGCAAACGCGTCGGTATCTGTACCGGTTGAGCGTGACGATGCCTGGCGCTGAAAAGGAATACCCGCTTTATCGGCAGTTTCCATTAACAGCTTATTCAGGTTGTTTTGTACCGCAGGGGCGTATGATACCACCGGGCCGCGACCGCAAGCCAAATCTCCCTGGGTAATCTTGCTAATCATCGGTGTCTGCGTGTCGTGGGTAACGTCAGTAACAATTGCTACGTTTGGTTTAATGCGATGTGCAATCATTTCGGCGCCACGTAAACCTATTTCTTCCTGTACGGCATTTACAATGTAAAGGCCAAAAGGTAATTTCTTTTTGTTCTCTTTCAATAAACGTGCAACTTCGGCAATCATAAAACCACCAACACGGTTATCCAAAGCGCGGCCAACATAATAACGATCATTCAGAATCATAAATTCGTCTTCATAAGTTATTACGCTACCTACATGTATGCCCAGTTTTTCAACTTCGTCTTTCGATGTACAGCCACAATCTAGACAGATGTTTTTAAGCGATGGAGCTTCTTCTTTTTCGCCGCCTAAACGGGTGTGTATAGCAGGCCAGCCAAATACAGCTTTAATAACGCCGCCACTTTCGGTATGGATATTAACACGTTTCGACGGTGCTATCTGATGATCTGAACCGCCGTTACGGATAACGTAGATCAAACCATCGTTAGTAATATAGTTTACAAACCATGAAATCTCGTCGGCGTGCGCCTCAATAACTACTTTGTATTCGGCTTTTGGGTTGATAACAGCTACTGCAGTACCATAGTTGTCAACGTAGTGCTCATCTACATAAGGTTTTATATAATCTAACCACAACTCCTGGCCCTTCCATTCAAAGCCGGTAGGCGAGGCGTTGTTAATATATTTTTCAAGAAAAGCTAATGATGTATCGGTTACAACAGCAACGTGCTCTTTTTTATCTGATTTTTTCTTAGACATAATGTATTCGGGCTTTTTTAAAGCCGCTTGCAAATATAATATTTACTTAAAGCTTGAAGCACAAAGGCTAAGCTTTTTTTAGCTGTTACAACAATAGTCGGGTACTTAATGTTTCTGCTAATCAGCCTTAAAGTAGCTTTTCAATAATCTCGTAGTTATAACCGCCCCGGGTAAACAATTCGCCGGTTGATGTGAAGCCATATTTGGCATAAAAAGCCACGGCGGTATCGCGTGCGTTGCACCAAATACGGGTGCCACCGTTGGTAATGGCAAAGTTGGTTATGTATTGCAGCATGGTTTTTCCTATCCCCATACCCTGTACATCAGCAGCTATAGCAAACTTTCTAAACTGAAAGTCTGCCCCGTTTTGAAATAGTGATACCACACCTACAATATAATTATCCTTGAAAGCTGCAAAATGATAGCCATGGTTATCTTCTTCCATAGCCATTTCGCTGAGTTTTAATTCAGGATATAATATTTCCTGGCGTAGTTTCCAGGTATGTTCTGGGCGGATTTGTTCTATGTGGATGTTTTGCATTTTATTTGTGTCATTGCGAGGTACGAAGCAATCGCGACTATGTATATCGGCAACTTTTCTCCTTGCGATTGCTTCGTACCTCGCAATGACAAACTTTACTTCACCTATACCTATAATGGTATATTCCCATGCTTTTTCCTTGGCAAATTAACCACCTTATTTTCCAGCATTTTAAATGCATTGATCAGTTTTAGACGGGTTTCCGCAGGTTCTATAACTTCGTCAATAAAACCCCGTTCGGCGGCGCGGTAGGGGTTGGCAAAGGTGTCGGCATATAGCTTTTCTTTTTCGCGCCATTTAGCTTCAGGGTCTTCGGCACCGCCTATCTCGCGCTTGAAAATGATCTCGGCCGCGCCTTTGGCACCCATTACGGCAATCTCTGCAGATGGCCAGGCAAAGTTCATATCGGCACCAATGTGTTTTGAGTTCATTACATCGTAAGCGCCGCCATAGGCTTTGCGGGTGATAACTGTAACACGTGGCACGGTAGCTTCGCAAAAAGCGTAAAGCAGTTTAGCACCGTTAGTGATAATGGCGTTCCATTCCTGATCAGTACCCGGTAAAAAGCCCGGTACATCTTCAATAACCAATAGTGGAATATTAAAGCTATCGCAAAAACGTACAAAACGAGCGGCTTTGGTTGATGCATGCCTGTCAAGCACACCGGCTAAAAATCCGGGTTGATTGGCTACAATGCCAATACTTCGACCTGCCAGCCGGGCGAAGCCTACCACAATATTTTCTGCAAAATCTTTATGTACTTCTAAAAACGATTCGGTGTCAATTACTTGGCTAATTACCTCGCGAACGTCATAAGGTTGCAAAGCTGCTTCAGGTAATATATTATTTAGTTCAGGGCGCAACTCATTGGTCGACTCATAAGGCAGGGCAGGGGCCTTGTCCTCGCAGTTTTGGGGCATGTAGCTTAGCAGCCTTTTAACGTGATTGATGGCCTCTATCTCGTTAGCGCAGGCGAAATGTGTAACGCCCGATTTGCTGGCGTGCGTGTTTGCGCCGCCTAATTCTTCGGATGTTACTATTTCATGCGTAACCGTCTTCACCACGTTAGGGCCAGTTACAAACATGTATGAGGTGTTTTCAACCATCAAAATAAAATCTGTAATGGCCGGCGAATACACAGCGCCCCCCGCGCAGGGGCCCATAATGGCCGAGATTTGCGGCACCACGCCCGATGCCATGGTGTTACGGTAAAATATATCGGCATAGCCACCTAATGATACCACACCCTCCTGGATACGCGCACCGCCAGAATCATTAAGGCCGATAACAGGCGCGCCGTTTTTAATAGCCAGATCCATGATCTTGCAGATCTTTTCGGCATGGGTTTCTGATAATGAGCCGCCAAATACGGTAAAATCTTGCGAGTAAACATATACCAGGCGGCCATTTACCGTACCGTAGCCGGTAACCACACCATCGCCCAGGTATTTTTCGGTTTCCATACCAAAATCTATAGAACGATGGGTAACCATCATGCCAATTTCCTGAAAAGAGCCTTCGTCCATCAAAAAATGCAGCCGCTCGCGGGCGGTAAGCTTTCCTTTTTTATGCTGACTTTCTATCCTTGTTTCGCCGCCGCCGGCAAGGGCTTGCTGACGTTTGTTTTTAAGCAGATTTATTTTGTCGTTCACAATGGTGATTTTTTTTATAGCTAAAATGATAAAAATAAGAATTTAATTATAGAAATGTCGTTACATAGACTGATAATACAGATTATAGATTTGTATATTTGTTAGATAATTTTATGAACAGAAAACTAATAGGAATGGTATTTATGCTTGTCTTTGCTGCAAAGATGGTCATATCTCTTGTGCCTTTAGTTTCGGTTTTAGATAAGAACACGGCGCGTGCCGTTATTATGCAGTTAGAGCAGGAGTCGAAAGGCGACAAAGAGACACCTGACAAAGATTCGCTTAAGGAAAAGAAAAGTTTTGACGAGCTTTTAGTTGCCATATTTGATTATGACCTTTTCCAGTTAGAGATAAATTGCCTGCATAACCAGGAACACGCCCTAATTGTTCAGCCATATCACCCTGTAGTACCCACGCCACCTCCCAACGCTTAAATGAATATTAACCTGGTAGTTTACATACCAGGTCAAATTGCTGTTTCATTTAATATTTTCAATCCAATACATTCTTTATGCAAATTAAGCAAGATGGGGCTGCTATGGGCGGTCTTAATCTCCAACAATATTTTTCTTCAAAAAATTTGAAGAAAGACCTTCCTTCTAGTGTAGTTGTTTTTTTAGTAGCACTGCCGTTGTGTTTGGGTATAGCCCTGGCATCGGGCGCACCGCTGTTTTCCGGTATTTTAACTGGTATAATAGGTGGTGTAGTTGTAGGTGCGGTTAGTGGTTCGCAGTTAAGTGTGGCCGGTCCGGCAGCAGGTTTAACGGTAATTGTATTAAACGCCATTAATGGCCTGGGTTCTTTTGATACCTTTTTACTGGCGGTACTGCTGGCAGGGGTTATACAAATACTGTTAGGTATTATAAAAGCGGGTACTATAGGTAATTACTTTCCATCGGCCGTAATTGAGGGCATGCTTGCTGCAATTGGTATTATTTTGATCATGAAGCAGTTTCCGCACGCTGTGGGTTACGATGCCGATTTTGAGGGCGATGAGGCCTTTAAACAAGCCGACCAAAGCAACACTTTTTCTGAAATTTTTCACGCATTAGGTAAAATCAACTACGGTGCGGTTATTATAGCAACTGTATCTATTTTGTTATTGATATACTGGCCAAAATTCAAGAAACTTGCCGTGGTACCTGCGCCTTTATTGGTTGTAGTATCTGGCGTTGTATTGGGTTTGGTATTTGACGGTACCGGTTTTGGATTAAGAGATAAGCAATTTGTACACATCCCGATTGTAAACAGTGCCAGCGAGTTTTTTGGATTGTTTAAATCGCCAAACTTTGCAGCTATTACCAATAAAGAAGTATGGATAACCGCGGCAACCATTGCCATAGTAGCCAGTTTAGAAACGCTGCTTAGCCTTGAAGCGGTTGATAAGCTTGACCCTATAAAACGTGTATCGCCAACCAACCGCGAGCTTGTTGCTCAGGGTGCAGGTAACATTATTAGTGGTTTATTAGGTGGCTTACCTATGACAGCAGTTATTGTACGCTCGTCAGCAAACGTTAATGCCGGCGCGCGCAGTAAAATGAGCGCCATTATACATGGTGTTTGGCTTGCTTTAGCATTGATATTGATACCATCGCTTATTAATTATATACCGCTATCGTGTTTGGCGGCTATATTGTTAATGACGGGTTACAAACTTGCCCGTATAGCCCTGTTTAAACATATGTGGCACAAAGGCTTGCACCAGTTTATCCCGTTTGTGGTAACTATCGTGGCTGTAGTGTTTACAGATTTGCTGATGGGTGTTGGTATAGGCTTAATTGTAGGCGTGTTTTACATACTGCGTACTAATATGCGTAACCCCTACTTCTACCATATTGAAGAGAGCGAGAATAAAAAGATCATCAAAATACGTTTGGCTGAGGAAGTTACCTTTCTTAACAAAGCCGCTATACAGGTAACGCTAAGTAGTTTGCCTAATGAGTCTGAAGTGATTATCGATGGTTCAAATTCACGATATATTGATCCGGACGTATTAGAGATCATTCATAACTACAAACACAATGGCTTTTCAAAAGGTATTATCGTATCGTTAGTGGGTATTAAAGACCACTATGATGTGCCCAAGCTAAAAGCATTGATCTACAATTCTAAGTAAGTAGATATTTAACCCCCAATTCACTATAAGCTGCCCGTTATTTCTATAGCAGGGTGGCTTATAATGGGTTAATAACCCTTAAAACCATATAACATGAAAAACGAGAATGAAAAAGCAGCAAAGTCTGCCGATATAAAACTGGCTCAAAAAGAGAGCTATGATGCCTTATTATCAGGTAACCGTGAGTGGGTTGACAAAAAGTTAAAGGAAAACCCTGAATACTTTAAAACCCTTGCCAAAGGCCAAAGCCCCGAAGTATTATGGATAGGCTGCGCCGATAGCCGTGTACCTGCAAACCAGGTTACCGGTACCAACCCGGGCGAGGTGTTTGTACACCGCAATATAGCCAACGTATGCGTACATACGGATATGAACATGCTTAGCGTGCTTGACTATGCTGTTAACGTATTGAAAGTAAAACATGTAATTGTTGCCGGTCACTACGGTTGTGGTGGTGTTGCTGCGGCGCTAACCAACAAACAATTTGGTTTAATTGACAATTGGTTGCGCCATATTAAAGATGTATATCGTTTACATGCGCATGAGTTGGATCGTATATCAGATCAGGAAGCTAAAGTTAACCGTTTGGTTGAACTTAACGTTATTGAGCAATCTTACAACCTATGTAAAACTACTATTATTCAAAATGCCTGGAAAGAACGTGCCGACCTTGAGGTACATGGCTGGATAGTTGACATCAACACCGGTTTGATAAAGGACCTGAAAGTTAGTAACCATGACTCGCGTAGCCTGGGTTACGTCTATGAATTTAACAACGATGCAGTAGCTGCTCACTAAAGATAGTTGTTTGGTTTAAGTTAACCCCGTGCAGGTGCAAGCCTGCCGGGGTTTTTTAAGAATGTGCCAAACGTTTCTTTTTTATGATTGTTATTTTAATGCATCAATAACCAATTAGACGATTTTAGCAAGATAATATGTTATTTTGCTAAGTATTTAACAGAAAACAGAAGTAAACCGTAATAAAAACAATACTATGTGTGCCCAAACTGATAATAGCATTAGTTACCAAAAACTACTAGAAGGCAATGAAAAATTTGTTGCCGACGCCTTGAAAACCGACCCGGAATATTTTACCAACCTTGCCAAAGGCCAGGCGCCACCGGTGCTTTGGATTGGCTGTGCCGATAGCCGCGTACCGGCTAACCAGATTACCAACACCAAGCCGGGCGAGATATTTGTTCACCGCAACATAGCCAATATGGTTATCCACACGGATATGAACATGTTGAGCGTGTTGGATTATGCTGTAAACGTATTAAAAGTAAAACACGTTATTGTAACTGGTCACTACGGTTGCGGTGGGGTAATAGCTGCCATGACTAACAAAGAGTTTGGCTTGATAGACAATTGGCTGCGCCATATTAAAGACGTGTATCGTTTACATGCTGAAGAGCTAGCGGCTATAAAAGACGAGCAAAAACGGGTTAACCGCCTTGTAGAGCTAAACGTAGTTGAAAACGTGTACAACCTTTGCAAAACTACTATAGTGCAAAATGCCTGGGCCAAAGGTCAGGAGCTTTCTGTTCATGGCTGGGTTTACAGCATTGAAACCGGTGTTATAAAAGACCTTGACGTTAGTGCTACCGACAACCATAATATGCAGAGTGTATTTAGGTTCCAATAAAGAATAAAGAGACAAGAATCAAGAGACAAGAATCAAGACTTTTATTTTTTGCAATAACAAAAGAGCCGGCAATCAACTGATTACCGGCTCTTTGTCTTTGTGGTGAATTAGATAACTTATCTT
>JAZKET010000087.1:0-16015 GCA_040386815.1 Bacteroidota bacterium | reverse complement strand
TATTCTTGTCTCTTGATTCTTGACTCTTTATTCTTGTCTCTTGATTCTTGACTCTTTATTCTTGTCTCTTGATTCTTGACTCTCTCACAAACTATTTCTGCAAGAACGGATATCTGTAATCCTTCGGTGGATCAAAGGTTTCCTTAATAGTGCGTGGCGATACCCAACGCAACAGGTTGATCATTGAACCAGCTTTATCGTTAGTACCTGACCCTCTGGCGCCGCCAAATGGCTGCTGGCCAACAACCGCACCCGTAGGTTTATCGTTGATGTAGAAGTTACCAGCAGCGTTGCGTAAAGCGTGCGTAGCTTTAGCAATTGCATAACGGTCCTGCGATATGATGCTGCCAGTAAGCGCGTAGATAGATGTTTTATCAACTATCTCTAATATCTCGTCAAATTTATCATCTTCATAAACAAACAAGGTAAGTACCGGGCCAAACAGCTCTGTGCACATGGTTACGTAATATGGATCGTCAACCTTAAGCACGGTTGGTTGAATAAACCAGCCCTGGCTTTTATCATAAGTACCACCGGCAACAACTTCAACAGTGCTGTCAGCTTTTGCTTCGTCAATATATTTTGCCAGTTTATCAAATGATGCTTCGGTAATTACCGCGTTTACAAAATTCTCGAAATCCTCTGTCGGGCCTACTTTGATGGTGGCCAAATCGCGCAGCATAAACTCTTTAACCGCAGGCCATAACGAGGCCGGAATGTATGCACGCGATGCAGCAGAACATTTTTGCCCCTGGTATTCAAACGCGCCACGGATAAGGGCGGTGCTTACAACCTCGGCATTAGCGCTTGGGTGGGCAAGCACAAAGTCTTTACCGCCGGTTTCGCCAACTATACGTGGGTAGGTTTTGTATTTGTGGATGTTAGTGCCAATAGTTTGCCAGATATCCTGGAACACTTTGGTCGATCCGGTAAAGTGGATGCCTGCAAAATCAGGATGATTAAATATTACCTCGCCTGCAACAGGTCCGTCAACATAAATTAAGTTAATAACACCCGGTGGCAAACCTGCTTCAAGAAAAACCTGCATCAATACATTAGCGGCGTATATCTGCGGGTAGGCTGGTTTCCAAACTATAACGTTACCCATCATAGCGGCACACGCAGGCAAGTTACCGGCGATTGCGGTGAAGTTAAACGGCGTAAGCGCGAAAACAAAACCTTCTAAAGGACGCTGTTCAACACGGTTCCAGATACCTTTTGGAGATACGGGCGGCTGCTGCGCATATATCTCAGTCATGTAATGTACGTTGAAACGTAAAAAGTCAACCAACTCGCAAGCAGCATCAATTTCTGCCTGGTAAGCGTTTTTTGACTGGCCCAGCATAGTAGCCGCGTTTATTTTAGCGCGATATGGTCCGGCAAACAGGTCGGCGGCTTTTAAGAAAATGGCAGCGCGTTGCTCCCATGGCATGTTTTCCCAGTCGGCTTTTGCAGTTAGCGCTGCATCAATAGCTTGTGTTACGGTATTTGCATCGCCTTCAAAAAAGTTAGCAAGCAGGTGTTTATGGTCATGCGGCGGGCGTATCTCTAGGCGTTTACCGTCAAAAATCTGCTTGTCACCAATGTACATGGGTATGTCAATTTTATAGGCACGGCCTTCGGCCAGCGCAGCTTTAAGTGCTGCTCGTTCAGGGCTTTGCGGGCCGTAATTTAATACAGGCTCGTTAGTCGGCGTCGGAACATTAAAAAATCCTTTTAGCATAATGATAGTTAATTTGCACGAAGTTACGGATTATGCGCGGATATGTAAATGTGCAGATGTGCAAATGATTATTTGATGACTAGGGTGTGTTGATGTGCAGATATGCAAGTGTGCAAATGATTATTTGATAACTAGATGCGGTTTATATTGGTTGCGTGTACTTTTCTTCTAAAGTCTCAAGTTGAATGATGTATTTCTGCAGTTGCTCTAACTGATCGCCAAAGGTTTTTTTATTTGCCATAGAACCACCTTTAATTGCCAAAGGAACTAAAACAATAATATAGATTAACAAAGAGGTTAGTTTATGAGCATTGTTAAAATATTCGGCCACAGTATGACCAAAATAATAGTTTACCACTAATGATGCTGTGACAACCGACATCGGAATAGCAAACAGCCCCCAGTTTTGTGTAAAACTTAAGGTGTTTTTCAAAATCTGATAGTTAGATTTTATGGCAGACGTTACATCTGAACCAAACGCAACACCTGCCTGTACTTTTCTGTAATTGGTGATAGTAACCGACAGGTAAATTACATGCATTACAAATAATATTGAAAGCAGGCCCAACAGCTCGCCCTTGTTAAGGCTGAATAATATCCATATAAGGTTTATTGTTGTAAAGCCTAACGCCCAATAAATATTTTGCTTTAATCTGTTTTTCAATGTCGCTAAGCTTGAGTGCGATTGTTGTGTTAATGCTTCCATAATTTCTTTATTGGTTAATGTGGTGTTAAATTTTGTTTTATTTAGCGTATCCCACTCTTTATAAAGGTCCATGCGTTTTGCTTTTAAATTGTGTGATCAATTGGTTCTTTAATCTGTGTATTTTAACATTAACATAGTTTTGTGTTGTGCCTGTTATGTCGGCTATTTCTATGTTTTTGTAGCCGTCAAGGTGTAATATCATCAGCATGCGGTCAACCTCGGGCATTTGTTTAATCAGGTAATATAATAGCTCGCTGTTGTCGTCTTTTTTTGTTTCTGTAGGGACATCTATTTCAGCAATAACCTCTTTAAACTTATACTCGCGACGTTTAAAGGTTAGCACCGTATTTAAGCAAACTTTATAAAGCCAGGTGCTAAAGATGGCATCGCCCTTAAAGCTGCCGAATGATTTCCAGCCTTGCAGCAATACCTCCTGGTACAGGTCTTTTTTGTCTTCACTATCGTCAACATAAAGCCCTATTACTTTATGTAAAATGCCCTCGTGTTGACGGATAAGCCCTATGTATTGATCTTGGAGATGATTTGTCATCAAATAAATTAATTACACACAGTTAGTATATCTAAAGATGTGAAAATTACAGGATGAGAAAATTTATTTGTTAAAGCGTACATTAGGTTGTAATAGTTTGTAAGGTTTAATTATGCTGGCCGACTAACTAAGAAACACTTCACTGACACAAAACCAATCCCGATGATCAAGAAAATTTACCTGTTTTTGATATTAATAGCTATGTCGGCAAATACTTATGCCCAGGGCTGTAGCGATGCTGGTTTTTGCAGCTTGGGCGCTTTAAAAAATGTCAGCGGCTATGAGCAACCTAAGCATCAACTTGATTTTGGATTTAACTTTGGGTATGGCGAGCAAAAAACGCTAACCTACAACCCTTACATACAATACGGCGTGGCGTTAACAGAGCACTGGCATATTCAAGGCAAGCTTACGTCAACCTATGCTAATGGATATTTGGGTAGCAAATTTAATTTAGGCGATATTTACGGCGTAGCTACCTACACGCCAACAAATAGCAGCTTCAGGTTTATTGGTGGTATAAAAATACCGCTGACGACAGCTAATGATAAAAATGGTGCTGGCCTACCATTGCCGCTCGATTACCAATCAAGCCTTGGTACTTATGATGTTATCGGCGGCGTTAACTACATTTTTCGTAAGCATTTGGAGGTTGATTTGGCTTTCCAAGTTCCGGTTATTCAAAATAACAAAAGCACTTTTTCGCCAAATCTTTATCCGGCAGACACCCGCACAGACCACTTCCCGCCAACAACCAATTTTGAGCGTAAGCCTGATCTATTATTTAGGTTAGGATATTACATTAACCTGCCGGCATCCTTTAGTATAAAACCTAATTTACTGGCCATTTATCATTTGGGACAGGATACTTTCGAAAATCCGCAAGGTGCCCGCAACCAACTCATTGGTACAAAAGGATTGACCCTAAATGAAGGGATAACGCTAATTAAGCGATTTAATAATAATAGTCAAGTAGAACTAATTGCCGCCATGCCCATAAAAGGCCGGCAGGTACGTGCCGACGGCTTAACACGCAAATGGGTTTTAAATGTTCAATATTCGGTAGGATTTTGAAGTCTAATCTAGCGCAGTGATTTACTCAAAAACAACGGTTTTGTTATTGTAAACAAAAACGCGGTCTTCGAAAACCAATTTTAGTGCTTTGGCTAATACCGAAGCCTCAATTTCTTTACCGGCTTTAACCATGTCGGCTACGGCATAGGTATGATTTGCAGGGATGATTTGCTGGGCAATGATTGGGCCCTCATCTAAATCGTTAGAAACAAAATGGGCCGTGGCACCTATCAGTTTTACACCCCGCTCAAAGGCCTGGCGGTAAGGGTTTGCGCCCACAAAAGCAGGCAAAAACGAGTGGTGTATGTTTATTATTCGCATGGGGAATCTGGCTACAAATTGTGGCGATAATATTCGCATAAATTTTGCCAGTATTATATAGTCGGGGTTATAAGGTGCAATAAATGCGGCAACCTCTTGCTCAAACTCATCTTTAGTTTTTGCCTCGTGCGAAACCAGGCAAAAATTGATATCGAAGCGTTTACAAAGGTCTTCCAGATTGGGGTGGTTGCCAATAACACACTGCACAGTAGCGCCAAGTGTATTGAAGAAGTTTCTTATCAAGATATCAGACAGGCAATGGTACTCTTTGGTAACCAATACTACTATCTTTTTTTCAGGCAGTGGGTTTATAGTAATCAAAGCATCAGGCGGAAGCACCTGCTTTATCATTGTTTCAAGAGCTGGCGTGTTGCCGGTTTCATCTACCTCAAGCCGCATAAAAAACAGGTTTTCTGTTTTGTCAACATACTCGCGCATAGACACAATATTAAGCTGATGCTGCGCCAGTACCGACGCTATGGCACCTACCAGCCCCACCTTATCGCGGCATTGAATTACAATTATCATTGATTTAGGAAATAAGACTGCGCTAAGTTACATTTTTAGTTAAACGTTGGGACAATTAAACAAACTAAGCACGCACTCAAAATACCACACCTGTTATCGCTTAATAAAAATAAAATCGCCCCCTTCATCGCCGGTTTGGGTTATCACACCAAATTGTGGCATCTGGCCATTCTCGCTGTTATTGGTAACCGCTATGCGAAAACTGGTGTACAATTGGTCAGACGGCAGGTACTTATCAGTGTTTTCTTTCAGTCGCTTAACAAGGTATTCAATAAATACACTTTTATCGGGCACCTCTTTCATCGATCCGCTGGTCATGGCTTTACGGCTTGGGGTGTTGTATAGTTCCTGAATTCCTTTTGGGGCCGATGCTATGCCGCGGGTTTTAAATATGCTGCCGGCAAAGCAAGCATCGGTAACCAGTAGTGTATGTTTAGATTTTATACCGCGGATAAAGCCTATCAAATCATCATTAGTAACCCAGGTGTCGCGGCGGTTAAGTTTAGCGTCGGCCGGGTACCAGTAGCCTTGCATGTGGGTTTCGTCCCAGTTGCCATGGCCGGCGTAAAATATCAGCAGGTTATCATTTGGGGTAACTTTTTTACTCAGCGCATCAAAGGCGTCAAAAAAGCCGGCCCTGTCCGGATTATTTAGCACTGTTACATTTTCAGCATCAAAAGTATAGCCTGTTTTAAGTGCCGATGCCAGTAAACCAGCGTCTTTTATAGGGCCATCTAAACTTTGTATGGATGCATCTTTATAATCTTGCACGGCTATCAGTAAAGCATAAAATTTGCCTTGCGATGCCTGTGGGACATCAACTATCTTGTTCTCCTTTTGAATAGTACTCTCTTTAGTTACCGAAAAACGCGACACGCCTTTGTTCATGTTCATATCGGTAGCAACTACCATCAGTGGGTTATCGCCAATGGCAAGCTCAACATCGGCAGTGAAGCCGCCCTGGGCATCAACTTTAGCCTGTACACCATTTACCACCACCTGAAAAATGCCGCTGGCATCGCTGGCAGTACCTACTACATGCACTTTATCGGTATTTTGTACAATCTTTAATCCCCTGCTTACCGCTGGAGAAGTTATGTTGATGGTTGGCGGAATATTATCACTGGCATTTGTTACAGTTTTAACAACTACCGGTGTTTGTTTCTGATCTGTATAGCCAACTTTAAGCGACGTAAAACCCACATGTTGATTGGCGCTTACAGATACGCCAAACCGATATCCTTTAAATATAACCGAAGGGTAGGTATCCACTAATTCATCGTTTATGTACAGATTAAGGTTTGCCCCTTTTTTCTCAATGGTGAGTTTGTTTTTTACGCCGTTTTGTTTTCTAACTGCGTCTGTAGCTGTCCAGGGTATAACATTGCTAATCTTATCTGTTAAATGAGCCAATGCATAATAACCTGCAGAGGCGATGGTAAACTGGTAGGCCTCTAAACTATCCCTGCCGAAATCAATACCATAACCATAATTAGCGGCACCAACATAGTGTGTGGCTTCGGTTTCAATAATAAAATCGCGACTCATGTCAACCTTCGTTTCAGGTGTGGTGACAGATGCCGTAAAACCCAGTTTTCCGCTGCGATTAATCACAAATTCGCCATTGGTAATGGCTGTTCTGGCCGAATCGGTAGGGGGTAACACCCATTCATTTTTATCATCGGCGTTAAACTCAGTACTATAAGCTGTTTCTAAAATGGTGGCGGGCGGAGCAGTAACAACTCTGGTAGTGCTTCTTTGGGTTGATGTAGCAGTTTGGGGCGGATTGTTAACAACCGTAGTACGGTTATCTGTATAAGCTACTTTTAAATTATTAAAAGCAACGGTTTGCCTGTCTTGCACCAAAAAGCCTGTCTGGTTGCCAAAAGGGCGGTAAAAGGTCATGCGCATAACCTCTATATCATTAATGTAGCCCACAAACTGAGTGCCTATTTTGGCTATTTTTAATTTATTGGCAACGTTACTTCCTGTGCGTATGGCGGCAGATTGTGTCCAGGCTTTCAAATCAACCGGGGCGCCCTGGTTGGTTGCTCTAAGCAAAAAACTGCCTGATGGCGCTATCGTGAAATAATACAGGTTTAAAAAATCTGCTCCTCCGAAAGCTATCCCCATGGGGTAATTAGTTGCACCCACAAGGTGTGTAACCGATGTTTCGATGGTAAAATCGCGGGTGTAATCAATAGCTATTGGTGTGGTGGTAATAGCGTAAGATGTTTTTTTATGAGTTAACACGTATTGGCCGTTTTGTACCAGCCCGTTCATATTATCATCGTTATAACTGGTAAATGGCGCTACAGCGGTAGTAAACGTTTTGTCGTAAATAACCTGTGCCAACGTGGTTTGCGTCGAAACATAAAATAGAACAAATATTAGTATAGTTATTTTTTTCATCCTTATTTATGATCTAATTCTACCATCATGGCTATCACGTCCTTGCCCTTGCTTATACCTTTGAAAGCAATTTTATCAGTACTGAAATTGATATCCTGAGGGTCAACCAAACGGCTACTTAGGGTTTTATAAACTTTTTCGTTAAATGTCCCGGTTTGCGCACTTAACTGGCCAATGATCTGGTTGATGTTTAATTCATTTTTGCTGTATAATACGCAAAGAAAATCTGTACCTGGCTTATCGTCAAACTGGATAAAATGATCCTCATCTGGTATGGCTACCGCATTTTTTTTGTAGCTTAATGCTGCGCTGATACCGTCGTCATAAGGGAAGATCTTTGTTACCTCGTTGCTCAAGTCAGAGCTGATGGCATATACATAAGCGGGCTGATCATTGCTTAAATAAATACGAAAATTGGTGCCGGCTGTGTAAGCGCCGGCTGTTTTATAAATAGTTAAGGGCTGCGCCGTTTTATTAGCCGATACCACTTTTAAACCGCGGGTAGATACTAGCAAATTAGCCGCTATTTCTTTGTTACCTGCTAATACCAGTTTAATTTCGCCCGATAGATCGGGCAGGTTTGGGGCTACAACGGGTGGGTCAACAAACTCGAAGGCATACTTTACAAAATTGGCAAAATCGGCATAACGTATCCAGGTGTAGCCCTTGTCGCCCCAGGTTTGGCCCCAACTGTTTTGAATTTCAAAAGCGCCACCAAACATGTTGTCATCAAAGCCTACAACACACATGGCATGGCCACCCATGTTTGCAGCGGGGGCTTCGGCAGGTAACCAAACATTCCTGGCACTGTAAAATGACTGCGCCACACGTATGGCTATCACCACGGGGTTTTTCTCTGATATAGATTTTTTTACCGATTGAACCTTCAAATTTTCGGTAGCACCGATATCAAACAAACGTACAAAATCTTTGATCTTAGCATTATTTGCAAGGTTAAGTTGCTCTGCCGTTAAGCTTGATACACACTGTTCCGGTAATGCCGAAAACGGTATGGCCCCCTTACTTTTCATCAGGTTAAAAGCTTCTTCAACACTTGCGCCTCCTTTACAAACAGCGTCATTAGGCTCAAGCAGGCGAAATAAAAATGCTGGCGAGAAAGCGTTATTGGTAATATAATTACGGTCGGTCCAGTTATTTTTTATGGCTTCAATGATAGTACGGCCGCAATATGCGCCAGACCAGGCCACGCAGGTGCCAAATTGTTCCTGGCTTTTTGGATAGGGGGCATATTGTTTAATAGACGCACGCGCGGGTAATACCGTAAGGGCACGGGTTAGCGTAGCTTTTTTAGGGACTTTTTGATAACCATCGTCGTCAAAGTCAAGGCCTGTTGCAAATTGTGCCTGTGCAAACCGGCAAATGCCAAGGCAAAAAAACACAGCTAAAGTGAGGGCGCGCAGAAGTATTTTCATCAGTTTAAATTAATACTGCAATATAATTATAATAATAATTATAAAAAATACTTTAACGCGTAGGTAAGTTTATAATTTGTTGGTTAATAGATAGTAGCAAACATATTGTTGTGGATAATCACAACGCAATAATAAGTCTATTTATTCCCCAGCATGGCCGCCCTAATCAACTTAACAGGGGCGCTACCGTAGCTTAAAAACTTCTCATTAAATTCTTTTAGCTTGTATTTTGTGGCACCGGTTTTAGTTTTATAGGCTTCGCGCAGGTCCATAATTTCTTTGTAGCCCAGGTAATAACTGCAAAGTTGTACGCTGGTTAGGTTTACACGTTTCCATTTACCCTCGGCTTCGGCTTGTTGCTGAAATGCCTCCTGGCTCAAGAATTTTATTGCAGACTCCTTGCTCATATTATTACAATGAACCGCGAAATCCAATATCGCATTACAAACCGAACGTAAATGCCATTTGTACCACATCAGTTTCATTTCTGGCGATGGGTCATAACCTGCATCAAGCATCATTTCTTCGCCATAAACTGCCCAGCCCTCAACCATTGGCCCGCTGCCAAATATGGATTTGATCATGCTTGGTGCTTTGTTAGCGTAAACTAACTGAGCATAATGACCCGGTATAGCTTCGTGAATGCTTAATATTTGTAAGGTATAGTTGTTATACTCGCGCAGATAGCTTTCTGCACGCTCTGCAGGCATGCCTGTAAGGCTTAATATATTATAATATGAGTTGCCGTTTTTTTCATACGGCCCCGGTGCGCTTAATGAGGCACCGGCTACATTGCCAAAATAGGCAGGGCTTTTGCGCACTAATAAACGTTTAGACGGATCAAGCGTTAGCAAATCTTTCTCTTTGACGAAAGCCGATAGTTTGGGCAGCATATCTTCAATGGATGATTGGAAGTTAGCCGCGGTAGTATGCTTGGCTGACAGGGTATCTAATACCCGGGCTATCATCTCAAGCGAGTCGGCTGGTTTAGCTTTTTTATCAAAGTATTTAGGCCACAGCTCGCGGCTAAGTTTAGCCATGTCTTTATGGATTTGCTTTTTGCGTTCGGTAGCCGCGTTAAACAACTGCTGCCCGGTAAGTGCCGATTGCATTTCGTACTTAAACTTCTCCTCGTAAAGCTCCTTACCTAAACGGAAACTACGTGGCTTGTCGCCTTTTATAGCCTTAAGCCAGGCGATGTGGGCACGCATGGCGGCAGTAGCCAAATTGGCGCGGTCAGTCATTTGTTTTTGCTCGGCAACTGGCAGGTTGGCTTTTTTTATCGAATCGGTAAAATCGCGATCTATAATGTTAAGCCCGGCAGTTTGCTGATCAATAGCCAATACAGTCAATTCAGGTACGCCATCTTTAAGTAGTTTTTCTGCCTCTTTGTAATATACTGGTAGGTCGGCCATTTTTTGGTGAAAATTACGCAGGCGTTTAGCTAGCGGCGCGTAGTTTTCACTTAGTATGCGCGCAAATGCGGGTACAGGGTTGTAATAGCCGGCATTCCATTGCCATGGTTTTAATACAGTTAACTGCCAGTTGGTATATTCTAACTGATTTTGCAAAATGCGGTAGTCAATTTTATTAGGTTCGGTAAGATCATTTACCTCAAAACGAGATAGTGAGTCTTGCTGTGTTTTAACAAAATTCAGCATGGTTTCTCTAGCCTTATCGTTAGGCACAATAAGGATGCTGTCATATTTATGATAACCTTCGCCCGATGCTTTGTCAGGGCTTATTTTCCATAATGCTTCAAGGTAGTGATCTTTATATTTATCAAAAGATTCATCGCCTTTTGCGGCAAGCAAGGCGCCGGGGCCATCTTTTTGACATCCAATTAGAAACAAAGAAAAAATAATAAGGTAGTAAAGCTTACGCATGGTGCATTATTTAATTGGATAAACTTAGGACATTTACCTGTGACTTGCCTGATGTTACTTCAATTTTTTAATAAAATCTAAAACACTATTAACAAATTCAACCTTCAAAGGCAGGTCAGGCTGCGAGTAGGTAGCTATGTTTTTGTCACGATCAGCGGGAGCCTCTTTAAGCACATGATTCATGTTGCTGATGATAGCCAATGTAGTACCCGATTTTTTTAGGTTACCTGCGTCTACCGTTGTTATTTGTAAATCGGTTGTTCCTTGTACTACCAATATGGGGACTTTTACATTTTTAATTTCTTTATCTGGTTCAAACTTGCACCAGCTCATCAGGTAGTTTTGTATACTAGGCCTTGCCAAAAAGTATAATGAGGAGTTTACATTTTTTTGAAGTTTACCTTGAGCCAGTGAATCCAATATCCGCCCAACGCCCTCTGAAATATAAGCAGGTTGTGTCTTTAACTGTTGTTTCAGAACAATGTCGGCGCGTCTGCCTGCACCAGCTACCGATATAAACGCGTTTGCGCTGCCTACTGTTGATGCTGTTGCCAGCATACCTACTAATGAGCCTTCGCTGTGGCCAAGTACAATTATTTTTGAAAAACGCTTGTCTTCTTTTAACAGGTTTATCATGCCTATGGCATCGTCTACATAATCGTCAAAGCGAAGGTTGTCTTCTTTTTGGCCTGCCGCGCTTTCACCCACTAAGCGTTTGTCGTAACGTAAAGAGGCAATGCCGTCTTTGCCCAAAGCTTCGGCCAGTAGCTTGTAAGTATTTGTCGACAGGTTAAGTTTAGCGCTGTTGCCCTCCCGGTCAATTGGTCCTGAGCCTGCTATGATCAACACTACCGGTATTTTGCCATTTATGGTTTGTGGCGTTGTTAAAGTGCCTGCAATATTACCGGTAAGCGTTTTTAATATAATAGGTGACTCTGTTAGCGAGGGATCAATTTTACTTGCCGCCATTGGCTGCCGTTTAAACTTAGCTGATACGGCAATATATTTAGATGGTTTTGCCTGTACAAATATTGCTGTGGCAAAACAAATGGCCACTATCATAATGCAAACTTTCTTCATACAGTCAATGTAAAATAGGTGGTTTAATAAACGTCGAAAATTACTAAAAAACCTTAAATACCGGTACGCTATAAATGTTAGTAACTGATATTGATAACTTTTGATAATAATTAAGCGTATAAATACGGTATTTATCAGCATCTTTATAAGCTTATTTAACTAATAAATTCTTTTACGGATAATAAACAATGAAGTTTTTAACAGGGTGCTTGCTTTTAGCATTCTTATTGGTTGGCTGTAACTATACCTTCGCACAAACCGGTTCGTCGGGCATTCATGGTAAAGTTTCTGACGAAAAACATGTAGCAGCCGCGGCTGCTACGGTTATACTGTTAGCAGCAGTCGACTCTTCCGTTGTTAAATCCATAGCTTGCGATGATCAGGGACTATTTAATTTAGATGTTAAACCCGGCAGCTATTTATTGCTGGTAAGTAAAATAGGCTATGACCAATCATTAACTGGTCCGTTTGTTGTCGAAACCGCAAAGAATTTTGCTGCACCAGAAGTTCGCCTGGTAGTGCATTTACCACAATTAAAAGAAGTTTCTATAACCGCACAAAGGTCATACATTGATGCCAAACCCGGTAAGGTTACGTTAAACGTGCAAAGCAGCATTATTGCCGAAGGAAACTCTGTTGCCGAAATATTAAGGCAAGCGCCCGGTGTACATGTTGACGGTAGAGGTAGCTTTAGTATGATAGGTAAGCAAGGCGCTTTGGTTACTATTGACGGCAAACCCACAAACTTAAGCGGACAGGATTTGATAGACCTTTTACAAGGTATGCCGGGTACTACTGTTAAACAAATTGAACTGATATCAAACCCATCTGCCAAATATGATGCAGCCGGTGGTGGGGTAATCAATATTATTTCAAAAAAAGGAATTAATCAGGGTACCAATATCACCGTTAATGCCGGTGGCGGATACGGTACATACTACAAGCTAAATGGTGGCTTGTCATTTAATAATCGTAAAGGTGCTACTAACGTGTTTGGTAATTACAATTATTTAGAGAATAAGTCTTTCCATGACTTTACCACAGATCGCTCCATTAACTATCAAGGGCTGTCAAGCGAATATAATGTAATTTACAGCGCTATGCAGGTAAGTAAAAATCATACTTTCAGAGCAGGGGTTGATGTTGCCGTGTCATCCAATCATACTATAGGCGTGTTAGTAAGCGGCACAGTTAATGAAAATACTTTTATTAAAGACAACCTGCTTAAAATGTCTAACCAGGGCAAGTTTGATTCTCTGATAAATACAACATCAA
This sequence comes from Bacteroidota bacterium, assembly GCA_040386815.1. Classification (GTDB taxonomy): domain Bacteria; phylum Bacteroidota; class Bacteroidia; order Sphingobacteriales; family Sphingobacteriaceae; genus Mucilaginibacter. The sequence continues at coordinate 3,027 of JAZKET010000087.1, read as the reverse complement.
ACACCAGCCGGGGGCTTAGTAATATAAGTTACGATATTAATTATTCTGGCAAACTGGATAGCAAAGGCACAACCCTATTAGCCGATTTTGTTTATAACGATATCACCCGTCATTCGTCTGAATATATAAACAACCACTTTACGCTTGCCAGTGGCGGTGCTTACCGTTTGCCACTTTATTTGCAAAATTTAACCCCTTCTGTAATTCATATCTGGGCTGCAAAGCTTGATTTAGCTACACCATTGTCTAAAACATCTCAACTTGAAGCTGGTGTAAAATACAGTAATGTAAATAGCGATAACGATTTGGTATTTGGACCTAAAGTGAATGGCGTTTACACCAGTTCGCGGGCATTTAGCAATACTTTTTTGTATACCGAGAATATAAATTCGGCATACGTTAATTATATAGGTAAAGTTGGCGTTGTAGGCCTTACTGCTGGTTTACGTGCAGAGCAAACTAACGCTAAGGGCAACTCGGCTACTATGAAAAATCCGCTTACCAGAAATTATCTTAACCTGTTCCCTCAGGTGCAGTTAAATTATGATGTTGACGATAAGCACGCACTTAATTTAAGCTTTAACCGTGGCATTAACAGGCCAATGTATAGCTTTGTTAATCCGTTTTTGTCCTTTGTTGGCCTGTATGACTATTACCAGGGAAATCCAAAGTTATTACCACAATACTCAAATAAATTAGAGCTTACTCATACCTACAATAAAACTTTGCAAACCAGTTTGTACGGTACCGTTATTACTGATTTTTATGATTTGCGGGTATTGCGCCAAAACGACTCGTCAAAGGTGAGTATTACCGAGGCAAATAACTTTGGTACCTATTCTATTCTAGGCTTAAAAATATTGGCCCCAGTTGATTTTTACAACTGGTGGACGGCAAGTTTCGCATTAGATGCATCATACCAGCGTATTAAAGCTTATGCCCAAAACGGATCGCTAAATAAGGGTACTCAGGATATTATATTTACCAGTACGCAAACTTTTAAAGTGAGCAGTACGCTCACGGCCGAATTGTCTGGCAGATATGAGTCGCCCAATTTTTATGGTATTGGGCAGCTAAAGGCTAACTATTTTGTAAATGCCCGGTTAAGTAAGCAGGTTCTTAATAAGATGGGCACTATTACAGCCAGTGTTTCTGATATATTTAACACGCTTAGAGATCGCTCTACTATCAACTATCAAAATCTTAATGTGAAAATTTGGGATAAGGTTGAGAGTCGAATCTTCAAAATAGGCTTTAGCTATCGCTTTGGTAACACTTCTTTAAAAAACACTGAAAAACATGCTGCCGGAAATGAAGACGAGCAAAAGCGCGCTGGTGGTGTAGCGGGCAACAGTACGGCTAACTAACCGGCGTGTCCGCTTATCAAGCTGATAGATATTACCATGAGTACCATGAAAGTAATAAAGGTATACAGGTAATCTTTTTCCAGTATAAATCCAATAGCAGAAAAAATAACCCGCATAATAGGTGTCATTATCAGCAAGATAATACCTGCCTGTATAATGGCGCGTCCCCGCAGGGTCAATATTCCATTAATAATACTTCCTGGCTGTACAAAACCAGGTATTCCTTTAAAGGCACTATAATCTGCAATTTTTTGTCCGTTACGATAAATATAAATTGTGCCGCCAAATAAAACTATAGCAATTGATAGCAACACACCTGTGCGTAATACCCAACCAATAATTGAATGTATGTCGGTGTCTTTTATTTTCATTAAACGTTACCTATTAAGCCGTTATATATCATTTGTATACCCACAGTAGTTATCACGATGGCAAATATCACTCTCATCCACTTTGAAGATGTGCTTTGGATCAGAATTTTTGATCCGGTTATGGCGCCAAGTAATACACCAATAACCACAGGCATTGATAAAGCAGGGTCGATGTATCCGCGTTGCAGGTAAACTACAGCACTGGCTGCAGCGGTTACACCTATCATAAAATTGCTTGTAGTGGTTGATACTTTAAAAGGTATATGCATAACGTTATCCATAGCAATAACCTTTAACGCGCCAGAGCCTATGCCCAGCAAGCCCGATATCACCCCGGCAAATACCATCATAAAAAAGCCGCCTATAACATTTACAACGTTGTATTTTACTATACCATCTGCAGTAGGATAGCTGCTGTTTAGTTTTAAACGCCCGGCCAGCGCGCTTTTGTGTCTTATTATTGCTTCTGATTTTTTGCGTAGCGACATTATTGCCGATAATATTAATATACAGCCAAATAATATGGCAATGTAATGGGTAGACGTATAAATAGCCAGCATAGCACCTGCCAAAGCACCCGCGGTAGTGGCTACCTCTAAAAACATACCCAGGCGCATATTTGTGAAGCCTTCCTTTACATACGCTGCTGCCGAGCCAGAAGATGTAGCGATGACCGATATCAGCGAAGCGCCAATAGCATAATGTATGTTGATGCCCAGTATCAAACTAAAAAGAGGTATGATAATAAAACCCCCACCCAAACCGGTTAATGAGCCCAATAAACCTGCGAAATAAGAACCGATGAGAATGATTAACGTAAGCTCAATTACCGACATGCGGCTAAATTAAGGATTACTTTATTTAAGCACCCACTTTAATGTTTATCTATGGGATTGGTGGATATAGTAGGGACGCAATGCATTGCGTATACCTTACAACAGTTCAATTCAAAATCGCAAAGTACCACACCCATCCTATAAAGAGTAATTGCAGCGGTATTCTAAACCAGAGATAATTAAGGCCGTTGCCTGTGCAATCTGCTTTTTCAAGGTTGATGTGGTTTTGGGCCGCGTAGATGTTTGATGGTATAAGTGCTACAAAGAAAATTATCAGTAGTATGCCTGTTATATAATGAGTGGTATTTAATAGCAATCCAATGGCACCGGCTATCTCTAATACCCCGGTGGCATATACCATAAATGCTTTAAAAGGCATGTAAGGTGGCACGGTAAGCAGCATGCCATTGAAGAATGCAAAGTGCGCTACCGATGTAAATACCAGCATCAGCG
>JAZKET010000086.1:0-6370 GCA_040386815.1 Bacteroidota bacterium | reverse complement strand
ATAGCAAATATTTGATGGTTTATCCCCACTTTTGTTACGGATAAACCCAACTTAAATTCTTCATTTTAATCATGAACAAAAACTATTATGCCATAATAATGGCAGGCGGTATCGGAAGCCGTTTTTGGCCAATTAGCAGAACATCGCACCCTAAACAGTTTATTGACATATTAGGTACGGGCAAAACGCTTATCCAGCAAACTTACGATCGCTTTTTAAAGGTATGCCCGAAAGAAAATATTTTTGTTGTTACTAACGAGATCTATACCGGTTTAGTAAACACACAATTACCAGATATGGCTAACAACCAAATACTTACAGAGCCGGTAATGCGTAATACAGCACCTTGCGTTGCCTATGGTTGTTTTAAGATACAAAGCCTTAACCCTGATGCTGCTATTGTTGTAGCACCATCTGACCACCTGATACTTGACGAACCTGGCTTTGTTGCCACTATAGAAAAATCGCTGGCTACAGCTACTAAACATCAGTGTTTGGTAACGTTAGGTATTAAACCATCGCGCCCTGATACCGGTTATGGTTATATACAATATACCGATAATGCTATTGACGGCGATTTCCATAAGGTTAAAACCTTTACCGAAAAACCAACGCTTGAAATTGCTAAAACCTTTATACAAAGCGGCGATTTCTTGTGGAATGCCGGTATTTTCGTTTGGTCGGCAGCGGCGATTGTTAAATCTTTCGAGCAGCATTTGCCTGACATGAATGAGATATTTGCTGAAGCTCGCCCACATTATAATACTGAAAATGAAAAAACTCATGTAAACCAGGCCTTTTTACAATGTACCAATATCTCTATCGATTACGGTATTATGGAGAAAGCTGATAACGTGTACGTATTGCCGTCAGAATTTGGCTGGTCTGATTTGGGTACATGGGCCTCTATTTATGACTTAGCAGACAAAGATTATGTAGGCAACGCGGTTATCCCGTCAGAAAAAGTGATTATGTACGATTCGTCAAACTGTATGGTTAATGTACCTGATGAAAAACTGGTGATATTACAGGGTTTGCATGATTTCATCGTAGTTGAATCAAATAATACCCTATTGATTTGCCCGCGCGACCAGGAGCAAAACGTTAAGAAAGTTGTTGCCGATGTGAAGGCGCAATTTGGAACAAAATATATTTAGTGATTGATGATTAGTTAATGAGAGATTAGTTTCTTAAAGATTAATAATCAGTACCATACAAAAGCATCCTGAAGTTCAGGGTGCTTTTTTTGTTGATATATTTTGTAGCTTTATAATAATTAACCACCCTAAAATAACAATTATGAACCCCACACTAATTAACTGGCCGGCCGTGGTTGTAGCGGCATTATCTGCCTTTTTTGTAGGCGGCATTTGGTATAACCCGAAAGTATTTGGCACCGCCTGGATGAAAGACAGCAAACTCACCCAAGATGACATGAAAGGTGGCAACACCGGCAAGATCTTTGGCTTTACAGCTTTATTTGCATTTATATCATCAGCCAACCTCGCAGCGTTTTTAGCCGATCCAAAAACCGATCTTGCATGGGGCGCTACAGCAGGTTTCCTGGCGGGGATATGGACATTTAGTGCCATTGCTACACACAGCTTATTTGAACAAAAAAGCTGGCGCCATATTGTTATAAATGGATTGTATAGCGTAATCTCCCTCACACTAATGGGTGCGATATTGGGCGCATGGCGATAATATCAAAAAGCTTTGGTGCGACGGATCTTGATCTTAACCAAACCCGTCCTGAACACCTCTAAGCCTTGCTGTAAGATACCTACGATAGTCTCATAAGGCAAATCCTCATGAGGGTTAAATGATATTGACTTTATCCTTACCCTATCGCCAAAAAGCAGATCAGGGTGATGGATGTGTTTACCCTCCATCATGGCCAGGTAGGGTTTTTGTGTCTTTTTATCTATCCATAAATAGCAAAGCGGCTTGGTGTTGTAGTAAAAGAACGGCAGCTTATATTTCCACTCGGCAGTAATCAATTTATCCTGCGCCATGATAATGTCCCGCAGGGCCAAAAAACAACCTTGCGTAGGCTCAGGGAGTTGAAGGTAGAAGTTATCGAGTTCTTTTATTGCAGACATTACGCCAGTCGTTGCCTTGTCGCTTCGTAAAGTATTACCCCCGTCGCTACAGACACATTCAAAGACTCAATTTCACCAAACATCGGGATCTTAGCTAAATGATCTGAAATCCGGATGATCTCGTGGCGCACACCGTCTTCTTCCGATCCCATTACAATGGCCGTTGGGCCGGTGTAATCAGGCGTGTAAATGTATTCTTTGGTTTTTTCAGTACAGCAAACCAGTTGCAGCCCCGACTCTTGCAGAAACTTAACCGTCTGCATAAAATTATCATGACGGCAAACGGGGATTTTATACAGCGCTCCTGCTGATGTTTTAATAGCATCTGGATTTATCTGTGCTGAACCTTTTGCTGGCACTACTATAGCATGTACACCACTACACTCGGCTGTACGGGCTATGGCTCCCATATTGCGCACATCGGTAATCGAATCAAGCACCAGTATCAGCGGTACCTCTCCTTTTTCAAATATTTGCGGGATGATGTCCTCTATCTTTTGATAAGTAATTGGCGATATAAACGCAATAACACCCTGGTGGTTTTTCATGGTGATGCGGTTAAGCTTTTCAACCGGAACCTGTTGGGCAACAATGTTGTACTCGTTCAACAAAGCTCTCAGTTCGCCTAGCAACTCGCCACCAATACCACGTTGTATGTATAATGACTCAATCTCTTTACCGGCTTTAATAGCCTCAATAACCGCGCGGATACCAAAAACTACCTGGTTGCTTTCGCGGGGTTCTCTGTTATTATTATACATACTGCGTTTTAAATTTGAAGCAACAAAAATAGCTATATTTAATTGATTTGGCACTTATTGAACCCAAGTGCCATTTTGGTTTAGGGCTATTTAATTAACAATCCCAATCTTTATTAACATCTACTTAAAATACTGTGTATCAATGCTAAATTTTAGATACTAACAGTTTATTCACAATAGGGTGTTGATTAATTAAAATTACTAACACCCTCCGTTTGTTGCAAATGTTAAAAATTATATGATTGTAAATCTTTCGGTTACAGTTTCAAATTTAAATGTTGAGTATTAAGCTATCGACAACACGCGTTTTTACATAATTTTGGGAACAATGAATTTTGAGAACGACGCCCCCAATTTTAAGCCCAACACAGGTGAAAAACGTAACCGCATTACCAACCCCACGCCCTACACAGGCTTAGGTAAATTACCCCCACAGGCAACAGACCTGGAACAAGCTGTTTTAGGTGCTTTAATGCTTGAGAAAGATGCCTTATCGTCGGTTATTGATATATTGAAACCGGAGGTGTTTTATCTTGACAGCCATCAGCGCATTTTTAAGGCTATCTATATTTTGTTTGAAAAAACATCACCGGTGGATATCCTTACCGTTACGGCGCAACTACGTAGCCAGGGCGAACTGGAAATGGTGGGCGGCGCTTACTATATTACGGATCTGACCAACCGTGTAGCATCGGCGGCTAATATTGAGTACCACTCGCGTATCATTATTCAAAAATTCATTCAGCGCGAGCTGATCCGCATTTCTACAGAGATCATTACCAGCGCTTACGAGGATACTACAGATGTTTTGGACCTGTTGGACAAAGCTGAAAAGAACCTCTTTGACATAGCGCAAAACAACCTTCGCCGCGACTCACGTAAAATGGACGACATTTTGCGCGAAACGCTGAACGAGATAGAGAAACTAAAAGATAAAAAAGACGGCTTGACAGGTGTACCATCCGGCTTTACTGATCTGGACCGTATGACCTCGGGCTGGCAGAAATCTGATTTAGTGATCATAGCGGCTCGTCCGGCGATGGGTAAAACAGCATTCGTACTTACCTGTGCGCGTAACGCGGCGGTTGATTTTGACAAGCCGGTAGTGGTATTCTCTTTAGAGATGTCATCTATTCAGTTGGTTAACCGTTTGGTATCCGGCGAGACTGAGATTGAGCAGGAGAAGATCAGAAAAGGAACTTTAGAAGAATGGGAATGGCAGCAGATTCACTCAAAGATAGGCAGACTGGAAGCGGCGCCGCTGATCATTGACGATACGCCCGCCCTTAATATATTTGAGTTTAGGGCTAAGTGCCGCCGTTTAAAATCACAGTATGACATCCAACTAATCATCATTGACTACTTGCAGCTGATGCATGGTAAATCGGCCGATGGCAAAGGTGGTGGTAACCGCGAGCAGGAGATCGGTAGTATCTCCCGTGCCTTGAAATCGGTGGCTAAAGAATTGAATGTGCCGGTTATTGCGCTATCGCAGTTGAGCCGTGCGGTTGAGAGCCGTCCGGGTGCTTCGAAAAGGCCAATGCTGTCAGATTTACGTGAGTCGGGCTCTATTGAGCAGGATGCGGATATGGTATTGTTCCTGTATCGCCCTGAATACTATGGTATGGATGTGGATGAGGACAACAACCCTACCAAAGGCGTGGGCGAGGTTATCATAGCCAAGCACCGTAATGGTGAAACGGGCATTGTGCGATTGAAATTCGTTGGTAAGTTTGTTAAGTTTACAGATCTTGATAGCGGCGACAGCTTCCCGGCGCCGGGAGCCGCTTTCGCGGGACTTAACCCTTCGCAGGATTTTGACAAGCCAAGCAACTTTATCATCCGCCCGTCAAGGATGGATGATATGGAGGATGAGCCGCCGTTTTAATATCGAACTTAACAATTTAACTGCGTAATTGCAGGTCTTTTTGAGGCTGAAATCTGACGCCTTGATCCATGAAAGTGATCCACTTTTAAGTGTATCAAAAATAAATGTGGGTCATGCTTTTTCTTGAAAAAAACCTTAAAAATCAGGTAAATATCTATAATAACCTGTGTAATTTGGATCACTTTTCGGGCAAAAAACGTGGTTTTTTAACGCTTTCTCTGACAAAATAGCGCCACCATTAATATTAGTAATTAGTTAGTAAAGAAGCATTGATCATCATCATTCCGGAAAGAAGATCGCTTAGATCAAGATGCTTTAAAATCATCTAAAACAACAACCCCAACACAACCCCTATCAAAATAACTACCGGCGTTTTTACCCTGGTAAACTGTAGCAACAAAAACGTCCCTATCATCAATACATACGCTAACCAGTTATCATAAAAGGGGCGCACCAGCAAGATGAAAGCCGTCGCCATAAAACCTACTGCCACAGCGTTAATACCGCTTAATGAGTTTTTTATACGGGCTATTTTTTTCAGATCCTCCCAAAAAGGGACAATGAACAAGATCAATATCAGTCCCGGCAGGTTTACCCCTATTACCGCGATTACGCTACCCAATATCTCGCCGGAAATGCCATAGCCTTTATGCGCCAATGTCATGGCACCAACAAACGAAGTGAACGAAAACGTAGGCCCCGGCAAGGCTTGTTGCAAGGCATAACCCGATAAAAATTCGGCACTGCTCAGGTAATGTTTCAGTTCCACAAACTCGGTATACATTAGCGGCACCAGCACCTGCCCGCCGCCAAATATCAGGATACCGTTACGGTAAAAGTTCTCGAACAAACGGATAGGTAAACTAAAGGGCGAGGTTTGGTTAACAATTGCACCCAAGGCGGCAAAAAACAGCAAGATCCCGATAAAATAAGCCACTTTATTGGGGTTTACCTTAGCAAATAAGCGGGTGCGTAGTTCGGTTTCCTGCGGTGGTGTTTCTAATGCGGATGAGATAATTCCTCCCAGTAAGATCAGTATCGGAAAAGCATAAGGGGTTTGTAAGATCAGCGTCGCCAGCAGCGAGCCAATAGCCAACATGGTAGCTATCCTTGTTTTTAAAAATTTATGAGCGAAAGTATAAGTGGCATAAGCTACAATCCCCATGGCCATGGGGCGGATATACTCCAGTACATCGGCGATTTTGCCTTGATTTGAAAACAACCTATAGCTGATAGCCGCCGCACACATGATAGCTGCCGACGGCAATACCCAGATCAGGAAAGTGACTATTGCCAGCCAAAAGCCCCCGACTTTCCAGGCTATGCCTATTAACATTTGGGTTGACGATGGCCCGGGCAATACCTGCGATAGGGCGCTTAGCTCCATTAACTCATTCTCGGTAATATAGCCCCGCTTTTGAACAAACTCGCGCAGCATAATAGCCAAATGCGCCTGCGGACCACCAAAAGCGCTCAGCGTATACAAAAAGGCATCTGCCAGAAAAAGGAGTTTGCGGTTTTTCAATATTGCTTCAGTTAATATGCATGGCGGTGTTAACTCACCCGGACGTTGCTTCGCTCGTCCTGCCCTCTCTTCGCTGCGCGGAAAGAGGGCTTTT
>JAZKET010000085.1:4368-18050 GCA_040386815.1 Bacteroidota bacterium | reverse complement strand
AACAATTAACACAGTTATCGCCGGTAATTGGTCGCCAAACTTTTCTTGCCGCATAACAACCAATCCTTTAATTCTTAATCATTTTATTTATGGATCAACTTTCTACAAGTTTAGCCAGCACCAAAGCCCTGTCATTACGTACAGTTAAAGGCTTGGCCCTGCTGTTATTAACTGTATTTTTCAATCAGTCATTTGCACAAAGTCAAACAGGTGCGGTACAAGGTACTGTTACAACATCAGACGGTAAACCGGCAGAGTTTATTTCGGTTGGCCTTGTTGGCACCAGTGCCGGTGCATCAACAGGTTTAACAGGTACTTTTAAAATAAACCGTGTTAAACCGGGCACTTACACCATTAGCGCAACCGCGGTAAATATTGCCAAACAACAAAAAGAAATTACTGTTGTTGCCGGCCAAACTGCAACAGTTAATTTTGTTTTAGACATTAGCAACGTAAAACTGCAAGAGGTTGAGGTTAAAGACCGCGCCAACCGTTTAAAAATTGACAACCCATCGCAATCATTACGTTTGCAGGAGCCTATTATTCAGGTAGCTCAAAATATACAGGTAGTATCATCAAAAGCCCTTGCCGATCAGCAAATTATCAGTATGAGCGATGGTGTTATTCGTAACATAAGCGGCGCCGTGCGTTTAGAGCATTGGGGCGATTTATATGCCAATATTACCATGCGTGGTTCACAGATACAGGCTTTCCGTAACGGTTTTAACGTGGTTAGCTCTTTTTGGGGACCGCTTACAGAGGATATGAGCATTGTTGACCATATCGAATTTGTAAAAGGCCCGGCCGGTTTTATGTTAGGCAGCGGCGACCCTAGTGGTTTATATAACGTGGTTACTAAAAAGCCCACCGGCCAAACCAAGGGCGAATTTGGCCTGACAGTTGGCAGCTTTAACCTTAACCGCGCAACGCTTGACTTAGATGGCAAATTGAGCAAAGACGGTAAGTTACTTTATCGCTTAAACTTAGCGGCGCAAAACAAAGGTTCTTTCCGCCCTAACGAATACAATGACCGTTATACAGTAGCACCGGTTATTTCATACCAGATAGACGATAAAAGCAAGATAACTGCTGAGTATGTTTACCAACGTGCCCATACATCTGACGTAGGTTCATACTATGTTTTTGCGCCTAAAGATAAAGGCTACGCTTCGTTGCCACGTAATTTTACCCAAACTTCGGCAGGATTACCTCCTACCAACATCAATGACCATAGTTTTACTTTAAATTTTCAGCACCAAATAAGCGACAACTGGAAACTAACCGCACAGGCATCTCGTTACAGCTACTCGCAATTAGGTACTTCGCAATGGGTTGACTCGGTAAATACTGACGGAACTTACTATCGTAACTACGGTATCTGGGAAGCAGAAAGCCGTATGTCGTTAGCACAGGTATTTTTAAACGGCAAAGTAACTACCGGCAAGGTGGTACATAAATTTTTAGGCGGATTGGACTTCGGCGACAAAAAATATGTTGCTGATTATGCTCAAACACACTCGCTTGATACCGGTTCAAGACCATTTAACCCTTACGACGGTGGCCAAAGCCTTGACAATCCATCAAACGGGTTTGGTAGTTTTGACCGCTCTAAAAGCCTTGAAGCGCGTGCAGCAGCTGGCTTTGGTTTAATAAACTCAAAATATTCAAGTGTTTACGCACAAGACGAATTAGGTTTCTTTGACAACAGGGTAAGATTAACCTTAGCAGGTCGCTATACATCGCTGTCAACATCTGATTTTGGTACATCAACAGATGCTAAAAAATTCACCCCCCGCGTAGGGCTTAGTGTTTCTGTAGATAATCAAACATCAGTATATGGCCTATACGACCAGGCATTCATTCCGCAGGTTGTAGGCAAATTGGTTGATGGTGGCAGTATTAAACCTATTACCGGCAGCAACCTTGAGTTTGGTATTAAAAAAGACTGGAGCGACGGCAAATGGAATACAACTTTGTCTGTTTACCGCATAACCAAAAACAACGAAGCACAAGCTGATATTACCAGCACACCACAAAACCCGGTTAGCTTTTTATTGGGCCAGAAACGTGCGCAAGGTTTAGAGTTTGATTTAAGAGGCGAATTAGCACAAGGATTAAACTTAACAGCTAACTATGCCCTTACAGACTCAAAAGTAACACAACTTGGCGCTCATGCAGGCTCTGCTGGTATTGCCGTAGGCGATGTAGTACCGGGTTATGCAAAACATGTAGCCAATGCCTGGTTAACCTACAAACTTAGCCAGGGCGGTTTAAAAGGTACAGGCGTATCATTAGGCGGCACTTACTACGGCGGCCGCCAAACAGATACCTGGAGTGTTGGCTTGCAAAAACTACCTAACTACTTTAAAATGGATGGTGGCTTATTTTGGGAAGGCAGCAAATTACGCGTAAATGCAAACGTATTTAATGTACTTGACAAATACACTTACAGCGGATCTTACTATAGCTGGATAAATGCCTATTACTGGCAGGCAGATGCTCCTAGAAACTTCCGTGTATCGTTAACTTACAGATTCTAAAAATTGCAGGGCATAAAAAAGCCCGGTGTTTGGTCGCCAAACTTTCCACCGGGCAAATGCTAACCAATCCTTCAATTAATTAATCATTTTGGGTAAAGCTATAAATTTTCAACAATTTATAGCTTTACTTTTATAAGGATATTTTTTGCTGGTACCGCCGGCAAATAAGCTCAAACAGCGCTTATATTTTCACCGCTGTTGCCGCCCAAAACAGCATATAAGTTTTCGACAAGTTTTTAAGCCTTACACCGGTTAGCACTCGCTTTGCATCCGGATGCACATTAAGGGCGTGAATGTTATGATGATCTGCCTCTGTTAATTTGTTTTTAATGTCCCACTTGCCCAAATCGTGTACAACGTAGCTAAAATCAGGATCGTTGTCTGGTACGTCATTATACCAATCGGGCACCGTAACCTGTTTCGCTTCTACCCCATCAGCATATACCAAATTGCACTGTAAATTTGATTTACCGTAGGCGCTGGTAAGGCACACATAAACATCTTTATACTTCCCCTTCGGGATATTGATAGCTACTGACACCGTATCGTCCATTAATTTAGCCTGATTACCTACACCATCTTTATTACTGTAATGAAGCAAAATAGCAGGGTGCTGTGCGGTAGCGGGTATTAACGGATCATCAGCAATTGCTTTAGGATTGGTTTCGCCATTGGCCTGGGCCGCTGCCAGGGTTAGATAGCCGTTCTGGCGGTCTACACCTTTTGTCCATGTGGCCAGCTTACCATTTGTTAAGGTTGTAACCGGGCGGGCGTTTAAAAGGCTTTTTATATCTACCTGAATAACTTTATCAGCTTGCCATACATATCCTGCGCTAATTATTAAACTACTGATAATTAAACCAGTAAATAAAAATTTCAATGTTGTTTTGCGTTGCATTGTATAAAGATAATTTTTCTTAACTATTTTAGGATGTCAAATAACCAATGAAAAGCAAAGCATACAACCCGGTAGCCCGCATTACCCTTGTAATGAGCATGGCCCTGTACCTTGCGGCCTTAACACAAGAGTGTTATTGCACCAGCCAGGTTTGCGGCGGGCATTGGGCAGGTGTTTCTATTTTAGCGCTTGGAGCCATTGGCGGCATAATGAGTTTGGCGGGCTTAACCTGGTATGCAAACCCATTACTATGGGTAGCTTGGTCGCTATTAAATAAGCAGCCAAAAAATGCTATGATATTTAGCTTTATAGCAACCATCACTTCGGCCGGCTTTATGCTGTTTAACGAAATTACCGACATTACCCCGGGCCGCAGCGCTTTTATTACAGAATACCGCATTGGCTATTGGCTATGGCTGGCAAGTATGGTAACTATGGCTGCGGGTAGTGTATTGGTTTACTTAAGTGGTAAATTTTGGGGGCCAAAAGCCAATGTGCCATTAATTTTAAAGGTTGATTTTAATAACCGGTGTGGTGGTGGTATAAAGCTACCCACTAAGGGAGCTACTTACCGCAACGGCAAAAAGAAAATAAAACTGCAGCACGGCCTTAATGCCATTATATGGGACGCCGATATCCACGACGCTAAGCCCGATAACCTTGCTGTAAAGGCGCTGATACTTTACAGCACCCTTGAAAAAAGCTGGATAGCATCATTTAACTACGATGACTTGAAACACGAGTCTGAGCGCGAAGAGCCTTTGATAAACGATTAACAATCAATATATTCCTCACAGTTATAACTGGCCCTAAACAAACATCTGCTTAAAAACATTCTACGTATTTACCACATACATCTGTTGTAAACACTTAAAATGACGGCTATTTTATGTAAAGCTTTTCCAATTTGGCGCATTGCTGCAATGCTGCTGATATTGCTTATCACCGGCATCAAAACAACAACCGTGGTACTTACTGCCCTGGGTTTGAAAAAAGAAGTTGCTACGGCACAAAAGGCAGACATAAACGAAGAGAAGAAAGCGGAAGCCAACGATACAGATGAGCAGGAAACCGCAACACTAACGCAAGCCATCAACCAGCAAATAATCCCTCACAGTAAAATTAAACATAACACCGCCTATTACATTAATTACGGTTCATTCTTTACTCAAAAGATAACCGTTCCCCCGCCCGATTTGAGCTAAAATTTCCGTTTAAATCACTGCTCCGTTTTGGGGCTATCAATTCATATAAAATCAATTAAACATTCTATCATGAAAACAATTAACTCTTATTTATTTAAGCTGGGCATGTTATGCGCAGCCGCAACTTTGGCACTGTCGTCATGTACAAAAAACACAGGCAACAGCCCTTTCACCCCTGCCGACGACAGCATTACAGGCCCTGATGTTGCGCTGTTTGCTTTAACATCAACCAATCAGTTATTGAGCCTTAATGCTAAAAATCCTGCAGCAACCACCCCCGTGTCTATAACAGGCCTGGCAGCTAACGAGACCATTTTAGGTATTGATTTTCGCCCGGCAACAGGCCAGCTTTATGGCGTTAGCAGTACCAGTTCTATTTATACCATTAACACTACCACCGGCGCCGCACGTATAGTTGGAGCCGGCCCGTTTACGCCGGTTATTGGCAGCAATGTATTAGGTTTTGATTTTAACCCAACTGTAGACCGTATAAGACTGGTAACATCAAGCGGACAAAACCTGCGCTTACACCCTGAAACAGGCGCCGTTGCAGCGGTTGACGGCGTTATAAACGGCGCTACCAATGCCAGCATTACATCTGCCGGTTACACTCAAAATAAAGCGGGCGCCAGTGCAACTGTTTTATATGTAATAGATATCAACAACGATAAACTTTACAAACAAGACCCGCCAAATGACGGTAAACTGGTAGAAATTGGCGCTATTGGCTTTGATATACAACAAGCTGCCGATTTTGATATCAGCCCATCGGGCGTAGCAATAGCCGCTCTTAAAAAAGGCGGTGTAACCAGTTTATATAATATTGACCTTACTACCGGTAAAGCAACCCGTATTAAAAACGATTTGACCGGTAACATTATTGGCCTGGCTATACCTACCGAGCCGGTTGCCTATGCCATAAGCAGTACTAATGAATTTGTAGTATTTAACCCTATAACCGGCGCATCTGTAGCAAAAGCTATTTCAGGACTACAGCCTAACGAGACAATTTTGGGTCTTGATTTTCGCCCGGCTACCGGCCAGCTTTATGGCCTGGGCAGCACCAGCAGAATTTATGTATTTAATACATCAAGCGGCGCGGCGGTTGCGGCCGGCATAGCGCCATTTGCAACACTACTTGCAGGCACCGACTTTGGTTTTGATTTTAACCCGACTGTTGACAGGATACGTATTATAAGCAATACCGGCCAAAGCCTGCGTGTAGTGCCTACAGACGGCACTGTAGCTGCTGTGGATGGTGTATTGAATCCGGGGACTCCGTTTGTAACCGCTGCGGCTTATACCAATAACGTAGCCGGCGCAACAACTACTACTTTATTCGATATTGACACGCAAACCAATAAACTTTACAAACAAGACCCGCCAAATGCAGGCACCTTGGTTGAAGTAGGTTCGTTAGGCGTAACGGCAGCTGCAACAAACGGTTTTGACATTGGCAGCACCAGCGGCACAGCCTATGCCTTGCTAAATGTTGGTGGTACAACAAAGGTATACACCATTAACCTTACTACAGGCGCGGCAACTGCCGGCGCAACCGTAAGCGGTACATTTAAAGCAATGACAGTGGGTTTAGGATTTTAATTACCCCCTATAATACCTTAAATGCGAAGGCCCTGCAAATATTTGCAGGGCCTTCTTTATTTCTCTTCGTTATAAGCTATTTGCATAAATTTCAAAACCTCATCGTTGATATCCTCTATATTAAGTATCCGTAAGTGATGATTTATTTGAAGCTGACTTGGCAAGGCCCCAATCTTCTGAAAACAAAGATTATCCGGATAGGCTTTTCTAAATGGCAGAACCACATGAATAAAGTTCCTACCCAATTGAGACACCCATGCTATACGCCTGTTAGGGTTTGAAATGCCAATCATGGTTTTAGTTGGCCCAATGGTGATATCGCCTATCTTTTCAAACTCATTGATAAAGTGGTAATAGAGCGCCAAAGTATGTTCAGATTTATTGGCAAGGAAATGAGATACGGATGAATGATCTAACATATTTAATTCCTAAGCTTGTAACACTACAATATCGAAATAATTTCGTTAGCGCCCCAACGCTCTTCTATGCCCAAACCAAATAGGGCGAAATCATATTTAACAGGGTCTGCCGGGTCAAATTCGCGCAGGCGTTGGGTAAGTTCAATAGCGGTTTGCCAGTCGGTTTGTTTACGGGTGATGAGGTTAAGTTTGCGGGCCACACGGTCTACGTGTAAATCGCAGGGCATAATAAGGTCTGATGGCTTGATTTGGTTCCAGATACCAAAATCTACGCCTTGAGCGTCCTTACGCACCATCCAGCGCAGAAACATGTTCAACCGTTTACAGGTTGATTTTTGCGAGGGCGATGAAACGTGTTTTTTGGTGCGATGCGGGAAATCGGGTAATGAGAAAAAGTATTTTCTGAAATGATTTAGATACGTTTCAATTGGTTCATCATCGTTAAATGGGGTGTCACCCTGAGGCGCTCGAAGGGTGTGCGCAGAGGCCTGCCCCGCATGCTTCGAGAGCCTCAGCATGACAGCGCTCTTTTTGCTTTCACCTTGGGGAATAAACGCATCCTCTAACGACTGATGATGTTGATAATGATATCTGAAAAACGCTATAAAATACAGCGTATCAATATCATTAAAGGTGCGATGCTTAAAATGCAACAGCTTTTTCAGGTCGATCTCTTCATGATTCATGATAAAATCATACGGCGCGCCATCCATCAGGGTAATTAACTCTTTACACTTATTGATAATGGTTACCCTTTGCCCCCAGGCCAATGTAGCCGCCCAAAAACCCATGATCTCTATATCCTGTTTTTTGGTGAACAGGTGAGGAATGCTGACAGGATCATTAGCTATAAAACCGGGCTGGTTGTATTGGGCTACTTTGGTATCGAGGAAAGCTCGGAGGTTTTCTATCATTATTTAATCACTTCAAATAAGGGTGTCACCCTGAGGCACTCGAAGGGTGTGCGTTGGCCTACCCCGCATGCTTCGAGTGCCTCAGCATGACAGCGCTCCTTTGCCAACAATGCGAGTTTTTATACTAACGCCTGTTTCAAATCCTCCAACAAATCCTCAACATCCTCAACACCTACACTTAAGCGCAACAGGTTGTCAACCACACCAACAGCTTCGCGGGCTTCTTTGGGGATTGACGCGTGGGTCATAGTAACGGGATGGTTAATCAGTGATTCAACACCACCTAATGACTCAGCTAAAGAAAACACTTTAAATGATGATGCGATGCGGAATGTTTCTTTTAGATCAGCGCCTTTCAGCGTTATGGATATCATACCGCCAAAATCGCGCATTTGTTTTTTTGCGATAAGGTGATTAGGATGATCTGTAAAGCCCGGCCAGTATATCTTGTCTACTTTAGGATGTGTCTTTAAAAACTCGGCAATGATGCGACCATTTTCGCAATGGGCTTTCATGCGCAAATGCAGGGTTTTAATACCACGCAGTACCAGGAAACTGTCCATAGGCCCCGGCGTAGCACCGCAAGAATTATAGATAAACCAAAGGCGTTTATAAAGGGCTTCGTCATTTAACATTAAGGCACCCATTACCACATCGCTATGGCCGCCAATGTATTTGGTAACCGAATGCATTACAACATCGGCACCCAAATCAATAGGATTTTGCAGGTATGGCGATGCAAAGGTATTATCAACTACCGTAAGCAAACCTTTTTCTTTACCAATAGCTGTAACCGCAGCAATATCCACTATCTGCATGGTGGGGTTGGTGGGCGTTTCAATCCATATCAGCTTAGTGTTATTGTTCACATACTGACGGATATTCTCTGGATCTGAAAAATCAATAAAATGAAACTTGATACCGTAGTTAGCAAATATTTTGGTGAACATACGGTATGAGCCGCCATACAGATCATTGCCGGTTATTACTTCATCGCCCGGCAACAGCAACTTCATCACCGCGTCGGTTGCGCCCATACCGCTTGAAAAAGCAAGGCCGTAGCAGGCATTCTCTAAAGCAGCCAAACAAGCCTCTAAAGCCTTACGCGTAGGATTTGTCCCGCGCGAATACTCAAAGCCCTGGTGGTCGCCCGGCGATTTTTGCCAGTAAGTTGATGTCTGGTATATCGGCGTCATTACAGCGCCGGTACTCGGGTCGGGTTCTTGCCCTGCGTGTATAGCTTTAGTTGCGAATTTCATTTTTCTGATCTTTTACAATTGCCTAAAAATGTCATTGCGAGGAACGAAGCAATCGCACGCTGTAAAGTTCGCGATTGCTTCGTTCCTCGCAATGACAAGTTTGTGATATTTAATTCCTTTACTTTAAGAAGCCGTTGGCTAATATGCCCTCGCAAACAAAACTCTCTGCGTACTAGGCTTACCTGTCAAAATACACTTACCCTCTTCCTGCTTATTATCTAAAGGAATACAACGTATAGTTGCTTTGGTTTCGTCTTTTATGCGCTGCTCTGTTTCAGGCGTACCATCCCAGTGCGCTGCCAGGAAACCGGGCTTCTCGTCTAACAGGCGTTTAAACTCGTCGTAGGTATCAACTTCGGTGGTGTTTTCGGTACGGAAGTTTGCGGCTTTAGTGTAGATATTGATCTGAATTTCTTCTAACAACGCCTCTATATGAGCAGCCAATCCTTCCTGGTTAACAGTCTCCTTGGTTTTGGTATCACGACGCGCCAATTCAACTGTTCCGTTTTGCATATCGCGGCTGCCAATAGCAACACGTAGCGGTACGCCTTTTAATTCGTACTCGGCAAACTTCGCACCCGGACGGTGTGTGTCGCGGTTGTCAAATTTCACAGAGATACCTTTGGCTACCAGTTCTTTTTTCAAACCGTTAACATAGTTAGTAATGTTCTCCAACTCTTCGTCGTGCTTATAAATTGGCACAACAACAACTTGTATAGGCGCCAGTTTTGGTGGCAATACAAGGCCGGCGTCGTCAGAGTGCGCCATGATCAAAGCCCCAATCAAACGGGTAGATACTCCCCATGAGGTAGCCCAAACGTAATCTTGCTTATTTTCTTTTGTTGTAAACTTCACATCAAACGCCTTAGCAAAGTTTTGCCCTAAAAAGTGCGATGTGCCTGCTTGCAGCGCTTTACCATCCTGCATTAAAGCTTCAATACAATAAGTATCTAAAGCACCTGCAAAACGCTCGTTCGGTGTTTTACGGCCTTTAACTACAGGCAATGCTAACCAGTTCTCTACAAAATCAGCATACACCTCTAACATTTGTTCAGTTTCTGCTACAGCTTCTTCAGATGTAGCATGGGCGGTGTGGCCCTCTTGCCATAAAAATTCACTGGTGCGTAAAAACAAACGGGTACGCATTTCCCAGCGCATTACATTGGCCCATTGGTTAACCAGTATAGGCAGGTCGCGATATGATTGTATCCAACCGCGGTAAGTGTTCCATATAATGGTTTCAGACGTTGGGCGAATGATTAGCTCTTCTTCCAGTTTAGCTTCCTCATCAACAATAATATTACCATCGCCATCATTTTTAAGGCGATAGTGAGTAACTACAGCGCACTCTTTGGCAAAACCTTCAACGTGGCTGGCTTCTTTTGAAAAAAAGGATTTGGGTATCAGTAGCGGGAAGTAAGCATTTTGGTGGCCCGTGTCTTTAAACATTTTGTCTAACACACCCTGCATTTTCTCCCAGATGGAATAGCCATACGGCTTAATGATCATACAACCTCTAACCGGCGAATACTCGGCCATGTCGGCTTTTATAACCAGATCGTTATACCATTGCGAATAATCTTCATCTTTACTAATAACGCCTTTGCTCATTTGTTTTATGGAATAGATTTTGACTGTTTATTTACTTAAATTTGTGGTCAAATTTATAAATTTATATTTATTAGGTGGCAATTTAAACCATTGCACCAAATAATAGTCTATATATTGTAGTCATCTCTCAATTGCCTAAAATGAAACGGAACCTGCTTAACGGAATTTTTATGATCAGCGCTTTAGCGCTAAGTTCATGCTCAGAGCTAAATAAGCTTGCTAAAACATCCTATACCGGCGACGACGTTTATTTTACCAAAGCACAGGCAGGCGATACTTTCGATTATTCGTCGATGTATACCCAAACCACCAGCAACAATTTGCGTAACGACGACTATTATTACTATGGCGATTACCAAACCCGCATAAACAGGTTTGCCTATTACTCGCCTTTTGCTTACGACTACGATTATTACTACGATTACAATCCATATTACTACAACACCTATAGTTATGGCTTTGGTGGCATAAATCAGGCCCCGATGTATGATTATGCTTATTCGCCTTATTACGATATGGGTGTTTACTCGGCTTATGATTTTGGCTACGGCAACTATTGGGGCGTTGGTAATTTTGGCTACGGTAATATATATTCAACCTTTATTGGTGGCGGCGGGGTTAGCACGCGCAGCCGGGTTAAAACCTATCCTGCAGTAGGTGGTATGGCATTGGGTGGCGGCGCTGGCAATTCAAATTCGGGCGGGCTTGCGTTTACCCGTGGCGGTACAAGTAACAGTGCGGCAACTGCCGTACAAAACGGTTTAAGCTTTACCCGTGGTACAACCAGCAACCTCTATCCTAACAGCCGTGCACTTAGCAGCACTACGGTTTATCCGGGCAGACCTAATACTACCGCAACGGCACAAAATGTTCCGCCGGATAATACTAACAGAAGCAGCACCCCACAGGCAGTGCGCCCTACTACCGAAAACCCAAGAACTTATACCCCACCAACAACTGTTGAGCGTTCGGCACCACCTGCGCAGAGCAGCGGCGGTGGCGGCTCGTCTGGTAGCAGCAGCAGCGGTGGTGGTGGTGGCAGACCAGTTAGGCCTTAACTTTTAGTCCATAGTCAATGGCCGATAGTCCATGGTTGTGGTTCCATAATTTATATAATATTTATACTATGGTCCATGGACTATCGACTACGGACTGGGCTGAAAGCACACTATGAAAATAAAATACACCCTCTTATTAATTGCCTTTGTGGCAGTTAGCAACTCAACCTTTGCCCAATTTGCACGGGATGCTATCCGTTTTTCGGGTTTCCAAAATGGGTCAACATCACGTTTAAAGGGTGTGGGCAACGCGGGCACAGCTGTTGGTGGCGACTTAAGCTCCATCAGCAACAATCCGGCTGGTTTAGGTTACTTCACCCAATCTGAAGTTGCCCTAACCGGCGAGTTTGATAACCATACAAGCAATACCACCTATTTAGGTAAACAGCAAACAGCTACAAAAGGCACGCCTAACCTAAGCCAGTTTGGCGCTGTATTTTACACCAGGCTAAATACGC
Organism: Bacteroidota bacterium; assembly: GCA_040386815.1. Lineage (GTDB taxonomy): Bacteria > Bacteroidota > Bacteroidia > Sphingobacteriales > Sphingobacteriaceae > Mucilaginibacter. The sequence goes on along the minus strand of JAZKET010000085.1, from coordinate 6,086 downwards.
CTCGGGGTGAAAACAAGACAGAGGGCTTTGTTAGTTTAAATTACGGCATTGCATTTAGCCGCACTAACAATTTTGACGAGCGCGTAAACTCAAACGGCTTTAATACGCCAAACTCTATCAACAACTACTACGCTAACCTGGCCAACAGCGAAGGTGTAGATAATGGCACTTTGCAGGACTGGGCTTTTCAGCAACAGTTAATAAGCCGGTATGGTACGCCTACCAACAACTCGTTTGCGCCAAACTCATATCCGGGTGTTGATCAAACCGGATACATTGACCGTAGCGGTGGGCAAAATGCTGCAGATCTTTCGGTAGGTACCAATTATAATAATAAATTATACCTGGGCCTTAACGTTAGTATTGCAAACCTGCGCTACAAATCAACAAAAACATTTACCGAAACTGGTACAGCTACCCTCCCTGCAAGCGGCGGAGCGATAGACCGTAGCTTTAACTCGCAATACGCCCAGATACAAGATACCAAGGGCGAGGGCTTTAGTGCCAAACTGGGTGTAATTTATAAGGTGATAGAATATGTGCGCCTGGGCGCCACCATCACATCGCCTACTTTTTTAACGTTGGACGATAGCTTTAGCGAAACTTTAAATACATCATACAACGGCGGCGCCGGCTATGAAGATGGCGTTGAATATCCAACCACCTATAACATCCGTACACCATATAAAGCATCTGGTGGTATGTCGGTTTTTGTGGGCCAATTTGGTTTTATTACTGCCGATGCAGAATATGTAGATTATGCCAGCACCCACATCAGCAGTAATGAATATTACACCAACACGTTTGATTTAGGCGTTATCAAAAACAATTATCGTTCTGTGGTAAACCTGCGCGGCGGCGCCGAAGCTAAAATAGCTAAGATCGTATCGCTACGTGCGGGTTATAGTTTGCAACCAAGCCCGCTAAAATCCGGAGGTTTTGATACCAAAACATTAACCGGTGGTTTAGGCGTACGTGTTGGTAGTTTGTATGCCGATGCAGCCTACATGCGTGTAACAGGGTCTAGAAACGAGCTTTATTACGATATTGGGGCAACATCGCCCGCGGCAAACATCAACCAAAAAAAAAACAATTTCTTTTTAACGGTTGGGTTTAGATATTAATCAAACTACATATAACAATAAGGGCCACTAAATGATAGTGGCCCTTATTGTTTTCAGGAATAACCGGTATTAATCTTCGTTTACAAAAGAGCGTAACATCCAGGTATTTTTCTCTTTAAACTGCATAAAACGGTTAACCATATCGTTGGTACCATCATCGCCGGCTTCGTCTGTAATGTCTAATAGTTGACGTTCTAATTTTATTAAGGCAGCCATGTCTTCAATTAAAGCCTTAACCATGTCGGTATCCTTCATACCAATGGTGTTAACTTCTTTTATGGTTGATATTTTAATGTATTCGGCAAAAGTGCTTACCGGTGGTTTACCAAGCGTCAGGATACGTTCGGCCAATTCGTCAATAGTTAATAGTGCAGCGTTGTATAGTTCTTCAAACTTAACATGCAGGGTAAAAAAGCTGGTGCCTTTAACATTCCAGTGGCAGCCTCTTAATTTTTGATAGTGGATGTGGTAGTTAGCAAGCAGATCGTTCAGATGATCAACTACCGGTTTTACGGCGCCTTCTTTAAGGCTTATTTCTTTAGCGTTCATGGTGATAAATTGTTGTGATGTGTTTAACAGTGTTGGTAAGCTTTT
>JAZKET010000085.1:0-4358 GCA_040386815.1 Bacteroidota bacterium | reverse complement strand
ATTTACCATGTATTTTGATTTTAATAGCATCTTTGTAGCCTTTATGACCATGCTATTACCAATCATCAGCAAACAGCTAAACGGCACCATTTGGCGGCTGGAGATAGACGGCTTAAGCGATACCGTTTTTCTTGAAGTACGCACAGCCGACAGGCAGGTAAGCTTTACTTCTGTAAGCCTGCAAACAGGGCATGTAAATTTCAATGAATACACAACACCCGAGCGCTGGTTAACAGGTATTGAAGCTGCGTATAATAATGTTTTACTGTTGCACCACTACCAGGCCGAAAACAGCCCCGTACACAAAGGTATAACCGCTATTGATAGTATGGGGCAAGTGTTGTGGAGTAATTACAGCTATGCTTTTGATCACCTTTCTGTAAACGGGCCTGTGGTGTTTAACATACAATTACAGCCTAAAAAATTATTTATTGTTGATATTAAAACCGGCACCTATTTGCGCAAGTTTGACGAAATCCTTGATACCGAAGTTGAAACCCCGCTGGCTTTTCCGCAAATGGCGCAAGCATCCCAAGCTGATTTGCCGCTACCTGTCGATGCTCATTTAAACATTGCGCATTACCTTAATCACAATAAATTAAGAATTGTATCTTTGCACACCTTTATAGCAGGGCAGCTAAAACAACACCTGTATGTGACGGATGGCGTCTGTATTGTTTATGAAGATTTATTAAATGAGGATATACAAAAAATGCAACCCGAGTCGTTTATCCTGTATAAAAATTGGCTCATTTATATAAAAAACAAATCAGAACTGAAGGTTATAAATCTGTAAATTTCTGACCAATAGAATATTATGAAATTAAAAACAATACTGTTCTTAACATCGTTATTTGCTTCTACATCGCTTTTTGCCAGTACTGCGCTGGTTGATTCTGTCGGAATTGAGAACCATGATGGCAAAAAAGTAATACTGCATAAATTAGAAGCAAAAGAAACTTATTACGCTTTAAGCCGGCTTTATCATGTAAAGCCTGCCGATATTCAGAAATTTAACAACAACAAGCCATTAAAAATTGGCGATATAGTTAAGGTACTTACAGACCGTTCTTTTGTTGAAACAACTGCCCCTGCCGTGGCCCAGCAGCCAAAGCCTGTGGTAACACAACCCGCCGTAACCCAGCAACCTGCACAACAGTCTGTGCATCAACCTGCTACACAAACACCGGCTCAAACCATTACCCAACAATATAAGGTATCGGCCGGCGAAACGCTTTACGCAATTTCAAAACGCTTTAATACAACTGTTGAAGATATCACCAAATTAAATAACCTTACATCAACCACGTTAACTCCCGGACAGATCATACAGGTTAAAACCAACTCGGCTGATGTGCCTGCGCCGGTAACTCCTGTGGCAGTTGCCGATAATACTGCTGTTAAGCGCGATTCGCCCTACGTAAACACCGCCGACAGCGCCGCACGTAAAATTGCTAACCCTAACAGGTATGGCCTTGATGAGAAAAACGAAAAAGGTGTAGCTACCTGGATAGAGGATGCCAGCCTTGACCCATCAAAAAAACTGGTATTGCACCGCCTGGCCCCTATTGGCACCGTAATAAAAATTACCAACCCTATGACTAATCGCACATCATTTGCCAAGGTTGTTGGCCGTTTTGCCGAGAACGAAGCTAATAAGGATGTTATACTGATAATGACGAAAAACGTAGCCGAATCAATTGGCGCTTTAGATAAACGCGTACACGTAAACATTAGCTACGGCACCCCCAATGAATAAACCGTATATTATTGGCATAGCCGGTGGCAGCGGCTCTGGCAAAACTTTTTTTTTAAAGCGATTTTTAGATCATTTTACTGATGACGAGGTTTGCCTGGTATCGCAGGATGATTACTATTTCCCGGTAGCGCATAACATGACGCCAGAGGAAAATAAGCTGTACGATTTTGACAAGCCCGCCACTATTGATAATCAACAGTTTGAAAGCGACATTAACAAACTGATTGCCGGCGAAACCATCTACAAAAAAGAATACACTTTCAATAACCCTAATATTGAGCCTAAAGTGCTGGAGATAAAACCGGCACCGATATTAATTATTGAGGGTTTATTCATATTCCATTTTAAAGACATTGGCGATTTGCTTGACTTACGGATATTTTTAGAAGCCGACGAAAGCGTTGCTCTGCAACGCCGCCTAAAGCGCGATCTGTTAGAACGCGGTTACTCGCACGATGATGTGATGTATAAATGGATAAACCATGTTGTACCGGCTTATAATGAGTTTTTATTGCCTTATAGAGATGGTTGCCACCGGGTTATCATCAACAACACCCATACTGCCGACAATATTCAGGGTATTACTGATGAGATATCGATGGAGTTGAGGGAGAGCGTCCTAGGTAAATAGCTAAGTAAAGGGTGTCACCCTGAGGCACTCGAAGGGTGAGCGCATAGGCCTTTACCCACATGCTTCGAGTGCCTCAGCATGACACCCGGCACACTCGCTCTAATCTATCTCCATCTCCGGCACATCCCCGTCAATAATCAATTTACCTGCTGTAGCTCTTATAATTTCAACCACAGATACACCGGGCGCGCGTTCTAAAAGTTTAAAGCCGCCTTTTGGTAACACATCAAGCACAGCCAATTCGGTTACTATTTTTTTAACGCAGTTAATGCCGGTTAGCGGTAACGAACATTCGGGTAATAGCTTTGATTCGCCGGCTTTGTTTACGTGCTGCATGGCCACAATGATATTTTCGGCTGATGCCACCAGGTCCATAGCGCCACCCATACCTTTTACCATTTTTCCGGGGATTTTCCAGTTAGCTATGTCGCCGTTCTCTGAAACCTCCATAGCGCCCAAAATTGTAAGATTAACCTTACGCGCCCGTATCATCCCAAAGCTCATAGCCGAATCAAATATGGCCGAGCCTGGCAGCATAGTAATGGTTTGCTTACCAGCGTTTATCACATCGGCATCCTCCTCCCCCTCAAAAGGGAAAGGCCCCATGCCCAGCAAACCATTTTCAGACTGCAGCACCACATCCATATGCTCAGGTATGTAATTTGCTACCAGCGTAGGTATACCAATACCAAGGTTAACATAATAACCGTCTTTTATCTCTTTAGCAATGCGTTTTGCTATTCCTGTTTTGTCAAGCATAATTCTTTTTTGTGTCATTGCGAGGAACGAAGCAATCGCGAACTTTTCTATGTGCGATTGCTTCGTTCCTCGCAATGACAATTATTTTTTAGGACGTACCGTTCTTTGCTCTATCCTCTTCTCATAATTCACTCCCTGAAATATCCTGTGTACGTAAATCCCAGGCGTATGTACATGGTCTGGGTCCAACTCTCCCGGTTCAACCAATTCTTCCACCTCTGCAATAGTTACCTTGCCTGCCATGGCCATCACCGGATTAAAGTTGCGGGCCGTAGCGCGATAGATGAGGTTTCCCATGGTATCGCCTTTCCAGGCTTTTACAATGGCAAAGTCAGCATCAAATGCCATTTCCAACAAATAATCTTTGCCGTTAAAATTGCGCACCTCTTTGCCAATGGCTACTTCTGTACCAACGCCCGCAGGTGTAAAAATAGCGGGCATGCCGTAACCAGCCGCCATACAACGGGTAGCCAATGTACCTTGCGGAATAAGTTCTACCTCCAATTCGCCGCTTAGCAATTGGCGCTCAAATTCTGCGTTTTCGCCAACGTATGATGCGATCATTTTTTTAACCTGTCGTTGCTTCAGCATCAGGCCAATACCAAAATCATCAACCCCGGCATTGTTTGATATGCAGGTAAGTTCTGTGGGTTTCTTTTTAACTAGCGCGGCTATGCAGTTTTCAGGCAGCCCGCATAAACCAAAACCGCCAAGCAGTAGCGTAGCGCCATCGTTGATGTCGGCAATGGCTTCATCGGCATTGTTAAATACTTTGTTCATACAGGCTTAATTGGTTAAGGTAAATTTACTAAATGTATGCGCACAAAAACAATTGCAGCGGGCCGCGCATTACTATTATTATAACCATTGAAAAACGATTATGTTATACGAAAACGATGATTTAACACAGGACCAGGACAGATCACCTGAATCAAACAAACCCAACGCCTACCGCTTGGACGAGGAAGATAATAACGAAGAAACCCAACCTGAAAGCCAGGCCAACCCGGTAAGAGAAGGCCAGCCTATGGGCGGACAAAATTTTGGTGAAAAAAACGTCACACCATCTGGCGATGACAAAAACAATCCATCGCAAAACGCGGGCTATAGCAACGCCTATTTTAAGCGTACCGAACCTGCCGAAGAACACACTGAAAGCAATAATTTTAAGGCTGGCGAAGATCAGACTTATAATGAGGGAACGACGGA
>JAZKET010000084.1:0-10684 GCA_040386815.1 Bacteroidota bacterium | reverse complement strand
TCACTGAACTCGCTGATCTCTCCATTGTCGGCAACGGCGGCTACCCGGTATTGATAGGTAATTCCAGATTCAATGAGGCTGTCTGCATAAGCAACGGAGTTGGGCTGTAGTTTAAGCTCGATGTATGAGGCATCCGTTTTCTTCTTTTTTTGTAGCACATATGATTCAATCACATTATCGCTTTCGCGTATGTCTTTCCATCGGATATCCAGCTTGCCATTAACGTAGTAAAAATGCACGTCTGCGGGTGGTGTAATATTTATTTTTCGCGAGGGGCGGATGTCGACCACATTGCTGTAAGTGCTGGTATCCTGCCGCAGATTTTGGTTTACCACAGCATAGTAATAACGGCTTCTACCGCTTAACGACTGGGCGCTATCAAGAAATGTTTTTGTCTTTACAGGTCCTGCAATGAGGGTCATATGTTTGGGCGATGTACCGCGGTAGATATAAAAACCAAAAAATGCAGGCTGATCATTTACCTCCCAGTTTAACCGCACATTTTTACTTTCGCCGGTGGCAGCCAGGTTATAAGGTGTACTCGGTTTGGAAAAGATGGTCATCTGACCAGCACCTTCTGCGGGTTTCTTCTGTTCAACGTTCAATCCGGGCAGGTAAACGGCTTTTACCTGATATACATAGTGCTGTCCTATAGCAGTGGCATAGTCATTATAAGTTGTATCGGTAACCGGTAAAACCCCTATAGAGTCTAGCTTGTTTTGACTATTGAGCCGAACAATTTCAATTCCACGGATATAGGGTTTAGCAGGCAACTGTTTCCAAGTGAGGTGAATGCCGTCCACAATAGGATTAACTTTGATGCCAAATATTAGCGGAATCGTTCTGTTTGTTACTGAAAACACCGTAGCTGTATCGCTAGACCGCCCTTGATTATAAACTTCATCTTCTAAATTCATGTAAACGGAAACTGCTTCATCAGATGTGGTTTTGCCAAAATAGGTATAGGTAGCGGTATCGCCTGCTAGATTTAATACAGGCAATAGTTTGGCATCTTCCACAAAGGCACCATCTTTCAGGATATTTACTTTACCTCGCAACTCACTCAGGGGAAAGGGGACTCTGAATACCCGCCCTTCTTTATCGGCAACAAATTTCGATTTAGGCCTAGGCATTTTGGCCACCTGATTTTCGTTAACATACAGTTTCCATGTTAATGTGATAGACGAGTCAGACAATTCGCGGGCCCCCTCTATTGGTTTCAAATACTGTAGGGTATAGTTACCCACTTTGCTCTGCACAATAGCATTGCCCCAGAGCTGTTTTGATTTGTCTTTATCCACACGAGTTATCCGATAAAGTACGGTCTCGCCGGGTTGAACATCTTTGTCGAAAAACACGTGCCCCATAGCCATTCGTACCTCTATGGCTTTATAATACAAAGAATACCTGCCAGCGCCGTAGCGGCTTTGAAAAAAATCAACCAGATCCTGATCGGTTTTCAGCTTAAAATTGCTTTTCATATCCTCAATATCAGATGCAGAAATAAAGCTCCTCAATTCTTTTATAGATGATACCGTTTTTGCTGTACCCACCTCTCTCATGCTGCTTTCGCTTTTAGCGCTGTTCTTTACAGAATCGTAATCCACTCTTTCGATAATAAAGCGGTCAGTCCGTTTCATAATAAGTGAATCAGGTCCCGACAAAACGTCCGGTCCCAGTAAATAAATATAGTTGCCAGCGGGCGAGGTAATGGTTGAAAGCAATTTAGCCTGCCCCTGTTGCGCTATTGTTTGCTGACGGGTTGCAAACAAAATGACGATAGTGATATATATATAGTTTTTCATGATCTGAGAGAATTAATTACTGTGTGAAACTGATATTGGTGTAAGCATCCTGCCGATAGGCAAATGAAGCATTTATAGTTGCACAGGCTTTAAAGTTAAATGTAAGCGTTGGCAGGCACACCGTGTATCGGCAGCTCCAGTCCCAAAAACATGAACTGAAGAAATCGCTGCAACAGGGTTCAGGCAATTCAAAGCAGCAACAACTTGACGTACCCAATTTTATCGTATTACAGCTTAAACTATTATTGCTGTATAATTGGGCCGCAATGCCAACCTTGCCGGTTAAAAACCACTTACCATCATAGCCGCCGGTTACTTCAAGATTAGCCGATGCTTTTCCTGTGACCTTATAGTTTAGCACTGTGAGTGTACATTGGGCTTTTGCCAGTACTGTAGCTGCTGCATAAAAATTGTTGTTGGTAAATTTATAGTATACCCGCATACGACCTAATCCTGAATATTTATAGGATAAACCAAGAATATTTAAATCTGCTATCTGCCATTTGAAGCTATTTGATCCGCTTGGAATCCTAAGCCAGGCATCTACATATATGCCATTAAATATATTGCCATTATCCTTGGCCGGCTCAGGTATGTATTGCGCCTGATCTCTGATATCATCGGGGGTATTGGCATTATTAAAATTCATGTTGACACCCAAAGCCGCGTACATATTACCTTTCACCATATCTGAGAACATACTGATCTCAGCGTTGAAAGACATAAACAACGAACCTTTGCCGTTTGCGGCACTCGGGGCCATGCCGTATAACATACCCTCGATATGTACATCAGCTACGCCTTTTAACAACGGTGCGTCACCATACAAACCGGCCAGCAAAGTGTTTTTGCAAAAATCAATAGTCAAGTAAGAGCTACCCCACAGCTTGTTTTGCAACATCAGGCTTCCACTACCCTCGATAACCGGTGCTCCGCCACAATTATTTAGATCAAATAAAACTCTTATGTAGAGGTCTTTCAGGTAAGCTACCTCCTTTGGAGTGCCGGTTGCGGTGATATCACCGACCATCATGACGGAATAAACTTGATTAAACGTATTTGCATAAATTTCGCCTCCGATGGCGAACCATTGAACTGGTCCGGTGATGATGTTAGCTGTGGCTTTAACCTTGGCCATCAATTCAATCGCCCCACTTTCGTAGTAGCTATAAAATAAAAATGCGGCACCTAAGTCGGTTTTTAGCGTAGTTACCGTCGCCTCTCCCTCAAAGCCACGTTTTTCTGCTGTAAACTGCATGCGAACCTTTGATTTTAGCTGAAAAACAGGATTGTCAATTTTTAGTGAGATTTCATTCACCCTTACGGCTAGGCCCTGATCGTTACCCGCCAGCAAAATCGATCCGGCAATCTCCGTTTTTAATCCCTTCATCGGGAATTCAACCTGCCCGGATATACCTACCGCCCAAGAGGCCTGGGCATCATCAATCATCGTACCAGCCGAACCAGGCGATACTTCCGGCTGCTTGTTGTCTAGTAGATATGCATTCATCTTGTCCATTGTCATGCCAGATCCAATGTTTACCAAAAAATGATCGATGTTCATTTTCAATACGTCCAACTCTACCTTGAGGTTTGGCTTAACTGCCATGAATACGCCCCAATCTTTCGTTTTTAGCTGAAACTTTTGAATTTCAACCGGGAAAACACTTTTTAGCAGAGATTTACTACTTTCGTCGCTGCCGGCGCTCTTATAGTCGAGCACACCTGATGTCTCAAATGTAAAGCCATTATCAACGCTGCTGTAGCTCATATCCACCGTTTTGTCATTCGGAGTGGTAAATGTGAGTGATTTGACACTTAATCCTTTTTTCGGTAAGTTAAAGCTACCAGATAGGGTGTGCCCATCGGGGCGGTTAATGATCGATAAGCTTTTAATGGTTAGTACTCCATCGTCATCCTTGTCATCTTTGTTCTTTTTCAGCTGGATAGACCCACCCATTAACACATCTACGTTTGGTGTACCTATGCCGCTTAGTTCAAATTTAGTAAGCTTCAACACTACTTTCTGCATATTAGCCGTCAGTGGCTTCGCATCGCTTACAGGCAGCTTAATTTCGCCGAGCGCAAAATTGGGACCAAGCAAAAATTTCTCCAGTTTAATTTTCCCATCTTCAGCCATTTTCACGGCAATATCTTTCGGGAACTGGAAGTAACCATTGAGGCTTACACCTAACTTAGTTAAGGTAGCTAAGTTTTTATCAATAAATAGGGAACTAAGGGTTCCTAGTTTCGATTCTACATAACTGGTTGCACCGCTGGCGTCTGTCAGGAAAGAAACCACAGTATTATAATCGTAGTTTGATTCCAAGAATTGTATCTTAAATGCACGTTCGGTGCTAAGGCTGGCAAGCGATGCGTCTGGCGCAGAAAAGGCGGAGTTGAATGCCACATTACCGGTAGTCGCGGCATCTTTAAGCACTGCATCATTTAGCTTGACGGGCAGCTTGCTGACAATGCTGCTTGTACTTAACTTTAGTACCAACTGGTTTCCACCGATGATGCCTGATGAATAATTGCCGCTTGCGCCCGCTTTTAATTGTAAAAATGGTGCACCCTGTACCTCCACTGGGGCGAAGCCAAACATCGTAGTGTTTAATACTGCCTCCTCAAAATTAATATCAGTTACCGGCTCGGCGTTACCTGCTTTAGCGCCCATTTTCACCGTAACATCTTTAAAGTTTAGCTTCTGACTTCCACCGTCAAGCGTAAACAAGGCATTTGATCCAATAGTCAATGTGCCTGATATGGTAAAGTCGGCACCGGTGCGTATGTGCTTAGTCAGCTGAACTGGGTACCCTGCCAGCGTGGTTATTTTTGGAAATGAAAGATCGACCTGATCAATACCTATATTAAAAGTAGTAGATACCGCCACCCGGGCAGTGGTATCTAAATTATAGTAGTCCTTGCGCTGGAAGTTATACGTAAACGATTCGTTTTTGGGCAGATATAACACAAATAGTCCGCTCTTATCTACCGTAGTTTTATAGGGCATGCCGGCAACACTTACAGCCACTGAGTCAAGCGCCTTACCAGTTTTTTTATTGATAACGGTTCCGCTCAGTCTAATTCCATCTTCAAGCGATATATCAAAGTTATTAAGGCCGCCCTTTATTAAATTAAATTCTCCATAGAATTGCACAAAGGGTGCATCGCCAGGGTAGGGCGTAATGGTAAAAGTATAGTTGCCGGGATCATTGCGGTATATTAGCGTACCGCTCGCTTCAATATTCTGCTCGGGGTTGTTGTTGATTGTGATTTTTGCACGTACAGCTTTTCCGTTAAGTTTGAGGTTAAGCTGGGCGACACCCTTTAAATTAGCCATGGTAGCGGTGCCGGCATCAGCCACCCTTTGAATAGCCGATGGATCTGCAAACAGTGTTTGATAGGCAGCGTTTAAATCGCCTGTGCCCAAGCCAAGGTCGGTAGCAGTAATTGACGGCACGCTTTTGGTCATCATCCAGTTTTTTACCGTTGCTGTGCTGGTTATTTTATCCTGCCATTGTACCGCGGTAATACCGTTAGTAGTTAAACTGCCCAGCTTTGTAGCATTAACTGAAAGGCTAGCACCATTATACCCATCAGCCGAAAATTGAAGATCTAGCGTATTATTATTTGCCACCATGGTTAAATAGTAAAGGCCATCAGTGGTGGTTTTGGTGCTGATGTTTGTACCGTTAACTGTTACGAGGGCGTTGGGCACCGGTAAGTTATTATTATCAACAAGGCGTCCTACCACACTTTGCAAAGTTCTTGTTAAAACAATGTTTTTGGTAAGTGGTGTTACGCCGGTATAGGTAGTCTCATAGGTAAAAGGCGTTTCCTGGATGCTGCGATCAACAATGCTCAACTTAACAATTGCACCGTTTTTAAGATCGGGTAGGCTAATGTTATAATAGCCAAAATAATCGGTTACGGTTTCTAGCGGTGTTGCAGATATAGAGCCAATTACGTCGGCCGGGTTCACTGTTGCCGTAATGCGTACCCCACTTTTACCCTTGGACATAAATGTGACGGTGCCATCGAGCGTGTTATTAAGATTATACGAAAAATTCCGCTTGATGCTTACAATTGGCTTTAGTGCTGCATTGCTAAGTAAAACCGGCTGAATAGGATAATAAACACTTGGTTTATTAAAAGCATTCACCTGTGCAACATAACTGATATTGCCCTGGTTTAAAAATAACTTTTTGTAAGCATCGCCTGATCTAAGCGTTGTTAATATCACATAATCCTGCCCATTATACTCCGTATGCTCTGGGCTGGCGTTTATATTTTTATAAAAACTGTATTTGTTCCACACTGCTGCGCTGAGCAATAAGTTTACGGTAACCTGGTCGGCATTGCTAAGCGATGGCCTCACTACGTTTGCCGCTATACGCATAGACGCTGCGGTTAATACATCTGGTGTCCCAGAAGTTACCGTGAAATTGCCGCTTGTTATTTTCAGCTGGATGACTTTTTTGTATTGATTAAAAAGACCACTAGCCGATTTAATTTCAATGTAGGGATTGGTAATGCGTGGCAACATAGCCGGGGCGATCCTTGTGATGATTTTGTAATTACCATTTCTATCACAACTGGCTGTTCCAAATAGTGTTACTGTGTTAATATAAGTAGCGTACAGGTATACGGTGGCATCTGTTAAAGGATACTGAATTTTATCGGCCTTGCCCGAGGGTGTAATGGTCCTTGAAATTGCACTAACGGCTTTGGTAGACACCAGCGGTGTATTGGTCGACTCGTCAACGGCTTCGCTTGCATCAAAGGCCCAAGCAACAGAACCTACTAAAGTAATATTAGCGCCCGCGCTAATCGGTGCATTGGAAGTAACAACTGTGCCGGTATTCCCCGCAATTACAGGTGATCCTGTGTAAGTGAAACTGCTTACTACGCTTTGCCCTTTGTTACGAAAGACGATGAGATTGTTAGGGTCATATGCCTCTATTATAAGTGCGTATTTGCGCCCCGGTGTTAGTTGCGGATCGGCGGGGTTGTAGACATACATATTCCCCATTACCTCTTTTTCGAAAAAGTAAGGCTGAGGAGCACTGATCATTGCATCGTTAGGGTTCCGATTACCCACAATTTCTACCATCCTTATACGGTACATGACTGACGGTGGTGCACCCGGTGGCGTGCTCCAGCTAAAGCTAACCAGCTGCGTACCGTTACTTGTTATGTTTTGTCCATCATTGGGTGTGATGATGCGAGGAGGTTCCAAGCTAGTAACGCCGAATGTATTGCTACAGCCAACTGGCTCTTCGGCACTGAGTGGAGAATTACTGTCCCAGTTGTAAGCGCGTACACACATCCGATAATTACCTTCGGGCAACCCATTACCTCTAACGGCCTCAGTTGAGGTAATTCCACTAAAAGTGAGGTTGTTGAAATCGAGAAATGCAGCTACATCACCCCCGTTTAGCGCTAACACCTCACCAGGCGCTAGCACTAGTGGTTGCCTGGATTTAAAACTTTGTTTCACGCGGATCTCCACACCATTGTCGCCAGTAACGGCACCACGGAGCTGTATGCGCTGTTCGATGGTGGTGGTATTTGTGAGGGTAACCAGCAATTGCTGTGGGTGAGAGGCATAATCTGTAATGCGATATAAATATGGCGGTAATACTTGCACCGAGATGTTGACCTGTGCAGAAGCACCTTGCAACAGAAACAGAAAGACAGCAGCAAGTAATCCTTTAAATATTTGGTAGCGTTTTTTCATGTAATTTTAGAGTTTTGGTTTAGCCTATATATCTGTATTCATGATATATAACTAAACTAATACTACAGATGTTACCAAAAATGAAAAGGTATGCGAACAGCAGTGTTTGGTGGTTAAAAGACAGCCTCTAGTATGCTAACAAAAGAGGTGTTCGCTCAAAAGCATTTTTACGATCCTCAACACCTATCGCCACTAAATAAAAGCCCCTGATTAAATCAGAGGCTGAGTATATGCTGTTTCGCAATGCTTAAAGTTGTTTAAACAACAACATAAAGGCGTCTTTATAGTTACGGCCTAACGGGATCTCTTCTTGGCCTAAGTGCAATGTACTTTCATTAAAGCCTGTTAAATGTTGTATGTTAATAGCAAACGAGCGATGAACCCGGATAAACTCCGCTCCAAAAATGTCGATTAAATTTTGTAATGAGTTTTTAATGACATGCTTTTTTTCTATTGTTTGGATATAGGTATAATTACCGTCAACCTTTAAATACATAATATCGCAATACGATAACTTAATATATTTGTAATTCTGTTTAACAAAGATGGCGTTGTTAAAGTGGAGGATCCTGTCCTGATCGCTAGCTTCCTTTTTTAAAGAATCTTTATCTTTCGTTTCAGTCGCACTCTGCTTCTGCGAAAAATTGTACATGGCCAGCTCGATAGCTTTCCGCAAATCATTAATCCGGAATGGCTTATTTAAAAAGGCAGCAGGTCGGGTATTTTTAGCACGTTCGAAAGTTGGGGAATCAGAGTTGGCGGTAATATAAATAAATGGGACATCCTTGTGCTTTTTAAGTTCAGTGGCGGTTTCAATGCCATCCCACTGTCCTTTAATATGAATATCGATCAAAACCAAGTCAATTGTGTCATTTTTAAACATCTCAATTGCATCAACTCCATTATCAGCGATGCCTACCACATCAAACCCCTCTTTTTCCAGGCTTTCTTGTAACTCCATTGCCACAATGCCTTCATCCTCAATTATTAATATCCTTACATTCTCCTGGATCATTGAACGTTAATTCTTTTAGTTTACTGGTATTACCGCGACGTTAGGAATCTCTAAGTTAAATTTGGTACCGTTGGCTACAACAATACTTGGTATACCATTGATTTGTTTAATCAAAATTTTGATCAACTTTATGCCAAAGGAATCTTTAGGGTTATCCCATGAGTTTATAGGTATCCCAATTCCATTGTCTATAATTTCAATAAATATAACTTTTTCTTGCTGATTAATATTAATTGTTAGCGATGGAAATACGTTGGGATCTTTATACGCATGTTTAAATACATTCGTTATCCATTCATTCATAATCAGACCTAGCGGGATGGCAATATCCACATCAATATCATTTACATTGATTGTTGTTTGTAATGCTATTTTATTGTTCTCTATCCCAAAACTTTCGAGAATGCTACGGAGCAGCTCTGGTAGAAATGCAGTCATGTCTACTTTGTTTGCTGCATCTTGCTGATAAAGGCTGCTATGGATGATGGACATTGCTTCTATGCGCTGCCTGCTCACATCAAGCGCCTGACGGGCATCATCATCGGCCATTCTATTAGACTGTAACGTAAGCAGGCTCGAAACGATCTGTAGATTGTTTTTTACCCGGTGATGCAACTCTTGCATTAGCACCAGAAGCTTAGCTGACTGGTCATTGATTTTCGCATTATTATCAGTCAATATCTTATTTTTATGCTTGATCACATCATATAAATAGACCAGAAAAACCAAAAGGGCCAGAAAAACTAATAGACCACAAAAAGAATAATTTAATAGTTTGTTTCTATCCTTTACCCGCTGATCAGAAACCGCGAGGTCTTTGTCCTTTTTAGCGGTTTCGTATTTGATTTGCAGCTCGCCGATTTGTTTTTCATTATCCTGCACATTCAGCGAATCACGTAATGCGATCCATTTTTCGATGTAACCATATGCATCTTTGTAATTTCCGGATGATTTATAACAATTAGCCATAGCCTCATACAGTTCCATTGTTCGATAAGGTTGTTTGATGCTGATCGATAAATCAAGTGCTTTTTTAACATTACTTATTCCCAGGCTACGTTGGCCGGAGAAATATTGAGCTTCACCGAGCCAGTTGTAGCCGTATGTTAACGATCGTTTTCGCCCCAACTTGGTGGCCAAGGCAACCCCTTTATTGGCATAAATGATTGCTAGATCGTAAATGCCTATATCTTTGTAATGCTGAGCAATGTTATCATAGTAGGGGATTCGCTGTAACTCGTATTTGGGTGAAGATTCAGCCATTTTCAAACCTTCAAATTGCATGTTTATGCTGGTGGTGTCGCTTTTTAGGGGTTTGTTGAAGTGCTTAAGATAGGAGCGCTTAAACATAGCATATTGTCCCAGCATTGCGATAATCGTGGTGGTATCCCTCAGATTTCGCGCCACCTCAAGCCCTTTTTCCGTCGCCTCAAAAGCCATCGGATAATTTGTGTTTTCTTTATGTAAGTTTCCGATATTACTGTATATATGCGGTAAAACTTTTTCTATTTTAAACTTTTGTGCAAGGTTCAGTGCTTTTACATAATCCCGCATCGCATTGATATGATCGGCTCTTAAATAATAATAATCGGCCATATTATATGTAGCGTATACCATCGATTGGGGATCGTGGTACCGTTTATATAGTGCAGTAAAGTCGTTAGAAATGGACTTAAGCGAATCAGCATTATCACTATAACGTTTGCGTTTGGCAAGCAGCTGGTCAAATTCCTCTGTGTAACTTTTATTAGTAGGAACTTTTGTTGTCTGACCTTGAGCTGTAATAGCAAAAAAGCATAGCACGACAACTATTAAGTGGAATTTCATAAACGACATGTGCTAAAAACTTGTAGGTATTAAGACGAGCTTGAACTGCCCTTTTTATATCTACAGAGTTTAAATATGTAAAAATTGTTTATCGTATCCAAAACTAAGATGCTTAACGGTAATATTTAGTATTTAAAAGGGGATTATTGATATGTGAGGGAGATGGGACTTGGAAAATGGAAAATGGGAGATTATCGAATTCAGGTCTGTACTTAATGATCATAGGATACATGCCCCGAAAAATTAGGCAAAAAAAAGCACACGTGATCAAATAATAATAAAAAAAACCACGTG
>JAZKET010000083.1:63154-64277 GCA_040386815.1 Bacteroidota bacterium | reverse complement strand
AATGTAGCGCCAATGCCTTGCAAAGACCGTGACATCTCTACATTAAACTGCGCTGCATGGAAAGGATCAAAATAGTTGGTATGCGGGTCAATAGACTCTGTAAAGTCGTCCATAAAGATCTGGAAAACGTCGTTAGTGTTAAGCTTGCTGTTTTGCAGCAACAAATCTTCATAACGTTTTTTCAGCTTCTCTTTATTTTTAGCAACATCTTTGCTGGCTAATGCAAGGTTAAGCATATCATACTTAACACGCTTGGTCCACTCTACATTCATAGCGGCCTCGTTAGCTACCCATGGCAAATCGGCTCTGTCATAGGTAAAGCTTTCGTTTTGGGTAAAATCAAAAGTTTTATCTAACTGTGCTATGGAATATTTTATACGCTCTACATAACGTTTCTGAAAAACGTTGAACATGTAGTAAACATCATTCAGATTGCCGTTTTTAATGCCATCAACCAATGAGTTTTTGTACTTATCAAAATCAGTTATGTCTGATGCAAGCAGGTAGTTATGGCCGCCGTCTAAACTTTTTATGTACCGGCCATATATTACTGCCGACAATGAGTCATTTAACTCAACTTTTTTATAATTGTATTTAGTTATAAAGGTTGCTACGGTTTTACAAACCATGCTTTGCTGTTCTGTAGGCTCCAAATTGGCAGAACCGGGTACTGGTAACGGTTTTGACGGGGCCGCGGTGCAGGCCAATGCAGTGCCAAGGGCAAGCACAAAATAAAATCTTTTAAACATATGCTTTACTAATGTTAATTCAGGTAATGTTGGGTAGTACATCAATACTTGTGCCTATTATTTTTTGCTAATGTAAAAAAACAGATGGCAAATAAAAACCATCCGGTTAGTGCTAAGACTAATAACAAGTAACAATATTACAATAATGTTTTACTGTTTTGTTATTGCACTAAGTATTTTACGTAAATGTTATAAATAAGGATTTTAGTTTGCAGGTGCCACGGCCTTTGTAGTGGTAGTTACTTCAACAGCGTTGGCATACCGTAATTCAACTTTGGTGAGGGTAGTTTTATTTTCTTTAAGATTCTTAATCTTTTTTTCTAAACTTAATAAATCGGCACGCATACCTTTTTCCAGGGCTACGCCGTGCGCTT
>JAZKET010000083.1:42102-63144 GCA_040386815.1 Bacteroidota bacterium | reverse complement strand
ATAACGCTTTTAATATCAGCCAATAAAACCAAATTATCAATTAAGTGCCGGCTGTTGCTACTGTTACGTACAATATTATTGCTTTGCAGCAAATACCATTTAGCTTCAGAAAAACGACTTTGACGAATATAGATACCGGCCAGGGCAGTAAAGCTATAACTAGCTTCTGTGTATTCTCTAAACCGCATGTGGTGCTTGGCTACTTTGATCATGGAGGCCTCTTCTAAACCAAGCACGTAATTAGACGGCGCTAACTCGGTATAAGTAATAGTTTGGTTTGGCATCAAAATATTATTGACAGCAATTATAGGCGGTTGCACTTGCAATTCGGTAATTGCAGGCAGGGGCTTACGCCACAATCGCCAAAACTGGGCAGACGCGTTAAAACCTAAAACACAAAAAGTAAGGAGTAATATTAGTCTCTTCAATTGGATTTACCAGCTAAATTAATCAAGGTAAATATAACGATAATAATTTATCAATATTGCACATCAATTTATATAATTATCTGCAAGTTAAACGGTAAGCTAAGCATTGGCCAATGGCAAGCTTAAATAAAAGGTAGTGCCCCAGCCGGTCTCTGTTTCAAACCACACCCTTCCGCCGGCATTTTCGATAGAGTTTTTTACAAAAGCCAAACCTAAGCCCGTGCCCGAGCTCTTGGTAGTAAAGTTTGGTTCAAATATCTTCTCGCGCATTCCTTCGGGTATACCGTTGCCGTTGTCTTTAACGGTTAACAATATGTTTTTACCGTTGATGGCATGGTCAATAATCAATAACCCCTGCCTGCCTTGCGGAGTAGCTTCAATTGCATTTTTTAACAAATTATTAAAACAGCGCAGCAACTGGTCGCGGTCGGCATTGATAATGAAAGGCTCTTCGGGTACTTCATAGGTTATGCTAAAATTATCCATGTGTTTAAATATGATAACCGCCTGGCTTATCACTTCAAACACATTAAATTTTTCCATACGTGTATCGGGCATCTTGGCAAATGCAGAGAACTCTGACGCTATCTGCGATAAACTTTCAATTTGCTCAACAAATGATTTACTGAAACGCTCAAATTTCTGATCAAACTTGGCATCTTTCTCGCGCCATGATTTTTCAAGCAGCTGCAAACCTAGTTTAAGCGGCGTTAGGGGATTCTTGATCTCGTGCGCTACCTGCTTGGCCATTTCTCGCCAGGCGCTCTCGCGTTCAGACTGTGCCAGCCTTGCGGCGCTTACTTCCAAATCGCCAATCATTTTGTTATACTCTTTCACCAGCGCACCAATCTCATCATCTCTATCCCACATAATGGGTTCGTTCTTTTTACCGTAAATGGTTTTACTTAAGCTCTGTTGGATAAAGCTTAATGGGTTGGTTATCTGCCTTGCAATAATAACGGCAAACAAACCAATAGCTATAAATATCATCGCATAAATATTGATCATGATATTCAACAGTGAGCCTATACGCTCGCGATAGTCAGACTCGTTTGAGAAATAAGCCAACTGTAAAAATGCTACAATCTCGCCTTTTGAACGCAAGGGCGCGTAAACAGTTTTATAGCTTAGTCCACCTATTTTTTCGTCGTTGATAAATTCAGACCTGCGCTGGCTATATAACATCAACAAGGCCTTTGCATTCATACGTTTTGATATCAAACCGTACTCATAAATACGCGGTTGGGTAGTAAAAGGCATACCATCCTGCAAACCGGCAAACGACGAACCTTTGTCTTTGGCAACTATCATACCGCCATGCGTGTTGTACAACGTCAAATCGGCTGCGTATGATGCCGCCAGCGCGTCAAAGGCCAGTAAGCTTTGTTCATTAGGATCAACCAGGTTTCTATCATAAAAACCACTTTCAAAAGCATCGGTTATTTGAATGATCTTTTCGCGAATGGTTTTTTCTTGCTGGGTTTGATATTGGGTGCTAATGGATACGTAAGTAACAATACCAACAAATATCAATGTAACAACCACCGCAAACACCATAGAAAACTGTATGCGGGTTTTATAAAGCAGATTATCGAGCGTTATTTTAATACCCCACTTTACCTTATTGTTGGTGATGGTTAATATCTTGATACGCAACCAGGCCCAACTGGCAGCCAACGTAATAATGCTAAAGGCTAAAAACACCACAAAGAAAAAAGTAACAGAAGTTACATCATAAAAGAAGGTGCTTTCTTCTTTACTGATAACAATCAGGTTTCTATCTGTAGGTTTGTAAATAAGGTGGCTGTAAGATGTAAATGGCCTGTACCAGCTATCATTATCAACCTTTTTAGTAACAAAATTAAACGTTTTTGTTTGATACGGAATATTGTCTCTTACAAGCTTATAAACAAAGTTTCCGCTTTGCGCTACCAGCTTATTATCAGAGTAAAAAGCGTACGAATAGCTTTTTAAAGCATCATCGCCCATTGCTTTTCCATCCATCAACAACTCTGGAAAACGATTAGAGGTGTGCTGCGCTTTCGACTTAAGCTCAATAACCATTGAGCCCAGCGTTTTGTCTTTATACGTTACAGGCAGTATGGCGAAATAGTTTTGAAACCCAAATGATTCGTTTTCGCGGTAGAAGTATTCAGACACCTTAAATGAGCTGTAAAGCACCATATCCTTAAATACATCTATAGAATAAGCTTTATCAGTAGCCGACAGTGGCTGGCCGTTTATATCAAATTCATGAATTTTAAAATCATATTTGGACAGATAACCATCAAAGTATAATTTTTGAAAGTGATTTTGCAGGTAATTACTATTGTGTGAAGAATCGGTAAAATAGCGTACAATAAGCGGATCGGCCACTATTGCACGTTCTATCTTTTTAAAAAGGTAATCGGCTGTAGTGTCATTTGGGTTTTCAAGCTGCTTAACCAGGTCTCGCCTTATTTGATTTTCTTTTAAAGTTTTAAAATGGTTAAGGTTTATAGATGATATTACAGCACAAACAAACAGGATAGCGGCAAACATAAAAGTAGTTATCTTTCCGTTTTTACGATGGTATGCGTAACCGCGAATAAGAACAATCAATGCCCAAAACAGGTAAAATGTACCGGTTTCCCATTCTCTGTCTCTCAAACCCATATAGAGGCCGGCTATAAAAACACCAGCCAGTAATAGCTGCAATTGGCGCTTGGGCGGTATGGGCAAACGGGTGCACAGTGTTAAAAAAACCTCATCTAACAGGTAAAACACCAAAAATGCAAAGCATAGCATGAGTATACCACAAAAGCTGTACACCGACAGGCTTAGCACATTGTTTACATCAAAACTGATATTTGATTTTACCACTAACCCGTAAAATACATTAAGTAACAGCGTAGAGAGGATAATTAACGTACTTACTGCCCCTATGACAATTGTATACGCCCCTACCTGGCTTGAGGGTAAATGCTTTATCAGCTTAAATCGCTGACGGTAAACATAAGCGGCAAGCCAGCTCAGCATCAATATATTAACACACAAATCGCCAAGACTTGGAAACACCTTACTTGCCGAGTACAGATTAGGGCTAAAAAGCTCAAGTTTAAATGTAAAGTTTGGCCAGTTATACTGCAGGTTTACAAACCTTAACCCTACAATAAACACAATAAGCAATAAAAACGACAGTAATAGATGGCCCTTACCGGCAATATAAAAACAAAGGTTTTGCACCAGCACACAAACCACTATCAGGGTTAGCATCCATATAATCAGCTCAAAATAAAAGAAACGATAGTTAACCTCGTCTGACTTTACCTTTACCGAAAAAAGATAGGTACTTGAGCTGCTGTGAACATTATAGGTGTTTTTATCAGTAAAATCCGCTATTTCGATATTGTCATCTTTAAGCAAATCTTTAATAAAGCCATTTTGCAGATATTTATTTTGTACGGCATAATTAGTTTTTACCGGTATTAAAAATATCACCGAAAAATCGCCTTCGGTTTTCTTTATGGCTTCGTAGTAGCCGTTAGGGGCGCTTGGGGGCCTTAAAAAAGAGTACCCCTCTTTTATATACCAGGGCTTATCGGGCACAAAGCTTACATCGCTCCAATATCTTATAAGCTTATTGTTACGAACAGTGATCACGTAGATATTACGGTCTACCGTAAACTCTTTCATGATCTTTAAGCCTTCTTCATAATTGTCAACCAGCTTTTTGAAGCGCTCTAATCCCTTAGGTTGGGTTATAGCTTTGTTAACATAGTCTTCTTTCTGATGCAGATTACTCTCAAGTATGCGCGCGGTTTGAGTAAGGTTTATAGCAGGGGTATACGTAACCCTTACAATAATGGCCGTTAACAATAAACTACCGGCCAACAAGGCCAGCATTAAACGTATTTTACCCGCGTAACTCAAATGATGTTTTTTGTATAGATGCGTAAACTTACAAATAAAAAAAAGCCGCTTTAGTTTGCGGCTTTAAAAATTTATTATTGAATTGACGCGCTCGACGTCGGGATGGCTCTGTCAACCTTTTTCACAAGGCCTTGCAATACAGCCCCCGGGCCAACCTCTGTAAATGATGTGGCACCATCTTCAAGCATGTGTTTTACGGTTTGTGTCCACCTAACCGGGCCGGTAAGCTGGGCTATCAGGTTTTTCTTGATCTGCTCCGGGTCTGAATACGGTTTAGCATCAATATTTTGGTAAATTGGGCAAACAGGTTTGTTAATGGTGGTGTTAACAATTGCATGTTCCAACTCAACACGGGCAGCTTCCATTAACGGCGAGTGGAACGCGCCACCTACGTTTAATTTTAAAGCACGTTTAGCACCTGCTTCGGTCAATAACTCGCAAGCTTTGTCAATACCGGCAATTGAGCCTGATATTACCAACTGGCCCGGGCAGTTATAGTTTGCAGGCACTACCACGTCGCTTACGCGCTGGCAAATGTCTTCAACAGTGAAATCATCCAAACCTAAAATTGCTGCCATGGTTGATGGTTGTAATTCGCAAGCTTTTTGCATAGCATTGGCGCGTGCCGCCACTAAACGCAAACCATCTTCAAATGATAATGCGCCGGCCGCTGTTAATGCAGAAAATTCGCCCAAAGAGTGACCAGCCGCCATATCAGGTGCAAAATCAGATACTACTTTAGCTAATATTACTGAGTGTAAAAATATAGCAGGTTGCGTTACATTGGTTTGTTTAAGGTCCTCATCGGTACCGTTAAACATTACATCAGTAATGCGGAAACCTAAAATTGCGTTTGCCTGCTCAAATAATTCGCGTGCTTGTTCTGATTGCTCGTAAAGGTCTTTACCCATACCTACAAACTGCGCGCCTTGTCCTGGAAAAATGTATGCTTTCATTTTGAAAGATTAGTGATTGAAGATTAAAGATTAGGGCTTGGTTGCGCTAATCATACATTGGTTTTGTAATGCTAATATAACAGCCGTGTCAGAAAAAAGTTAGTCACTAATCTTTAATAACCAATCTTTAATCTTTACCCACCTAACTTAATTTCGACGTTATTAACTGCAGAAACTCTGCTCTTGTTTTTTCATGATAAAATCCACCCGAAAAGGCTGATGTTGTGGTAACTGAATTTTGCTTTTGCACACCGCGCATGCACATACACATGTGGCGGCACTCAATTACTACACCCACGCCTACAGGTTGCAGGGCTTCTTGTATACAGTCGCGTATCTCGTTAGTTAAACGCTCTTGTACCTGTAAACGGCGGGCGTAAGCGTCAACCACGCGTGGTATCTTGCTTAAGCCAACTACATGCCCGTTGGGGATGTAAGCGATATGTGCCTTGCCAAAAAATGGCAGCATATGGTGTTCGCACATAGAGTACACTTCAATGTCTTTTACCACTACCATTTGGCTATACTCTTCTTTAAACAAAGCCGAGTTTAATATCTCTTTAGGGTTTAAATCATAACCGTGGGTAAGATATAGCATAGCTTTGGCAACACGCTCAGGAGTTTTTAGCAAACCCTCGCGCTCGGGATTTTCGCCCAACAGGCTTAACGCCTCTTTATAGTGTGCTGATAAGCTGCTTATCAGTTCAGGATTATAACGGTCAACTTTTTCATAACCGCTAATGCCTTCGTTTCTGTCCGGAAGGTTGTCGTCGTCGTCGTAGATCATTGCGCAGGTTTAATTGCCAAAATATTCGGCCGAATTATTTTCGGTTTCATGTAACCTTACCGAGTGTAGAAACACGCCCGGGTAAGCCTCAATAGGGCCTTTAAGCTGGTTAAATATTTCAATGCAAAGTATTTCGGTTGATGCCATTTTGCCTTTCATAAAATCAACATCAAGGTTAATGTTTTTATGGTCAAGCTTTTCAATAACATGCTCGTTAATAATTACTTTTAACTCTTTAAGGTCAATTAAATAACCTGTTGCATGGGTTATCTCTCCTTTTACAGTTACAAATAAATTGTAGTTGTGCCCGTGCCAGTTTGGGTTGGCGCACTTGCCAAACATTTCGGCATTTTTTTCTGCGCTCCACTCATCGCGGTACATTTTGTGGGCCGCATTAAAATGTTCCTTGCGCGTTACGTGTATCATCATAATTAATAATGGTGCAAATATATAAACTTTTAAATTGGCAATTGTGTTTTGCAGACAGCCAGGCGATGGGCGGCTTTAGCTAACTGCGGGTTTTAGCTGGTTGCAGAATTAAGTAGCCATTATATTGATATCTGCAAAACATTTCACGGCAAATAAATCTTTATCGTCATAAATAAAAATATTTTACTGCCAACCAAAAACAGCCAACCGCCAACTGAAATGACTATCTTAGTTAAATAAACAAAAAACTAACATGCGGATATTAATTGTTGCTGCAACGCAGGGCGAAGTACAGCCTTTAATGGATGCTCTGGGTATGCAAAAGTCGGACGAGGCAGATAATTTGTTTGTACCCCGCCATATCTCTGTAGCCAACTGCTCGGTATTGATTACCGGTGCGGGTATGGTGCCTACGGCTTTTGCGCTGGGTAAACATTTGCCACATAACGTTTATAACCTGGTGATAAACCTTGGCGTAGCCGGGGCGTTTGACCGCGATATCCAACTGGGCGATGTACTGGAAATTACTAAAGATACCTTTGCCGAACTGGGCGCCGAAGACGATACCCGTTTTATCAACATTGAACAACTGGGACTGGGAGCAAGCATTTTTAATCCAACTACTACCCTTTCGCACTTTACAGCTAAGGCCAATCTGGCTAAAGCCACCGCGATAACCGTAAACACCGTACACGGTAATGAAGAAAGCATTGCTGCCGTTGCCGAACGGGTTAAACCGCAACTGGAAAGTATGGAAGGCGCGGCCTTTTTTTACGCCTGCCGAGAACTGAAAGTACCTTGTGTACAGATCAGGGCAGTGTCAAATTATGTAGAAAAACGTAACCGCGACAACTGGCAGATAGGGCTTGCTGTTAAAAATCTGAATACCTTTGCGCTTGATTTGATCAAAGAGCTGTGAGTATTTTCAATGAGCGAATTATTGAATGAGTGATTGAGTGAATGTGCTTGGCTAATCTTTAATCTTAAATCACTAATCTTTAACACCCATGAAACTAACACTCGGCTTTTCGCCATGCCCTAATGATACCTTTATCTTCGACGCGATTATACATCATAAAATTGATACCGAAGGATTGGAATTTGAAGTGCATTATGATGATGTAGAAACCCTTAACCAAAAAGCTTTTCGCGGCGAACTGGATATTACCAAGCTAAGCTATCATGCTTTTGCTTATGTGGTTGACAAATACGTTTTGTTAGATGCAGGCAGCGCGCTGGGATTTGGCGTAGGGCCTATGCTGATCTGTAAAGACGATCCTGAACAATTATACTCAAGACTTAACACCAAAGACTCAGGGCTAAAAATCGGGATTCCGGGAAGATACACCACAGCAAATTTCCTATTAGGGTTGGCCTTTCCACAAGCTACCAATAAAATTGAACTGGTATTCTCTGATATTGAAAACGCGGTGTTAGAGGGCCGTGTTGATGCAGGATTGATCATTCACGAAAACCGTTTTACCTATCAGGACAAGGGCTTAAAAAAGATCATCGACCTGGGCGATTACTGGGAAAAGGAAACCGGCTGCGCCATTCCGCTGGGTGGCATTGTGGCCAACCGCAATTTACCTACTGATGTTCAGCATAAAATAAACCGGGTGCTGCGTAAATCTGTTGAGTTTGCTTTCGCCAACCCAAAATCGGGCCTCGATTTTATACGCCAGCACGCTCAGGAAATGAGTGAGGAAGTGATGTATAAGCACATTGAACTTTATGTAAACAAGTACTCTGTTGACTTGGGCGACGAAGGTAGAAAAGCTATAAATTTGTTGTTTGATACCGCGTTGGAAAAGGGGATTATACCGGCAATTGAGAAGGATATCTTTTTGACCTAAAACACGTAAAACGTGATGTCTCTATTCCAAGGTAAATACTCGATAAATTGAGTAAAACTTTGTTATGCAACTCTTCTTTGGTAACTAAAATAAGATAGCGTTTCGTCTTTAATTTCAATACAATCTATATTCACCTTATTAAAAGTCATATTATATTCTTTGGATATATAGGCAATAACCTTATCAAGATTTTTTAGCGCTTTTTTTAAATGCTTATCATAAGTAAGAAATCCTAGTTCCGGTTGAATGTTGCTTATTTCGTTGCATAAATATCTGGAACGTCTTGATAGCCCTTCTAACTTAACATAAGCAGTATAAACATCGTCCGGGATCTTCGCTATGGAAGTTAGACTAAACAAAGCATTTTTAACCTGTTCATGAGTTTTATAATGTAGGTTGGCCTTTTTAGCAAGATGAGCGTTCATCAAATGTACTGCTACATAATACGAAATGGTTACTTGCCAATCCCAACCATTCAGAATTTTTTGATTGAACTCAGATAAAATAGAGAGATTACCTTTTGCTTGACGTATGTGATCATCAAATCCAGCCACTAATTCTGAATTACTACCTCATGGTAATGTGGTGGAATAATCAAATTGTCACTTTCTTCAACAATTGTAGAAGATACATAAAAACCGTTATCAGAATATTTGGCATTGGCCTTAGCTTCAGATAGTATCAGTGCATCTTCTGTAGAGTCATCGCTATTAGCAATTTGTGCCCATACTAAAATTTTAGCATCTGAAAAATCAAATGCCAATTTTTGCGGAAGTGCCTTTGACGCACTCAACTCATAAAGATAATCTTCAACAATTTTTCTTATAAAATACGTTGTACTGTTTACACGCGCCCAACTATTCATTGCTGTGTGATTCTCTAGTATAATATCTCTATAAAATTGATCTGTCTGAGCAGGAGCAGTATTTGTTTCCAACATCATTTTATCGACAGATATATGAGATATGAATTTATCAAACCATTCACTAATAGCGGCATTGCTTAATTGGCTTGTTTGATGATTTAAGGTTTCCATTTTTGGATTGCAAATGTAATATTAAATATGCCTAATACACAATTCAATTTCATAAACTTAAATTTAAAAATTGATATTGTAAAATTATATTTAACAATAACGTTAACTAACAGAAATTAGTTTCATTTTCCTCATCTTAATACAACAAATTATCATACGGATACCTGTCTACATGTAACTCCATTACATATTTATAGATCAGGTTTCTAAACTCGTCTATGTTTTGCTTTTCGGTGGCCGATATAAATATGGCGGGTGCATTATTTTTAGCCATCCAGCTATTTTTAAAGTCCTCTAAAGTTACTGGTTCGGCTTCATCTTCGGGATGCATTTTAAATGGCTTAAAGGCATCTATTTTGTTAAATACCGTTATCATTTGCTTATCGCTGGCGCCTATGTCTTTTAAAGTGTCATTCACAGCGCGGATATGATCTTCAAAACTTGGGTGCGATACGTCTACCACGTGGATCAGAAGATCAGCCTCGCGCACTTCATCCAGCGTTGATTTAAAACATTCTACCAAATCATGCGGTAGTTTACGGATAAATCCAACAGTATCTGACAGCAGGAAAGGCACATTCTCAATAACCACCTTGCGCACCGTAGTATCCAGCGTAGCAAACAGCTTATTCTCTGCAAACACGTCAGACTTTGAAATCATATTCATGATCGTCGATTTACCTACGTTGGTATAACCCACCAGCGCTGCACGTACCATCGCAGTGCGGTTTTTACGTTGCGTGGCATTTTGCTTATCTATCAGTTTAAGCCTGTCTCTTAACAGGTCTATTTTATTTAAAATCAAACGACGGTCGGTCTCAATCTGGCTCTCACCCGGTCCACGCATACCAATACCACCTTTTTGGCGCTCTAAGTGGGTCCAAAGGCGGGTAAGGCGCGGTAGCAGGTATTGCAGTTGGGCCAGCTCCACCTGTGTTTTGGCCTGTGCGGTTTGCGCACGATTGGCAAAAATATCTAATATCAGGTTGTTGCGGTCAAGTATCTTAACCTGCAGCTCATTCTCAATATTACGTAGCTGCGATGGGGTTAACTCGTCATCAAACACTACGATATCTATCTCTTCTTCTTTTACAAATGCTTTAATATCCTCTAAGCGGCCCGACCCAACAAAGGTTGCCCTATCAGGCTTTTGCAGCTTTTGGGTAAAGATTTTAACGGTTTCGGCACCGGCGGTATCTACCAAAAACTGTAGTTCTTCTAAATATTCTTTCGCGCGTTCATCAGTTTCGTTAGCGGTTATTACCCCTACCAGCACGGCGCGTTCCTGCTTTACAGCAGTATCATAAAATTTTTGCTTCATTAATAATTACCTAACAATCAAAATGCCAAGTTACAAAAAAGGCCAGATTGTCATTATGGCTGCAAGCATAACTTTAAAAGTTTACCTGAAAATAAGCGGTTCTGCCTTTCTTTCTCGCGTTAACGATGGAAGCGGATACCGGCCGTGCGCTGGCATTAGCGCAGGCCGCGACTAACGCCGTGCGCAGTATAAGCGGACAGCGTGGCCCCGCTTATACCAGCGGGGAAACGCCCTTACTTTGCACCCTTTCAAACAAAAAACAAAAACAATACTTTTATTGCCATGGATATAGCTAACGAACTGCATATTGTACTTAAATTATTGGTAGCCTTTGTGCTGGGCGCTTTCATAGGTTTCGACCGTGAGCGCGATGGTAAAAGTGCCGGCATACGCACCTACGCTGCTGTTTGCCTAGGCGCTTGTTTGTTTACAGATATTGGCGAGAATTTGATGGACACTGCAGCCGGATCGCGCATTATATCTAATATCGTGTCGGGCGTTGGTTTCCTGGGTGCAGGTATTATCTTCAAAAATGAAAAGACGAACAGCGCTGAGGGTTTGACCACTGCCGCTACCGTTTGGTGTACAGCCGCGGTGGGCGTAGCCGTTGGTTTAAGTATGTTTATCATCGCGGTGGCCGGCGCGGTAGGTATCTATTCGCTATTGACGTTGCCAAAATTTGGTTTTTACATCCGTTGGAAAAAACGCATTAAGGCAAGCGGCAGGCAATCGGTTAATACGCCGGATTGATATGGGATTTCAATTTTGAAATATTTACTTCATAAAAATGGTGGCATTAATCTGTCAGTAAATTGATCCAAACTGGCAAAATTTTGCCCTAAAAAACGCCTGAAATTGATCCAAATATCAAGGATTTACCACGACAAATGCCTGATAAATACCAAATTAATAAAGGCAAGTGACCCAACTGATCCAAATTTACACCCTCCTTGTAATTGGATCACCCAACGCAAATCCAACCGCGCCCTCTCCACCAGGGAGAGGGCAGCACGGCAGGCGCTTGTAACATCCCGATTAGCGATCGGGACAGTATGGTTGAGGGTGCTAAAATCAGGTATATTTAATGTAATTGGTACCGTATGGGTAACGCTGCGATCTGGACAGCAGCTTGTTGGCCTCGGCATTATTTTTAAACTTTTCGGCCTTAGGGTCCCAATATAATTTGCCCGGCACTTTCATGGATATGTGGGCCACCAGGCAAGCGCTGCATGAGCGGTGTGCTACCTCGGCAGGGCTAATGGTTTGTTTCTTGCTTTCAATACAATCAAGCCAGTTACCGTGTTGTTCGTGGTCGTCGGCATAAAGGTGTACTTCGTTGGGGCCTATTACTGAAGTCAGTATCTTAGCATCACTGGCCATTAGCGCGGCGTTCTTGCTTGCTACAGGGTCGCTGGCGGTAACGCCGCCACCATCGCGGGCTACAAATATCCAGCCTTCGGTGCCTTCAAACTTTATTCCGTTAGTATTTTTGCTGTTAATGAGCATAGTTACACCGTTGGCATATTTGGCTTTAACGGCAAAGTCAAGGTGTACGTCCCATAATCCGTTTTTTGGGAAAGACGCGCTACCCTCAACTTCTATCGGCCCGGTGTATTCGGTGTTCATGCCCCAGTGGGCAATATCAATATGGTGCACACCCCAGCCGGTTATCATGCCGGCGCCAAACTGTTCGCAACGCAACCAGCCGCCGCGCGAGCCGATATCTTTTGGCGAATGTGCCCTGTCTTCCGTATAATAAACCCAGGGCGTTGAACCTAAAAGCATATCGTAGTTTAACCCTTCGGGGATAGGCATTTCGGCAGTGTTACCGCCAACAATATCGGCCGGCAGGCCAACGTGGACGGTATGCAGTTTACCTATGCGGCCGTTGCGTACCAGCTCACAAGCCTTTTTAAACTGCGGCCAGGGCTTGTCGCCACGCTGTTGGCTGCCCAGCTGAAAGGTAACGCCCGATTTGGTGACCGCGTTAGCCATGGCCCGGCCCTCTTCAATAGTCAGCGATGTTGGCTTTTGCAGATAGATGTGCTTACCTGCCAGCGCCGCTTCAATAGCGGGTTGTGCATGCCAATGGTCGGGTGTGCTGATGATGACAGCATCAATATCCTTATTAGCCAACAGATCATGGTAATCGTCATAAGTTTTTATGTCGATGTATTTGCTGGTGGCCATCTTTTTATCGTACCAGCCTTCAACCAATTTTTTGCCACTTGCAAGGCGGTTGCGGTTAACGTCTGCAATAGCCATAATTCGGGCCTTGTCATAGCGAAAAGTCTCCACCAGGTCATGCGTAGTAGCTATGCGGCCGCAGCCAATCTGGCCTATGTTGATCTTATTACTCGGCGCGCTTTTACCAAATACCGATGAGGGTACAATGGTAGGTATACCAATAGCCGCGCCGGCTAAAGCAGCAGTTTTAACAAAACCACGACGGGTGTAAAAGTTATTTTCGGCAGCCATAATTATTAATGTTTTTGAGGGGATGAACGGTAATAATCAACAGGTGTATTTTTATCGATAGCGTAGGCTTTGGTGTAATCTAAACCAGTGGATAATGATGCGATGTATTTGATACCGTTCAGAATATGATCGGCAAAATCGGGTCGGCTGTAGTATTCTTTATCATGGCCCAAAGTACTTATCCAGATGTTACCGCCGTCAAAGCGCTGGTACCATTCGGCAGGTATCAGGCTGCCAAAGCTGCCTGCGTTTTTGCGTATGGTTACCGAATCGCGCTGGTTCAACGTCGATATATCGTGCACGGCAGTAACTTTTATGCCGGGATAAAATTCCTTTAAAAAATAGCACTCATCGCCAAGCGCAGGTTGCCAGCTTGCGGGAAGTTTTTGCGTGGTTGGGTGCGATGGATCAATTACCCTAACGGTATATTTTTGATGTGGCGGATGCCAGGCAAAGCTGCCACCCAATAACTGTTTAAACCATATCCAGTAACGTTCTGTACCCACCGCCGAGTGTATCCCCACAAAGCCACCGCCAGCCTCGATATACCTGCGGAAAGCCACGCGTTGCGCATCAGTATCAAACACATCATTATTGGTACTACCGAAAATAAGCAATGTGTATTGTTTCAAATTAGCTTCGGTAAAAACGGATGGGTTGCTGGTGGTATCAACCTTAAAGCCATTATCGGCCCCAAGCTTTTGAATGCACACGGCTGTAGCTGCAGTATTATCATGCACATAGCCTTTACCGTTTTTGGTATACACCAGCACCCGCTTATTTTTCAGGCTGATATTTTGCGCCATAACCAATACCGGTAAGGCTAACAATAGCGTAAGCAATATTACAGCTTTATACACTTTAACAAACAGCATAGGTAATACAGGCAACAAGCGCCGCCGACAGGTTAATATTGATTTATACAATATTATTAAAGTTTACTTAAGGTTTATGGTACTAATTTAAAATAAACTGATACTATATCAGCATTAACAAAAAAGGGAGACCTATCCAGATCTCCCTTTAAATTTTATATAATTAGCTATTACTTACCTATAGCTGCAATAGCATCATCGGCTGCCTTAACAGACGCGGTATCGCCCTGTGCCTGCCGACTTGCTTTAATGCCGGCAATCAGTTCGGTTAAACGAGGGGCTACGCCGTAAGGTTTGTATTTGATAGCCAGGTCTTTGATCTGACCGATAGCTTCCTGCGCGTAAGCCGGATTTTTAACCCGGCCGGCCATTGCAGCGTATTCTGCCATCATGGCAAACTGGTTATTTAAACCGGCATCTTTAAATTGTTTTGAAACAAAAGACCATTCGGCATCGCCACCTGCAGTAGCATACGCGCGCACTAAAGCTTGTGTTAACGCGCCTTTGTTATCGCTTTCAAAACCTTTGGCAATGGTTAAGCCTTGTTGCGGGTCTTGCGCCAGGATAGCGTTAACAGCTGCACCCTGCACGGCGTACGACTGGCTTTTTAACGACTCTTTAAACAAGCTTAACATACCAGCAGCTTTCAGCTTACCCAATACTGAGATAGCTGCAGCGCGTACCAAAGTATTAGCATCGTTTTTAGCAATGTCAATTAACACCGGCTGGGCCGTGTTGCGCACATCATCGCTGGTCATGTTTAGGGCTTTGATAGCCTGTATGCGTAAACCAAAGTATTTGTCTTTAAGCGCAGCCAGTATCACTTTGCGGGCACCTGCATTGCCTTGCTCGGCAGTAGCGGCGTTAATCGCTTCAAGGCGATCCATGTATAATGGCGCGTTAAAGTATTGAAATACGTACTCGTCTAACGTTTTGGTATCGTTCTTTTTAGCCAATAAAATCTTATCGCCGTCAACGTTAACCAGATCTGGTTTTACGTCCGATTTGAAGGTCAGCGTATCGGCCTTATCGTTCATCCAAACTTTATGGCGCGTTTTTTTACCACCTGCGTAAATATCAATGGCCATTGGCAAAATAAAGCCATTGCCGTCCTGCGTTTGGGTTAGGTAAACGGTTTGGGTTTTAGTAGCCTCATCCCATTTGTAACCAATTTTAAGGGTAGGGTGACCGGCACCATAATACCACTGATTAAAGTACCAACTTAAATCTCGGCCGCTGGCTTCTTCTAAAGCTAAACGTAATTGTTGTGCTTCGCCGGCTTTAAAGGCGTTTGTTTTCAGGTAGATGTTTAGGCCTTTGTAAAAAGCTTCCTTACCCAAATAGTTGCGCAGCATGTTTAAAATGCGGCCACCTTTTTGGTAGGTAACACCATCAAACACCTCTTCTTTATCGCCATAATGAAAACGCACCAGGTTTTTTGTACGATTATCCGGATTGGCCATATAGTTTTGCATGCCGGTGTAGTTATGCGCGTCGGCTTCGTCCTGCCCGTATTTATGTTCGGCCCAAAGCACCTCGCTAAAATCAGCGAATGATTCGTTTACCGTTAAATTACTCCAGCTTTCGGCAGTAACCAAATCGCCAAACCATTGGTGAAACAGCTCATGTGCTATGGTGCTACGGCCTGCATCGTAACCAGCGTCAAGCAATTCGCGTGGGGTTAGCTGCACGTAATCGCCATGCAGGGTGGCTGATGTATTTTCCATCGCGCCGCTCACATAATCGCGCACTACGATCTGGGCATATTTGGCCCAAGGGTAATCAACACCTAAAGTTTTTGAGTAAAACTCTATTTGCTCCGGTGTATCGCCAAAAATTTGCTTTGCAAATGGGGCATATTTAGGCTCAAGGTAATAGCTTACCTCTTTATCGCGCCATTTGTCTTTGTAGATCTTAAAATCGCCCACAGCCATCATAAACAGATATGGCGAGTGCGGCAACTCCTGTTTCCAAACATCGGTACGGGTACCGTTACCATTTACTTTTTGCGATGTTAGTTTACCGTTTGATAACGACACATATTTAGCAGGCACTGTCATAGCTATCTCTGCCGTAGTTTTTTGCTGGCCCTGATCTATTGTAGGGAACCAGGCAGAAGATGCTTCTGTTTCGCCTTGTGTCCATATCTGGGTTGGCTTGTCTTTTTCAGTGCCGTCAGGGTTAATAAAATATAAACCTTTGGCATCGCTTATAGCCGCACTGCCTTTAACATGCAATTCGTTTGGTTTTGATGTATAGTCGATATAAACGGTGTAAGTTTCGTTATTGCGATATACTTTATCCAGCGTAATAGCCAGGCTTAAGCTATCCTGGTATTGATATTTTAGGGGGATATTTTTGCCGTTTTTTACTATGGCAACGGTTTTTATATCCATGCCTTTGGCATCAAGCCTTAAGGTATCGGTAGGGTAAAAGTGTGGCTTTAAAGTAACCCATTCCTTGCCATACAGATAACGTTTTTTATAATCGAAACTAACGGCAAGCTTGGTGTGTACCAGATCGTTTATGCGGGGTTGGGTTGCCCGGTAGATCTTCATTCTGGGATTTTCCGGCTCCGTTTCCTGCGCGCGGGCAGTACTAAAAAATGCTGTGGCAATTACAATACCGGCTGCTAAACCGGCGAGCGTGGTTTTTTTCATGTATTTCAAAAAGTCAGTTAAAAGCTAAATTACGTGATTTAACAATAGGTAAGACAGTTGTAGGGGGAAAATGTTACAATACCGGTTTAAGTTTAACCTCTGTTAAAAGTTGGCTGTCACCCTGAGGCACCCGAAGGGTGAGCGCAGAGGCCTTTGCTCATGCTTCTAGGGCCTCAGCATGACAGCGCTCTTAGGCATCAAACAAAAAGATCGCTGTGATTTCTCGCAACGATCTTTTATTCTAAAGCTATGTAAGCTTACTGATAGTTCAAATTAGGCCCTAACCAACGCTCAACAGTTTCTACCGTCATGTTTTTACGTTTGGCGTAATCTTCAATCTGATCTTTACTGATCTTGTTCAAACCAAAATATCTCGACTGCGGGTGTGCAAAGTAAAACCCACTTACAGATGCTGCAGGCATCATGGCTAAACTTTCGGTTAGGTACATGTGCGCGTTGTCCTCGGCTTTCAGCAAGTCAAACAGGGTTGTCTTCTCTGTATGCTCAGGGCAGGCCGGGTATCCCGGTGCAGGGCGTATGCCTTGATATTCTTCTTTTACCAGCGCTTCGTTACTCAAGGTTTCTTCGGCAGCGTAGCCCCAGTATTCTTTACGCACCAGTTCGTGCATTTTTTCAGCAAAAGCTTCGGCTAACCTGTCGGCAAGGGCTTTGGCCATAATGCTGTTATAGTCGTCGTGGTCTTTTTCAAACTCGGCCACCAACTCATCGCAACCAATACCTGTGGTAACGGCAAAGCCACCAAAGTAATCGGCAACGCCGCTTTCCTTATCGGCCACAAAATCTGACAAAGCATAGTAAGGGTCGCCCTTAACTTTCTCAGACTGCTGGCGAAGGGTATGTATGCGTGATAATAATTGTGTGCGGCTTTCGTCGGTATATAACTCAATATCATCACCCACGGTATTGGCCGGCCAAAAACCTATAACGCCATTGGCTTGTAGCAGGTTGTTATCTACAATACGTTTCAGCAATACCTGCGCGTCGTCAAAAAGCTTTTTGGCTTCATCGCCCACAAACTTGTCTTCAAATATTTTAGGGTAACTGCCACGCAACTCCCACGTATGGAAAAACGGTGTCCAGTCTATATAAGGCAGCAAATCAGCCAGCGGGTACGATTCAAACACCTTAGTACCGGTAAAACTCGGTTTTTTAGCCACTTTATCCAGATCTATCCTGAATTTGTCGGCACGCGCCTGTTCTAGAGTAACAAAGCGTTTGTCAGACTTTTTATTGGCGTGGGCCTCGCGGGCCTTGGCGTATTCGTCTTTTATACCCTGGATGTAGCTATCGCGGGTATCCTCATTCATCAGGTTACTGCATACAGTAACACTGCGCGATGCATCCAAAACGTGGATAGCAGCGCCCGAATAGTTAGGATCGATCTTCACAGCGGCGTGGATACGTGAGGTTGTAGCACCACCAACAATCAGCGGAATTTTAAACCCTTCGCGCTCCATCTCCTTAGCAAAATGTACCATCTCATCTAACGACGGGGTGATCAAACCGCTTAGGCCAATAATATCTACATTTTGCTTTTTAGCTTCTTCAATGATACGCTGCGCCGGCACCATCACCCCAAGATCAATGATCTCGAAGTTATTACAGGCCAGTACCACACCCACAATGTTTTTACCAATATCGTGTACGTCGCCTTTTACGGTAGCCATCAGTATCTTGCCTGCATTGCTTCGTCCGCCTGCTTCGCCACCGGCATCAATAGCAGCCTGTTTTTCAAGCTCGATGAACGGCAACAGGTAAGCCACCGCCTTTTTCATTACACGGGCAGATTTTACCACCTGCGGCAAAAACATTTTACCGGCACCAAACAAGTCGCCTACTATGTTCATGCCGTCCATCAGCGGGCCTTCAATCACTTCTAAAGGGCGTGCATATTTTTGGCGAGCCTCTTCCACGTCATCATCCAGGTATTCAATAATACCTTTTACTAAAGCGTGCGATAAGCGCGACTCGACAGGTTCTTTGCGCCATTCTTCATCGCGCACCACCTCTTTGCCTTTGCTTTTAACGGTGTCGGCATATTCAACCAAACGTTCTGTCGCGTCGTCGCGGCGGTTTAATAAAACGTCCTCAACCAGTTCTAACAGATCTTTATTAATCTCCTGGTAAACCTCAAGCATACCGGCGTTAACAATACCCATATCCATACCGGCGCCGATAGCGTGGTACAAAAATGCCGAGTGCATAGCCTCGCGCACAACATTGTTACCCCTGAAAGAGAACGAGATATTACTTACACCACCGCTTACTTTGGCGTGTGGCAGGTTTTCTTTTATCCAGCGGGTGGCGTTTATAAAGTCAACCGCGTAGTTGTTATGTTCTTCCAGACCCGTTGCAACGGTAAGGATGTTTGGATCAAAGATGATATCCTGTGGCGGGAAACCAACTTCGTTTACCAGTATATTATATGATCTTTGGCAGATCTCTTTACGTCGTTCAAAATTATCAGCCTGACCGGTTTCGTCAAAAGCCATTACTACCGCGGCAGCACCATAGCTTAGTATTTTGGTAGCGTATTCTTTAAACTTCTCCTCGCCTTCTTTTAACGAGATAGAGTTAACGATACCCTTACCCTGCACGCACTTTAGTCCGGCCTCAATAACCGACCATTTTGACGAGTCGATCATAATAGGCAGCTTGGCAATATCAGGTTCAGACGCAACCAGGTTCAAAAACTTCACCATCACAGCTTCCGAGTCGATCATACCCTCGTCCATGTTAATGTCAATAACCTGCGCGCCACCTTCTACTTGCTGTGCAGCTACAGAAAGTGCTTCTTCGTAATTCTCGGCCAGTATCAGCTTTGAAAATTTTGGCGACCCGGTAATGTTGGTACGCTCGCCCACGTTAACAAAAATGCTTTCGGGGGTGATGGTAACGGCTTCTAAACCGCTTAGGCGCATGTTTGGTGCAACCACAGGTATTTCGCGTGGCGGATGTTGGGCAGCTTTATCGGCAATACATTTTATGTGATCGGGCGTGGTGCCGCAGCAACCGCCTACAATGTTTACCAGGCCGGCTTTTATAAAGTCGTCAACCTGGTGCGCGGTTTCGTGCGGGGTTTCATCGTACTGGCCAAACTCGTTAGGTAAACCCGCGTTAGGGTAGGCAGATATAAATACATCAGCCTTTTCAGAAAGCTCCTGAATGTGCGGGCGCATTTCTTTTGCACCTAAAGCACAGTTTAACCCAACCGATAACAGGTTAGCATGGCGAATAGAATTCCAAAATGCCTCCACCGTTTGCCCCGAAAGGGTACGGCCCGATGCATCTGTAATAGTACCCGATATCATGATAGGCAAATGCTTGCCGCTCTCCTTAGCATATCTATCAGCAGCAAACAGTGCTGCTTTGGCATTCAGGGTATCAAATATGGTTTCTATCAGCAATACGTCCGATCCACCATCAACCAAACCACGGATCTGGTCATAATAAGCATCAGCCAAATTATCGAAAGTAACAGCACGATACCCCGGATCATTGACATCAGGCGACAACGATGCTGTTCGGTTTGTTGGGCCAACCGCGCCGGCTACAAAGCGTGGTTTTTCGGGCGTCTTTTTATTGTATTCGTCTACCACCTCACGGGCAAGGCGTGCGCCTTCGTAACTCATCTCATAAGCTAACTCTTCCATGTGATAGTCGGCCAGCGATATGATCTGGGTGCTGAAAGTATTTGTTTCGATGATATCCGCGCCAGCATCAAGGTACTCAGCATGGATAGCTTTGATCACGTCAGGGCGCGTAAGGTTAAGCAAGTCGTTATTTCCTTGCAGATCGCTTGGGTGATCTTTAAACCGCTCGCCACGAAAATCCTTCTCTGTCAATTGATAACGCTGTATCATGGTACCCATGGCGCCATCAATGATAAGGATACGTTTCTTTAATTCGTCTTTTATATTCATTCTTGAGATCTGAGAATCGAGATGTGAGACACGAGATTAAATTACCCCAAAGTCACATCAATTCGCATAATAAATAGTGGAGTTTGAAACCGGATAAAAGCAACAACAAAGGTTCTCATATCTCACATCTCATAACTCACATCTAACTGCTTATTTGAAAGGGTGGGGTGATATGATCTGACACTCACTTATCTGTCTCAAAAAGGCCTATGGCTCTACTTGAGTAGAATGTAGCACCTTGTTGAGTAACAGGTTGCTAAGACATCGCCGGGTCTAATCCCTCCATCTTTCATTATAAGCAGCGCAAAGATGCGTAATAACTTGGTAATTAGCAAGTCAATTTGATGGGGTGAGGACAAG
>JAZKET010000083.1:485-42092 GCA_040386815.1 Bacteroidota bacterium | reverse complement strand
ATTTCAACGCGTTTTTGGCTACTTTATCGCTTGCTGTTTTGCATAGCTAACGGTTGTAAAACGGCTGTTTGTTCATTTTATTCAATTACCAAAAAGGCTGTTTATTTAAAACCTTCACCCTAAATTAGACGTATCTAAAAATATACACTATTACCTATGAATGTAGATCACCAGTTAAGGGCCGTTGCTGCCAACATCAGGGAGCGACGCACCAGTTTGCAGCTATCGCAAGTTTATATGGCAGAGCAACTTAAGGTAACGCAAAACGCCTACAGTAAAATGGAAATGGCTAAAACAAAGCTATCTGTTGAGCGTCTGTATGAAATTGCCGAGATACTTAACATCCAGCCAAGGCACCTGATGACCACCAACGTTGTTACTATGCACCCGCGTCGTAAAGTGGGTTAATATCCCTGTTTTTTTTTCGCTAACAATAATCAGACAGTGTAGGACGGTTTTATGATCTGAAAGCAACAGATTTGACTAACCGATTATTTACCTGTATGACCATTTTTAATAAAAGCACCTTACTGCTTACCATGCTGGCTGTTTTGCTGTTTGGCAACATCGCGACAGCACAAAAACATAACAAATACGATATAGCGGCCTTTTTGTACCCGGCCTACGTAAATGACGACCCGCGCCTGCGCCCCTTTTGGCCCAAAGGTATTGGCGAGTGGGAGACCGTTACCAGCGTGCAAGACCGTTTCCCTGGCTTTTACTGGGATCGCAAACCTGTATGGGGCACCATCAACGAGGCCGACCCGGCAGTGATGGCCATGGAGATAAACGAGGCTACCAAGCATGGCGTAAACGTATTTATTTTTGATTGGTATTGGTACGATGGCCGCCCGTTTATGGAGACTACCCTGAACAACGGTTTTCTGAAAGCCGAGAACAAAGACAAGATGAAGTTTTACCTGATGTGGGCCAACCACGACGTAGTAAACACCTGGGATGTGCGCCTTAATAAGTATAACGAAAACAACGTTATATGGCAGGGCCAGGTAAGCCGGCAGCAGTTTGAGAAAATTGCCAAACGCACCATTGAAAAATACTTTAAACAGCCCAACTACTACAAAATAAACGGCAAACCGGTATATATGATCTATGATATACCGCAGTTAATTAACGGGCTTGGCGGCATAGAGCAAACCGTGGCTGCCTTAAAATGGTTCAAAGATGAAGTGAAACGCGCAGGTTTCCCCGGCCTGGAGTTGCAAATTACCATGTGGGGTATTAACCTAAACTTTAGCGGCTTTGACGGCAGCAAAACCACTAAACCGCAAAATGCCTTTGTTAACCAGCTTGGCTTTACCAGTTCTACGCACTACCAGTTTGCCCACTTTGTTAATGTTAATGATGATTACCTGCGGATACTCGACAATGTAAAGAAAGAATGGGACCGCAACGAGGCCCAGTTTGACATACCCTACTATCCACACATCAGCGTTGGATGGGACAACAGCCCCCGTACCGGCAAAAGCGCCGTGGTACGTAACAACACGCCCGAGAATTTTGCCAAAGGCCTGCGCATGGCCAAAGCTTATGTTGACACGCACCCCAAACAGGCCCCGCTCATTACTATTAACAGCTGGAACGAGTGGACCGAAACCAGCTACCTTCAACCCGACAATGTGTATGGTTATGGCTATCTGCAGGCCATAAAGCAGGTGTTTGTTGACCAAAAGTAGCTAAATTATACTTTGTGTCTTAGAATTAATCCAACACCCTGTCGGCTATTTTGGCAGCAACATTGTCAAGCCCCACGCTAGTGGCGTTACTTAGTATGATAATGGTTGTGTTGTCTTCAAGGACGTGGAAAAGCATAGCTTGCGCGCCCATAATGCTGCCGGGGCGTTTAATGATGGTGTACATCTTTTTATGGATGTCGTAATTTTTATATACCCACAAGCCGTAACCATATTCGCCAAGGCCTGAAATGAACATCTTGTCAAGCGAGGCTTGCTTAACCAGCTGCCTGCCAAACAGGCCGTTAGCAAATTTCAGGATATCATCAACTGTAGAATACATATTACCTGAGGCATACCAGTTTTCAATATATACCGGCAAATCATTCATATAAATACCTTTGTCGTTAAAGTAATAAGTATTGGCCAGTTTGGCAATAACAGGCTGTTGGTAAGCGATGCCAGAGTTGGCCATATTCAGCGGATGAAGTATCCTCTCTTTTAGATTGTCTTCAAAGCTTTTGCCGGTTACGTTTTCAATGATCTTGCCCAGTATGATGAAATCGGCATTGTTGTAGTCAAACGTCTTGCCCGGCACTTTATTGAGCTTCCCACTGCTAAATAGGTTTAACATATCATCAGTGCTGCGGGGCAGGGTATAATGCGGGATGCCGTTCTTCAGCGCTCCTTCAAGCGACAGCCCCTCATCTATATTGGCAATGCCCGACGTGGCGGTAAGCAACTGCTGTACTGTAACCTTCGTGGCACCTTCGCCTTTATAATTAGGCAGGTATATGCTAATGGTTTTATTGAGATCAATTCTGCCCTCCTCCTGCAGTTGCATAATAAGAACAGATGTAAAGGCTTTAGTGATAGACGCTACCTTATACTTTGTATCGGCAGTATTTAGCACTTTAAACTGCATATTAGCAAAGCCATAACTTTTGGTAAACATTGGCTTACCTTTGCGGGCAATTAGAATGGTACCATTAAAGTTGGTTTTAACAGCAAATGAATCAACATATTCAGTAGCTTTTGTAAGGGGCTGTGCAACTAACCGGTCACCAAAGATCAGCAACAGCAGCACTACAGATAAATTCTTCATAACGTTGTGGGTAAGGGATTGTTTATTACAAGATGCTACTTGTTTACAAAAGGTTACAGCAACACTTAAATATTTATCTCTTTTTTACCCAACCATGTTAGCGGCTACCTGCAGCCATCAAATAGACACTGCATGACGGGTATAACCGCTAAATTGCTTATTGGCTCTGATATTCTTGCTTAGCCATTAACGTATTGGCTACGTTTTTTATAAACAAATAGTTAGCCGTTCCGCCTATAACTGCACCCACCACCGGCACCAATCGCCTTAATGATTTTGGGCCTATACGGATGAGTAGTTTTTGGGCCACTTCTTCCACCACGTTTTTGGTGATGGTCATGCCCGCATCCACTTTTAATGATGATGCCACAATGCCAAACAGCTCCATAAAATTAAGTTTGCTGCGGCCGGTTTTGTGGTAATTA
Source organism: Bacteroidota bacterium (assembly GCA_040386815.1). Classification (GTDB taxonomy): domain Bacteria; phylum Bacteroidota; class Bacteroidia; order Sphingobacteriales; family Sphingobacteriaceae; genus Mucilaginibacter. The sequence continues at coordinate 38,871 of JAZKET010000083.1, read as the reverse complement.
ATGGCCAGCGTTACCCTAAATTGCTGGGTGATAAGGTTAGCTGTATCCAGCGGTATACCCACCAGCATGGTTAACAGTCCGCCTGCGCCGGTTGCAGCACCACTACCGGCCGCCAATAAAGCGCATTGGTTCACAAACTTGTCAATACCCATATCATCAACCCCTTTTTTAATGGTTTTCTGATCAATATGGTTAAATATCTTTTTAAAGCCCCCTTTTACCAGGTCGGTCAATATCTGCTTTAAGTCGGTTTTTATTTTATCCTGGTTAATATTGGGTAGTATGGTTAGCATAGTGTGGTTGTTTAGTAAAACAGTGCAGTTATTGTGCCAAAAGGTATAGCGGTGAGCAATGAATGAAAAGCGGGGGTAGCCGCCGGAGGTGGTGCCTCCATCAAGGGCAGAGTATTGTTATTATTTTTATCTTGCGGTGTCACTAGCCATTCAACCAAGCCAAAATGATCTTCAGTTTTTCTGCCACACCCGACTTTGACTTTTTGACGCAGTTTTCGCGCCATATTGGGGCAACGGTAGAAAATGACTTAATGCTGATACCCAATATATTGGGCCAGGGTTACATTCGCAAATTATCTTTCGGGCCCGACTTTAAGATCACCTTGCATAGTTATACCCTGAAAGAAGATCTGATCATAAAACGTAATGCCCATGAAGGTGGTAACGATCTGCTGACCATTTTTTTTTACAGCAACGAGCAACCGCTGGACATTGCTTTTAATGATAACCCGCAGGTACGTTTTTCGCAACGCGATGATTCGGCTATACAAGTTACGTCAAACGATTTAAGTTCTACCATTCGTTTCCCTGCCGAACACGCGGTGCATTATATTGTGATAGGCATCAGATCGCCCTATTTAAAGTCACTTATTGAGACAGCTGAATCAAACTCAATTATTAAAACCATTACCGGCACCGGAAATTCCTTTTTGTTTTTTGAAAACATGACTGCCGAAACCAAACTACTGCTTAAGAATATTACACTGGTAAATTTGAAAGATGCCCTGGGAGGTTTTTACATGCGGATAAAAGTACAGGAACTGCTTTACCTGCTATTTCACCAGCTCTCATCGCGCGAAAGCGCAACCCATTATAGCATAAACAGTGCCGATGCCGAGCGGATATTATATATACGCAACGAGGTAATAACCGACTTAAGTGTACCGCCTGTTTTGAGTGAACTGGCCCAACTCTCGGCTATGAGCGAGACCAAGCTTAAGCAGCTTTTTAAGCAAACATTTGGTGCCAGTATTTATAACTACTTTCAGCAAGCGCGCATGGAAGAAGCTGCTTTTTTGTTAAAGCAAGGTAATCATTCGGTTGCCGAAGTGGGTTACGAGCTTGGTTTTACAAATCTAAGTCACTTTAGCCGTTTGTTTGAAAAGCATTACGGGCTTAAACCTAAAAAATACTCCTTTACAACTTAATCCCGTCGTTTACGACTATTTTTAAGTCTTTTTACGCTATTATCAGGCCATTAATAGGCGCACTTTTGCTATGTCGAATTTAAACACATAGCATTATGAAAAAGATATTTGAGCCATTTGATAATGGCACACTGCAATTAAAAAATCACGTGGTAATGGCGCCTATGACCCGCAGCCGTGCCATTGATAATATCCCTAACCATTTAATGGCGACGTATTACAGGCAGCGCTCAGGTGCAGGCCTAATTATTACAGAGGGCACTTCGCCAAGTCCGGAGGGTTTGGGCTATCCACGTATACCAGGTATATTTTTAGACGAACAGATTGAGGGCTGGAAAGCTGTAACCGACGCGGTGCACAAGGGCGGCTCAAAGATATTCCTGCAATTGATGCACACCGGCCGGGTGGCACACGCTTCAAACTTACCAGAGGGTTATCAGATATTAGGCATGTCTGACATTAAAGCTATCGGCGAGATCTATACCGAAACCGGAATGCACGAATTCTCTGCACCAAAAGCCATGGATACAGCAGCTATTGCCGCTGTTATTGCAGACCATGTTATGGCAGCAAAAAATGCTATAGCTGCCGGTTTTGACGGCGTGGAATTGCACGGGGCCCATGGCTATTTACTAGACCAATCTTTGAATCCGCATATTAACAACCGTACTGATGCATATGGCGGATCAATAGAAAAACGTAGTAAGCTTATTATTGAGATTGCCGAGCAAACTGCCGCTGCTATTGGCCCCGATAAAGTTGGTCTTCGGATATCGCCGTACCTGATTACAAATGGCATGGTTGCCTATGACGATACAGAAGTGCATGAAACCTATGCGTACGTGTCTGCAGAAATGAACCGTATTGGTATTGCTTACCTGCACATCTCAAACAACCCCGGCATTCCTGAAACTACGCATCAGGCTATACGAAGCGGATTTACAAACGCCCTGATTTACTGCAACGGCTTAACCGCAGATAGCGCAGAAGCCTTATTGCAAACCGGCCCGGCCGACCTGGTAGCCTTTGGCAGGAGTTTTTTATCAAACCCGGATTTTACAAAACGGCTGCAAGAACACCAGCCACTTAATGATATTGACTATAATACTTTATATACTCCCGGCGCCGCAGGTTATACGGATTATCCGGAATTAGCTAATAATTAATCACCATAAAAAATTAAGCAAGATGAAAATCACAACAACAGGCTCACTGGGCAACGTGGGCCAACCATTAGTAAAACTGCTAGTAGCAGCAGGACATGATGTAACGGTAATTACCAGCAATACAGACCGAACTCAGGCTATAGTAGCACTGGGCGCCAACGCTGCTGTAGGTTCAATAAGCGACGCTGATTTTTTAGCGAACGCGTTTGCAGGTGCCGATGCCGTGTATACCATGACCCCGCCGGCAATGGGCCAAAACATTATTGAAAACATAGCGAATGCCGGCGCGGCCTATGCCGATGCTATAAAGAAAGCAGGCGTTAAACGCGTTGTAATGCTTAGCAGCATTGGCGCGGACGTACCTGAAGGCACCGGACCAGTGATAGGAGTGCACAAAGTTGAACAGATCTACAAACAATTATCGGACGTTAATTTAACCATAGTACGCGCGGGTAATTTTTACAATAACTATCTGCGTGATATTTCATTGATAAAGAATAAGGGTATACTGGGCAGTAATTTTGGTGGCGACCAACGCCTGGTTTTAACACATCCAAATGATATTGCTGCCACAATAGCTACCGAATTACAATCCGCAGGCAACGGCGTTGACATTAAATACATTGTAAGCGACATTGCTACTGGTAAAAAGGTGGCCGCCCTATTAGGCAAAGCCATTGGCAACCCACAACTGCCATGGATTGAATTTACCGACGTGCAAGTTGAACAAGGTATGCTGGCAGCTGGCTTACCGGCCGAATTAGTTGGACTGATAACAGAAATGGGCCGCGGCATGAGAGAGGGATTATTGACCGAAGATTTTTTTGCCAGCGGTGCCCCGGTAAACGGAGCTACCAAGCTGGAAGACTTTTCAGCAGAGTTTAAAGCGATATATCAGCATCAGTAAACCCCAAACACTCCTTATACATGCACATTAAAATTGTAAAGGCCGTTGTTAAAGAACTACTTAAATCGCCGGATAAAGTGTCCTTTGCCGCAGAAGGAAGTTAATGGTATGGCTGCTACAAAAAAGGCCCGCTGTTAGGCGGGCCTTTTTGTAGATCAAGTTAAAGAGATTACTGGCTGATAACAACAGTACCCATATCGCTTACCGTACCGGTACCTACAGTAACATTGGTTACGGTTTTAACCTGGTAAGGGCTCACCGGTACAAACTGCACCTGGTAAGTACCTGCTGCAAGGCCCGGGAAATAATATTTACCTGTAAAATCGGTAACACTGCCTACGGTGTCTGTACCCATAATAGCGTATACCCTTGGCGATGAAGCAGCCGGGCTAACAACGCCGGTAAGGGCGCCCGATGCGGCAGCTGCTATTACACGGATAACCGGTTTTAAAATGTATTTACCATTACCGGTAAGCACTATAGACTGCGCAGCATCAAAATCTAAACGCATGGTGTAAGCAACACCGGGCAACAAGGTTTCGCCAACCTTAAGCTTAACGCCTGATGTTTGGCCGCTTGGTGTGGTTAAGTCTTGCGATACGCCGCCAACAATTACACGGTTGCCGGTTTCGTTTAATACCAGGCGCACCTGTTGTATGTCACCTGCCGGGATATCCTGATCGGCCAAAACGGTGTCGCGGCCCGAGCGGAAACGCAAAATATCTATAGGCCCGCCATTAACAGGCAGTGTGTATTGGCCCTTATCAGTAACAACTACTACGCTTTTAACATTTAAAATAACGGCGTCAAATGCACCGGGGGCATCGGTCATTTTAACAGTGATATGAGAGGTTGCGCCATCATTGTTTGATTTATCCTTTGAACAGGAAAACAACATAAAACTTAATGCTGCGGAAAATAAAAATAACTTTTTCATGGTTTCAATAAATTTGTTTGATATCAAAACCTTTAAGCAACTCTTTTTGTGTTGATGTACCGATGAATAGTAGTGTTGTATCGATGAACATCACTTTTTTTGATATCGATACCGGCTTAAATCAAAATCGGGGCCCTAATTTTAAGGCCCCGATTTGAGAAAATATTTATTTAAATCACTCTTATGGTCTTTGCAGCTTATACCCCAAACCAATATTTACATTTACAAACGCACCGCTTTGTTTTTCGGTTGGGCCGTTGTTAAGACGGTAATTATCATCAAAGCGCCATTGGCTGTTTGATGTTTGCAGGTAGTAGCCAAACCTAACACCAACAGGTATGCTGCGATGAACGGTGTAGTTATCAACCATCTTGTCTTTAACGCCTATCAGGTAATCAAACCCGGCACCAAACTCTAAACCAAAGCGTGGGTTCCAAAGCGTTTTACTGGCTGATAGGTTTAACAACTGGGGCGAAAAATCTGACGTACTTTGTGTGCGCGTATCATCCTTGATACGCAACCTGGCTGCCGAAAGATTGATACCCACAAACGGGAAAGCGCGCATTTTTTCTGTAGTGGCAATGTTATAACCCAGGCGCCCGTAAACTTGGTACTGGTTATACTTAGCTCTAATGCCATTAGCCGTATTAGGCGCCGAGTTCGACATAAAACTCAAGCCAATACCATCTTCCATTATCCAGCGCTTTATAGAATGGTTCATAGACAGGTTAATCCAGTAATTATTTTCGGGCAGGGCCGGTATGCCATTGGCATTTAACACTCCGTTAAGTTGCCCCAATTTACTTGGGCGATACATGCCTTGCACCTGCATAGTGCCGGCAATTTCTTTCTTCCAGTCGCTTTGCGCGTTGGCGGTATCTGCTATGGCCAAAACGCCGGCCGATAGGATGATGGTTTTTAATAGTCTTCTCATAATAGTATAATCATCAAAGAAACTTTTTTGTTTTAAAAGAAAAACAGCCACTCCTTTTTACAGGAGCGACTGCTCTAACCACATTCACTATTTTTTAATGGCTTTGTTTAAAATAAAGAGAACTCAACACGGCGGTTTTGCTGACGGCCGGCCGCAGTTTTATTTGTTGCGATAGGCTGATTAGGGCCATAACCTGTAGCTTCGATAGTTGATGAGTTTGCACCTTTTTGTACCAGGTAAGCTTTAACGGCTTCGGCACGGTCTTTTGATAATGACAGGTTTAACGCCATTGAACCTGTGTTATCTGTATGGCCGGCTAATTTTAAGCTAAAGTTTTTCTCAACCAACAGGGCAGCAACACGATCTAACGTAGTATAAGAGCGTTCTTTGATCACCGATTTGCCTGTTTCAAACTCTAAGTTTTTGATCGCTTCGCCTACAACCTTACGGTCAGCTTCGGTAACAATTACTTTCTCGCGGATGATTTGCTGCGGAGCTTGAGCTTTTACCGGGCAACCTGCACCGTCAACAGTAGTACCTGTTGGTGTACCGGTACATTTGTCAAATTTGTTAGCTACACCGTCCATGTCGTCATCGCCAAGGTCTTTAGCGTACTGTTCCTGATCGCGCATACGAGCTTGCTCTGCAGCCGATATGCGGGCACGTAGTGCATTGGCTTCGGCAGCACTTTCTTCGCGGATAGCGGCTATAGGGCTAAAGTTTTGCAATTGCGAGCTGTTCTTTTTACCCAAAGCAATTTCTATACCTGCGTGAGCATAAGCAAAACGGTCATTAATGTTACCTACTACACCGTCAAAATTACGCGATTTCATGAAGTTAACATCGTAACCAAAATCTAAATTAACTACTCTTGACAGGCCTAATTTAAAACCTGCACCCACCGGTACAAAAAAGTTGTTGTGGAAAGTAGTGTTGGCAGCGCCCGGTACGTTTTTTACGTTAACACTGTTTGACATGTAACCCGCACCAGCCGTTAAATAAGGCGACAGGAAACTACGTTTTTGATTAAGGCTTAAGTTAGCCACAGTAAAGTTGGCTTTTAATGACCCTGCCCAGCTAATACGCGCATTGTAACTGCTGGCATCCTGCGCTGCACCTACAGGCAACGTGTTTGCACGTACGCCTTTAACGGTACCGGCCAAAAAATCGGCCTGTAAGCCAAAACCTGGTAAAATTTGTTTTTTCACATAAGCGCCATAACCCCAGCTAATTTGCGGGCTGCGGAAATCGCCATTGTTTTCGCCGTTAAAAGGCGTGGCGGCGGTTAGTATACCACCGTTAAGGCCTATAGACCAGCTGCGGAAATCTCTTTTTTGAAAACGATCTGTAGAATCTGTCCCCATTGACTGGGCGGACGCTGCGGCCGATATACCCACGATAGACAGGGTAAGCAGCGATTTAGTAAAATTGTGTTTCATAATAAATTAAAATGTAATAACAGTCAGCGCTTGTGCCTGACGGTAGCCCATTACCAATAACCCGGCCGCTAAAACGTAAAATGGCGTTTTAGTACACAATAGCCTGATAACGTGTGTTTAATGTATTCTTAATTTTTTTACCATTAACGATATTTGCTGTGCTGTTTTATCGACAAAGTGTAGTGTAACGACGGAAAAACCATTCTACCACCCTCCAAATCCTATAAACCTTAGTGTTCTCACATATTATTCTAATCAAATTCTAATCAAAGCATTGCCCTGTAATGACAAACCTTTGAAGCCTCGGGTTTTACCTTTACCCACTGAATAGCTAAATGAAAGTGTCGAGAAAAAAAAGGTTAAATAGCGTGCTGTCCATATTGCTGCTTTGCGTAATGGGGCTTAAAATGTGCGTTACCCTGGCCAGTCATTTCGCCACCGGTAACGAAAACTATGCAATTGAAAAAAGCGCCGAAGAAGGTAAAGACGCCAAAGAAGAAAACATCAGCAAAAACTCCAAGAAGCTATTTTTCGAAGGCCGCGCGCTGGTTGACCATACCCACTACGCTTTTGTAAACCACGCCAAACCGGTGTGCCGCTACAAACTTCAGGCAATCACAGATCCGCCGCAAACCGTGGCTACGCCCCCTCCAAATTTTGTTTAATTATTGAAGTAGTGAGTTATTGATTTGACGGGCCATTAATGCCTTGATAGCTTAATAATTCAATCAATCTACAGTTCAAACCTATTGACTTACATCAATCAGTAATTCAATAAATCAGTAATTCATAACTAATCAACACACATGAAAAAAAACCATGCTGCCGGGGCACAAACGCCCTGGCAAAGATTGGTAGGTATGCTGCATTATGAGCGTGCCACCATCAACTATATTTATTTATACGCTATTATGATAGGCCTTATTGGCCTTACCCTGCCCCTGGGTACCAGCGCGGTGTTTAACCTGCTTAGCAACGGGGCCATGTACAGCTCAACCTATATATTAATTGCCGTAGTGCTTTTGGGCATCGTTATAGGCGGGGTATTGCTTATTGGGCAACTAACCCTGGTTGAAGTTATCGAACAAAAGATCTTCGCCAAGGCCGCTGTCGAGTTTGCTTTCAGGTTGCCGCGCATCAAAAAGTCGGCTTTAGAAGGCGAAAACCCACCCGAATTAGTAAACCGCTTCTTTGAAGTATTAACCATACAAAAGGGCCTAACCAAGCTACTGGTTGATATTGTAGCCGCGGTGGTGCTGATATTTTTCAGCGTGATACTGCTGTCGTTTTATCACCCGGTATTTATGGCCTTTGGCATATTTGTTTTACTGGTAATGATTTTGGTGCTGGCGCTTTATTTCCGCGAGGGTGTAAATACCAGTATCGAAGAGTCGGGTTATAAATATGAGGTGGTGGCCTACCTGGAAGAGGTAGCCGGCGATCTGGAAACCTATCGCGCCAGCGACATAAAACGCAAAGAAGTAGTAAAACGCACCGACGAAATAACCTCAAACTACCTGCAGGCCCGTAATGATCATTTTAGTTTGCTAAAGCGATTTTTTGCCAGCGCGGTTGCCCTGCGTACTGTTTTGATGGGCGCACTGTTGCTATTGGGATCATACTTTGTAGTTGAGCGCCAGATGACCTTTGGCCAGTTTGTGGCTGCCGAGGTGATCATTGTGCAAATTACTTATGCGATTGAAAAACTGATGACCAACCTGAACACTGTTTTTGACATGGTAACCGGCGCAGAAAAGCTAGCCGTAGTAACCGATTTGGAGCTTGAGGAAGGAGGCGCTAACCATGGGTAAAAAAAATGCAAACCTGATGCTGCTGAAAAACTGGGAAGAGCTGGCAGTACAATCGCATGTCAAAATTCGTAAAGCCAACGGCGCGCACAGGCTGGGCCGGATTATGCTTTTTGTAGGGCTTTTAATTGTTATTGTGCTACTGATGCCCTGGCGGCAAACCATCCCCGGCAGGGGTACGGTAACCGCCTTACGCCCACAAGACAGACCGCAAACCGTGCAAAACCAAATTGGTGGCCGCATTGAGCGCTGGGCCGTGCGCGAGGGGCAGGAAGTTAAAAAAGGCGATACTATTTTGGTAATATCAGAAACCAGCCAATCATACTTCGACCCGCAACTGCCTGATCGTTTGAATGAGCAGTTGGCTGCCAAACGTGCAAGCGAGAGCGCCGCGGTACAAAAGATAGATGCCACCAATCAGCAGATAACGGCTATGAGTAGTGGCCTTACCCTGCAGCTTAAATCCGCAGAAAACAAAGTAAAGCAGGCCCGCAACTATGTTAAGATAGACAGCGCGGATCTGCAGGCTCAACAGAAGTTTTACGAAACCACCAAAGCCCGTTTAGCGCGTTATGAGGATGGTTATAAAAATGGACTGTTCTCTTTAACCGATATCGAAACCCGTCGACTTAAGTTACAGGAAGACAACGCCAAGGTTATCGCGCAGCATAATAAACTGGATAACTCCAATCAAACCCTTATTAACGCGGTGATAGACCTGGATAACATCAGGGCCAAATACCAGGAGGCGGTGGCAAAGGCACAGTCAGACATGAGTTCGGCCGTGTCAAGCAAGGCCAGTGCCCAGGGCGATGTAGCCAAGCTGCGTAATGATATCGCTAACATTAGTGTCCGTCGCGGGCTATACGTTGTCCGTGCGCCGCAGGATGGTTTTGTGGTGAAGACATTGAAAGCCGGTATCGGCGAAAATATCAAAGAGGGTGAATCTGTAGCCACCCTGCAACCGCGCGACCCGCAAGTGGCTGTGGAACTTTACGTAAGCGCCATGGACGTACCACTGATACTGGATACCAGCGATGTGCGCCTGCAGTTTGAAGGCTGGCCGTCGGTGCAGTTTTCGGGCTGGCCATCGGTAGCCGTGGGCACGTTTGCCGGTAAGGTTACCGCCATTGACAGGGTAAGCAGCCAGGGCGGTAAATACCGTTTGCTGATAGTGCCTGCCAACCCCATGCCAACCAATGATGACCCATGGCCGCTGCAACTGCGCCAGGGGTCGGGCGTGTATGGGCGCATTATCCTACGGTCGGTACCGCTATGGTATGAGATATGGCGACAGCTTAACGGTTTCCCGCCAAGTTTAGATAAAGAACCTACCGAAGATGGCGGCAAGGACAAAAAGAAGTAAGGGAGGATGAGTGATGAAGTTTAAGATAAAATGGTTTCATGCCCTTGCCTTGCTCCTGGCCATGTTATTTATGGCCATGGCAAGCACGGCGCAAACCAAACCCGCGGCTACCGATACCGGCAAGGTGTTCTCGCTGGGCGATTTGCAGGAACTTGTGTTCCGCTATCACCCCGTGGTAAAACAGGCCGGGCTGTTAAGCGAGGCTGCCCGCGCCAATGTGCTGCAATCGCTGGGTTATTTTGACCCTGCGCTTAAAGCCAGCTTTGGCCAAAAGGTGTTTGGCAATACCGACTATTATAACAACTGGAACAGCGAGCTAAAAGTGCCCCTTTGGCTGGCCGGCGCCGACCTTAAAGTAGGTTACGATCGCTCTGTAGGCACCTACACCAACCCCGAAACCCGCACACCAATGACTGGGCTGTCGGGCGTGGGGCTTAGCATTCCCTTGGGGCAGGGGTTAATTATTGATGCCCGCCGTAACACCATGCGCCAATCAAAGATCATGGTGCAATATGCCGAAGCCGAGCAGGTAAAACAAATAAACGCTACCTGGTACGAAATTGCAAAAGACTACTGGGCATGGTACTATGCCTATAAGCAATATCAGTTAACTAACGAGGGAGTGCAGCTGGCCCAGCGCCGGTTTGATGCCGTGGCCCGGCAAACCATCATCGGCGATAAGCCGCCTATTGATTCTGTCGAAGCTTACATTACCGTGCAGGAGCGCATAATTCAGCAGGCCAAATCCGCTATCGAACTGCAAAATGCCGGCCTTATACTGTCAAACCATTTATGGAGCGATGAGGGTAACCCCATGGAACTGCCCGTCGATGCCCGCCCGCAGGATAACCCTGCAAATATGCCACGCCCTAACCGTTTAATGTTGGATAGTTTGGTGGACCGCAGTAATGAGCACCCCGAGTTGGTAAAACTGCGCAGCAAGGCCGGTCAGCTGGCTATTGAGCGTTTATACAGGCAAGAGGTTTTAAAACCCAAGCTAAACATCAGCGGTACGCTTATAGCCGGCCGAAATAGTTTTAACGCCCAGGTACCCGGCTACTATGACTTTAACCGCGACAACTACAAGTTTGGGGTTGATTTTGCCTTTCCGCTGTTTTTGCGAAGCGAACGTGGTAAGCTGCGCGAAGTAAAGCTGAAGCAACTGGACAATGAGTACGACCAGAAGCAAACAGGCCGTGAGATAAAAAACAACATCACCGCCGCCTATAACGACCTAACCGCCTATGCCGATCAGCTAACGGTGCAGGTGCAAAGCATAAACAACCAACAAACCTTGTTAACCGGTGAAACCCGCAAGTTTGAACTGGGCGAAAGCACCCTTTTTTTAATTAACAGTCGCGAAAGTAAACTCATAGATATGAAAATAAAACGCGAAAGCATGGTAGCAGGCTACCAGAAAACCCTGGCCGAGCTGTACTACAAAGCCGGCACCCGCCAACCCGCACTTTAATTGTTTTAGTGAATATTGTTTTTAGCAAGCCGCGCCGCCATGCGCGGCTTTGCTGTTTTTATAGGTTATTCATTCCCTCCCGGCGCGACGGGTTCTACGCCATTTAATTCCCCTCTGGATTAGGCGCGCGCCGGACAGTGCGGCTGCAGGGGTGTGTTCTGCAAGCGACAAGTACCAGCCCGGAAAAGCCGCAGAAAGGACACACCCCTACACCCCTCTCAAGAGGGGAATTGCACGGGGCGGAGCTTTTTTGCCACCTTGTCTCCACCCTCACAAGAAGGGCGCACTCCCCCAAATACAACTAAATGTTGTACACTTTAATAAATACTAGTTTAATATTGTAATTTCAATAAATAGAAGGTTAATAAACCTTAGTTTTTTGCCAATTGGGGATATTTATAACGCTACAGGAAGTAAAGTATATGGGTAAAAAATTAAACCAGCTTTTAATTATAATATTTTTATGCGGGTTAACCTGGGCCGCGCTTAGCGACTGGGCCATTTCTTATTGGGGAAAGTACCGGCCGCAAGAGCAGGTTGAAATGGTGCGTGCCGTTAATGATGTTGCCTGGTTTGGTGTTGTTTTGCTGGTGCTGTACCGGCAGATAAGGCGCCAGCAACGCTCATTGTCAACGTCCGAGTCGCAGTACCGTACCTTATTTGCCGCCAATCCCAATCCCATGTGGATATATGATCCTGCTACCATGCGTTTCGAAATGGTTAACCAGGCTGCTATAGCAACCTATGGTTACAGTGCAGACCAGTTTAAGCGGCTAACTATATTTGATATCAGGCCGCCCGCAGATCACCAACGCTTGATCGATGTATTAGGCACGCACAGCGAAACTGTGCACAAAACAGGCATTTGGCAGCATATCAAAGCCGACGGCTCAGAACTTACCGTATCCGTAACCAGCCATCCCCTTACTTTTAATGGTAAAGCCTGTAAAATGGTAATGGTGACAGATGTTACCGAACTGATGGAAAAAAAGGCACACTTAAAAGCCTCAAGCGAAGCGTTGTTGCGGGTATCGTGGTCGCACTCGCACGAGTTGCGTAAACCATTATGTTCTATTTTAGCTATGTTGCCGCTCCTGGAAGATACACAATCGGCGGCCGAACGCGAGCATTTGCTGGCACTGCTTAAAACTTGCGCGCTAGAGCTCGACGACTCATTACAACGTAACACGGCAGCAATTACCAAGCTAAGCAACCAGTTCGAAGAGCAATAAACATTCAGGTTGTAAAACATATAGCGCAAATGGGGGCGCATCAGCTTGCGCCCTATGAAATATCACCCACCCTCTTAATTTTTGACAGCCTAACGGCAAGCCAGCACTTTTTTGTCGCCGCGATTATTGTTTTATTGCTGCTGGTCATCCTTTGCCCATCGCGGTTGCAAAAGCAAAACAGACATCAGCGCGACCGGTCGCTTGACCTATATATCGCTACCAAATATAAAAAGATGTTTTTCGCTATGGTGAAGTCTACATTTAAACGCAATCCACCACAAGGCCAAAAAAGAAAACCAAGCCTGATCTATACCCTTTTAAATATCAGTGGGCCACTATTCTGCCAGTTTTCTTTTCAATACACAGTGCAGCGTGTTGCCGAAACTATTGTCGGGCAATACGTACGAAGTTGCTAAGGTCCAGCCCTGTTTGCCCATTTGGTTAAGGGCGTCAACTAACGATTCAAACCTGCCGCCGTTTTTTATTTTAGCTTTCAGCTCGCGATCGCCGGCGGTTAAAAACTGGGGCTTTTCGCCAAAGTCAACCGTCACATTAAATTTTGAACTTAACATCCGCTCGGTCGATACCAGCAGGCAGTACTGTTCTTTAACCTGGGTTTTGGTAGTGTCGATTTGCGCAAAGCACAACATAGGCGCGCACAGCGCCACAATAAGGATCAGCTTTTTCATAGGATAAGTTTGTGTACGGGTTAGACGGTGGAATACTCGCCAGGGTTTAAAGTTGAATGAAGTATTTGTATAGGCAAATAATGGCGTTGCCTGCGGCCCAGGCTATCCGCTCATACGCCTGCAGGCCTTAGGCGCATGGGCCGGTATCCGCTGCTATCCTTAACGCGGGGCGGTGAAGAGTTACACCGGCACACATGCGCCAACAGAGTGGGATGAAGGATGTAATCGACATAATTAATTTTTTACTTGAGAAAATAGATTTGGATTTAAATATCAACCAAAATTATCTTTCCTTACTTTTAATAAAAACAAAACAATGGACATACTCGATAAAAATTTGATAATGGAAGACCGGTTTGTGGCCTTTATAGATATTCTAGGATTTAAAGATTATATTATCACTTATGAAAAAAACAACGATTATGATCTGTTGCATAAAATCAAGTCTATACTCAATTTTATGCAGGAAGAAACGGAGGAATCACACTATTGGTCAGATTTACCTGTGTATGAATTGAGAGATGGTAAAATGTATGAGTATGAATTAGGGCACCCGAAAATGACATATGTTTCTGATTGTATAATCATTTCAGCCGATGGTGACATGGACGGTTTCAAAGGCTTAAGTCAAAAAATACATAAAATTATTACCGAACTTGCGGTAGACGGAATCTTTTGCAGAGGGGCAATTTCTAAAGGAAAGTTGTTTCATCATGATAAAATATTATTTGGTACTGCTTATATGAAAGCTTACCAATTGGAAGTTAAAGCAGTGTATCCCAGAGTTATTATAGACCCTGAAATACTTGATTTTTTTAATTTGACACAAGATAAAGTTCCATTAGCACCCATATTCTATGGAAAGGATGATGATGAGTTTTATTATTTGAAATACTTTACATGGAATTACTTTCCACCGTATATGCATAATTGGATACATTACTTGTTGGTTGTTAGGCAACATATAGTAAAAAAACTTTTAGAACTTGAAAAGTTACTATTAGAGCGAAGCGACGAAAATACAAGCAAAGTTTACGAAAAGTATAAATGGTTAGTATTAGAATTCAATCGGACCCTTGACTTTTATCGAGAAGATTTAGACGAACGCTTAGAGAGGGAAAATAAAGAGCTAGAAGTGCTTCACCAAAAAGCCATGACTAAATACAATGTATTCGATACCTTGGAAAAATACGGTAGGCAAATCTGCAAAATCGAAAAAAATGAGTTAGATGCTTGGGTTTGATACAAACTTTCTAAAATGATTTAAATAAACTACTGTACCCTCTCGCTGGCGCACGCGTGCCGCGGGGCTAAAAGCAGCAACTTAAAGCATAATCAATTTTGGCAACATCATAACAAGCCTATTGAATTATGGAGCCCGGAAGTAATTGAACAAAAAGCTAACTACATACACAACAACCCTGTTGTATCCGGTTTTGTCATTGAGCCATGGCATTGGAAATATTCGAGCGCTATAGATTATGCCGACGGCAAAGGACTTGTAAAAATTGATTTCTTGTAAAATGGATAGGCACACGCGACACGCGTGCGCCAGCAAGGAGGAATAATTTTATACATAAGTTATTGGGTTTTAATGTTTGATGCTTATCAATTAGATACTTTTTAGTTTGCAAGTCCAAAATCAAGCGGTAATTTAAATACGGACCAATTCATAATTGCCTCCGAATTGTTGTAAACCTTTGTTAGTTGAAATTTACCTTTTTTATTCAATACAAAGTTTCTGTAAGCAAAAAGAAAATTTCTATTACTATATCTAGCATATAAAATTTGTTGGATAAAGTGGGTATTACCAATTCTTCCAGTTATAGCAAAATTGCCATGTTTAGTATTATCGCTTAAGTAGGGAAACGTTATCACACTCATCTGTTTAGATGCTACATATGGCACATTAAGTTCTGTAGAATACTTTTCATAGCAAACTCTATTCATATTAAATCGTTTCCCGTAAAAATCAACCCTACACCTCTCTTGTAGGCTGTCAACGTTTTCGAACTTTAAATTCATATTATAAATGGGAAAATCAGACTTATTTACATAATAAATTAATAGGGTGTTACTCGGAGGAATAACTATCGAGGGAATTGAGTCTGTGCCTTTAATTATTTTTGACAAAGTTGAAGCTGACTTTAAAATATTATCGCTTGCTCGGACAGCATTTATTGAAGCTTGCCTTACTATAGTGGCTGTTGAACTATCTACTTCATTAATAATAGCTTTTTCAAGTGCAAGATTCTTTTTTTGAAGAATATCGTTTTTGAAATTTAAGGTATCTAGTCGTTTGTTTAAGTAAGCATTAGAATAGTTATTATCAATACCGATAACAATTTGAGTAGCTATACCGAAAACTGCAATTATGATGAATACTTTCTTTTTTTTCCTTGCTTCTATTTTGGCAATCGCACTTCGTTCTCTTTGCTGCTTTCTGAGGTCTAAAACGCCTAAAATTGTGCTTAATAATATCAAACCGCATTGAAAAATAATCAGTAAAATAAACATAGTTTAAAGTTAGCTCGTAACGAATGTAACTATAATTTAAAAAATAGCTTTATTCTTATGCTGGATCAACGCGGCGGCTGCTTGCGCTCATTTTTCCCCACCAACCCGCGTTAAGGATAGCAGCGGATACCGGCCCTCGCGCCTAAGGCCTGCAGGCGTATGAGCGGAAAGCCTGGCCCGCTTCTACCAGCGGGAACGCCATAGTTGCTATACCCCCTTTTTACTTTCTTTAATTACTTTATCAATCCAATATCCGCCATTAAATGGCGCGCTTACGTAGTGCAGGCGCACCTTCCCTTCTTTGTCAATAACTACATTGGTAGGGTACATGTTGATGTTGTATTGATGGGCAATATCGCGCGACTCGCTAACCAAACGATAAGCAAAGGGCGACTTCTTGATAAACTCCTTAATGTCGTACGCGTCGTCCAGCGCGAAACCTACAAACACCACTTCCGGGTCGTCTTTGTATTTCTGGGCTATGCGGCTCAGCTCGGGTATTTCGGCGCGACAAGGCGGGCAGCCAATGAACCAAAAGTTAAACACAATGGTTTTGCCTGCCCAGTCTTTAGCTTCCAGTTTGTTGCCGTTAATATCTTTTATTTTGAAGGGCTTTACTACCTGCCCGGTTTTAAAGAACGGGCTTTCGGCGGGTTTAGGCATCCGCTCAGACCAATAGTCTTTTTGCTCCTGGGTGTACTTAACCAGCAAAAACGGGGTGTCTTTATTATTAGCCTGTAGCGGCTTTAACCAATAATCATTACTCTGCAGCATTTTTTGCCACAGCATTGCCGGATATTTCATGCCGGTAGAATCGACAACTACCGAGTTAATGGTTGGCTTTGGGGCATCTGTCTGCGCCATCGCGCAGCACACACTCAGCAATAATATAAGGTATATCAATAATTTTTTCATGACCGGTAACAGGGTTTAGATCATTACAAGGTACCGAGCTAAAATAAATTGTACAACTTATCAGTATATAAATATTGATGCCGTTGAATTATCTAACTACGTATACCAACTTTAAACGCTTTAACCGGGTTATCTTGAGTGATGATCTTAAACTCGGCTTCGGTTAATCCCGAGCTTAGCAACGCTGGTTTCAGTTTACTAAATAGCGATTGGTAGGGCTGCGCATTACCGTTCTTGTAAGCGTCAAAACTTAAGCCGGTATCTGTTTTATTTACCGCGAATCCATCATCATGCGAAAGCAGTAAACGGTGCAGCAGGCCGGCGCTCTTTAGTGCCAATACACGATCGGCGTATTGTTTTATAGCAGCATCGCTTGCGTTAACACCATCCAAACTTACCCAGCAACCCTTTTTTGCTAACGCGATATGCGACTGTCCGTCTTTATCGTTTTGGGCGTGTACCCAGATTAAAGCATCAGGCTTAACGCCTTCCGTTTTTAGTATTTCTAACTGCTGATATACGGCTTCGGTACCGCCGTTGTGTATGGCGATAGTAAGACCGCTTTTTAAATGAGTAAGGGCGGCTGCTTTAACTAGTTTTTGTTGCACATCGTTCATTGGCCCGCCATCAACACCCAGCTTAATAAAACCGGGCCGGATGCCTGTCCCTTCAATGCCATCGTTCCATTCTTTTATCCATCGGGCTGAGAGTTGCTCGGCGGTTTCTGTGTAGGCGTGTTTGGGCAGATATTTCATCCCCGCTGCCGCGTAGTATCCTGTATTGGTTATGATTTGTATTCCGCTGGCTTTGCTCAACCGCTGCAATAACAATACATCCCGGCCTATGTATGCCGGTGTACATTCGGCCATAATATTTATTCCATTCCTTTCGGCCTGATGCAAATAAGGCACCATCTTATTAAAAGCGTCGTCGCGGTTATACTGCGGCTGGACTACTTTCTCAGCGCCGGTGAAGTCGGTAATAACATGCTCATGCGGCAAAAATAAGCCGAAATCTTTCGCCGATATTTTACCGTTTACTGTCATCAAAAAACCATTGTCTGCGCGCATGCCAGCTGCTGCGAAAGCAGCAATGCTAATACTGGATAAGGTGATGAATTTTCTGCGGTGCATATTAAATATAGGCTAAATATAGTTGGAGACGCAAAACATTGCGTCTCTACGATGGATACTACATCCTAAATAAATTCTCGCCGCTCTTCAACGGCAATGTCTTCCCTTTCCAAACAAAAATACCTGTGGTTTTAGCCGGTAGTGTTAGCTTTATTTCCCAGGTTTTTCCATCAAAGGCGTAGTTTGTAGCAACCTTTCCGTTGGGGTGCGGCATTTCGCCGGCGGCATTTTTAAGCTCGCCCAGATGTGGTTCAATCTTTACTTTGCTGAAACCCGGCGCATAGCTATCAATGCCCAATATCACTCTAAAAAACTCGACATTAGGGCTTGATCCCCAGGCGTGGCAGTCGCTACGACTGGCGGGTACGTCGCTCATTTCGGCCCAGGTGGTTAGGCCAAGTTTAATGTCTTCACGCCAAATGTCCAGCCATTTCATATAATCATTACCCAGGCCGGCCTCAACCAGTGCCAGGTGCAGATAGTATTTAAAGTAGATACTGCATTGGGTAAGCGTGGCATCAGCCAGCAGCTTTTTGGCCATGGCAGGCATCAACGTTTTAGGCGCAACACCTGTTAGTATAGCCATTGTATTGGTATGCTGCGAGTACATTTTTTTATCATCATTATCAGCATAAAGCCCTTTAACCGCATCCCAATATTTACGTTGGATGGTTTGCTTTAGCTGCGCCGCTTTTGTGCGATACAGGTTTGCATAGGCAGGCATCCCAATCTTAGCTTCCATTTGTGCAGCTTGCTGATAGGCCATTAACAATTGCAGATCCATCAAAGCGCTAAAACCTTTGCTGCTGCGCGGTCCCTGACCATAATCCCAATTGCCAATCCAGTCAACAAAGTTCCAGTATGGGGTATCTTTTAATGAGCCGTCGGCCTGCTGGTAACGGCCAAAAAAACTAAGTACCCCACGCATACTTTCCAGCTTATCTTTTATAAACAAACTATCCGGGCGATACATCCAATAATCATACAACACTCCCACATACCACATTGAAAACGTAGGAATAATCTGCGGACTAAAAGACGGGTGCCTGCTCAGCGTTACGCCCTCGCCCAACCTGCTTTGATCCATCAAGTTGATAGCATTGCGCATCAGCCGGTCGTCGCCGCTGTTGTAGTAGCTCACCATGGCTTGTATGCGGGTATCGCCAATGTATTGCAGTTGCTCATAGTATGGACAGTCCATATAAGTTTCCAGGGCATCCATACGGGCTGTGCGCCAGCCAATGTCAAGCATCTGCTGCATTTCGGGGTTGTCAGTTTTCAGGCTGGCGTTCATTTTAAACGGATAGCCGGTAGCAGTGCCGTATAAGTCATCAATAACCAATGGCTCGTCTTTGGTAGTTACTATCAATCGAATGTACCGGTAAGTGCGGTAATATAATGTTGTAAAAGCCTGCCCATTGGTACCATCGGCCATTAAACTGTCTTTACGGCCGCCAATTTCTTTGCCCTCCACCGCGTTGCGATCGCCTTTGCGGATACCAAACTTCTTCAGGTTATCAAACATCGACTCGGCATAGGTTAATGATATGCCTGCACCCTTACCCTTGCTAAAGTTTAGCGTCAGATAAGCATTGGTTAAAAAGGTTTGATCTAATATCAACGTAGCAGTTGTATTGGCAGGCACGGTAAGCTTGGTTTGCTGAATCGCAGGGAAATCCTGCGGCGCTATCATACCGGTAATTTTGCGTAGCGATGGGATACGCTGATGTACCATTTCCATTTGCGGGATAGATGATTTTACCAGCATCCAACCAAAAGCATCGGCCGCGCCTTTTGGCTTGCCGTGTTCCAACTGCGCTGCGGCCGGCCATGCTTTATCATCTAAATTGGGCCAGGCTGCGTTTTTGATAGTTTTGCTTTCGTCCACCAACTCGCCCGGACCAGCTACGTAGTAAGCACCATAACCCAGGTTAACACCCAAGGGTTTGTATCCTTGGTCGCGAATAGCTTTCCATGAAGAATTTGTATTCAGCACCTCTTCGGCAGCGGTTGCGCCTTGCAGTATAAACGCCGTGCGCAGGGTTATCTGCGCTTCGGGGCGCCATTCGGCTTCGTTCCACACGGTGGCGGCTATTACGTTTTTACCCGCGGTAAGGTAGGGCGCCAGGTCTACATGTTCATAGTTCCAGAAATAGGTATCGCCCCTGGCCGGACCCAGCGAAACCAGTGTGCCATTTACACACAGTTTATAACGATTATCTGCCGATACATTTACAAAAAAACTTGCCGGTTTGGCTGGCAAGTCAATCGTTTTGCGGAAATGAAACACCCCATAATCCCTCCCGGTTTCATGCGGTGCGCATATCCAAATGGCGCTCCATGGGCGGGCGGCGACAGGTTTATTTGACGATTGCGCAATGGTGACTTTATGGCACAGCAAAGCACAGATAAGGGTGAGAGTGGTAAATATTGGCTTCATGCAGGTATATACAAGTTGGGCTAATATATGACTAAGATTTATAGGATTTTATGGATTACCGGATTTCTTTTTAAGATAGCATATCTGATGCCCATCTTACCATCCTTTAAATCCTATAAATCTTAGTTATATTTGCAAAATCCGGGATAAAAACCCGGCCAATACACATGATCAAAGAAATCGAGATAGTTTGCCCTCCGGGCCAGCAGGACGATCAGGACGTTTTAAAAAAGCTGTCTGCATCGGCCTTAAATATATCGCCACAAAAAATTACCGGGGTACATGTTTTTAAACGCAGTATTGACGCACGCGGCCGCCGGGTGCTTTACCGCATGCAGGTACGGGTATATGTCGATGAGGTTTATCATCCTGAAACTTATACCCAAAAATACCCTGACGTTAAAAACGCCAAACAGGTAATTATTGTAGGCGCCGGTCCGGCCGGATTGTTTGCCGCTTTACAGTGTATCGAAATGGGACTGAAACCCCTTGTGTTAGAGCGTGGTAAATCAGTAAAAGACCGTCGACGCGATCTGGCCAACATCAACAAACAAGGTTTGGTTAATCCTGAAAGTAATTATTGCTTCGGCGAGGGCGGCGCGGGTACTTATTCTGACGGTAAACTGTACACCCGCAGCACCAAACGCGGCGACGTAAACGCCGTATTAAAAACGTTTGTGGCCCACGGCGCTACCGAAGATATTTTGGTTGATGCCCGTCCGCATATTGGCACCAATAAACTACCCCAAATCATCACCGCCATGCGCGAGACGATTGAGAATGCCGGCGGTGAGGTGATATTTGATGCCAAAGTGATTGAGCTGTTAGTTGCTTTTGATAAGATCCAGGGAGTGAAATTAGAGAATGGCGAAACACTGAAATCCGACGCGGTGATATTGGCTACCGGCCACTCAGCGCGTGATGTTTTTGAAATGCTGCGCCGCCAAAATATATCGATAGAAGCCAAGCCATTTGCACTGGGCGTACGCATTGAGCATCCGCAGGAAATAATTGACCGCGCCCAGTACCATTGCGAGTATCGCGGACCTGACCTGCCCCCATCCTACTATAATTTGGTTGAACAGGTTGATGGTCGGGGGGTGTTTTCATTCTGTATGTGTCCCGGCGGCATCATCGCCCCTTGTGCTACCGAAGCTGACGAAATTGTAGTAAACGGCTGGAGCCCGTCAAAACGCAATAACCCGTTTGCAAACTCGGGTACGGTGGTGCAGATCAATATGGAAGATGTGAAGGGTAGCGATGCTGATCCGTTTAAGATGTTGAACTTTCAGCATAGTATTGAGCAGGCGGCTTTTAGGGCCGGTGGCGGTAGCTTGGTTGCACCAGCGCAAAGGATGGTCGATTTTTTTAATAATAAATTATCTGTCGATCTGCCCGAAAACTCTTACCTGCCCGGCACAAAAAGCGTGGAACTGAAAGAAGTATTGCCCGACTGGATAAACGAACGCCTGCGCTTGGCCCTGCCGGTTTTTGGCCGCAAAATGAAAGGCTATTTTACTAACGAGGCGATATTGGTGGGGGTAGAATCACGCACGTCATCGCCGGTAAAAATTCCACGTGATAAGGAGACGATGCAGCATCCGCAGATAGCTGGATTATTTCCTTGTGGTGAAGGTGCTGGATATGCGGGCGGCATTATTTCTGCGGCTATTGACGGGATTAATTGCGCGGTGGCGGCAGGGAAACTATAAATTTGTCATTGCAAGCGATAGCGTGGCAATCGCGAACTAGGCAAGTTCTACGCTTTTCGCCGTCCGATTGCTTCGTACCTCGCAATGACAAAAAAAAATAGAATATGACTACATCAGAAAAACTCAAACAAGATCTGGAAACCGTCCTGTCAGGCCAACCCTGGCATGGCGAAGCGATTTATACCATTTTAGATAAAGTAAACTTTGAGGCTGCTTACACCCGTGCCGGCCATGCGCATACAATTGCCGAGATATTGCTGCACATGATTAGCTGGACCGAAGAAGTAATGGACCGCCTTAACGAAAAACCTGCATCATTACCTATCAGCGGCAACTGGCCGCATCCCGGTGATCCGGATGAAGAAAAGTTAAAAATTTGGATGGAAGATCTTAAGCTGGTAAATGTAAACCTGCTTAAAGTTATTGAGGATTTCCCTGAAGATAAATGGGATGAACTGATCATTGACGAGCGCGACAATGAACCAGCCAATACTTACCGTGAGTTGATTTACGGCTTTATAAAGCACACGGTTTATCACTCGGGGCAGATATCGTTGTTGGTGAGCGCGATTATTGGGTAGATCCCACCCCCCGTCATGCTGAATTTATTTCAGTATCTTAAAGCGCTGATCGGATGTACGCAGCAACTTGTATTGCGGACGGTTTAACCGTGTTAAGATCCTGAAACAAGTTCAGGATGGCAAATTGTTGGAGTAAGAAAGGTAGCTCAATACACCAACTCCTCACACTCAAACCCTGCGTTATTCAATAACGACTCGATATATCTTGGCGGCAGATCGTTTGACACTATGCGCAGTATATGGTCGCAGTCTTCCAGATCAAAGTTCCAATCTTTTATTGCCTGCACAGATGTTAGTATGGGTTGTACTTGCTGAACCTGCTCGGCATTGTTAACGCTTGTAGAGAATATAAGTATGTCCATGTTGTGTGTGGGTTGTTGGGTTATTAAATAATTTGTCATTGCGAAGAACGAAGCAATCGCGAACTGTTAAAGTCGCATACTTTTCTACGTGCGATTGCTTCGTTCCTCGCAATGACAAAGGGTTACTCGTGTTGTTGCTTATCTTCTTTTGTGCCGTCGGTATCAAAGCCATCCCAGTCTTGGTTAAAAACATCGTGATGGCCGCGCCCCCATGGGCCGCATGATGCACGGTCGCGCATTTTTTGTTTGAATTTTTCTTTCTCTTCCGGGGTCATGCTTTTAAAGCGCTCGGCCATTTTTTTTTGCATCCAGGGGTTGCCGCCCCATGGGCCACCGCCAAACTTACCGCGGCCACCACCTTTGCCAAACCCGAACAGTATTTTACAAAGTATAAATATGCCCATTGCCTGCCAGAAAGTAATGGTTGTTACATGCATAATATCGGGTAATAAACAGTTCCATAATTGCATTACCACATAGCTAATGAGTGATAAAAAAGCGGCTATCGCGATGGGAACAAATACAAAGCGGCCCTTATAAAAAAATTGTTTCATGTCTTTTTTAATTTAATATTTCGTTATCTCTTGATATAATTGTTGTAACCTGCCGCGCAAATGCAATACCGCGTAGCGCTTACGCGATACCAGGGTATTTACATTTACGCCCGTTAACTCTGATATTTCCTGAAAGGTCATATCGTCCATCTCCTGCCAAATAAATACCTGCTTTTGTTCTTCGGGCAGCTCATCAAGCGCTGTAAAAAGCTGCTCCCAAAAAAGGTTACGCATGTACTCGGTTTCAGGCGTGCTATCATCCGGCATCAGCAAATCTTTAAAGCTTGACGTATCATCGTCGCTTTCGTCATTGCTCGGGAACAGGTCGTCAAGTAATGTTTCTGACTTCTTTTTATGCTTATCTGTGATCTTGTTTCGTGCCACTTTGTACAGCCAGGCGCCTGTCTGTTCAATGGGCTCAGAGTTTACCAGGTTGCTAAACTGGAACCACACATCCTGCAGAATGTCTTCAGCATCAGCGTCATTATTTACCCGCTTGCGGATAAAGCCCAGCAAATTTTTACCGTAAGCCTTTATGGTGCTTATGATGTGGCTGTCTTTTTCTTCGGGCATTAATGACGCGGTTATCAATTTATTACTTGTTTAAAGGTAAAGACGATTCACCTTTAAAAACATTTTAAAAAATTTAAAAAAACTTTCTTTCAGGTGTTTGACTATCAAAACCGCGTTTTATTACATACTGGCGTAGTTTTTGAAGATGTATACACAACTTATTTCTCTAACACCAGAGCGATAAATTTATAGCAGATACATCATGAGCAACAAAAAAACAATGATCATAGGCGCTACGCCAAACTCTGGCCGATATGCCTACATGGCCGCCCACCGGCTAACGGGTCACGGCCACGATATTGTTAACATTGGATTAAAAACCGGCGAGGCTGCCGGCGTAAAAATTGAAAAGCCTGAAAAGATTTATGATGATATTGATACCATAACCCTATATATTGGCCCGCAGAACCAACCACCCCTATACGACTACATATTAGCCACCAAACCCAAACGCATCATCTTTAATCCCGGTACGGAAAATACAGAGCTGCAACGTTTGGCAGATGCTGAAGGGATTGAAACGCAGTATGCTTGTACGCTGGTGTTATTATCGGTAGGAGAGTATTGAGTAACGGGTAACCCATAACAAACTTCGTCATTTCGACAAAGCAAGGGCAGGCCTAAGCGGCGGCGCGACGAGAAATCTTATACACCATACATTGTTCGCATAGCAAAGTGTATAAGATTTCTCACTCGTTCCTCGTTTCGAAATGACAAATTTTTTAAATACAAAAGGCGATGAGTTTGAACTCATCGCCTTTTGTATTTATATGGCGAAAAAACTAATCTTCAATCACTAATCTTTAAAAAAACTACTTATGCTTCGCACTCATAAAGAATGTCAGCTCTCCGCCTTTCATCAGGTCGTCGTGGTTCAGGAAAGGTGTGGTTAGCAGCTTTCCGTTTAACAACATTTTCTGAACGTATACATTTTTAGGTCCCTGATTATTTACAGTGATCTTGAAAGTTTTGCCATTGCCAACCTGCACAACCGCGCCGTCAACAGCAGGGCTGCCAATGGCGTATTGGTTTGACGCCGGGGCAACCGGGTAAAAACCTATCGAGCTAAAAATGTACCAGGTAGCTTTGTACATCCGTGGCAATATCATGCGTATTTTCTCCTGGGTTTTCCATGGTTTGCTTGTCCAGTTCCACAGGTAAGCAACGTGGTGCGATGGCTCGTTACCGTGTACGTAGTTGCCAATGATACCGTCTTTGGTGATATCCTCAGTCTCAGCAAAATATTTATCAGGCAGGTTGTAGCTAAATAAGCTGTCCATATAAATATTAAAGCGTTTCTCGCCACCCATAATTTTGATCAGGTCGGCTGGGTCTTGCGGAACGTGCAAAGTATAGTTCCAGGCATTACCCTCAATAAAACCCTGACCAATAGTAGTAAACGGATCAAACTTTTTGCGGAAAGTACCGTCAGCCAAACGTGGGTGCATAAAACCCGATTTAGCATCGTACACGTTACGGTAGTTCAGGGCACGTTTGCTAAACTCTTCGTAAATGGCGTTGTCGCCTAATTTTTTAGCCATTTGGGCAATCGTCCAATCATCAAAAGCATATTCAAGGGTTGACGATACAGAGTTGCCATCTTTTTCGTCAGGAATGTAACCTTTGTCCATATAATCGCCTATACCCAAATAATCGCGGTGTCGGGCGGTGGTTACGCAGGCTTCTAAAGCTTTCTTCTTATCAAAATTTCCTATCCCTTTCATCACCGCGTCGGCAATAAGGGTTACAGAGTGGTAGCCGCTCATGCACCAGTTTTCGTTACCAGAATTGCTCCACACCGGCAGCATGTGTTCAGGGCTTTGGTCGTAATGGGCAAGCATTGATTTGATCATGTCGTTGTTACGATCAGGATCTATCACGTTAAACAGCGGGTGTAGCGCACGGTAGGTATCCCACAAACTAAAAGTAGTATAGTTGGTAAAACCTTTAGCGGTGTGTATATTTTGATCTAAACCTTTGTACTGGCCATCAGTATCCATGTAAACGGTTGGGTTTATCATGGTGTGGTACATAGCGGTGTAGAAGTTCTCTTTAGTGTCTTTGCTGCCGCTGATGGTGATCTTATCCAACTCTTTCTCCCACTGGTCTTGTCCGTCTTTTTTTACTTTTTCAAAATCCCAGGTTTTGGCTTCGGCAGCAAGGTTGGCTTGAGCGCCGGCCATGCTTACAGGTGATATGGCCAGTTTCATTTTGATCTTTTCGCCTTCTTCGGTATTGAAGTTAAAGTAAGCGCGCAGGTCCTTACCGGCAATCTCCGGGAAGTTTTTTACGTTAGCAAACTTACCCCAGAAACCACCATAAGGCGAGCGGCCGGAAAAGTTTTTATAACCGTGACCAGTAAAAGGTTTTGAAAACTCTATAGCAAAATACAATGCCCTGCTGCGTGCCCAACCGTTGGTTAAGCGGTAACCAACAACGTGCGTATCGTCAATAACACGCATGTAGGTCCACACGTTTTTGCCGGGATAGTTGTAGATACCCGCCATCAAATCTAATATAATGTGCGCGTTATCTGATTTAGGGAAAGTATACTGATGAAAGCCCACACGGGTGGTGGTAGTCATTTCGGCGGTTATGTTATGCTCGTCAAGTTTTACTTTGTAGTAGTTAGCTTCGGCAACCTCGTTAGCGTGCGAGAATGGCGAGCGGTAACCACTGTGTGGCTTATCAACCGTACCCGGGTTTAGTTTTAAAGTACCTACAGTAGGCATAACTAAAAAGTCGCCCAAGTCTGAGTGGCCGGTACCGTTAAAGTGTGTGTGGCTAAAGCCTACAATGGTTTTGTCCTCGTACTGGTAACCCGCGCAATACTCATACACTTTAGGGTTGTACCTGCCGTCTTTTTCGTAGCTGGCGGTGTCTGTTTCGGGGCTTAGCTGCACCATACCAAACGGCACGGTAGCACCCGGAAAAGTGTGGCCCATACGCTCGGTACCCACAATGGGCTTAACGTATTGCACCAATTTTTCTGTCGATCTTTGAGCGTTTGCAATAATAGCGGTGCAAACAAACAGTGAGGTAAGGATTTTCTTCATGGAATTTTTAGAGCAGTTCAATTAATTTTAAAGCCAAATATAATTTTTTAAAGCGATAAAGCCTACTTAATTGGCTATGCCATTACGCGTAAGTATTTAGCTATATTTACATAGCAATATTTGCCATAATGACAGGCAAAATCAAACATTGTAACATCGGTATACGTTTTGCTCTCTAATCATCACAACAATTAAATAGAAACTAAAAAAATGAAAAAATTATTCACAGCAATATTAGTAGTGGTAGCCGCTATGTCATTAAGTTCATGCAGCTACAACAGCATTGTAACTTTAGACGAGAACGTTAAAGGCAAATGGGGCGTTGTACAAACGCAATATCAACGCAGGTCTGACTTGATACCAAACCTGGTTGAAGCAGTTAAAGGTGCTGCCAACTTTGAAAAAGGCACGCTTACGGCAGTTATCGAAGCTCGCGCCAAAGCAACATCTGTACAAGTTGATCCATCTAAATTAACACCAGAAAGCATTCAAAAATTTCAGGAAGCACAAGGACAGTTAGGTTCTGCTTTAGGTAGATTGATGGTAGTATCAGAACAATATCCTAACCTAAAAACAAACGAAAACTTTTTAGGCTTGCAGGCGCAGATTGAAGGCACAGAAAACCGCATTACTGTAGCACGCAATGATTTTAACGCTGCTGTTACAGATTACAACGTTAAAATTCGCAAGTTCCCGGCTAATTTGACTGCCAAAATGTTCAGCTTTACAGAAAAAGGTTACTTCCAGGCCGAAGCCGGTGCAGATAAAGCGCCGAAAGTAAAGTTTTAATGAGTGAATGAGTGAGTTTTGAATGAGTGAATGTTTAATCATCGCTCATTCAAAACCATTATATATAATCGAAATTCATTAACTCACAAAATCACTCATCCACTCATTATAAAAACATGTCCATATTCAACGACGAGGAGCAGAAACGTATTAGCGACGCTATTGCCGGGGCTGAGAAATGCACATCGGGCGAGATACGGGTTTCTGTTGAGAAAACCTGTAGCGACGACGTGCTTGACCGTGCCGCAAAATACTTTTACCAGCTTGATATGCATAAAACCAAGCTGCGCAACGGTGTGCTTATCTACGTAGCCATGGTAGACCGTAAGTTTGCTATCATAGGCGATGCCGGTATAAATAAAGTGGTAAGCGAAGATTTTTGGGATTGCACCAAAGAGGACATGCTTGCTCATTTTAAAACCGGCGATATTATTGAAGGTATTATCACCGGCGTTACAAAGGCTGGCACGCAGTTGGGCAAATACTTTCCGCACGATTTAGATAAAGATACCGACGAACTATCAAACGATGTAGCCTTTATGGATGGCAACTAAACCAATAAAATATCATGTTTAAAAAATTAATACTATTTGTTGGTTTGCTGATAGCGTCTGTTGCACTATTTGCGCAAGAGCTGCCCCCAAAATCAAACACATTAGTTACCGATTATACTAATACGCTTACCGGCGAACAAAAGCAGGCGCTTGAAAACAAGCTTGTAGCATTTGCCGACTCATCATCAACCCAGATAGCGGTGGTGATCATACATTCTATAGGCCAGTATGATGTTAATGAGTATGCGCAGAAACTGGGCCGTGCCTGGGGTGTTGGCCAACAAAATAAAAACAACGGCATTGTTGTACTGGTAGCTTTAGATGACCGCAAGCTATCTATACAAACCGGCTACGGCGTTGAAGGTGCTTTGCCCGATGTTATTACGCAGCAAATACGTACGCGGGAGATCAATCCGCGTTTTAGAGAGAAAGATTACTACGGCGGCTTAGATGCCGGCACCGACGCAATTATAAAATACACTAAAGGCGAATACGAAGCCGAGAAAAAGGTTAAAAACAGAAAAGGCGGCGGCTTTCCACCTGCTATTATTATAGCTTTAGTGGTTATTATAGCGCTAATTGTAATGCGCAAAGGCGGCGGTGGTGGTGGCGGCGAAGTTATTGGCAGCCGTGGCAGCGCCAGCCCGTTCTGGTGGTTCCTGGCAGGCTCGGCTTTAGGTCGTGGCAGCAATAGTGGCGGCGGTTGGGGAGGTTTCTCTGGCGGCGGAGGTAGCTCAGGCGGTGGCTTCGGGGGATTTGGCGGCGGCAGTTTCGGCGGCGGCGGGTCTGGTGGTAGTTGGTAATCAATAACTAAATTATTCTATGTACAGACGAGATATGGTGGTTGATGAGGCACGACGCATGGCGCTCATTATAGCCAAGCTTTTAGGCCTAAAAGCCGCTGGTGATTACAAGGCTTATAAGACAGAATTTGACAATGTTCTGGAAAGTGAATACAACACCGAGTTAGAGAATTTGCTTGCACTAAACCCTGAAGAGTTTGACGAGTTAATAAAGTCTGAAAAATACAGCTCAGAGAAACTAAACGCGCTTAGCCAGATGCTGTACGTATTTGCCCAACCATTTGAACAAAACGAGGAAACCAAAATACTGCTCAATAAAGTAATGGCCATATTTGATGTTTTGGAAGAAAAATATCACTTCCAATCTTTTGATAATTTAACAAAACGAAATGCCATATTCAGGTATTTCGATATTAAAATATGAACGATTTAAGATGGACCATATGCGAGTCCGAATATATACACAAGGGCCCCTGGGCTACTTTACGGTCTGACAAATGCAAAATGCCTGATGGCCGCATTGTTGACCAATACTACGTTTTAGAATATCCTAACTGGGTTAATGCCGTTGCCATAACGGCCCAGAATAAGATCATCATGGTGCGCCAGTATCGCCATGCTGCAGGCATTGTATCGTTAGAGATACCTGGTGGCGTTATTGATGGCGATGAAGCGCCTGCAGATGCCATGCGCCGTGAGCTGTTAGAAGAAACAGGCTACCAGTTTGACGACATTGAGCTTTTAAGCACCGTATACCCCAACCCATCAACAGCAACAAACGTTACCTACTGCTACCTGGCCAAGGGCGGCATCAAGGTGCAAGAGCAGGCTTTAGATGAACACGAGGAGTTGGTAGTAGAAGAATACACCATAGACGAAGTGAAACAATTGCTTGCCGAAAATAAAATAGCACAGTCATTACATTGTACCGGCCTGTTTTATGCTTTGATGAAGTTGGGTGAGTTAAAGTAATAGTCCAAAGCCACCCCTTTTAAGTTTGTCATTGCGAGGAACGAAGCAATCGCACGCTGAAAAGCTTGCCACTGTTCTACTTGCGATTGCTTCGTTCCTCGCAATGACAGGCTTTCTTAATTTCTTTCCATTTTTCTTCAACAAAAATTTGCACATCCCAATGTTTATTATTTACTTTGAAACACAAAGTGCTTTATATGAAGAAAATTGATATTAAAGACGATCTGGCATCTATTCGCAACCTAATGGAGCGGTCGTCAAAATTTATATCTTTAAGCGGCCTGTCGGGCGTGTTGGCGGGTGTATACGCGCTGATTGGGGCGGGCTATGCTTATAAACTACTATTTACCGGCCCAAGCCGTACCACTTACTATTTTGCCGAAGCGGTAAGCATCCAGGAAATTATGGCCACAAATATCGGCACACTGGTTTATGTAGCATTGGCGGTGCTTGTAGCCTCTATCACTACGGGCATAGTATTATCATATAAAAAGGCGCAACGTAAAGGGCAGTCTATTTTAAACCCAACCAGCAAGCAATTGCTTTTTCATATGCTAACCCCATTGCTGGCTGGCGGCATTTTAATGCTGATATTGCTTACGCGTGGTTACTTTGGCGTTATTGCCCCTGCCTCATTAATATTTTATGGCTTGGCTTTAGTTGGCGCCAGCAACTTTACGTTTACGGATGTTAAATATCTTGGCCTTTTAGAAATAGCCTTAGGTTTAATTAGTGCTTTGTATCCCGGTTACGGTTTGTATTTTTGGGCAATAGGGTTTGGTGTGCTGCACATTATTTACGGCAGCGTGATGTACTTTAAATACGATAGGTGAAAATACCATTTGATAAATTAGATAAAGCTTTTGAGAACCGCCTGCGCCTGCAAATAATGAGCGTGCTGGTGGCTAATCAACGCTATGATTTTAACTCGTTGAAGGAGCTGCTGGGCGTTACCGACGGTAACCTTGCATCGCACCTTAAAGGTTTAGAAAAAGAGGAATATATTTTGGTTAACAAATCATTTTTGGGCCGTAAGCCCAACACCAATTACGAAGCTACTGCCAAAGGCAAAAAGGCATTTGCCGATCACCTGGACGCTTTGGAGCAACTAATAAAATCGTCAAAAAGTTAAACTATATTTTTTTACCCATTTACTTTGAAATACAGAGTACTTTTAAATAAACGGCAACAACATGGAAGAAACACAAAAACCACAGGGAATTTTACATTGGCTCAAAGAGTCGGTAACGGTAAAATTTATTTTTATTACGATAATGATCTTGCTGCTGCTCATCCCATCGGCAATGGTAGGCGACCTGATACGCGAACGTGAAAGCCGCAACCACGAAATGGAAGAAGATGTATCAGACAAGTGGTCGGGCGCGCAATTGATACAGGGGCCAGTGTTGGTTATCCCCTACAAACGCACAGTTAACGGCACCGACGCCAACAATAAGGTAGTAACTAAAGAAATAATAGAAAATTACTATCTGCTACCCGGCCAACTGCACGTAAAGGCTGAGGTTAAGTGCGACTCGTTGCACCGGGGCATTTATGAAACAGTGGTATATAATACCCGTGTTAAAATTTGGGGCGATTTTAAGGCCGATATTGCCAGGCTGGGTATAACGCCATCGCAAATGCTTTTAAACCATGCCAAAATCACCTTCAGTATATCAGATCTTAAGGGATTAAAAACCAACCCAACCGTTAAACTCGGCGCATTATTGGCACAAGCCGAACCGGTATTCAATGAGAAAGGCTTATTTAACAATGGCCTGCAGGCAAGTATCACCCTTACAGAACTAACTGACAAAGAAATACCCTTCAGCTTTGACCTTGATTTGAAAGGCAGCAAGCAGCTAAACTTTTTACACACCGGCAAAACTACCGATGTTGAGGTTACCGGCAACTGGCCATCACCAAGTTTTGACGGCCGCTACCTGCCCGACTATCGAAAAGTTGACGACAAGGGCTTTACCGCCCGTTGGCGCATGCTGTACTTTAACCGCCCCTTTGCACAACAATGGGCCGCCAACGATACCATACTTAACCAAATGCAAGGCCATGACAACGCCATATTTGGCGTAAAGCTTAAACTACCGGTTGATCAGTATCAGAAAACCATGCGCACCAGCAAGTATGGCATACTTATTATTCTGCTTACGTTCATCTCATTGTTTCTCACGGAGCTTATAAGCAAGCAAAGAGTACACGCTTTTAACTACCTGCTTATTGGCGCTGCCATGGTGGTGTACTATACATTACTGCTATCTTTTTCAGAGCAGATTGGGTTCAATGTAGCTTACCTTATTGCTTCGGTAGCTACCATAACCTTGATATCGATCTTCCTGGCATCATTGTTAAAAAACAAACTATCTTCTATTCTTCTGGCTGTATTGCTTACGGTGTTCTACACTTTCATTTATGTCATTATCCAGCTAGAGGATCTTTCTTTACTGATAGGCAGTATCGCGCTGTTCATCGTCATCTCTGCGCTGATGTATTTCTCGCGCAAAATCAATTGGGACAAACATTAACCTTAAAAAACATTATATCATGTACACAAGTCAGTATTGGATAAACCATTTCAAGGCAAACGCTACAGAGCAACGGGTAAACTGGGAGCTTGAGCCCAACATCACCGATGAGGAGATAACCACCATACTACCCTCTTTACAAGCCTGGCAACTGGGCGAAACATCAGAAGGGAAACACCTGATAGCGGCAGCAACCCGCTATGCATGGTCAGTAGGTGATCCTCAGTATTTAATAGCTGTGCGCCTGTTCATCAAAGAAGAACAAAAGCACGGCAATAACCTGGGCACATACCTTGACCGCATTGGCAAACCTAGAATTAAAAAAGATTGGGGCGATTCGCTATTCAGGCGCGTGCGTTATTTTAACACCAGCATGGAAATATGGACCCTGGCCGTGATCATTGTAGAAAGTACGGCACAGCTTTTCTATCAATCGCTTAAAGACGCTACCAAATGCGCACTGCTTAAACAAATTTGTACCGATATTTTGATAGACGAAGCTTACCACATCACTTTTCAAACCGAACGGTTAGCTATCATCTTCGAAAACAAAAACGAATTTTCGCGCAGCTGGCGTGCTGTGGCTTACCGCTATTTCTTTTTTGCCACATCAAGCCTGGTATGGCTGGCCCACAGAAAACTATTCAAAGCAGGCGGCTTAACCTACGCAGACTACGCCCGCAAGATGTATCTTAAATATGTAAAAACCTTTAAGACCATTACTGATGCAGAGCATGCGCTTTGGATATAAAGAACTAAGCTACCTAACCCTTATCAAACAAAAACGCCTTCCTGCATAGCAAGAAGGCGTTTTTGTTACGACTTAGAAAATATAATATTATGCTAATCTTACATCTACTGCGTTAAGGCCTTTTTTGCCTTGTTGTGGTTCGAAAGTCACGCTATCGTTCTCGCGAATTTTGTCTACCAAACCTGAAACGTGTACAAAGATCTCTTCGCCTGCGTCAGTTTTGATAAATCCGAAGCCTTTAGTTTCATTAAAAAATTTTACTGTTCCTGTTGCCATTATAATTGTTATTTAAATTATTGCAAGGTAATAAATTATTTGAAATACAATAGTATATTCAAAATTTACCTAATTTTTCTGTTTTAGCTTTATTTCGATGCCGTTATTGATGCTTTTAAGGTGCGCAATAAAGGCTATTTTATCGGGTGGCGATATCACCACACTATCGTAACGATTATAGAAAACCTCTATCCTGTCTAACGATAACGCAGGCGCGCTTAGTAGCGTATTAGTCTCTTCTACAGCTTTAATGGTAGCTATATCTATCGCTATTGCTCCAAAACCTGTATAAACGTTCAACGTACTGTCGTTTATCGCATAATAGGTATTGATAAACATGTAAAAGATAAATCCACTTGTTATGAGAATAATCAGCAGCCCGGGCCAGGCCTCATCAACAATCATTATAATACTTAATAAAACAAAGAGAATAATTATCGGCGCCAATAATCCCCACCCTATTTTTGATTTATAAACCATGCTTTAGTGCTTTATAGCAAACAAATTAAACAAAAATGAGCAATTTTGCAGCATGCCCAACGGAACACTTTTTTTAATACCTGTACCGCTTGCAGAAAATGCGGCGGCTAAAACGTTTACACCCTACCTGGTTGATACTATTAACCAGATTACCGAGTACATTGTAGAGAACGAAAAAACCGCCCGCCGCTTTTTAAAAGAGGCCGGCCTTAAAACCCCGCAAAGCGAGCTGACTATACACGACTATGGTAAACATGCGCGTGGCGCCAGTATCAAACCGTACTTTGTAGGCTTACAAAGTGGTAAAGATGTAGGCTTAATGAGCGAAGCCGGCTGCCCCGGTGTAGCCGATCCAGGATCGGACATTGTAGCTGAGGCACATAAGCGCGGCATTAAAGTAGTGCCCTTAGTTGGCCCAAGCTCTATTTTGCTGGCGCTGATGGCATCTGGATTTAACGGACAAGGGTTTGCCTTTCAGGGATATTTACCTATTGATAAGGCCGACCGTAGCCGCCGTATCCGCGAGCTGGAAGGCTTGGCAGACAGGCTCAATCAAACGCAGATCTTTATCGAAACGCCTTTCCGTAATAACCCTTTATTAGAGGAGATCTTGAAAACCGGGCACCCAAAAACCAAGCTTTGCATAGCCTGCAACATAACCGCCGAGGATGAGTTTATACAAACCAAAACCATCGCCGAATGGCAAACCCAAGCGCCTGATCTGCATAAAAAGCCAACCATTTTTTTGATATCACGTTCTGTATAAGTGTTAATTACCGGGCAGCATACAAAGGTTTTGATTGTCGGCGCAGGTCCTTCGGGATTAATGATGGCCGCGCAGTTGCTAAGATATGGCGTTATACCGGTAATTATTGATATTAAACAAGGGCCAACCAACCAATCAAAAGCATTGGCAGTGCAAGCCCGGTCGCTGGAGATATACCGCCAAATGGGTCTTGCAGACCGTGCCTTACAAGGCGGCACACAGGCCGATGGTATGCTGCTAAATCAGGATGCTAAACAAGTAGCCTCTATATCGTTAACCGATGTAGGTAAACAAGATACACCGTTTCCGTTTATACACTTATACCAGCAAAGCAAAAACGAGCGCCTGCTGCTTGATTATCTTACTCAAAACTGCTGCCCGGTTTATTGGGATACTACCTTAGTTTCCTTAAAACAAAATGCACAGCAAGTTGAAGTAACCATACAATCTGGTACAGAAACCGCTGTGCTTACTTGCCAGTACATTGTTGGTGCCGATGGTGCACACAGTGCCATACGCAGGCAACTAAACATCGCGTTTACCGGCGATACTTATGCCAATGAGTTCTTTTTGGCTGATGTAGAGCTGGATAATAAACAACTAGCCGCCACTAAAGTGCAGCTATATCGGGGCAAGATGGGCATGGCTGTATTTTTTCCACTACCTGAACATAATAGCTATCGTATTATTGGTAACCTGCCACCTGCAAACGAGGGTAAACCCGATGTGCAATTAGATGAGATGCTACCGCATTTAAAATCTCTAACAGGCATAGCTATTAATGTGGTGCAAAATAACTGGTTCACCACGTATAAGCTGCACCACCGCATGGCAGATAAATTTAGGCTGCAGCGTTGTTTTTTAGTGGGCGATGCGGCGCATATCCATTCGCCGGTTGGCGGGCAGGGTATGAATACCGGCTTGCAGGATGCATATAACCTGGGCTGGAAACTAGCAGGCGTACTTAACGGGCAAGTAAAAGAAAGCATCCTGGATAGCTATGCTACAGAACGAATGCCGATAGCTAAAACCCTGCTCAATACTACAGATAAGCTTTTCAGGTTGATCATATCAACCAATTGGTTTGCGCTGTTATTAAAGAAATGGATAATGCCTACTGCCACGCAAATACTCTGGAAAAGCAAAACCTTACGCCAGGAGTTTTTTAAACGAATAGCACAGATCAACATCACCTATCGCGACAGCAAAATAAACCTGCACCTTAGCACCGCCAAAAATATTAAAGCCGGCGACCGCCTGCCTTACCTAAAAGTATTTGACGAAAAGAAACAGGCAGAAACAGACCTGCACGAATGGTGCACCAAGCCGGGCTTTACACTAATTATATTGGGCAAACTGCAAGAATTTGATCTGTTTGCGATAGCTAAATGGATAACCCAAAACTACCCCGCGTCACTAAACTTTTTCTACCTGCCGCCGTCGGCCAAAAACATGGATATATTTAAGGCCTTTGAGGTAGGCAAGGATAAAAAGAAAGCATTAATCATTCGCCCGGATATGCATATTGGGTTGATAAATGATGTGGTTGATATAGAGATGATGGAAAATTATTTAACTAATATTGTAGCGATAAATAAAACTCAGCCTGCCTTATAACATGCGTAAAATACACCAGCGAATAAAAAAAACCATCATTTTTATGATAGACTTGTTCTATCCCCTTTTCCGGAATTTTTTCAGCATTCAAACCTTTAGGTACGTGGCATGCGGCGGCGTAAATACGTTATTGGATATTGTGCTGTTTGCAGTAAGCTACCATTTTATTGTTCAAAAAGACAATATCGATCTGGGCCTTATAACCCTAAGCCCGCACATAGCCGCCCTTGTTATAGGGTTCTGTGTTTCGTTACCAATTGGCTATTATTTAAACAGATATGTGGTTTTTCAACAGTCAGGCCTACGCAGGCGTAGTCAATTGTTTAGGTTTATATTTATTGTGTTGATGTGTATCAGCCTTAACTATGTTTTGCTTAAACTTTTTGTTGATGTAATTGGCTGGTATGCCACACCATCAAAAGTGCTTACAACGGTGCTTGTAGCAGCTTTTAGCTATTTAATCCAAACCTACATATTGTTTAAAAATCGCCAGGCTATAGACCCAATGGGTTAAACAAAAAAAGCGTCCCGATTATGATCGAAACGCTTTAAACCAAAATAAAACCTCACACCTCTTTTGATTTACCTTTAAGGGTATGTAACATACCCATTGTAGCTTAAAGTATCGTCCAGATTATCGACTAATTCGGGCGCGCGGTTATTTAGCCCCTCAACCAAAGCCCCGCAGCAAACTCAATTTATTAAAAGCCTTTGCTTGCCTTCATTAGTCGTTAACCCGGTAAATATTTTCGGTTTAAACGCCACCACCTTATCAAACCCGTCTGTTTAAACTATAAACCAAAGGTGGGGATGATTGATGTTTCAACGGATAATGTATCGCTGAACGGCATATTTGTGTCGATAAACAAAATCTATCGACAAAACAACGTTCAATTAATGTGGTGTTGTTAGCTAGCCGTGTATGGTTTCTGATTTACCGTAGTTCTTAACCACTTCGGCCTCATAAGCCAGAAAATCTTTCCAGCGTTTATCTACATCAATGGTTTCGGCATATTTTTTAGCAAGCCCAATAAACATGGAGTAATGCGTAGCTTCGCTGATCATCAGCTCATGATAAAATGCAGATAGCTCTGCGTCATTAATATTTTCAGACAGCACCTTAAAGCGTTCGCAGCTGCGCGCTTCAATCATGGCAGAAAACAACAGTCTGTCAATCAACTGAGCTTCGCGACCGCCACCTATGATAATAAACTTGCGCAACTCATTAACATAATCATCCTTACGCTCTTTACCCAAAGCAAAACCGCGGTCGAGTATAATTTGATGTACACGTTTAAAATGATCCATCTCCTCTTGCACCAGCGCTGTCATTTGTTGCACCAAATCGCTCAGGTTAGGGTTTTGTACAATGAGCGTTATACCATTGGTAGCTGCTTTTTGCTCGCAATAGGCATGGTCAGTCAAAAGCTCTTCAATATTGCTTTCCACCACATTTTTAACCCAAAGCGGGTCGGTGGGTAATTGTAGTTTAAGGATAGTCTTTTCGCTCACGGGAGCAAAGATAATGGTTAATCTTCGTCTGTAAAAGCTGGATTATTGCTGATTAAGCGGGCGTGATGGTGAACTGATAATATTAACGATACG
>JAZKET010000083.1:0-475 GCA_040386815.1 Bacteroidota bacterium | reverse complement strand
CAGTTTCTATATCGTAGATAACCCGGTAATTTCTAAAAACAAGTTCTCTGGTAAATTCGTCACTTGACTTTTCAAATTGCTTGCCCAGGAAAGCATTCGATTTTAATTTGCGTATTGTTTCGCGAATTAACTTAACTTCATTTTGCGCATACCGAACGGAATCTTTACTTATATAACTATAAATGCTCCTTACATCTTGTTGCGCTATCCTTGAATAAACAATTACTATTGCCACGAATCAATTTCTTTACCAAATTCTTCGTCCGTCAAAAAATCACCTTCCTGTACTTGCTTTCTTGCTATTTCAATTTTTTGCAACAAAATTATCTCACCTATCAAATCCTCTGACGAAAAAATATCAGGCATCTGATCAACCAACTCGTGTACTTTATCTTTTGTAAGCATATCCGTTCCTTTTTATAAAATTAAGAAATTACTTATACAAACTCTTATTCTCAATAAACTTCAAAACAGC
>JAZKET010000082.1:0-16546 GCA_040386815.1 Bacteroidota bacterium | reverse complement strand
TGTTTATAAGGTTGTTTTTATTAACTATAAGCACCTTTACCTTTTTATTAAAAGCTATGGCCAGGCTTTGAAAAGCAGCGTGGTTAGGACTGGTTTTAATACGGTCGGTATTTTCTGTAAGACGCGAAAATAGTTTCGATATCAGGTTAAGCGAGTACAGGTAATTTCCAAACCCATCGCGGGCTTTGGCCTGGGTTGTATTTGTTACGGATATTAGTATCAGCAATAAAAAAAGCAGCGTTTTCTTCATTATCTTATAACGTATATTGTTAAGTACAAAAGAAAATTTTTGATGTTTTGTTTAAATAAAGTGCGCTAAAGCTTAGTAGTCAGCGGCTTTTCAATAATTGTATTTTGTTCCGTCAAACACCAAAAATATTCTTACTTTTGTATCCCGTACACAAACAATTAGCAGCGGCTTAAATCTGCTGTAAGTTTTCAAAAAACAACATGACTAAATACATCTTTGTTACGGGTGGTGTTACTTCTTCGTTAGGAAAAGGCATTATATCGGCATCATTAGCTAAACTACTTCAATCGCGCGGTTACAGTGTAACCATCCAAAAATTTGATCCTTACATTAACATTGATCCGGGAACATTAAACCCTTATGAGCATGGCGAGTGTTATGTTACCGAAGATGGTGCAGAAACCGATTTGGACCTTGGCCACTACGAGCGTTTTTTGAATACCCCAACATCACAAGCCAATAATATTACTACCGGCCGTATTTACCAAAACGTTATCAATAAAGAGCGCGAAGGTGCTTTTTTAGGTAAGACAGTACAGGTAGTACCCCATATTACTGATGAGATAAAACGTAACTTCCGCATACTGGGCGAGGATGGTAAATACGATATCGTCATCACCGAATTAGGTGGTACCGTGGGCGATATTGAATCATTACCATACATTGAGGCTGTGCGCCAGTTTAGATGGGAGATAGGTTCAGGTAATTCTTTAGTGATCCACTTAACCCTGATCCCTTTCCTTGCTGCAGCGGGCGAGTTAAAAACCAAACCAACCCAACACTCGGTTAAAATGCTGTTAGAGTATGGTATCCAGCCTGATATTTTGGTCTGCCGTACAGAGCACCACTTAACTATGGATATCCGTAAAAAGATAGCCTTGTTTTGTAATGTTAACATCAACGCGGTTATTGAGTCTATTGATGCGTCGACCATATATGATGTACCATTGCTGATGTTGAAAGAGCAGTTAGATAAAACGGTACTAACCAAACTAAAATTACCACACAAGGTAGAGCCCGAACTAACCAACTGGAAAGATTTCCTGGGTCGCCTTAAAAATCCGACATCCGAAGTTAAAATTGGCCTGGTTGGTAAATATGTTGAATTGCCAGATGCTTATAAGTCTATTGTAGAATCATTTATTCATGCCGGTGCTAAAAACGAGTGTAAGGTTAGAATTACTTATATCCCATCAGAATCATTAACTATCGATAATGCTATTGATAAACTGAAAGGTTTACATGGTGTTCTGGTTGCCCCCGGCTTTGGCGAGCGTGGTTTTGAAGGTAAAATAGAAGCAATACGCTACGTGCGCGAAAACAATATTCCTTTCTTTGGTATATGTTTAGGTATGCAATGTTCTGTGGTTGAATTTGGTCGTAACGTTTTGGGCCTTAAAGATGCCAGCAGTACAGAAATGAACCCTGAGACATCTAGCCCTGTTATTGCCATGATGGAAGGTCAGAAAAATGTGGTAAATAAAGGTGGCACCATGCGTTTAGGCTCATACCCATGCCATATCAAGAAAGGCACTAAAGCTTACGCTATATACGGTCAGCAGGATATCACCGAACGTCATCGTCATCGTTATGAATTTAATAACGAGTATTTAAAACAGTACGAGGCAGCTGGTTTAGTTCCGTCGGGCATTAACCCTGAGAATGGTTTGGTTGAGATAGTTGAGCTTAAAAACCACCCGTTTTTTGTTGGCGCGCAGTTCCACCCCGAATTAAAATCAACAGTTGCAAATCCGCACCCACTTTTTATTAACTTTGTCGCCGCTTCAATGGCTTATGCCCGCAAGAAGTAATAGATAGTACGATTTAGATAGAAATGGATAGAAATACGTTTACAGGATTATTCCTGATCATGATCATTATTGCCGGTTCTGTATGGCTGATGAAGCCAACCGACGCCGAAATAGCGAAAGAAAAAGCACTGCAACACCAGGATTCACTTAAAAAAGCAGGCGTTAAAGCTACACCTGCCGCTACTAAGCCTGATACAGTTGCTAAGGTTGCCACGGTTGATTCGGCAGCTTTAAAGACACCTTTTGGTGCTACTATTGCCGGTACAGAAAAGCTGATTACTTTAGAGAATAAAGACTTACGTGTAAAATTAACCACCCACGGTGGCCGTATTTACTCGGTTGAGTTGAAAAACTATAAAACTCATGACAAAAAACCATTGGTTTTATTTGAGGGTGCAGAAAATAAGTTTGGCTTTAGTTTTGCCGCCGGCGTTGCTAACGTTAACACAAACGACAGATACTTTACGCCAAGTGCAGAAAACTTAACCGTTGCCGACAAAGATTCATCGTCTATCACCATGCGTTTAAGCTATAGCCCAACGCAATATATAGACTACATATACAGCTTAAACGGTGAAGGTTATAAAGTAGGCTTTACTATTAAGCCTGTAGGTTTAGAAAACGTTGCTGCCAATGTAAGCAGCATTAACCTTAACTGGGAATCAAGCCCTAAGCAGCTAGAGAAAAGCATAACGCTTGATCGTGAGTATACCATGATACAGTATTATGATACTAATCAGGATTTTGATTACCTGGGCGATACCAAAGACGACGCGAAAGAAATTGCCGATAAGAAACTTAACTGGGTATCATTTAAACAGCATTTCTTTTCAAGTTTATTGCTGAGTAAAGATGGTTTCAGTAAGTCAAGCCTATCTGTATCAACAGATACCGCTAAACACGGCGATATCAAGCAATTAAAAGCCAACTTAACACTGGCCCGTAATGCCAACGGTACTTTCCCGCTTGATTTTTACTTTAGCCCTAACCAATATAAAACACTGGCTGCCGAAGGTCATGGTTTTGAGAAACAAATTAACCTGGGTTGGGGGCCTTTGAAATACATTAACCGTGTAGCAGTTATACCTGTATTTAACTTCCTGACAGGATTTAACTGGAACTACGGTTTGATTATTTTGGCGCTTACTGTAATACTTAAAGTGGTGTTGTCGCCGCTTACGTATAAATCATACCTGTCAATGGCTAAAATGCGTGTGCTTAAGCCAGAGATGGACGAGATTAAAGCTAAAGTAGGCGAGGATAACCCGACATTATTACAGCAAGAGTATTTAAAGCTTTATAAAAAGGCCGGGGTAAATCCATTGGGCGGATGTTTGCCTTTATTGCTGCAAATGCCTATCGTTATCGCGTTCTTCCGCTTTTTTCCGGGCTTGTTTGAGCTGCGTGGACAGAGCTTTTTGTGGATGGATGATTTGTCTACTTACGACGCGTTTATCAACTTTGGTTTTACAATTCCTTTTTTAGGTGATCACCTTAGTTTGATGTGTTTGTTGATGACGATATCAACTTTGATATACACTTACTTTAACAACCAGATATCGGGCGTTACCGGCCAGATGAAATACATAGGTTACATTACACCTATCATTTTCCTGGGCGCGCTTAATGGTTATCCGTCAGGTTTGAACTATTACTACTTCCTGGCTAACATGTTTACTTTCTTACAACAATACATTATTAAATTAATGGTTGACGATAAGAAAATTCACGCCCAGATACAGGAAAATAAAAATAAACCTGAGGACAAAAAGAAAAAATCAGGCTTTGGGGCAAAAATGGAAGAAATGATGCGTGCGCAAGAGAAAGCTAAAACTGCCACAGCTAAGAAGAAATAGTCTGAAAGAGATAGTAATTAGAATTTATAGAGACGCGATACTTCGCGTCTCTTTTTGTTTGATAGCAATATGTATTTAAAATTATTTGACTTTACCCAAAAGGTAAATTATAAAAACGAAGTACTGGCCGGCCTAACCGTTGCCATGACCATGATCCCCGAGTCGTTATCATTTGCTATACTGGCCGGCTTTCCGCCACTGGTGGGCTTGTATGCTGCTTTTATTATGGGTTTGGTTACCGCTATTTTTGGGGGCAGGCCGGGGCTTATTTCAGGCGGAGCAGGCGCAACGGTTATTGTACTCATCGCCCTAATGAAATCAAACGGACTTGATTACGTGTTTGCGGCTGTGGCGCTGGCTGGCGTAATCCAAATTTTAGTAGGCCTATTTAAGTTAGGTAAGTTTATCAGGCTGGTGCCGCAGCCGGTGATGTATGGCTTTGTTAACGGCTTGGCTATCATAATTTTTATGGCGCAGTTAGAGCAGTTTAAAACTGTTGTTAACGGTCAGCAGGTTTGGTTAAGTGGTCAGCCATTACTGATCATGGGCGGTTTGGTGGCTTTAACTATTGCTATAGTGATGTTGTTCCCCAAAATAAGTAAAGCCGTGCCGCCGTCATTAGTAGCCATTATCGTGGTTTTTTTACTAGTGCTAGGCTTCGGTATCAACACCAAAACTGTACGCGATATTGCCGAGGTTAGCGGAGGTTTTCCGCCTTTTCATATCCCTTCGGTGCCATTCAATTTAGCTACCTTACAAATCATCCTCCCTTACGCTCTGATCATGGCCGGCGTTGGTTTAACAGAGGGTTTGTTAACCCTCAACCTGGTCGACGAAATGACCGCCACCCGCGGCAACAGCAACCGCGAGTGCATAGCCCAGGGCAGCGCCAATATATTAAACGGTTTCTTTTTTGGCATGGGTGGTTGCCCTATGATAGCCCAAACGCTGGTTAACCTATCGGCAGGGGCACGGGCGAGGCTGTCGGGTATTATAGCTGCCGTAACTATTTTGATAATCATCTTGTTTGGTGCACCAGTAATCAGCCTGTTACCCATGGCGGCCTTAACCGGTGTAATGATCATGGTGGCTATTGGCACATTTGAGTGGATGAGCTTTAAAGTCATCAACAAAATGCCTAAGCAGGATGTATTTGTAGGGATATTAGTGGCGGTGATAACCGTTTGGCTGCACAATTTAGCTTTGGCGGTTTTAGTGGGAGTGATCATATCGGCACTAATATTTGCCTGGGAGAGCGCCAAGCGCATCCGCGCACGTAAGTATGTAGACGAGAATGGCGTTAAGCATTACGAAATGTATGGTCCGCTATTTTTTGGCTCCGTTGCGGCGTTCACAGAAAAATTTGATGTGCAGAACGACCCTGTCGAGATAGTTATAGATTTTAAAGAAAGCCGTGTTACCGATATGTCGGCCATTGACGCGTTGAATAAGTTAACCGAGCGGTATCATAAAGCCGGTAAAAAACTTCAGCTAAAGCACCTGAGTAATGACTGCCGTACGCTGCTTAAAAATGCCGATGAGGTGATAGCGGTTAATATATTAGAAGACCCGACGTACCGGGTGGCAACAAAGTAATAATAGTACTGAGCCGCAATATTTTGCGGCTTTTTTTTATAACCGTTTTTATATATTTGAGATGCCTAATACCCATTATAATGAAAGCCAGTTTATTAACCTTTATTTTATTACTAAGCACACTTTTCTGCTTTGCCGAAGATCCGTACAAATGCACTTTGAAAGGTGTGGTAATAAATCGCGACAGCAAAAGACTGATACTTAAAAAAT
Source organism: Bacteroidota bacterium (assembly GCA_040386815.1). GTDB lineage: Bacteria > Bacteroidota > Bacteroidia > Sphingobacteriales > Sphingobacteriaceae > Mucilaginibacter. Next base: position 10,823 of record JAZKET010000082.1, on the reverse strand, counting down.
ATACTGACCACCGAGATATACCGGGTAAAAAAATCGCCATAGAAAACAACGCCTTTGAATATACTTTTGATGTTGACGTTACCGAAGGTTACCAGCTGATTTTTGAGGACGAGTTTAATAGCGGGGTTTATAATCCGATATTATTTTTCCCGGTAGCTGGTTTAATTGAGTTTAAATTACACCCTCAGCAACAATACAAGAGTAACGAAATAAAAGGCGGCAAACTAAACGCCGACTACCTGCTTTTTAAAACTGATATGGAAAATCAGTTTACCGCAAGGTCAAAAAGTATTTACGCAAAGCAGGCCAAGTTAGAAAAACTGAATCAATATTATTCCCCCGAGCGTGATAGCTTAATTAAGTTAAGTAATACTATTGATCATGATAAGCTTGATCCCTCGGTTTATCGTCGCCTGGGCGAAATAGACAGAACCGGCGAAGGATTGACCGCGCAAGGTAAATCGATAAAGAAAGAGCACGACGACCTTGAAGCTGAGCGCCGCCAAAAGCGTTACAGTTATATAGCCGCAAATATAAGTGAAGCTACTTATCAGTTCATTATAGCCGATTTGCAGGCCGCCAAGAACAATGATGCCCTGCGGGCCGATATTAGCAATGTTTTCCCGAAGTTTGAGGCTATTTATCCTAATCATCCTTACAGCCAACTTGCCGGCAGCGTATTGGTCGGTTATAACAAGGTAAAGGTAGGGCAACAATTAGCCAATTTAAGTCTGCCTGATTTATCCGGAAATATTTACACCCTCCAAGCCTTATCAAAAGATAAATATACGCTAATTGACTTTTGGGGATCATGGTGCGGACCCTGTATAGCTGCTACCCGTACTATGTTGCCGGTGTATCAGGATTTTAAAGATAAAGGTTTCGCCATTGTAGGTATTGCCAAAGAATATAAAACAACTAAGGCGCTGCAAATAGCTTTAAAACGCGAAAAATATCCATGGTTAAACCTGGTTGAGCTGGACGACAAAAACGGTATTTGGAATAAATTTGGTATCACTACAGGTACCGGCATGATGTTGCTGGTTGATAAGCAGGGTAAGATTGTGGCGGTAGATCCGTCTGCCGAAGAAGTGAGAAAAGTTTTGGCGGCTAATTTGTAACAGTGTAATTACTACCCCAAAAATTGAATATCTGGAAGCTTGTGTATATCTTGGCGCAACATTTTCCTAAATCGCATGAAAAAGATAATCGCGTTGTTTGTTGGTCCTGTTATTTTACTGTCAGCTGTAATTGTATCGTTTACCGGTTGCAAAAAGGAAAATAACAATGAGGCCGAAATTCCTAAAGATCCTAACATAGATATCCTGTATAGAAAGAAAATAAAAAACGCGTCAGGAAACGAACTTTGGATAACACATATAGACGGTACCAATAATGGCAAAATGGGTATCAACTTGCCTGAAGGATATGTGCCATATAGTAAAGATATGGCCGAAATATCAAAAGATGGTTATACATTATTGGTGATGGCTTACAAACCTTCATTAGATCAGTTTACTATTTTTAAATCTGGTTTAAATGGCTTTAACCCCGAGCCGGTTGGTAGCCTTAACCAGGGCGAGAATATGGGAATAATTGGCTGGGCAGACAATGCATCTATTATATATTCAAGACATTCTAGCAGAGATGGGCGCGAACTTTGGCGTATAAACACCGACGGCAGTAACAGGCAAAAAATTAACATTACGCTGCCCTTTAATACCTATTTTGGCGAGCAGGAGCTAGCCAGGGTAACCCAGGGTACCACGCCAACCATTGTATTTACCACGCTTGTTGGTGACAACGTAAATCAAGTTATTTATTACGCGTTATATAAATGCAACCTGGACGGATCAAACTTAAAGCAAATAACTACTATAGAGCCGGGTTATACCATGGCTATACAAGATTTGCCGGGTGGCACATCTGTACTGTACCGCAGGGCGGGCAGCACGGTTAACACCAATGAGCTATGGCAGGTTAACCTTGATGGTACCAATAAACGTAAGCTAAATGTTGCGCTACCTGCAGGCGTATCGCTTAGTTATGAGGAGATGGCCAAAACAAGTGCAGATGGCTCTAAACTTTTTGTTTTAACCACAACAGATAGCCAGAGCAATAATTACAACGGGCACGAAGCAATTTATTCGGCAGATATTAATGGATCAAACGTTAAATTGGTAACGCAAATAACAAATGGTTATAGCGCTGGCTTGCAGTGTTTGTTAGAGAAATAGCATCAGATATATAGTTAGACACCAAATAAATTATTTTAGGCAGTTTTTATAAATAAACTAAAATAGTTAGCAAAATATCTATATTTACAATATGTATGCAATTGTAGATATAGAGACCACGGGAGGGCATGCCAGTGCTAATGGAATTACCGAAATAGCCATTTGTTTGCACGATGGAAAAAAGGTTACCAAACGTTACAGCACACTGGTAAATCCCCGCAGGGAAATACCTATATACATACGCGCCCTTACCGGCATTACCAATGAAATGGTTGCCGAAGCGCCGCCTTTTGAAGATGTAGCGGCCGATATTTATCACCTGCTGCATGGCAAGATATTTATAGCCCACAACGTAAATTTCGATTATTCTTTTGTACGATATCATTTGGCTGCCGCCGGATATGATCTTCAATGCAATAAGCTTTGTACTGTACGCCTTAGCCGTAAAATATTAACCGGCCTGCCATCATACAGCCTTGGTAAACTATGCAGGCATTTGGGGATTGATAACGAGAGCCGTCACCGTGCTATGGGCGATGCAGATGCAACGGCCGAGCTGTTCAGCATGCTTTTGCGCAATGATCGTGACGATCATATTAAGCAGGCGTTAAAGGCAAATTCAAAAGAACAGGTATTGCCCCCTCATTTGCCCAAAAAAGCCTTGCTTGAGCTGCCTAACACACCGGGTGTGTATTATTTTCACGACGAAAAAGGCAAGGTAATTTACGTAGGCAAAGCCAAAAATTTAAAGAAACGGGTAAGCAGTCATTTTACGGGTAATAACCCCGGCCAGCAGCGGCAGGAATTTTTAAAGAACATTCACAAGATAACCCACCAGGTTTGCGGTACAGAGCTGATAGCTTTTGTACTAGAGGCTGTAGAAATAAAGCGACTATGGCCCAAGTACAACCGCGCCATGAAACGCTTTGAACACGCCTATGGTTTATATGCTTACGAAGACCAGCGTGGCTACATGCGCCTTGCGGTTGACAAGCATCGTAAATACACCGGCGCGCTGTACACCTGCAACACCCTGTTTGAGGGTAGGAACATCCTCAATCAACTGATTGAGCGCTTTGAGCTTTGCCCTAAGTTTTGCTTTATCCAAACCAACACGGCCACCTGTATCAGTATGGCTGCCGACGAATGCGCCTGCACGGGTACAGAGACGGTAGAGGTCTACAATCAAAAAGTGACCCTTGCTATTGCCGAACTGAATAGTGCCCTGCCAACATTCGCTATACGCGATGAGGGTCGTACAGACGATGAGCACAGCTGTATACTGGTTGAAAAAGGCAAGTTTTACGGCATGGGTTATATCTCTCATTATTTTCAGGTAGAGGATGTACAGCAGCTTAAAAATCATATTACGCCATACCCGGGTAATGACTATATCCGTAATTTGGTAGCAGGTTATGCTGAGAAGTTTCCGCAGCGGAAAGTGATGCTGGGATAAGACTAAGATTTATGAATTTTTAAGGATTATAAGATATTCATTTGAATCATGGGTATCCTATAATCTTACGAATCACAATTCAGACTGATATAAGATTTGCTTTTCTTAATAATAACTAATAAATTAGTTTAAGCAAGTGCCTCATTATAACCAGTCTGTATGAAATCTATCTTTAAAGCAATTCTTTTGTTTATTGCTATCGCGATAACGCATTTTGCCGTCGCGCAAACGTCGCCCAAAAACAAAGTAACGCAGCCTGCAAAACAAAAAAAGCTAACAATGAATGAGGTGTTGGCTTTGCGGAAAGCTAAGATAGATAAAAGCCTGGCTCTTATAACGGCAGACCTTAATGATGTTGAAGCGCATTTCGAATACCAGTTCCATGTAGGTTGGACAGATAGTTTGCTGAAAAGCAATTATAAAACCTGGCTTGATAATAACCGGTTTACGGCCAATACCTTGCTACGGTTAAGCCAACGGGTAAGTGAGCAGGCAGAAGCCAAAGTGTTTCTTTTGAAAGCAATAACGCTTGATACCACAAACGCCGAAATTTGGAACAGGCTTGCTGTTGAAACTGCTATTGCAGGCGACAGATTTGCTGCAAGTGAATATTATAAAAAAGCTACAACCTTAGCGCCTGACAATATGAAGTTTGCTTTAGGTTACATGTATTCTTTAAAATATACCGATACGGCGAAGTATAGGGCTACGCTTGCAACTTTTGACGAGCGTTTTCCTAATACGTCAAGCTCGGTAAATTCAATGTATCAATACGCATTGTTGCATCCCGATACAGCCAGCCGGATTCAGATCCTCGAAAAAATAGTTACAAAATATGCCGGGCATAAAGACTGGATAAACAGTTACGCCGATATTTTATACACGTTATACCTGCAAACAAACCCGCAAAAGGCTGCGCAATTGGCTTTCAAAAATGGCTGGGCACCAAAAGTTGTTCAGGCTCAAAAAATGGCTCAAATACAGGAGTTATCGGCACAAAAAAGGTATGACGATGCCTTGGCGGTAATGGACTCGTTAGCGCAAATCAAAAATCTGTACCAGAACTATTTATTTGTTTTCAAAAAAGCCCAATTGTATAACCTGGCAGGTACCCCGCGCAGGGCTTATGATACGCTGATGAAAAGGATGACAGCAGACCCATCTAAACAAACTCATAACTTACTGGTGCGCTATGGCGAGAAACTGGACAAACAGGAAAGTGACGTTACTGCCGATTGGCTAAAGATACTGAACAAAAATGCTACAATTGCGCCAGGATTTTCTTCGCAATTATATACATCAGACAAAAGGATTTCTTTAAGCGATTACAGGGGTAAAGTGGTTTTTATTACCTTTTGGTTCCCGGGCTGCGGGCCTTGCCGGGCAGAGTTTCCTCATGTTGAAAACGTGATGAAGAAAGTTGACCGCGATAAGGTAGTATACCTGAGCATAAACGGCATGCCTGAGCAGGACGGTAACGTACTTAGTGTAATTGAACACGATAAGTTGACGTTTACGCCATTGCATGGTTCAAGAAAAGTTGAGCAACTGTTTAAGTTTAGCGGTTATCCGTATAATATATTGATAGATAAGCAGGGCAAAATTGTCTTTAAACACTTTAGAACAGATGAAGAAAATGAAGACGCGCTGGAATTAATGATAAACACCCTCGTAAACGCCGATGAAGCGCCGGCACATATGTTGATGGTTGATAGCACGAAGATGAAGAAATAAGCGGAAGCAGGCACCCACTGGCATTATAATTGGTAAGTTTTCAATACATCTAAAAATTAAAAACTACCATGAACAGCATTAATCAACACCAACCCGAGGATAATCATAAGGATCTTACCGGCTCAGAAGCTATTGCCAGGCTTAAGGACATGGCCGAAGATGCTAAAACCTGTTTCTTTACTACTAACATCAAAACCGGGCTACCATCATCAGCACGCCCAATGACCGTGCAGGAAGCTGATGATGAAGGCAACCTTTGGTTTTTAATTGCTAATGATAGCGAGACTTATAAAGAATTGGAGACAGAGCCGCTTGCTCAGTTATTTTTCCAGGGCTCAAAATATTCAGATTACCTGAATGTTTACGGTATCACTACGTTAAGCGCAGATAAAGAGAAAATTAAAGAATTTTGGAAACCAATATTAAAAACCTGGTTTACCGAAGGGGAAGACGACCCGCGCATTGCTGTAGTTAAAGTTGAGCCAACCGAAGCTTACTATTGGGATAATAAACACGGCAATGCTGTAGCCTTTATTAAACAATTAGCCGGCGCCGCGATTGGCAAAACGTTGGATGACTCTATTGAGGGGAAAATAGAAGTATAGATATTAGAATCAAGAATCAAGAGCCAAGAAACAAGAGTCAAGAAACAAGAGTCAAGAAACAAGGGTTTTAAAAGGTCAGGTATAAAATATCTTGACTCATGGCTCTTGTTTCTTGACTCTCTCTGTTTATATAATCCCTGCTTTCTCCAACTCAACCTGCATTTCTTTCTGCAACTTAAACGCTTCCGCACGTGCCGCATCAGCAAAGTCTTCGCCGTTGCTTGCATAGATAATTCCGCGAGAAGAGTTTACCAGTAACCCGCAGTCTTTAGTGATGCCGTATTGGCAAACATCCTGCAAACTGCCGCCTTGTGCACCAACGCCGGGTACTAATAAAAAGTTATCGGGCGCGTATTTGCGTATGCCGGTAAATTCGGTGCTTTTGGTGGCGCCTACAACGTACATCAGCCTGTCGGCACCGGCCCAGGTGTTGGCTTTTTTAATAACAGTTTCGTACAGGTGGCCATCCTCAGTAGGCAGGTATTGGAAATCCTTGCTGCCAACAGATGATGTAAGTGCCAGGATGATTACCCATTTGCCATCGTACTTTAAATAGGGGGTAACGCTGTCATTACCCATATAAGGCGTCACTGTAATGGCATCAAAATTCATTCCTGAGGTGCTTTCGTCAAAAAAAGCGCGGGCATATTTGTCTGATGTGTTTCCTATGTCGCCGCGTTTGGCGTCTATAATGCTCAGGCAATTTTTAGGGATATAGTTGCCTGTGGCTATCAGGCTTTGTAAACCCTTAACGCCATAAGCCTCGTAAAAAGCTGAATTTGGTTTATAAGCCACACACAGATCTTTAGTAGCGTCAATAATACGTTTATTGAATTCGAAGATAGGGTCGGGGTATTGCTTCAAAAACTCGGGTATCTTATCCAGGTCAGGATCTAAGCCAACACATAGAAATGATTTTTTTTGTTTGATCTGGTCTATCAGTTGTTGGCGTGTGATCATGATGTTATAAGAAGAGATAAAATTTGAAAGCCCAAAAAAACTAAAAATTAGTTTAAGTGTTTTAGTATTAAAGATATTTTTTTAAAAAGTTTGTTTTTATCATATTATTGAGTACACTTGCATCGTTTTCCTTTGAGTTTTTCTTGCACTAAAGAATAATTTTCAAATTCCTCGTTATATATATTAATCACCGAGTTTTAACAGTGCAAAAACAACCTGCAAACAAAATTCTTATTTCAAATAATCTGAGTAATACATACATAGCTCACGAACAATAATCCCCTTTTTTGACACCATAATTCATATATGTCTGATACAACCGAATTGAACGACAAGCTCGTTTCTGAGTTGCGCGAAATTGCCAAAAGTTTAGGTATCCCTGATGCTGACTCCCTAAGAAAGCCGGACCTGATTACCAATATTCAACAAATGCAGCAGCTAATTGAAGCTGCCCGTGCCCAGCAACAAGTAGTTGAAAGCAACTACGCTCCTGTTGGCGGTGCTGCCGAGCCAGCCGAGAAAAAACAACGTAACCGTATTAAAACTACTAAAGGCCCAGCATCAAACAAACCAAGGGTTGACGTGCCTTTAGATGATACCAACCTGTTTGATATACAGGACGATGAGCCACAAACAGACGATGCACAGCCTGAAGAACAACAGCCGGTTGCCGAAGCTGAAGGCCAGTCGCCAGAGCAAGAGGGCGAAATTGCCGCAAGCTCATCTGCAGAACCAAGCGCAGAAGCCCGCCCACAGAAATTTGAACGCGAGCGCCGTGTGCAGCAACAAAAAGCAGCGCAAGAGCCTGCTATAAATTTAGATTTTGATAACGTTATTGTTAACGAAGGTGTATTGGAAATTATGCCTGATGGCTATGGTTTCCTGCGTTCATCTGACTATAACTACCTTACATCTCCGGATGATATATATGTATCGCAATCGCAGATAAAACTGTTTGGTTTAAAAACTGGTGATACCGTACGTGGCAGCATTCGCCCGCCAAAAGAGGGCGAGAAATACTTCCCGTTGGTACGTGTTGAAGCCATTAACGGCCGTATCCCGGCCGAAGTGCGCGATCGTGTTCCGTTTGATCACTTAACGCCACTTTTTCCTTCAGAAAAATTACACTTGTTTACAGATCCGGGTAACTACTCAACCCGTATCATGGACCTTTTCTCGCCGATAGGTAAAGGCCAGCGTGGTTTGATCGTAGCGCAGCCTAAAACAGGTAAAACTATGTTGTTAAAGGATGTGGCCAACGCTATCGCCAAAAACCACCCTGAGGTTTATCTGATCATTTTGTTAATTGACGAACGCCCTGAAGAGGTTACAGATATGGCCCGCAGCGTACGCGCCGAGGTAGTATCATCAACTTTTGATGAGCCTGCAGAGCGTCACGTAAAGATAGCTAACATCGTTTTAGAGAAAGCAAAACGTATGGTTGAGTGCGGTCATGATGTGGTTATTTTGTTAGATTCTATCACCCGTTTGGCGCGTGCTTACAATACTGTAGCGCCTGCGTCAGGTAAAATATTATCAGGTGGTGTTGATGCTAACGCGTTGCACAAACCTAAGCGTTTCTTTGGCGCTGCCCGTAACATTGAAGATGGCGGTTCATTAACCATCATCGCGACAGCATTGACAGAAACCGGCTCTAAAATGGACGAGGTTATCTTTGAGGAATTTAAAGGTACCGGTAACATGGAGCTTCAGTTGGATAGAAAACTATCTAACAAACGTGTGTTCCCGGCTATTGATATCACTGCATCGAGCACACGTAGAGATGATCTGTTATTAGACAAAGAAACCCTGCAACGTATCTGGATATTGCGTAATCACCTGGCCGACATGAACTCTATTGAAGCTATGGAGTTTTTACAGAGCCAGGTAAGAGGCACTAAAACTAATGAAGAATTCTTGATCTCGATGAATTCGTAAATCAGAGATTAAAGATTAGTTGAAAAGAGATTAAAGAATCCCTATGTTAAATAGGTTTCTTTAATCTCTTTTTTGTTTGAGGTGCTTGTGTTAAAAAAGCATAATCAAACTAATCTCTAGCCTTCAATCACTGGTCTCTAACCAAAAATTTATTACCTTCACCCCCTGAAATGAAGAAGCGGGTAAAAAAACACGTACCTAATGCCATAACCTGTGCCAACCTGTTTAGCGGTTGCGTGGGTATAGTATTTGCCGTTCAGGGCGATCTGATAGGAGCTGCTTACGCTGTTTTTCTGGCTGCTATTTTTGATTTCTTCGACGGATTTGCCGCCCGCGTGCTGCAATCATTCTCGGGCATAGGTAAAGATCTTGATTCACTTGCAGATGTGGTGAGTTTTGGTGTATTGCCTTCAGCGATATTGTACCAGTTGTTTCAGCAAGCGCCGCAACTGGGTAGTATCAGCCAGTTTTTAAATTTTGCTGCGTTTTTGATAGCTGTATTCTCCATGTTAAGGTTGGCTAAGTTTAATAACGATACGCGCCAATCTGAAATATTTATAGGCTTGCCAACACCTGCTAACGCGATATTGATAGCGTCTTTCCCTATGGTGATAGATCAGCGCCCAGCGCTGGCCCAATATATTTTAAACCCGTATGGTTTAGCGGTGTTTGTTGGGGTGATGTGCGCCCTGTTGGTTGCCGAACTGCCGCTCATGTCGCTTAAATTCAAGAATAAGGACTTTAATAAAAATATTTATCGCTATTTGCTGCTGTTGTCTTCGGCAATATTGATACTATTTTTTAAATTTGTGGCGGTACCGGTGGTCATATTTATCTATATCGCCCTATCAATAGTTCAATTTAAAATAGCTAATAATAATGTGGTAAGCAGCCCTAAAAAAGAGGTTTAATAAGCTTATCGTAATCAACACATAAAACTACTCCACGATGATTTTTCAAGCAGAAATTGATGTAATGCCAAAAAAAGAAATACTTGATCCGCAAGGTAAAGCTGTTACCGGAAGTATGAAAAATTTGGGTCTTGCCGAAATTCAGAACATCCGTATTGGCAAACACATCTCCCTGCAAATTGAGGCTGAAAGCGCTGCTGTAGCCGAGCAAAAAGTTGACCAGGCTTGCAAAAGTTTGTTGGCTAACTTAATTATGGAGAGCTACACGTTTAAAATAGAGCAGGTTTAAATACCTGCTTCTTTCTCTGCTTTTATTTGTTGCAAGGCTACGGTACTGGCTGCTATTAACGCCTGTACCTGGTCAAACTTGCCTATAACATCCATTACATCGGGGTTGCCGCCTTTACAGCTAAGTTCAATTTGTTGTATAAGCGCCTGGCTGTTTAACATCCCAAAGAAACCTAGTGTGGCTTTTAGCTTGTGAGCCGCCGCGCCCGCTGTGGTCCAATCCATTTCATCAAAAGCATTGCTAACATCATGTAATGATGCCGGAGTTTGCTGCAAAAACATATCAATTGATTCAATAATAAATTCATCGCTGCCGTCGGCAATTTCTTCCAACAAGGTCAGGTCAAGATCAAGGTTGCTTAAATCAACTGGCATATTTTCTTTAAGGTTTATATCAAATTTATAATTTTTTTACTATTAAGCTATCTGTTAACTCATTTTTAAGTTGCAGGTTAGTTTTGTTAAAACCAGGGTGCGTAAAATTGGGCGCAATCTCTGCAAGCGGCTCCAAAGTGAACCTGCGCTCGTGTAAACGCGGGTGGGGTACATGTAAGCCCGGCTCTTCAATAATATCCTCATTATAATATAAAATATCTATATCAATAGTTCTCGATCCCCACTTTACATCGCGCTCCCTGCCCATAATTTGCTCAATAGACAATATTTTGTCTAATATTGTTTTAGCGGGTAGATC
>JAZKET010000081.1:0-18035 GCA_040386815.1 Bacteroidota bacterium | reverse complement strand
CGCGCACGTGGATAGATAATGGCTTTATATCAAGCTTTTTAAAAACCTCGGCAGTTGGCTGGATGTTTCCTTCGTAAATCACTTCGCCCTCGCCTATCAGCACCAAACCCAAGTGGGCCAATTGTACCAGATCACCGCTGGCGCCTACGCCGCCATGTTCAAAAATACATGGGGTTACGTCTTTGTTGATCAGGGTAGCCAATAGCTCAACAATATCGGTATGGATACCCGAGAAGCCCTGTATTAAACTATTTAAACGGGCTACCATTACGGCACGCACCTGGCGTACATTCAACAAATTACCGCTACCAGAGCTATGGCTGCGGATCAAATTATATTGCAGCGCCAGCAAATTCTCTTCGCTCACTTTATACTGGGCCATTGGGCCAAAACCGGTGTTTATGCCGTATATAAGTTTATTTGACGAGAAGTTTTGAAGGAACTTAAAGTTGGTCTCAATTTTTGTTAAAGCTGAGGGAGATAAAGCAACCGGCTTTTGTTTAAATACGATGTCGTTAAAGTCGGCCAAAGAAAGGACATGCTGTCCAACAGTTATCATAAGCGAATTTTAGTAATAAAACCTAAAAACCCAAACACAGCGTAAATGTTTGCCATGGTGGTTGACAAATATAGTTGATTTTAATTATTGGCGATTAGAGATTGGCGATTAGTTACAGGCGCATCATCTTAAACTAAATAATCGGAGATGCAAAATATTGCGTCTCTACAGTTTTAAACCCGCTTATCAATAAATTTAACCGCTTTACGCACCGCTTCGGGGAATTGCATTTTCTGCATTTGTTCTGCACTGATATACGCAACATGCGGACTAACCCTTAACCGCGCCTGCAAATAAGCACGGATACGGTTATCGCAAGCCTTGCTATTATCCTGAGGGAGCAAGTGCAACAGCACCTCATCCATACCAATATCATTTGAGTATACTTCGACAACGTAATCCAGCACCTCTTCCATTTCGTTCAACAGATCAAACATCGCTGGCGGGTAAAGCGTGGTGCCTTTGAATTTTATCATCTGCTTTTTACGACCAATTATGGGCGATAACCGCATGGTGTGCCGTCCGCAAGCGCAGGGTTCGTCAAAATACATACACATGTCGCCGGTTTTATAGCGAAGCAGTGGCATACCTTCTACGCCGAGTGTTGTTATGGTTAGTTCGCCCGGAGTGTTGGCCGGTACCGGGTTATTATCTTCATCTAAAAGCTCGGCAATTACCAGGTCGGGCTGCAGATGGCCCCCGTTTCCCTCACTACACTCTGTAAAAGCGGTCTGCATTTCTGTCGACGCATAGGTTGAGTATAGCTGTATATCCCAGGCTTCGGTTATTTTTTTACCGAGGATATTTAACGAGAAATCGGTATTACGGATATTCTCGCCAATACAAATGGCCTTTTTAACCGATGTTTTGTTAAGGTCGATATTATGATCTTTTGCAGCCTGTATCAGCTTTAAAATAAAAGATGGCACTGCTACTATAGCTGTCGGATTTAATCGCTGTATGGTCTCTAACTGCAAAGAAGGCACACCGGGCCCCAGACGCACAATCCCCGCGCCCATTTTACGTAAGCCCGAGTAATAGGCTATCCCCGCCATAAACTGGCGATCAAGTGTCAGCATCAATTGGTATATATCATCCTTACTGCCACCGGCACAAACAAAGGAATTATACTCGTTTAAAGTCAACCGGTTAAGATCACTGTCTGTAAGCGCTATGGTAACCGGGCTGCCCAAAGTGCCTGAGGTTGATGCATATTCTATCACCTGTTGCTTAGGCACACACAGAAAATCGTCATTGCGTTGCTGTAAATCCTCTTTACTGGTAGTTGGTACGCGCTGCAAATCATCGAGCGTTTTTATACTATCGATATCTATTTTATGCTTGGCAAAAAGCTCTTTATAAAAAGGCGAGTTTTTGCTTACATGAGCCAGTAGTTGCTGCAGTTTTTCGTGCTGCGATGTTTTTATGCTTTGGGCGGTAGTGCTCATACAGGGCAAAGAAAGTTATTTTTTTAGAAAAAATATCATTTAGAAACATAGCGAGAAATCTTATACGCCGTTAGGTCGCCCATGTAAGGTTTCTCACTCGCTCCCCGAATCGAAATAATAATTTGGGTTAATGAGTCAGCTTATATGGTTTAAAAAAGTTCCAGATTTCCTGGCAGGCATTAAGGTTGCGCGTTGTTTTACCAACTATAAACTCTGGGAGGTACTGCTTACCGCCCGGCCAGGTGTGTCCACCGTTAATTACTGTGTAGCTTGCTACTTTTAAGTTATTTGCTGGGTTTAAATATTCGGCCTTTAAAATACTGGTACCATCCCCGGCAACGTCTGGAATTTCTGTTAGTGTTGGGTTGGGGTTACAGCCGTTCAATTTAACCCATTTCTGAACAACATCATCATGCGAATAGATCTCGCGGCCAAAAAGATCGCCACCATCATAAGATACAATCTTATCTTTAGTACCATGGATATACAGAGCGGGTATGGGGCGTTTAAGATCGTATCCCTCTTTTACATCTAAGGTAGCGGCTACAATGGCAACCGCGGCAATACGCTTATCCAGTTGGCAAGCCAACCGTGCTGTCATAAAGCCACCATTTGATATACCAGCCAAATACACCCGGGTTGGGTCTACGTTATAGTTTCTTATAGCATAATCTATAAGCTCATCAATAAACTTTACGTCATCAATACCTTTATTATCCTTACCGTCATGCCAGATGCGCTTTGAAGCCGGGCATATCACAATAAATTGTCCTATATCTGCAATGGGTTTAAAGTTAGCCAGCTTAAACATTCCTTTCGGCGTACCAAAGCCGCCATGTAAAGAAATTACTAACGGCACTTTAACTTTACCAAGGTCTGTAGGGATATAAGTTAAAAAACTACGTTTGTTGCCATCTACTGTTAACTCTCCGTCTACCTGGCGCCCCTTGCTCTGCGCCAAAACAGTTAACCAGTTAAAAGCAATAATCACCAGAATAAAAAAAGCGCGCATAACAGTGTTTTGTTGTAGCAATAACCAATTAAAGGTAAAAACGTTTATTACGCCTGTGCAGTTTTTATTAAAACCGTTTGGCATAAAAATAGTTATAGCTGTAATTGATTTTATTAGCTACTAAAACGTTTATATATTATGAAGATGATTAAAACATTAGCACTAAGCGCTATCATGGCCTGCGGCATTAGCCTGGCGCAAGCGCAGTTGCCACCACCGCCGCCACGCCCACCTTTGCCTAAAATAAATTTAAAACTGCCACCTCGTCCGCCGGGTCCGCCGGGATTGCCTCCTGCTCCTGGCGTCAGAAGCAGTTCAAGCTCGTCATCAAAAAAAGTGGTTAAGCGCCACTACTACTATAAAAACGGCAAGCGCTATTACCGCACTTACTAAAAAAAGAAAAGAGCCGCTCATCTGTGTTGATGAAGCGGCTTCTTTTCTATTGTAAACCAAACCAAATAAAATCTTACTATGCTGATTTTTTATGTATTGTAATCAGCGCTGCGCCGTAAACCGCGTTTATCAGGTCGTCGGCAATAAATTTCTTTTCTAACGTAGTGTCTATATGATCGTACACAATGTGTCTGTCAGTATCTATTACATAAATAGCCAGGCGCGGTATATTAACGTCAATACCTGAGAAAGTGTTCCAGGTTGGGTCTTGTTCAGAGTAAACCCTAAACTTCTTAGCTATTTCGTTATTAACATCGTAATAAAAATTAAGCGATAAACTGTGTTCCCAAGTTATATTGGCTAATTCTTTATCGTTGATCTCATCGGTTAATATTAACAGGTTACCACCATTTGCTTTTATCTCATTTTGCAAACCATTTAACTGTATTAACTGATTTACACCATGCTCACCCCAATGCTTTGAGTAAAATGCAACGGTTAACGGCTTACCAAACAGGTGTTTTAATGATACAGGACCATTGGTTGGCGCTCCATTATAAAAATTTTTCCAGCGTTTGTAATCTGTAACCAGGTTAATATCAGGTATAAGGTTACCGGCCTTAACAGGGTTTAGCTTTTTATATACTTTATAAGCAAGATCGTTATCGGCAATAATTTCTGAAAGATCAAAAAATGGATATTTGTTTATGGTAGTTAGCATGGGTAGTAAAATTGAAAATTGTATTACTTATTGACAGATTTTTAACGGCGGGCAATTAACAACAGCGACACATTCGGAAGCCTTTTGTTTGGCGACCCGAATAGATGGGGATGGTATGTGCTAAATTGCGTGTCATGTTGTATTTCAATTACAATCCAAATATACTACCAAATACATAGACTTTATAGAATATTTAATCAAATAAACATAATTTACTGATAATCAGATAGAAAATTTTATTTACCTAAAAATATCAGGTCTTAAAATTAACAAACAACCAAAATTGGACCTAAATCTGGGCCAGAGTGATGTTCTGTGGCGTCATCTGTATTTGAAAATATCTTCTCAATATGAAGCTGTATTTCGCCGTTAGCGTGTTCCGCTCTTACTTTTTTGGTATTACTAAATTGCGAAATATCTATTTTGGGGATATATGTTGACATGGGGGATATTTTTAGTGTAACTTTAACACAGCAAAATACAGGCCATGTTTTATGTTAATGTTATTTAACGCCCGGTATTTATCAACACTTACCCAAATGAAAATCAACATATTAGCTTTCGGCATTGCAAAAGAGATATTTGGCGGCACAACTATTAATTTGGATGTGGATAACGATGCAACCGTATCTAACTTAAAATATCTGTTGGAAGGTAAATATCCACGGCTAAAAAAGCTGGCCGCTTATATGGTAGCCGTAAACAGCGAATACGCCCTTGATGGTGACACCATAACCGAGCGCGATGAAATTGCCATTATACCACCAGTAAGCGGCGGATAAGCGCCTACCCTAATAACATTATGAGCACCGAGATAAAACTATCTGTAAGCACCTTAAATGTACAGCAATGTATAGATTGGGTAATGTCGCCCGAATGTGGGGGCATTAACGTGTTTATTGGCACCGTACGTAATGCAACCAAAGGCAAACCGGTAGTGCGTCTGGAATTTGAAGCTTACGATAAAATGGCCATTGCCGAAATGGAAAAGATAGCCAAACAAGCTGCAGAAAAATGGCCGGTACAGAAAATACTCATCCACCACCGCACGGGCGTACTGCAAATTGGCGAAATACCGGTAATTATTGCCGTTGCCGCCGCCCACCGAGACGCGGCCTTTGATGCTTGCCGCTATATTATTGACACCCTTAAACAAACTGTACCCATCTG
Organism: Bacteroidota bacterium; assembly: GCA_040386815.1. Classification (GTDB taxonomy): domain Bacteria; phylum Bacteroidota; class Bacteroidia; order Sphingobacteriales; family Sphingobacteriaceae; genus Mucilaginibacter. Next base: position 12,732 of record JAZKET010000081.1, on the reverse strand, counting down.
GAAAAAAGAAATATTTGAAGACGGCGAGGTTTGGGTTGCAGCACACCCTTAGTAGGCAATGAGTGAATTATTGAATGAGTGATTGAGTGAATGGTGAATGGATGATTGAGTGAATGGGGTTCTGCTTCAGGGATTTAATTAATTTTGATGATCGGACCTCTGCTAGCGCATCTTCATGATCAAAAAAACTGGTTAAACCTGTGATTCGAACCATGCTTTTAGGCCACCTTCCAAAGAGTAAATTTTTGCCTGCGGGTGTTTTCGTTTGATGAGTTTCACAGCTTCCGCGCTTCGTTTTCCTGATGAGCAATACAGCACCTTTACTGCGGGACTAACAATATAATCCATATTCTCATCAATCTCGTCGGCTTCAAAATGGATTCCACCAATGTGGATTTCGTCGCGCTCCTGGTCGGTGCGAATGTCTACAAGTTCTAAGGTGTTATTGAACAGGCCTTGCTTTACTTCGCTGACCGTCATTGTGGGCGTATCTGTGCTTGTCTCTAATATGGTGATAGTAGTATTAGTGGTTTTACCAATTTTTATCACACGGCTTTGCATGCTTAACGCGTCAAATATCAATACTTTTCCTGCAAGTAATTCGCCCATTTTGGTGATATATTTAATGGCTTCGTTAGCTTGTATGCAGCCAATTATGCCGGCAATGGTGGGTATTACTCCCCCATCGGCGCAATTGGGCACTTGTGTGGCATCAACTTCGGGGAATAAGTCGCGATAGTTAGGCGATCTGGTACCCTCCGGATTGCCAACGTTCCATATTGCCGCCTGACCCTCAAATTGGTAGATAGCGCCATATACTAAAGGTTTTTGGGCTATTACGCAGGCATCGTTAAGTAAATAACGGGTATCAAAGTTATCCGTACCGTCTATCACAATGTCATACAGATCAATAATATCCATCACATTAGCTGACGATATTTTAACATCGTGTGGTACAAGTTCAATTCCGGGATTTTGCTGCTGTAGCTTTTGGCAGGCTATGATGGCTTTTTTCTTACCGGCATCTTCGGGCGTGTACAATATCTGTCTATGCAGGTTACTTACAGATACGGTATCAAAATCGGCAATACCTAAAGTACCAACCCCGGCGGCGGCAAGATATTGTGCAGACGGGCAGCCTAAGCCACCTGCGCCAATGATCAATACTTTTGCATTTCGCAAAGCAGCCTGAGCATCCGCACCAAAACCGGGTAAGGCTATCTGACAGCTGTATCGTAGCAGATCGTTATCCATTATGCTAAGCAGAGGCTATTTTTTGGTGTATCTGTCGCTTTATCTTCTCAAAATCCTCGGGCGTGTTAACATTACTCAGCGCATCAGCATTTAATGGTTCCAGTACGGTAGTATTACTATTGATGAGCACCTTACGCGGGCATGAGTGTCCTTGCGCCAAAAATGCCAGTAACACCGGATAACTTTTTGGTTCCCAAATGGTAATTAACGGCTCGGGAAAGCCATCAAAATCGCTTTTATATGTGGTGGCTATGGCGGATGTATCTCTGTTAGCGATCAAATAATTTAACGTATCCACATCAAGCAAAGGCATATCGCAAGCTACTACCAGCCAGGCGCTATCTGGCTGCTCTCTAAACGCTGATAAGATTGCGCCGTAAGGACCCAGATCAATAAAGGTATCGGGCAGCGTTTTATAATCTTCTGCTATCTGCTGCTGCTGATCTGTACGGCATGATATAAAAACATCCCCGCATTGCTGTTTAAGTATATCGGCTATGTAATAACGTTGCTCTTTCTCAAACCATTTTATAGCGCCTTTATCAACACCCATGCGCATGCTTTTACCACCGGCAAGCACCAACCCATTTAATACAGGCTTTGCCTGCTGCATTTTAGTTTGAAAGAAATTGATGATCTTATCGGTTTCCTCTAACCTAAAAACAGGAATACGCTCCCAATTTGGAATATTTTCTTTTACGAAATCAAAAATATCGTCAGTATCAGCCAATAAAAACAATTCAACATTGGTTAGCTGCGACAGCCTTTTTTGCAACGAAGCCATCTTGTTATTGTGGATAATAACCACCTGCGCCTTAGCGGAATGGTGATTACCGTTAACTAAAACCACATCTGCACCGGCAAACTGTTGCTTAAAAGCAAAAGACTTAAGATGGTTACTAAAATTAAATTGCTGATGATTGATCTGATCAGTATATTCCATCACCGCGCCATTAGCAAGGCGGCCGGCAGGCAGTGTAACTTCATCATTGTGCGAAGCATCTGCATAAGCACATTTATATTGCGGCGATAAGGCAGCAATAACATCAGCTGCCAATAATTTAATACTGGTGCATGGCGCGCCAACAATGGCCCACTCGTTCCGTCCAAAATTGCCGGTAGCTGGCCGCGCTAATTTAGTGTGCTTTTTATGCTCTTTTAAAGTCACGCTTACCTCCTGTTTTTGCTATCAGTTTGGTTTCTTTTATCACAATATCATGACTCATGGCCTTGCACATATCATAAATGGTTAATGCGGCAATACTGGCACCAACCAGGGCTTCCATCTCTATCCCGGTTTTAGCGGTGATAGATGCGGTACAGTCAATCACTACCTCTTGCTGCTCGTTCAGGCTGATGTCTATCTTACAATTGTCTAATCCTAAGGGATGGCAAAGCGGAATAAGGTCACCTGTCTTCTTTGCCGCCATGATACCGGCTATGACAGCCGTTTGAAAAACAGATCCTTTCTTGGTCTGCAAATCGCCGTCAGTAAGCTGCGCCAACACCTCATTGGGTAATGAAACTATACTGCGAGCCGTGGCTGTACGATGCGTTACCGCTTTTGCAGAGACATCAACCATGGTTGCTTTGCCCTTGTCGTCCAGATGTGTCAGTCCGCTCATTTTACAATTGATTGAATAAGTAAATTGGATACACTTCGCCTTTCCGGAATGTGCTGGTTTCCAACGGCAACTCCATAAAGGCATCCGTATCTACTAAGTTAGCAAAATCGCCCGAACCGTTGCCTTCTACCGGGGTGGCTAATAATTGACCGTGGTAATTAAAAGCCAATTTCACCTGCAAATAATAAGTAAGCTGTGGCTCGAAACTAAAATCAGCTTCTAAAATAGCATACACCGGTTTACTGTTCTCTTTACTTAGCGACGCGTTTAACCATGGTATAAAATAACGCTGCGTACACATAAACGTAGCTACAGGGTTGCCGGGGAATGCAAATACCACCGTCCCATTATTGTGCTTACCAAACCAAAAAGGCTTACCCGGGCGTTGCTGCACTTTATGAAAAATCTGCTGTACCTGTAAATCGGCTAATGCCTGAGGGATATGATCAAACTTACCCATAGATATACCGCCGCTCATTAAAATCACATCGTAATTTTGCAGGCAGATACCTAATTGCTGTTTGATAATCTCAGGTTCATCAGGGATATTCATCAACGCGGATTTTATACCTTGCTGCGCCAATATGGCCTGCACCATATAACTGTTTGAGCGTCTTATTTGGTATGGCGATGGCGTAGCCTCAACTTCAACCAGTTCATCGCCCGATGATATGACAACCACCCTTGGCAATCGTTTCACCCGCAGTTCGGCTTCGCCAACAGAAGCAACCAGGCTGATAACGGCAGGAGTTATCAATTGGCCGGGACTAAGCAATAAATCACCCTGCTTTTTGTCACTACCTTTTAGGTGCAGGTTTTGACCTTGCTTTACATTGGTTGTTTTTAACGTGGCTTTACCAGCGTTTATGTCAACATCTTCATACCTGATAACTGTATCTACAGATGCAGGCATAGCGGCGCCGGTCATTATCTCAATACACTGGCTATCATTATCAATCTCCGCAGGATTATCACCGGCAGCTTGTGTGCCTTTTACAATAAATGTGGTAATACAGTTTGCTATAGCACTGTATTTAATAGCAATACCGTCCATTGTAACCCGGTTAAAGGCAGGCAAGTCACGATCGGCTTTGATGTCTTCGGCAAGCACACGGCCCAGCGCCTCGTCAAACATGACGATCTCTGCGCCGTAATCACGGGTGTTTTCCAGTATTAATTTTTCGGCTTCGTTAACCGTTATCATAGGTAAATGTATTTCGTTAAGGAGACACAAAGTATTGTGTCTCTACGTGCGTCTCCCGCGTTAATTTAAAAATCAGCCCCCGATAGTAGCCATCGATTCATGGATACCTGTTTTCTCTATCCTTAGCTTTTCAGCTTCCCAGCCATCTGCAGGGCGGCGACTAAAGGCATTCAGTATATGTTTCTTTATTTCCAGATCATCTGAGCCTGACCGTATCAGGTCCTTGATATTCAGCACCCCATCATCATACAGACAATTCTTTAAGGTACCCTGCGGTGTAACCCTAATACGATTACATGTACCACAAAACGTACGCGAGTATGCTGCTATGATACCAACATCACCATTATGACCGGGGATATGATAATTATAAGATGTTGAATATGCAGGGTCAACAAGTTTTTGAATATCAGGATAAGCCGATTTGATCTCATCCAGTATCCTCACATAATCCCAATTTAAACCACGATAGGCGTGATCATCGCCATTAAAAGGCATTTCCTCAATGAACCGAACGCTTATGGGCAGTTCTTTAGTCAGCTCTACCATCGGGATAATGTCCTGCGTGTTTTTGCCGTCCATTACTACTGCGTTTATCTTAACCTCAAAATTGTGTTTAAGTAACTCATCAAGCGTACGCATTACATCGGCAAACTCATCGCGGCGGGTTATGGCAAAAAAGCGGTTAGCATCTAATGTATCTAAACTTAAATTAATAGATTTTATACCCAAAGCCTTCATCTCTGCCACATGTGGGGCAGTTAATACACCATTAGTGGTAATGGTAAGCTCATTCAAGCCCTCTATTTGCGACAGGCCTGTAAGCAGTTTCATGATATCCTTACGTACAAAAGGTTCGCCACCGGTAATGCGGATCTTATCGATACCCATACCCACCAGTAATTTACTGGCATACAGCATTTCCTCGTAGGTCATCAACTCCTTGCGCGATAGCCAGTTCAAACCATCCTCTGGCATGCAATAAAAGCAACGCAGGTTGCACCTGTCGGTTACTGCCAGGCGCATGTAGTTAATAGTTCTTCCGTGGTTATCTATCAGCACTTATATACTTTTTTATGAGGATATAAAGTTAACACAAGCAACCGACAAATAAATGTCATAAAAGAGCTTCTACGCCGAAAATTTATAAGTTGTCTTAGTTTGATAAACCTCGCCCGGTTTCAATACTGTAGACGGGAACGACGGTTGGTTGGGCGAATCAGGAAAATGGTGAGTCTCCATAGCAAACGCGGTACGCGGGGCATCTTTTATACCACCACGGGCTATGTTAGTACCAGTCATATAATTACCGGTGTAAAACTGCATACCCGGCTGGTCAGTAAATATTTCAAGCTTAATACCGCTCAAGTCGCCGGTAACGGTGGCTACCGGCACGTGTTCTGCATGTTTATTCAATACATAGTTATGATCGTAACCATTACCAATTTTCAGTTGTGCATTGTCCGCATTAATGCGTTTGCCAATACGTTCTGGGTTGGTAAAATCAAACGGGGTGCCTTTTACCGCGGCTATCTCGCCGGTTGGTATCATGGTTTTGTCTATCGGCGTATATTTATCTGCAGCAATTTGTACCACATGAAAAAGCACATCACCATTACCCTCGCCGTTTAAGTTAAAATAAGCGTGGTTGGTTAAGTTAACTATGGTTGGCCTGTCGGTAGTAGCTTCGTAATTTATAGCCAGCTCGTTCGCATCGGTAAGGGTATAGGTTACTTTCACATTCAGGTTGCCGGGATAACCTTCGTCGCCATGCTCAGAAAACAGCTCTAGTTCTACTTTCTGGTCGCCGGTTTGTTTGCCCTGCCATACCTTATGGCTAAAGTTCTCTTTACCACCATGCAGGCTGTTTGGGCCGTTGTTTATAGGTAGGTTATATGTTTTACCATCTAAAGTAAATTTACCTTTTGCTATGCGGTTAGCGTATCTGCCAATGGTGGCGCCATAATAACTTTGTTGCAGAGCTAATCCTTCAATGCTATCAAAGCCTAAAGCCACGCTGGTTAAGCGCCCTTTCCTATCAGTAACCCAAACGCCAACCAGGTAAGCGCCATAGTTGGTAACGGCTATTTGCATGCCGTTTTTGTTTTTAAGGTGATATAATTCTATAGGCAAGCCGCCAATTTTACGGGCAAAGGCCGATGCCTGGGGTACGGTTACTGATAATGGATTATAGATCATAGGTAGTAAAATTAAAACATCTCCGGCTGTACAACTGCCGAGTCGCAAATATATGTAGGCACAATGCCAGATGCGGTGACTCTTGTATCAACGTCCTTGGGCAGCGTATTTCCTGACAACACCAAAACGGTATCCAAACCAAATTTATTGCCACCTAATATGTCGGTTTGTAAAGTATCGCCCACCATCACAATTTCTTTCTTGCTTATAGGCCTGCGGTCGCGTATCAAATCATAGGCAAACATAAACATCTGCGAGTCGGGCTTGCCAAACCTGATAAACTTTTTACCTACAATAGTCTCTACCATCATAGCCAAACCGCCAACTGCTACAGACAGATCATGAATGGTAACCGGATAAGCGTGGTCGGTATTTGCAACAATTGCAGGTATAGTGCGCTTACGCATCAGGTTTATTGCTTTGTTAACGCCGTCTTTCCAGTCAAAACCCTCATCATCTAAAAACAAAAGGGCTTTAACTTTATCCATATTGCTATCATTAACATCGCTTATGGGCATGGGGTGCAGGCCAAGGCTTTCAATATAATGGGCAGATCCTTCGGTACCCAAATAAGCCACTACCCCATCGGGTACTTTTAAATACAAATACTCTTTAGTTAACATGCCTGATGATATAATTCTATCGGGCGTTATGGCATGCAAACCCATTTTATGATATGACGATGCCAGCTGCACAGGGCTGCGCGATGCATCGTTAGTGACAATATAATACTCTTTATTCTGCTGGGCCAGGTACTCAAACGTTCGTTCTATGCCCGGCACCAGGCCCTGGTAGTTTTTTAACACCCCAAATGCATCAAAAAAGATAACGTTATACTTGTCTATTATAGCTTTAAAGTTATCAATACGCTTCATGCTGTGTGTTAGTTGGAGATTAAATAATCAACAGATTTTCAAATATAAATTTTCATCATCAAAGCACCTAATCGCTAATCAACCAATCACTGATCAACTTAAATTAAGCGCTTTGATAATCTTATCCGCATCAAAATCACGGTCTACCGAAGGCAGATATAGGTCGAACGCTTCAGCTTGTAATTTTTTGGCATACTGCTCACTAAAAAAGTATTTACCGTCTTTAATTACATAGTTTAATATAAAAAAGCGGTAAGCTTCTTTCAAAAATCTAATTTCATTAGCGGTTAATGGGTTTACCTGGTGATATTCTTCTAAAAACATCAAAAAACGATCTTCCATCAATGTTTTAATGCCATAGCTAAACACGGTTCGGTCGCCCACATCGGATACTACCCTGCTCAGAAAATAAAAATCCAATATGCGGTAGCTCATCCTAAACCAATCATAATCCCAGCGCGAGTAGAGGTTTAAATGCTGATCGACCGAAAAATTACCAATATTCCAATCGATAAACACCGGTATGATCTCAAACGAGCTCATGTTGTATTTTGATCGATTACGCAAAAACGTTTCGCAATGATATTTCAGAAAATCAACCTGCATGGCGCTGCCAAATTTCTTTTCGTTGATCTCCAACTGATGCATCAGCGAATAGATATCAGTGCGTAAGGTTTTTGATGATTTTGGCAAAACACTTTTAGCCTTTCCGCAGGCTTTATGAAACTTGCCTACCTGCTGGCCCAGTTTGCGGATATGCTCTTCGTCCAGCCGGCGCGGCATACGTTCAAATATGCGGGTTGGGTTATAAAACACAACCCAGGCATCGTCATTTTTAACCTTGTAATGATAGATGTATACCCTGTTGTTTTTCAACAGTGATTTCGACAGAAAATTCTCGAACGGATATAACAGGTTGTTTGATAGCGAGTGTATAATGCGATGATCTTCTTTAAAATGCTCGTACTTACCAAAAAGCGATAATTTAGCAATAACGATGTCGTCATCGTCAAAAGTTACTTTGTACACCCGGTTTGTTGATACCATCGCACTGATGTCTTCAATAGCCTTTATGGTTTTTGAAGCATCGTAGCCTTCCCACGCTTTTGTTATGATTACAGAATAGTCCATTCGGTTTATAAATTCAAAGGACCGCAAAGATATGACAGAAATTATTTAGAATGGATGATTTTTTAATTATCCATTCAGTCGGGTATTGCAAACGCCACATATGCATCGCCCGACCGATTACCTAACTTACCGCCACCACAAGCTATTACTAAATATTGTTTACCCTGCACCTGGTAAACGCTGGGTGTTGCAAAACCAGCGGCCGGTAATTTGGCTTCCCACAGTAATTTGCCGTCGCGTTTATCAAACGCGCGGATTTTTTCATCTTTAGTAGCTGCTATAAACACCAGGCCACCTGCAGTAACCACCGGCCCGCCATAATTTTCTGTCCCGGTTACGGGGTAGCCTTGTTTCATCAGATTTTCTTCTTCACCCAGCGAAATCTTCCAAGCAATTTTGCCGGTATTAAGGTTGATGGCATTCAGTGTACCCCATGGCGGCGATATGGCCGGCAAACCTTCTTTGGTTAAAAATTTATTGTAACCGGTCATCTGGTAAGGAAGATCAAGGTACGGATCAAGTGTTGCCGGACTGGTAAACTTACGTTGCCCATCCTTTTCATTATGGGTGATAAAAGAGATAATGGCTTCGCGCTGCTGCTTAGGCACATCTTTAAATGCCGGCATCATGCGCCTGCCAGACTCCAACAGGGCCATAATCTGGTCGTCATTATATTTCTGTTCAATGCCAATCAGTGTAGGATTATTACCACTCCCCTGCCTGTTTTGTCCATGGCAGCTCATACAATTTTTAGCGAAGAGCCGCTCGCCGGCTTTGGCAAAAGTTTCAACCTTGTCCGGTGGCTTTGGCGCGTCAATCATGGTGAGTACCCATGGCATTTCATTGGCATTGATGTATAGCAAGCCTGTCGCAGGGTCATAAGCCGGGCCACCCCACTCTGCCCCGCCATCAAAACCCGGAAATATCACAGACGGCTGCTTACCCGGCGGCAAAAACATGTTGCCGTATCGGTAACTCTTTAAACGCTCCAAAACATCAGCTTTTGATTGTTCAGAGATATACGGGTTGACGTCCTTCTCTGTAAAACTCTGCCTTACAAAAGGTTGCGGCAAAGTCGGTATTGGCTGTGTGGGCCAAGGCTTTTCCCCGTCTAATTCACTTTTTGTTGGTACCGGTTTTTCCTTAACGGGATATAAGGATTTGCCGGTTACTCTATCCAATATAAACAAAAAACCATGCTTGGTAGGTTGGGCAACGGCATCTATTAATTTTCCGTTACGTTTTATGGTGACCAATGCCGGCGGCGTAGGCAGATCCTTATCCCACAGATCATGATGGATAACCTGGTAATGCCATTTTAATTTTCCGGTAGCGGCATCTAAAGCGAGCAAGCTATTGGCAAACAAGCCTTTGCCCTTACGCTTTCCACCATAAAAATCAAAAGATGCAGAACCAGTTGGGGCGTACACAATGCCACGCTTCTCGTCCATACTAAAGCCAGCCCAGCTGTTGGCCCCGCCTATGTGTTTCCAGGCATCTTTATCTTCCCACGTATTATAGCCAAATTCGCCGGGATGTGGTACCGTGTGGAAAATCCAGCGCAGCTTACCCGTGCGCACATCAAAAGCCCTTATACTTCCCGGCGCGGCATTAGCGCTCTCGTTAACCCTACTGCCTAAAATATAAAGGTCTTTATAAATTATCCCCGGCGAAGTGCCTGCCACATACCAGTTTTTATCGACCAGTTCCAAATCGTCATGAAGATCTATAGCGCCGTCTTTACCGAAGCTTTTTATCAGCTCACCCGTTAATGCATTCACCGCATACAAGTTTGAACCTGCGCAATAAAGAATGCGTTTATCATTGCCGCTTTGCCAGTAGGTTACGCCCCTGTTGTTGTTAATGCCCAGGTTTGTTTTCTTTGGCAGATGCTCTTCGGCATTAAATTTCCATTTTAAAATGCCGGTAGCAGCATTTAACGCGATAAGACTTAGATGCGGCGTAGTACCATATAATATCCCATTAACTATAATAGGGTTACATTGCATTTGCGATGCCCCCTTCGCGTCGGCATCTTCGGTGTGGTAGATCCATGCAACTTGCAGCTGCTTAACATTACTGGTATTAACCTGCTTAAGCCCCGAATACCTGGTCGATTTTTTAGACCCGCCGTAAACTTCCCAGGTAGTATTTTGCGTGGTTTGCGCTTTTAACGGGCATAAATTTGCAAGCACAGCAAAAACCAGCAAACAGGGTTTAGCCTTTTGAGTTAAGCGCATTTAATACAGGTATATTTTGGTTTATATTATTTCAAAATAACGTTTAAGCTCCCAATCTGTAACGCTTTTGGCAAACTGCTTACACTCCCACAATCGGGTTTGCGTAAAGTGATCAACAAAATCTTCGCCCAGTATTTCTTTGGCAACTGTAGAGTTTTTCATATCCACCGTAGCTTCATACAAATTAGGGCGAATACTGCCATTGGCAGTATTTTGATAACCGTTACCAGTGGTAGGCGGCACATCCAAACTTAATTTATGCTTAATGCCATACAAACCTGACGCGAGTGCAGCCGCCATCACCAAATATGGATTGGTGTCTGCTCCGGGTATGCGGGTTTCTAATCGTGTATAACCTTTTGACGAGTTGATCACCCTGAAGGCCGTCGTCCGGTTCTCTACCGACCAGGTAATGGTAGTTGGTGCCCAGGCGCCTTCAACCAAACGTTTAAAGCTGTTAACGGTTGGGGCGTACATAGGTAAAATATGCGGCAGGCAATACATTTGGCCTGCAAGGTATTGCTTGTGCAGCTCGCTCATTTTAAGCGCGTCGGCATCATCATGAAACAGGTTTTTACGCTGATCTTTGCTCCACAAGCTTTGGTGTACGTGGCCGCCGCAGCCCGGCAAATTCTCGTTCCATTTAGCCATAAAGCTGGCCATTATACCGTGTTGGTATGCTATTTCTTTAACAGCGGTTTTAAACAGCGCTGCGCGGTCGGCCGCCTCTAAAACATGGCTATGCATAATAGCGCCTTCGTAAACCCCGGGGCCGGTTTCAGTGTGGAAACCTTCCAGCGGCACGTTGAACGCGGCGAGCTGATCTACCAAATTTTCACAAAAATCGAAATTTTCTGATGTGCGTAATATTGAGTAACCAAACATCCCCGGTGTAAGCGGTTCTAAATTAGTAAAGCTTTTGTCTTGTAAGGTTTGCGGCGTTTCGCGGAAGTTAAACCACTCAAACTCCTGCGCAAACTCGGGGTGATAACCCAAACCTTCGCACTGTTTGGTGATACGTTTTAACAAAGTACGCGGACAGGCCGACAAACCTTTACCATCCGCATCGCTAAAATCGCCAATAAAAAACGGGATATCATCCTGCCATGGCACGGTGCGGAAAGTTGCAAGATCTATATAACAAGCCTTATCCGGATAGCCGGTATGCCAGCCCGTAAGTTCGACATTATCATAAACAACATCATTACTATCCCAGCCAAAAACAACATCGCAAAAGCCATAACCACTTTTCAAGCCATCCAAAAACTTTTTTGCGTGGATAATTTTGCCGCGCAACACACCATCAACATCCGCGAAAGCGAATTTTATCTTTTGTATGTTGTTTTCTTGTATATATGCTGTAATTTGATGCTCGTTCATGGGCGTAGGTATGTGTAAAAGCTAATATGAGGCAAGATAGCTAACCTTACCTAAAATTTCTACTATAAATATGATTAATGACCTTTTGTTTGTGTACGGAACCCTGCTTAGCGCCGACAATGAATTTGGCCGGTACCTTAAAAACAACGCCACCTTTTTTTGTGATGGCAAATTTAAGGGACGGCTATATGATATTGGCGAATATCCCGGAGCAATAACCAGCACTGATAAGGAATATGATATCAAAGGAAGTATTCATTGTCTATCCTCTGCTGATGTTTTGAAAGTTATTGATGATTATGAGGGCTATGGCGATGGGCAGGATGAACCTTATCTGTATTTACGCAAAAAGCTACCTGTAACTACACCCGAAGGCGTTGTTGATTGCTGGGTTTATTTGTATAATCTTTCGGTAGATGGGTTAGTGGAGATTTTGGGTGGGGATTATTTTGCGTATAAAATGGCGTAGACCTGTCGGCGGCGACTCACCCCGGCGACGCTTCGCTGGCCGACCCTCTCTTCGCTGCGCGGAAAGAGGGTTGAAAGAGTTAAATAAATCTAAAAAAAATAAAGCAAAAGCCCTCTTTCCGACGAAGTCGATGAGTGGCGCATACCTGTCGGCGGCAACTCACCCCGGCGACGCTTCGCTGGCCGACCCTCTCTTCGCTGCGCGGAAAGAGGGTTGAAAGAGTTAAATAAATCTAAAAAAAATAAAGCAAAAGCCCTCTTTCCGACGAAGTCGATGAGTGGCGCATACCTGTCGGCGGCAACTCACCCCGGCGACGCTTCGCTGGCCGACCCTCTCTTCGCTGCGCGGAAAGAGG
>JAZKET010000080.1:1591-18790 GCA_040386815.1 Bacteroidota bacterium | reverse complement strand
TCCGCGCAGCGAAGAGAGGGCAGAGCGAGCGAAGCAATGCTCGGGTGAGTTGTCTTCGCGCGATGAGGAAGCGTTAAGGCATGTCGGCGACAACTCACCCCGGCGACGCTACGCTGGGCGACCCTCTCTGCGCAAGCGCAAAGAGGGTTGATGAAGTTTTATATTGAATTGAACATAAAAAGCCCTCTTTCCGCGCAGCGAAGAGAGGGCAGAGCGAGCGAAGCAATGCTCGGGTGAGTTGTATGCGCGCGACAAACAGCGTTAAGGATAGCAGCGGATACCGGCCCGAGCCTAAGGCCTGCAGGCGTATGAGCGGATAGCCTGACCCGAAGGGAAACGCCCAATTAATAAAAGGAATATTACTACTATGAGCTTACATAACATACTACCTGCAATAATTGCTAATAACGAACTGCACGCGCGTTGGTTAAATACTTTGTCGTTGATGGAAAACACCGGCGCCCGCAAGATCTCGGCAAGCGAGGACCCAACTACCGTTACCTACATCATTTTAAAGCATGCTGCTGAAGAGCATCGCCATGCTTTTTATTTGAAGAAACAGATAGAAAAAACAGGTAGCAAAAAATGCCCGACTTATGCCGACAATTCATTAGTGGCATCAAACTATAGCAAGTATTATTTAAATATGCTGGATGTTGAAGTATCGCGCTATTTAAAGAAAGAACTGCATTTAAGCGGAAAAGAATTGCGTTTCGCGGCGTATTTGTTGGTTACCTACGCCATTGAAGTGCGTGCTGATGAACTTTACCCAATATATCAGGATGCACTTGAAGCGGCCAAAAGCAAGGTTAATGTTAAGTCGATTATCCTTGAGGAAGAAGGCCACCTGGAAGAAATGATCAACCAACTGCAACAATTCTCTCCCGACTGGCAATTACACGCCGACAAAGCTGTTAACATAGAAACCCGCTTGTTTGGTGATTGGGTTGTAGCATTGGGTGCAGAGGTTAATTAAGGTGGACCGTACGTCATGGTATAGTTTTTCATAGCAGAGTTATACCGACGTAACCTGGATAGTTTTATGTTTTTTTTATAGAAAATCGACCCCTGATTTATATTGAAAAATGCCGATAAATACCGGATTTATCGAGATATTATAAGATAATTAAAGATACGGAAAAGCTGAAAATAGTGATTCACTCCAACTGTTTCGCTCACCTTTTAGGACACAAGCTTAAAAACCAATAACTATTTAATCAATAGATAGTTAACTATAGTTGCTTAAAGTATTACTACTGTTGCAAACTGTTTCACTGAAATTATTAAAGTGCTTTAAATGAATACTTTAAGTAAATTTACTGTTTCAGTTGTTTCAATATTTTGCAAATTAATACGCCAGGTATTCGGTGTAGATCTGTTGCATAAAAGCTTTGCCTTTATTAAGGTTTTCCCCGGTGTCGCGGGTTTTATCTTTAGTGTAGATCTTGCGCTGCCCCGAGCTGTCGTATGATACGGCCTGCTCTGGTGTTATAAAGCCAAAACCGTTGTCCCAATCAAAGAACGCGAAGGCAGGCGCGTATGGGTTCATTAAGTTTTTAGACCATTTAAACTGCTTATGTGGCATGCCTAATTGCGCCAATAAGGTAGCGGCAATGTCAACCTGGTTACCCAGCTTGTTTACCCTGGTGCCACGGTATTCGGGCTTTAATACATCGCCATAAAACAGCATAGGTATGTGGTACTTAGCGGGGTCGAAAGCGCCCGCGGTGCTTTTAGGTAAACGATGGCCGTGGTCGGCAACCAGTATAAATAGCGTATTACTGTACCATGACTGTGTTTTAGCATGTTCAAGGTAAGCGTTAAGGCACGAGTCGGTAAACCAGGCGGTGCTTCTAAACTGATCTGCAACGTCCTTCCCTTTAAAATGTGGTGACACAGGCAGGTCAAACGGCTCATGGTTGGTTGATGTTTGCACCAACGAAAAGAAGGGTTTACTTTGCTTGGCTGTATACAACAAGTGTTTGTCCAGCAACACATTATCAAAAGCGCCCCATGTAGAGCCAACCTCACTTGGTTTCATACTACGACGGTCTATGATATCGTTTACGCCATGGTCGGCCATATAGGTATCGAAGTTCATGTAATCAGCATCGCCGCCATAGAAGTATGATGTGCGATAACCTGCAGCTCCAAAAGCTTTTAGTAACGATGGTAGTTTGCGTTGCTTGGTGGTATCAACCACAATAGTACGTATAGCCTGCGACGGGAAAGCACTAAGTATAGCGATGATGCCTTTGTCGGTACGGTCGCCGGCTGCGTATATGTTGCTAAACAGCACGCCTTGTTTAATAAACTTCTCAAAGTTCGGTGAAACGCCTTTCTCGCCCCCCAGCGACTCGATAAGTTCAGCCGTATAGCTCTCTAATTGAATGATAACTACGTTTGGCTTATCTGTGTTTAATAGCTTTACGGTGGTATCTATGGGTGTCTTAAATGTTTGGTTAACTATCTTTTCAGCTTCGGCAGGATCAAAGAAGAGGTAAGGGTTATGCGGATGTCGCAGGTTCTCAAAAACATTGTTAAACAGGTTCCATTCGGTGTTTTGAGCAGCCAGATCAAGCATTTGGTTATCAGAGAAGTAGCCAGAGCTTTGGTTGATAGGATCGGGTGTCATGGTGCCTCGTAACAGCATGAAGTTACAACCCATAAGCAATAGTGATAGCAATATCTTTGACTTTACTGTAGTACGTGGTTTAACAAATTTGTGGTCAAGTATATATAACGACATCACCACGCCTGATATCAGCAAAAACAGCATAATGCTTAAGTGCAAAAATATAGGCGACGATGCCGTAGACGACATTGACTCGGCCGGTGAGTTGTACAGGGTATCAAATGCCCTGAAGTTAACCTTAGCGCCCCATTCTACGAAGATACCTAAATCAACTACTGCTATTAAACTGATGCAGAATAAGCAAAACCACGTGTACAGCTTTAACCAGATATGGCTAATAGGTTTGCTGTTGATAAACCAGTTGATAACGAATATCAGTAAAGGTATTATAGCGATGTAAGCAGTAGCAGAGGCATCCATGCGGATACCATAAATGAAGGTTTTTGCAATGTCAAGTAAGCTAACACCAATAAATTTAGTGTAAAAGTAAACCTCAAAAACGGCCCTTGTTAACGCGAAGAACAGCAGCCAAAAGAGGTAAAAGCGTAAAAAACTATAAAGGCTTCTTAACATGGGACGGCAAAAGTAACTATTTTACCCCAAGGTTAAGAAGCCTTTAAAAAAATGTGATGGTGCTGACTATCGTTTACCCATAGACCTTAGTTCATCAAGCGATACGCGTTCAAAGCCAGGACCGATAACAAATGTACCTGTAGGTGCCTTTTCATCGATTATTGATTTTAAGGTGAAATCAACCTTTTGGCCTTGTTGGATAGCCGTAAATTGTACAGGCATACCGCCTGCATCAGCAAATGGCTTAGTTAAGCCCGTTAACGGGAACGAAACATCATTGGTTATCCATGCGGTAAAGTTGTTGCCACTTTTCGCATCTGTAACTTCAACTTTTTTACAGTTAAAGCCGCTAATAGTTTTGGTTTCAGAGGTTGATTTGAAGGTGAATTTTGGCATTTCAGATACAGCCTGATCTATTTCATCAGGGGTTGCAACAGCTGCTCTCTTGATAGATGCTATAGGCACATCTACCAATATAGCAAAGTATGTTCCCTTTGAATTAGCTAACATTTTTAAGTTTGCCGGGCCAATTTGCGATAACGTAGCGTTCGAATCTGCTGTAAAATAAACCTTAGATGTACCTTCACCCATTGGATTTGATACACTGTAGGTTGCTGTGCCCTGTTTGTATACCTTTTGCGCACTTGCGTTAAACGTAACTGCTGTAAATGCCAGGCCTAAGGCAATTTTTAATTTATTATTCATGTTTTATTATTTATAAGTACAATTTAGTTATTTGCGCTTTATCAAGCAAATGATAGCTTAATGATTTTTTAATTAGATGCTATAGTCAGCGATTTGTTACCCTTTAAAATGTAGTAGCTAATGTGCAAAGCTTTTGCCTGTTGTACAATATCTGTAATGTGTTTTGAAGAGTTGCTGCCATCAATTATCAGCATATCATAGGTAAAGTTTTCGTTCAGTTTGTTTAAACTAACGTGTGGATTACCGGTAACGTATAGATAGTTAACTTTTAATTTTGATGATAGTGGATTGACAACTAGTCCATCATCAATAATTAATATCTTTTTATTTTTGAATTGGATAAGATTTCGGGATTTCATCACAAATGGTGATTTAATATCCTTATCCAAAGTATAAACCGCGGTATCTAACACCTTTATACTGTCCAGGTAAGGCTGTATGCTATATTGGTAGTTTCTATCAATAGGATTTAGCTCCGTTAGAATAATAGCCTTGTCGCCCTGTTTAAAAACGATGCCCCGATGCTTACGCAGATTCAAGAAAGTTATGCTGTCTTTTCCAAATTCATTGGCCCGTTTAAAACTGGTGTGTAATGACACTAATAGTATTGCAACTAAACTGGTAGTGAGTATCCATCTTTTCTTATCAAACAGAAAATAAAACAAACCAATTATAGATAGTGATAAAAGTAAGAATTCGCCAGTAGTTAACCATATTTTTCCGATGCTGGCAAATGGCGCATGTTCAATAATTATTAACACTTTATTCATTACTAGTATAGATTGCTCTAATATCCAAACTAACCAACCAGATATGAATGGTATATCTGGCAATACTAAAAAAGGGATTCCTACGAAAAGAATAAGTTGCGCCGGTATAAGAATGAATAAGTTACTCGCCAGAAAATAAACCGGGAATTGATGAAAATACAAAGCACTTAATGGAAAAGTAATAACCTGGGCAGCTATAGAAACTGAGCATGCCGCCCAAAGTTTGTTGCCCCATTTATTACTTGTCGTAATCCAACTGTAAATTATTGGCTGTAGAACAACCATTCCAGCTACGGCAAGGTATGAGAGTTGGAAACCGACATCGACTATCCAAAGTGGGTTATATAATAACATAAAGATTGCCGATGCTGCCAATATATTTAACGTGTTTATATATCGGCTGTAAGTGGTGCCGATGATAATCAGTGAAATCATTACCGCCGCACGGCATACAGCCGGCGAAAAACCGGTAAGCAGCGCGTATGCCCAGATCAGTAATATAATAAGTATGGCCTTAAGTATTTGCCCACGTTGATATCGCCCCAGAAAACTAAAACAAATATTTAATATAAGATAGATGATTGCCACATGCCCGCCTGAAACTGACAAGATATGTATGGTGCCTGTTTTAGAATAAGCCTGCAAAAGTTCTTGGCTCAAGTCAGCCTTGTAACCTAATATCAAAGTTGATGCTACAGCCATGGCCGAAGTATCGAGCATGTTGCGCTTTAACTTGTTAACAAGGTGTTGCCGTGTTTTAAGCGAGTAAGCAATAACAGGATTGCCATTGTTTCTGGAAACAATACGATATTGCCCTGGAAATAGAAATGCCTGATGATATATGTTCTGATACGCCAGATATTGCTTATAATTAAATTCTGCCGGGTTAAACGGTGGATCAATAGTAGTGAAAGTAGCAGGGATCAATAATTTGTCACCATATTCAAGTCGGCCGGCTAAACTGTCTTTTATGGCGATGACCAAAGTGCCGGTCGAAGCCGCAAACTTGTTGCCACTTTCCGTTTGCTCAACTGTTGCAGTAAAGCGAATTACCCCATTTTTGATAGTTGGTTCGTTGTTTATGCGTGCCAATAATTTAGTAGCAGTTTGCTTCGAGAAATTATTGTCTTTATTTAATTGAGTGTGAAGTATTACACTCAACCATCCAGCAAAAAACAATGTTATATGTATCAGCAAACCGCCAAGCCATCTTACTTTATATACGCTCAGTTTGGAATAAGTAAGATTTAATAAAACAAAGCATCCGCCAGATAGCAGGAGAGGTATGAGCGCCCAGATCAGAAGATTAGCAGCCGAAAAGTTTAAACCCAAAGTTATCCCCAATAAAAAAGGCAATAGCAATACAACAAGTGGGATCTCGCCTTTATGATTAGCTAACACAACTAAGATGTTTTTTTGATTCGAAAAATATTAGGATTTGATAAGCTAATATATATAATCAGCAATAATCTTACAATCAATTAAATCCAATAAATCTTAGTGTTATAATTGTTCGCGCACTTCTAATAAAAACTGTTTAAGGTTCTCTAGCGATCTGATAATGCGTTGATGGTCTTTGCTGTTGTTGAAGTTTTTCTTCAGATAATCTTTGGCGCCGGGGATAGTATAGCCTTTATTTCTAATCAGATCAAGAATGATCTTGAGGTTTTCAATATCCTCGGGGGTAAATAGCCTGTTACTTTTCTTGTTTCGCTTTGGTTGCAGCACATCAAACTCTTTCTCATAAAAACGTATCATCGACGGGTTAACGTCAAACATGGCCGACACCTCGCCCATGGTGTAATACATTTTTGTGATCTCTTGTTCTTTGTAAGGCATATACAAATGTAATTGATAATTTCGGATTTCGAATTTCAGATTTCGGATTTATACAGGTACTCACTTATGCCCATGTATTTACTACACTTTTTCTTCTCATAATTGCACAAAAATTTACACTTTTGCGGCTATGACTGCTAACGAAATACGACAGGCCTTTCTTGATTTTTTTGCTTCCAAGGGCCACACTATCGTGCCTTCTGCACCTATTGTTGTTAAAAACGATCCAACGCTGATGTTCACCAATGCGGGTATGAACCAGTTTAAAGATATATTTTTAGGCGAGGCCCCGGCTAAGGCGGCACGCGTTGCCGATACCCAGCGTTGCTTGCGCGTATCTGGTAAACATAATGATTTAGAAGAGGTAGGTATTGACACCTACCACCACACTATGTTTGAGATGTTGGGTAACTGGAGCTTTGGCGACTACTTTAAAAAAGAAGCCATTGCCTGGAGCTGGGAGCTGTTAACTGAAGTTTATAAAATTGATAAAGACCGCCTTTACGTCACCATTTTTGAGGGTGATGATAAAGAAGGTTTGCCAAAAGACCAGGAAGCGTACGATTTCTGGAAAGCTTTTGTGCCCGAGGATCATATCCTTTTAGGTAACAAGAAGGACAACTTTTGGGAGATGGGCGAGACCGGTCCGTGTGGCCCATGTTCTGAGATACACTTTGATAACCGCAGTGATGCGGAGCGCGCTAAAGTTAGTGGAGCTACTTTGGTTAACGCCGATGACCCCCAGGTTATTGAGATATGGAACAACGTATTTATGCAGTTTAACCGCTTAAAGAGCGGCGAGCTACAGCCACTGCCGGCCCAGCATGTTGATACGGGTATGGGCTTTGAGCGTTTGGTGCGTGTAATACAAGGCAAGTTTAGTAATTACGATACTGATGTGTTTACACCGGTGATCAATTATATAGCTGAAAAATCAGGCAAGGCATACAATGCTGATGACGTACCGGGCGATGCCGATTGGAACACCGCAGTTGCTATGCGTGTATTGGCAGACCACATCCGTGCGGTTAGCTTTACCATTGCTGATGGTCAGTTGCCATCGAATAACAAAGCTGGTTACGTTATCCGCAGGATATTACGTCGTGCTGTACGTTATTCATATCAGTATTTAGAGTTTAAAGAACCGTTTTTAAACCAATTGGTGCCTTTGTTGGCAGAGCAGTTTAAAGGCGTGTTTGATGAGTTAAGTAGTCAGAAAGATTTTGTACAGAAAGTGATACTTGAAGAAGAGGTTTCTTTCTTACGTACGTTATCTGCAGGTATCCGTAAATTTAAAGAAGTAGCATCGGGTCCGGAGAAAGTGATCTCTGGTGCTGTTGCTTTTGAGTTATCTGATACTTATGGTTTCCCGCTTGACCTAACCGAGCTGATGGCTCGCGAAATTAACTGGACTGTAGATACCGCGGGTTTTGAAACCGCCCTGCAAGAACAAAAGACCCGCTCACGTGCCGCTTCTGCGGTTGATACCGGCGATTGGGTGTTGCAGCGGGAAGAAGAAGTTACTGACTTTACCGGTTATGACGAAACACAGAGCGTAGCTCACATTACCAAGTACCGTAAGGTTACGGCTAAGGGTAAAGAGCAGTTTCAGGTTGTATTAGATAAAACACCTTTCTACGCTGAAAGTGGTGGCCAGGTAGGCGATACCGGCGAGTTGATCTTCCCTGACGGTGAGATCATTTATGTTACGGATACGAAGAGAGAGAACGGCCTGATTGTTCATTATGTAGACAAACTACCTGAAGATATTGACGACGCCCTGACAGCTATTGTTGATAAGGATCGTCGCGACAGCATTATGAGTAACCACAGTGCTACCCACTTGCTGCATGCGGCTATGAAACAGGTTTTGGGTACGCACGTAAACCAAAAAGGATCATTGGTTAATGCTGATTACCTGCGTTTTGACTTCTCGCATTTCGCTAAAGTGACTGATGAAGAACTGGCACGCATTGAAGCCATTGTAAACCAAAAAGTGCGCGAGAATGTTGCCCTTAATGAGCAGCGTAACCTCCCTTATGACGTAGCTATAACCAGTGGAGTAACTGCTCTGTTTGGCGAGAAGTATGGCGACTTTGTGCGTGTTATTACTTTTGACGATGCGTTTAGCAAAGAGCTTTGTGGTGGTACGCACGTTAAGGCTACAGGTGCCATTGGATACTTCAAGATCATATCAGAAAGCGCGGTTGCCGCGGGTGTGCGCCGTATTGAGGCTATTACAGGTGTGAGTGCCGAGAACTTTATTAACGAGCAAACCAAGTTGGTGGGCGAGGTTAAGGAGTTATTGAAGAACCCTAAAGACATTGGTAAAAGCATTGAAAGCCTACTGGAAGAGAATGCACGCCTGAAGAAAGAAATAGAGAAGTCTATATTAGAGAAATCATCAGGCTTAAAAGATGAGTTGGCTAAAAAGGTTGAAACTATTAACGGTATTAACTTCATTGCGCAGCAGGTTGAACTGCCTAATGCCGATGCAATTAAAAACCTGGCTTACAACCTGAAAGATATCGTATCAGACCTATATTTGGTGTTAACTGCTGTTATTGACGGTAAACCAAACATCACCGTAATGATAGCGGATAACCTGGTGAAAGACAACGGACTTAACGCAGGCGCCATTGTACGCGATCTGGCTAAAGAGATCCAGGGTGGCGGTGGTGGTCAGCCGTTTTACGCTACTGCGGGTGGTAAAGATGTAAATGGGTTACCAGCTGTTTTAGAAAAGGCTAAAGGCTTTATAAAGTAGATCATTTTGTTTCAGAAATAGGTGAAACAAATGAAACAAGTGAAACAGTATTTTGGATTAACTAATTGAAAATCAATTTGTTGCTAAAATTCGGTGAAACAAAATGAAACAACTTTTAAGTTAGTAAGGTTTAACTTGATTTTTTGCTATATGTCTTGAAATAAGATACTTGCAAATTGTCGGGTTTTTATATACCGATACACTTTGAAGTGTATCAAAAATGTGCCGTAAAAAGCTTGATAAATCCTTATTTTTCCGGATAAATCACGTTTTAATAATTATATATTTGAGGTTGATTGACGCAAATATTGTTGATCTTTTTAATTTATGACACTTCTACCTGTAGAGATAGCCGAAAAGTATGAATTAGTAGTTGGATTAGAGGTTCATGCGCAGCTGTCTACCCAAAGCAAATCCTTTTCGCCCGATTCGGCAGCATTTGGCGCCGAGCCAAATCATCATATCAGCGCTATATCGTTGGGGCATCCCGGTACTTTGCCGCGCATCAACAAAAAAATGGTTGAGTACGCGGTTAAAATGGGCCTGGCCTGCAATTGTACCATTAACTTAAATAACAGCTTTGCGCGTAAAAATTATTTCTACGCCGATTTACCTAAGGGATACCAGATAACACAAGATCATGCCCCGGTTTGTCTTGGCGGCGCTATCACGGTTAAGTTAAGCAACGGCACCACAAAAGATCTGGCTATCCATCATATTCACATGGAAGAGGATGCCGGTAAAAGCATGCATGATAACCATCATGCCGACTCGATGATAGACTTAAACAGGGCAGGAGTGCCTTTGTTAGAGATTGTATCGCAACCGGATATGCGCAGCGCCGAAGAAGCTGGCCAGTTTTTAACAGAGATTCGTAAGGTATTGCGTTATTTGGATATCTGCGATGGCAATATGGAAGAAGGCAGCATGCGTTGCGATGCCAATATATCTGTACGCCTGCATGGTGCTACCGAATACGGTAACCGTTGCGAGGTGAAAAATCTGAACTCTATCCGTAACGTGCAGCGTGCCATTGAGCACGAGTTTGTACGCCAGGTATTGATTGTTGAAGAAGGCGGTCACATCGACCAAAATACTTTGAATTTCAATGCCGATACGGGCGAAACGTCTGTACTACGCTCAAAAGAAATGGCTAACGATTACCGCTATTTCCCTGAGCCTGATTTGATGCCCCTGGTATTAGATAATGCTTACGTAGAAAATATCCGCAAAACCCTGCCTGTTTTGCCGGGCCAGTTATACAAAAAATATATCGAGTTGGGATTGTCGGATTACGACGCGTCTGTAATTACTGCCGATAAAGAAGTTGCACTGTATTTTGAAGAACTAACCAAGCATACATCAAACTATAAAGGTGCGGCCCACCTGATGATGGGCGCGGTAAAATCGCACCTGAACGAAAGCGGCCTTCATATTACCGATTTGCATATTGAGCCTGCAAACCTTGCCGGCTTATTAAAACTGGTTGATACGGGTGCTGTAAATAATACTGTTGCATCGCACAAGTTGTTCCCGGCTATGATCAAATCGCCGGGTAAAACGGCTGATGAACTGGCTGCCGAGCTTAACTTGTTGATAACGGCTGATAGCAACGATGTAGACAAATACATTCAAGACGCGCTGGCTAAATATCCTGATAAGGTAAAAGAGTACCAAAAGGGTAAAAAGGGCGTTTTAGGCTTGTTTATGGGCGAGATTATGAAAAGCTCAAAAGGTAAGATCGATCCACAGGCTACCAACAAATTATTGATCACCGCATTAGAATCAAAATAATGAAATTAAAATCAGCAGTTTACGGCATTATCGCTTCGGCGGTGTTGCTTGCGTCGTGCAAAGACAGTGCAAACTTTAAAATAGCCGGTACGCTAAAAAATCCGGGTAAAGTTGAAAAGATCTATTTATTAGAGGCCGACAGTGTGCAGATAGCCGTGGTTGACTCTGTTATGCTGGCTGCCGACGGCAAATTTGAGTTTAAACGCGCTACCCCATTTGCAAACTTGTATAAACTACGTATTGGCGGTAATATATATGATATTATTGCGCAAAACGGCGACGCCATTGAGTTTGAGGCTGATGAGAACGATCAGACACACAGCTACACCGTTAAAGGTTCTGATAACTCTGAAAAGATCCAGGAATTTAATAAAATCAGTAACGTTTTTGGCGAGAAGAATAATAAGGTAATTGAAGAGTATCAGGCAAAAGTAGAGGCCGCCGGTAAAGAAACCGAAGAGTTAGTGGCCCAATATCGCCCCTTATTCATGAAAAACATGAATGATTATACCCAGGCGGTTTTAAAGTTTGTTAATGAGAATAAGACATCACTGGCATCGTTCTACGCTATATCATCTGTAGAGCCAATGCAGTACGAGCAGCAAATGGTTGCTTATGCTGATGAAATTGAAAAAGAAAAGTTATTTAGCAATAACCCGGCTGTACAACGCTTTTTGGCGCAGATGGCATTAATTAAACCTTTATCTATAGGCCACAAAGCGCCAGAGTTTAGCATGCCTGGCATTGATGGTAAAACCGTAAAACTGTCAGACTATAAAGGTAAATACGTAATGTTAGACTTTTGGGCGTCATGGTGCGGCCCCTGCCGTGCAGAAAACCCTAATGTGGTTGCCGCTTACAATGCCTTTAAAGACAAAGGTTTTAACATACTCGGCATTTCGCTTGATACCGGAAAACCAGAATGGGAGAAAGCAATTGCCGCCGATAAGCTAAACTGGGCGCATGCTTCAGAGCTGCAACGATTTGACGGACCTACCGAACGCTTATATAATATACAGGGTATTCCAGCTAATTTTATTATTGATCCACAAGGAGTTATAGTGGCAAAAAATGTACGAGGTGACGAATTAGGGGCGTTTTTAAATAAAACGTTTAATAAGCCTTTATAATATGTTAAGATAAAGTGGTGCTTAACAATTTGTTAATATTAACTTTACTGTAAGCTTTTTTTAAGTACATACTTTTATAACAAAATTATAATAAGCATGAGCACCTCTACCAAACAAAAGATTCTCATAGTTGATGATGAACCAGATATTCTGGAACTTATAGAATATAACTTAAAAAAAGAAGGCTACCAGGTGTTTTTGGCACGTAATGGCCAGGAAGCCGTAACCGAAGCAAAAAGATCATTACCTGATTTGATTGTATTGGACATAATGATGCCTAAAATGGATGGCATTGAGGCTTGCCGCATTATGCGCACTATGCCAGAGTTTAAAAATACCTTTATGGTGTTTTTAACCGCCCGTAGCGAAGAGTACTCAGAAATTGCCGGCTTTAATGTAGGTGCTGATGATTATATAGCTAAACCTATTAAGCCACGTGCTTTGGTTAGCCGTATTAACGCTATACTGCGCCGCAACGCACCTGCCGAAGATGTAAGCGATAATAAGCTTGAAATTGGCACCCTGGTGATTGATCGCGAGGCTTACCTGGTTTTTAAAGAAGGTGAAAAGGTTGTACTAGCTAAAAAGGAGTTTGAATTACTTTACTTATTAGCATCAAAACCGGGCAAGGTTTATACCCGCGAGGTGATCTTGAAAAATATCTGGGAAGACTCTGTAGTGGTTACCAACCGTACCATTGATGTACACATACGCAAACTGCGCGAAAAATTAGGCGATGATATTGTAGCTACCGTTAAAGGTGTAGGTTACAAATTTGAACTACAATAAAAAGGGCCCCAATTTGGGGCCCTTTTTATTGTATGCTGAAACCCAATTATAACATTGGTTTTCTTTTAGCCTTTGCCGCAGTTGAAGCGGTTTTAGCTGGCGCTGATTTTTTGACGCTGGGTACTGATGCTTTTGCTTTATCGGTAACTTCTTTCGCTTTTGTTTCGGCTTTGGCTTTTACCTCTTTAGCTTCTGTTTTTGCTTTAGTGGTTATGTCTTTAGCTTTAGCTTCTGCCTTTTTAGTAACGTCGGCAGCTTTGGCTTTTACCTCTTTTACTTTGGTATCGGTTTTGGCTTTTGCATCTTTAGCAGCAGCTTTTACTTTTGTAGCTGTGCTGGTTGCTTTAGCTTTCACCGCAGTTTTAGCTGCTGTTACTTTTTTAGTGGCAGCACGTTTTGCAGGAGCTGCCTTTTTAGTCAGGTCCTCATATTTGTCTTCGGCTTTGTCTTTTATATCTTCTGCTGTGTCTTTGGTACCTTCCCAAAGTTCTTCAATGGTTTCTTTTACCTTCTCGAAAAATCCTTTTTCTTCAGGTTTGGTTGATTTATCTTCCATAATGTTTAATAAGTTAGATGATTTGTATTTTAAGATACAATAACTGCACCAGTTGGGGTTTGGTAAGTATTTTGCTCATATAAATGCCTCTAAATGTTCTAATAAGTGGACGTTGGTATATGGATTTTTCTACGCTTAGCATTGCATTATTTTAATTAAACATACTGTCATTGCGAGGAACGAAGCAATCGCGAACTATGCATACCGGTAGCTTTGCAGGCGTGCGATTGCTTCGTTCCTCGCAATGACAGAGAGTAGTCGAACACGCCTTTCAACCTTAAATTTAAAAACCGTACTTTTGCAGCTTTAATTTAATACATGAAAATACCGAAGTTTACCGACCTGATATTGTTTGAGGATGATGACCTGATTGTTATTAACAAACCTGCCTTTATAAGCTCGTTGGATGACAGGGGCGAAGGGAGCGACATCAATATACTGCGCCTGGCTAAACAATATAGCGATGACGCCCAAGTGTGCCACCGACTGGATAAAGAGACCTCTGGCGCGCTCATAATAGCTAAAAACCCCGAAGCTTACCGTATGGTATCAATGCAATTTGAAAAGCGACAGGTAAATAAGGTATATCACGCCATTATTGACGGTACGCATCAGTTTGATAAGTTATTGGTTGATTTGCCGATACTAAACGTTGGTAAAGGCACGGTAACCATTAGCAGGCAAGAGGGTAAAAGGGCAGAGACCTGGTTTCAATCGCTTAAATTCTTTAAACATTACACTTTGGTAGAGTGTCGCCCGGTAACTGGCCGCATGCACCAGATACGTATACACCTGGCCACACAACGCGCCTCAATTGCCGGCGACGAGATGTACAAAGGCAAGCCGGTATTCCTGTCGGCCATAAAACGCAAGTATCATTTAGGTAAAGACCAGGAAGAGCTGCCGATAATGAAACGCTTTGCCCTGCACGCTTACGAAGTAACCTTTAAAAAGGTAAACGGAGAAAGTATGAGCATCCACGCGCCGTATCCTAAAGATTTTGAAACGTTGCTGAAGTTATTGGAAAAGTTTGATTCTTAATCAGTTTGCATCTAAGTACACCCTCCGCGTCATTGCGAGGAACGAAGCAATCCCCGATATGCTAATCCTATGCAATAACTTTAGGGTGGGTGTAGTTCCTGCGATTATAGATCCCGCATGTCGAATGTCCTGTTTGGGATTGCTTCGTTCCTCGCAATGACGTGTGGGAGAAAACAAACTACCCGATCATCACCCCCGGCTTATTCACCACCGGCAACTTAATAAAATTTGAGTCGATAATACTTTCAGGCAGAAAGATAAATTTCTTGTCATAGATCTGTTTGCCGATATAGTAGCTTACCCAATACTCATTGTTAAGTCCGAAAGTCTGCTCGTCTATCATTTCAATTTGCTTGAAAGTGCCGGCAGGTACTTCGGCAAACATGTGGCGCAGAGTAGAGGTACGCACCTGTTCGCCATCTTTTTCGCCATAACCTTTTGAGGTAATCAGCACATTTTCAAGCGCCTCATTCTTCAGATTGATGAGGTATACGTGGTATGATTTACTTTCCGCGGTTTCGCCCTCTAAAGCTACAGCTACAGCAATATCGGTTACGTTATTTTCGTGGAGGTCTTTTAGCATTTTAATGAGTAGTTATTGGTGAGCAGTGAGTTGTGAATAGTTAAAACTCATTACTCACAACTCTCGCTACTCAACTAAATTATTTCTTCTTGGCAAACTTCTTACCACCTTTTTTAGGCGCTTTTGCGTCGGCCGCAGCTAGTGCTTTACATTGTTCAAATGTAAGCGTTAGCGGGTCTGTAATATCTTTAGGGATTTTAATGTTCTGTTTGCCAAATTCAATGTACGGTCCCCAACGGCCATTCAATACTTTCATTGTCGGGTCTTCGTCAAATGATTTGATTAGCTTCTCGGCATCTTTTTTACGTTTGGCTAATATCAGCTCAACAGCCTGCTCTTCAGTAACATCAAGCGGGTCTATCTCTTTTGGTAGCGATACAAACGCGCTGTTATGGCTAATGTACGGGCCGAAACGGCCAATAGCCACTTTCATTACTTTACCTTCAAATTCGCCAACTACTTTAGGTAGTTTAAATAGTTCAAGGGCTTCTTCTAATGTTATGGTCTCGATGCTTTGGCCGGTGCGCAGGCTTGCATATTGCGGTTTGTAATCTTTATTATCGTCGCTTGCATTTTCGCCTATCTGTACAAACGGTCCGTAGCGGCCAATGCGCACAGATAGTTTCTCGCCACTTTCCGGATGAACGCCCAGTTCGCGTATGCCGGTAGCTTTATCTGCCGTTTCAATAGTGTTTTCTACATCGGCATGGAAAGGTTTATAGAAGTTATGAAGCATGTTAGTCCAATCTTCTAAACCTTGCGCTATCTCGTCAAACTGTTTCTCAACTTTGGCGGTAAAGTTAAAATCGACAATACCCTGAAAATGCTGCACCAGGAAATCATTCACCACAGCGCCAATATCAGTAGGGAATAGCTTGCCACGCTCGGCACCGGTATTTTCGGTACGCTCGTCTTTAACTATGCTGCTGTCTTTTAATGTAAGTACTCTAAATTTACGTTGTTTGCCTTCGCGCTCTTCTTTAATCGCATAACCACGGTTTTGTATGGTGGATATGGTAGGAGCGTAGGTTGACGGTCGGCCTATGCCAAGTTCCTCTAATTTCTTAACCAAACTAGCTTCAGTATATCTTGCCGGTGGGCGAGAGAAACGCTCGGTAGCGGTCATTTCGGCTAGCTCAAGCGCCTGTCCTTTAGTTAAAGGTGGCAGCATGGCGTTGTCACCGTCTTGCTGCAAGTCATCCTCGTCGTCGTTTGACTCTAGGTAAACTTTCAGGAAACCGTCAAACTTCATTACTTCGCCGCTGGCGGTAAGGTCTTCTTTACGGGTTGATATGCTGATCTTCGCGGTAGTTTTTTCAAACTGCGCCTCGCTCATCTGCGACGCGATAGCCCGTTTCCAGATCAGTTCATAAAGGCGTTTTTCGCTGCCATCGCCCTCAATGGTATGGTTGCTAAAATACGTAGGGCGAATGGCTTCGTGAGCTTCCTGCGCGCCTGCGCTTTTAGTTTTATATTTTCTAAACTGGTGATATTTTTCGCCGTAGGCTGATGTGATTTCTTGCGTAGCAGCGGCCAATGCAGTATCAGATAAATTAACAGAGTCGGTACGCATATAAGTAATGTGTCCGCCTTCGTATAATTTCTGCGCAATCTGCATCGTTCGCGATACCGAATAGCCCAATTTTCGGCTGGCCTCTTGCTGCAAAGTAGAAGTAGTAAACGGCGCGGCAGGAGAGCGTTTAGCCGGTTTGGTTTCTAAAGACGATACATTGAAGCCGGCACCTAAACAATCTTTCAAAAATTGCTCGGCATCTTCTTGTTTGCTGTAACGTTCGGCTAATTCTGCTTTAAAGGCTTGTTTGCCTTTACCGAAAATGGCGACGATTTTAAATGCTGCTTCTGATTGGAATTTATTGATCTCGCGTTCGCGCTCTACTATAATACGTACAGCCACAGACTGCACACGACCGGCGGACAGCGATGGTTTAACTTATTTCCATAACACCGGCGAAAGCTCAAAACCCACTATACGATCGAGTATGCGGCGGGCCTGCTG
>JAZKET010000080.1:0-1581 GCA_040386815.1 Bacteroidota bacterium | reverse complement strand
TACCAACCTGTCTAAAACACGGCGGGCCTGTTGTGCATTTACCAGGTTGTAATCTATTTTACGCGGATTTTCAATGGCGGCTAAAATGGCGGGTTTGGTTATCTCATGAAAAACGATGCGTTTTGTAGTGGCTTCTTTTAAATTTAAAGTATCAAATAAATGCCACGATATGGCTTCCCCCTCACGGTCCTCATCGGACGCTAGCCAAACCATATCGGCTTCTTTAGCTAACTTCTTTAACTCACTCACTACCTGCTTTTTATCGGCAGGTACCTCATAGGTTTGTTTAAAGTTATTGGCTATGTCGATAGCGTCTTCAGATTTAACCAGATCACGGATATGGCCATAACTTGACTTAACGGTAAAGTCTTTTCCCAGGTATCCTTCAATGGTTTTGGCTTTCGCCGGAGATTCTACTATCAGTAAATTTTTAGCCATTTATTAGAGTATTTTTTGCAAATAAAGGATAAAGTAAGCGAAACGCAAACTTTTAAGTTGATTAGTTAACCGGTGATTAGTAATTGGGGGGCGGTGGACGGCCAATTCGATAATCGATATCTCTACCCTAAAACATGAAAACGCGACAAAAGTCTACATTAAAAAGCCACCGCCAAGCAAATCATTCCCCTCATAAAAAACGGCAGATTGCCCCGGCGCTATGCCCGATGCCATATGCGCAAAATCTACCTTCATATGCTCGCCCATTTGTACGATGGTGCTTTCAGAGCCGGCATCTTTATAACGTATTTTGGTGATGGCGTTAAGCGGCTCATTAATGTTGGCGTATTTTATCAGGTTAAGGTTGCGTACCCAGGCTTGTTTCTTTTGCAGCTCTTCTTCGGTACCCAAAACCACGGTGTTAGTTACCGGGTCAATACGGGTAACAAACATGGGCTTGCCTAAAGCTATACCTAAACCACGGCGCTGGCCAATGGTGTAGAACGGATATCCTTCGTGTTTGCCTACTATGGTGCCGTCTGTAAGCACAAAGTTGCCCGGGCCTACACGTTGGTCAAGGTCCTCAACTTTATTTCTTAGAAAGGCTCTGTAGTCGTTATCGGGTACAAAGCATATCTCGTAGCTTTCGCTTTTGCCGGCCAATTCGATCTGGCCCATATCTAAAGCCATTTGCCTGATCTCGGGCTTAGAAAAACTACCCAAAGGGAATTTAGTACGCGCCAGGTTCTGTTGCGATACGCCCCAAAGTACGTATGACTGATCTTTGTTTTCGTCTTTACCTTTTGATATCACGTAGCGGCCATTATCCTGTAAGCGGATGTTGGCATAGTGGCCTGTGGCTATAAATTCGCAATCCAGTTTATCAGCACGTTTTAGTAACGCTTCCCATTTGATGTGGGTGTTGCATAAAACGCATGGGTTAGGGGTACGGCCCGCCAAATATTCGTCAACAAAATTATCGATCACAAAATCGCCAAATTCATCCCTGATATCGAGTATATAGTGCGGAAATCCATGATGCACGGCAGCCATTCTTGCATCGTTGAAACTATCAACATTGCAACAGCCCGTTTCTTTTTTGTTGTTTGATGCATTCCCACCACTGCTGGCATAATCCCATGT
>JAZKET010000079.1:0-10213 GCA_040386815.1 Bacteroidota bacterium | reverse complement strand
TTTCAAAATGGCCTTTAAGCGGTGCAGAAGTGTTTTTCTCCTTTTTCTCGCCGTATGCTAGCTGTATAGCTGCATAACCGTCTGTTTCAACAGACCTTACTTGTGTTACTACGCAAGGGCCAGCTTCGATAACTGTGCACGGGATGTTTTTCCCTGAGTCGTCGAAAATGCTGGTCATTCCTACTTTTTTACCAATTATTCCTGACATTTTTTATGTTGTTTGTGCCCATCGAAGCAGTAGGGCTTCGTTCAAGGCATATTAAATTCCCCCGTTAAGGGACGGCAAAGATAGAAACTTTACTTTAATTGTCAAATAGTTAGCAAGTTATTTTTAAATAAATATTTAAAAGCGTTAAAAAGTTGATTATATGTGCGGTAAAGTATATTGGTATACCCAGGATTATTACGGAATATTAAATCAGATGTGTCTAAATCATCAAATTAAAACCTGCATTGCTTTATTTTTAAAAATAACATTTGTATCGCCCATTTACTATATTTAAACGCTAAACATAACACATGGCCTGGGGCATATCACCACGTAAAACAGTTATCATCTATTTAGGCGATTACAGCACTGATCATTACCTCACCCTATTATACCATGCCTTTAATAACCTGGGCTGGCGCATCAGCTATTTTGACAGGGATGGTATTATTGGCTATACCCCTATTTCGTGGGCGTCATACGCCGAAGAGGTTTCTGTGCGCATAATTAATAACCAGGCCATAGTAAAAAGCGAATGTGTTGGCTACCAGTTTTTGTTTAACGATTACGGGAAAAACACAAAGAACCTGGAGCTATTACTCAATGGCGAAATTGAATATGTAGAATACCAGCTTAAAGATACCCTGCACCAAACCACGCAAGAATTGATTGACAGCATCCCCGACAATCAGTTTGTAAGCCTTGCCGACCCGCCAATGGGTTATAAAGAGAAGCTGCGGGGGTTCCTGTCGGCCTTTACACCTAAGCCCGGGTATTTTATAACACCAATTTTAGTGTTAAGTAATATTACCATTTTTATATTCACTATCGTTTTTTTTATAGCCATGATGTTGGTGTACGCTATAAAGGCGCAAGCACATCACGGTACAGAGCATGTTTATGAGCACCTGGAAGACATTTACCTATCGCTTGGTTTTAGCAACCGCAGGCAGGTGCTTAACGGGCAGGTGTGGCGCTTAATAAGCAACACCTTTTTGCATTTTAACTTTATGCATCTGGCCGGTAATATGGTGGTGCTTATTTATATCGGATCGTTATTGGAGGGGAAATTAGGGCGGTGGACCTACCTGTTTCTGTACTTACTTACCGGTATCTGCGCCAGTATTACATCTGTAGTGTGGCGAGACCAGGGCGTTGCGGCCGGGGCTTCGGGGGCTATATTTGGGCTGTTTGGTATTTTATTGGCATTATTGAGTACCAAATTTTATGAGCCAAGCGCACGCCGGGCTTTATTGATTAGCACTGCAATTTTTGTAGGGTATATCATTTTACCTAAGGGCAACAACCAGGTAGATCATGCAGCTCACTTTGGCGGATTGATATCAGGCTATATTTTTGGGCAGATAGCCTACCTGGGGCTTACCCATAACAAACAGAAGCTAACCGCAATTTACGCAGCAGCTATTACTATTATATATACAACCTTATGCATTTGGCTGGCACCGGTATATCAGTTTACCGAACTAAAGGCGCTGACTGAAAAAACCGAAAAATTATCCGATGAGTTAAAGAATGATTTTTACGGCAACTACAATACCCAACGCGATACCATGATGAAGCTGTTTGTTTACAAAGCCCTGCCCAGAATTGACACGCTGAATAAAGTGGGCAAGCAAATACAACAACTTACCCTACCCAAAAAGCAAAAACAAATTGCCGATGTAAAGGCAAAAATCATTTTTGAGGAGTGTAAACTGTATAAACTATTATATAAAGAATATCGCGATAGGGACCAGAAAAAGTATCGACAGGAAATAAACAACAGCACACAAATTATCAATGATTTAAGGGTAGAATGGGGTAAAATTGACAAGCCTGACAATGATTGATAATTTGTTATTATATTTATATCAACCTAAATTATCAATCATGAAAACTGTCCTCGTTGCCTTTATACTACTATACATTAACTTATTGGGGTATGCGCAAAAACCCATTGTTATAAACGTAGAAAAACTGAGCAAGCCTGAGAAGCTTTTGCCTTTATCTAATTATAACGAGATCATTAAATACCTCATCAGATCTGATCATAAAGTACTTGGTTTCCCGCCGGCAAAACAAGCCGCAATGGATCCGACGTTTAACATCGTTGCCAAAAATAATATAACTGAAGATATTGTCAGTTTTGGCTACCACTCTTTTTACCGTGGGATGTATGAGGCTTACGCCAGCCACCGGCCTTTTACACTTTCGCCGGATATGATATGGCTGCTGATATGCCAGGGCTTTTCAAATCATGTAAATGCCAACAGTGAAAAACTGCGACCACTGTTTGTAAATTTTAGTGGCAAAACCAGCCTAATTGTACAAAACAATAAAATTGACCTTGACAACCCTGACAGCCCCTGGCAAGAGGTTTTCCCTGAATTTAACAAACAAATTGCCGCATATACCGGGCCCGAGCTAACCAACGCCCTGACAGCCGATTTTTCAACTACCACACCCACTACCAAAATAGCGTCGCAAATTACTACGCTTGCGGCCTTCAAATCATACTTTGAATATATAGTAATTATGATAGGATGCGGCATACCACAAGTTACACTGGAGGGTACACCCGCAGACTGGCAAAAAGTGTTAGACAAAACCAAAGCGCTGCGTAAATATGAATTAGGCTGGTGGGTTGACGAAATTACACCCGTACTTGAAAAAATTGTACAGGCATCAAAAGGTAAAAAGGATAAAGCGTTTTGGCAAGCGATGTTTAAATATCATACTATAAAAAGATATGGGGCCAATACCATTATGGATGGCTGGATTGTTAAATTCTTTCCGTACGACAAGGATGGCAAACGTTTAGGACTTGATTCGCTTTCATCCGGCGTTAACCTGCCTGATGAGATTGTAAAAGTAGATTTGAAATATTTAAAAGGCGATGGCGCGGGAAATCTCGAAGAAATACCGCTTGAGCTTTGGGCCGGCTTTGTTGGTTTGAAACAAAACGAAAAAGATTTTAACCTAAGGCCCGAAATTGGTTGGATCATCCGTAAAAAAGATTTTAAGTTAGATGATAAAAAAATGTCTGTGTTGCGTACCAAAGCCAGGGAACCAAAAAATGGGATAGAAATAAGGATAAATAACGTACCCGACGAATTAATGCAAATTGGCCCCATACACCTGCTTAAATTAGATTTTATAAAGGATATTAATATACCCGACGAGCTTGGCAAGGTGCAGATAGACCGCCTTGTATTGAAAGGCAAAATAGACGACGCAGGTATTGAACGATTGCATAAATTATTTCCGAAAACTGAATTATCAATTAATACCCACAACCCGGGCGACAGGTTTTAAACAATATAAAACACTTTGTGTATTTCATACACTAACAAACAACAGTTTTGTATATTTGCATTATAATTAACTGTTATGAATTTTTACACCCGCAAATGGGTAAAACCTGAAGATCTGAACGCGCACGGGACGCTGTTTGGTGGCCGTCTGCTGGCCTGGATTGACGAAGAAGCTGCCATATATACCATAATACAACTAGGTACTAATGGCTGCGTTACCAAATACATGTCCGAAATAAATTTTGTAAGCTCGGCACATCAGGGCGATATCATTGAGCTTGGTATAAAAGCCATCAAATTTGGGCATACCTCTATCACCCTTACCTGCCACGTACGTAACAAGATCACCCAAAAAACTATCCTAACCATTGACGAGATTGTGTTTGTAGCAGTTGACGACAGCGGCAAACCGGTTAAGCACGGACGTACAGAGATTACTTATACAGATGAAAGGTTGAGAGAGTAGCCTTAACGCTCTAACTTGTAAGTTTCAAACACATACTTAGTATCCCCATCATTTACTGGCTCTGCTTTCAAAGGAATTAATGACACAGTAATTGTAAAAAGCAAAGCGCCGAAAAGTAGTGAGCCAATAAGCCACAAGTCTTTATCGCCATTTCTGTCTTCGAAGCGGCTCCATCTGGGTACCAAAACAATAAAAGGCGCATCATTTACCCCTGAAAAGGTTATCGCGTCAGCAAAAAAACTCAATTCGCGGTTAGGGCCAATACGATCAAGGTAAGTGAAGGTAGTCAAATCCCGATTATCAAAATCAATCTCGCTCTGCTTTGCAAACGCCTCAAAAGCTCGTGTCTTCTCTTCTTCTGATAAACGGTTGCTAATAGTTTTCTGATATTTTATACCAATCCACACCAATGGTTCCCGGGCCTCAGGTTTGGTCTTTGCAATTCCTGCATCATACAGCGGGCATGGCATATAAATCGCCATGTTGTATTGATCTTTGTACTTGCCGATTGTATTTAATCTTGTATAAGAGCGGGTTTGCTCTTTATCTGCAAACACATTTTTAACCGTGTAGTATTTTGTTTTGGGTTGATTAGATATCTGGCTAACAGATCTTAACGCTGTCAGTTTCCCAGTAGCCGATATAAGGTACTCCTGCGCGATGATGGCAGGCGCAGTAATAGCTATCCAAGCCAAAAAAAAATAGCCTGTTAGCGGGTTTCTAATTTTCTTGCCCGTAAAATCCAGCAATTTTAACCGTGGAAGCATCCATATTATGGCAGGCAAAAACGATATGACTATCGGCGCAGCAAAATTCAGTATAGCTTCATCAACAGCAAATGTCTCGTTCTGTATAAAAAGCCACCAATGTACGATTGAGTAAACGAAAACGGTACCTACTGAAATGATCAGGAAAGGAAGTATGATCAATCGAAACTTGGCGCCAAAATCTTTCATCTTATAAAGGATGCTACTCTGTCATCAACCTTCTTATCAATTCGGCACTTTGCTTATTACCTTCCTGCAACCTATCCTTAAAGAAAGCCTGCACATCTGTAAAATGCTTTTTGTAGCCTTCCATATCGCCATAGCCTATTATAGACGACCACTCGCGCACGGCAGAATGAAACTCCAGATCATCGCCACGAATGGATTTATCATATAAGGCGGCAAGGATAGATTCTTCCAGCAACTCTTCATCCTTAAACAAATACTCGGCAATACCTAACCGCAGGCGGAACGGCGGCGTCTGGCAGATCAGGTTATCATACGGATTAACGCCCAGGTGGTACCAGGCATCAACCATACTTAATATACTTAAGTGCGAGTTTGGCTTTTGCTTATGATCATTATGCGCTAAGCGAAACTCTTTCATCACCTTATCATTTAACATAATTGGCTTACGGCTTTCATGAAAAACAAAGTCGCGTGCGCGATACAAGCGTTCGCGAAAGGCAGCCTCATCTTCCTGTATCATCAGCTTAAACAATTCAGACTCAGACACAGCATACTGCCTCACCTGTTGGCGGGCATATGGGTTCATTATAGCCAAACCGGCATAAACGTGCGCTTTGTAGCTAAATATGCGCAGGGTGGTTAATATCTTCACATTATCTATACCACCTATATATGAAGCATTTTCCCAAGGGAAAAAACCGGCTTCCTTCCAGGCGGTACCCATACTCTCAAAACCAACGTGGGTTACGGCCTGGGTATCGGCAACTATCTTATCATGTTCGTGGTAGTCTGTCAGCTCTACAATTTCAGATCCTATGGCATTAAACAAGTCGCGCATGCGTTGTTTAGCCGCTTCGTCGGCACGGTGCGGTATCAATATCAGCGTTTGCCCTTTAGGATCAAAACCCGGGCCGTGCATACCGTGAAAGGTGATGATCTGCGCGGTATCAGGCAGGTACCTGTCAAAGGCCTCAATCTCGGGCGTTTTTACCGACGTTTGCCCGGCAACAATGGCGCCCGGCTTAGTATAAAGGGCATATTCGGCCACTACCTTACCAATCTTTTCAGCCTCTACCGAATAGATGATCAAGTCGCAGGTTTCAGCTATAGCTTTTCCGTCGTCAAGCACCTTGATATTGTGCGGGGCAAGTTCTTGCTCCAATTGCTCGCGGTTAGCCGGCAAGTCGCAACCTGTTACAGTGTAGCCAGCCTTAGCAAATGCTTTGGCGTACAAACGCCCCATGTCACCCAAACCAATAATTCCGATATTCATGCTGCTAATATAACTATGCGCAACCAAAATGCGTATTAAGCTTTTTAATAACAGAGGCAATTATAAGCCTACAGGGCAACAAATGCTTTTTTTTGCTGTTTTTTTATATATCATTGTCTAATTTTACAATTATGAAAAACACTTTCATGTTGAAACTATCTTTATTGTTGCTGATACTAACAACCGGCGCAACGCTATCTAACGCGCAGGACAGCCTTAAAAAAGTTACCGCCGCAAAGCCCACAGCCACCAAAGCTGCTGTCACGGCTAAGCCGGGCGGTATACCTATTAACCCAAAAACAGGCAGGCCATATTCAAGATATGGTTATGGCGCATACGCCGGTACTTACAAAGCCAAAACAAAGGCCGATAGTTTAAAGAAAGTAGCCGTTACCCAGCCTGTAAAGGCAGCAAGTACAGTTGTAGCCCAAGTGCCGCAGGTTGCAAAGCCCGATACCGCCCTTATTGCGCCACCGGTTAAGGTAGACAAGAGCCTAAACGGCCAGTACCAATACCTGCTTACCAAAGTTTATAACTATCAAAAACCTTTTACAGAGGCTTTCTGGAAAAACGCCAACGATAGCCTTAAAGCTACCCGCACTCAACTAAAAGCATCGAACGATAAAATAGCCGAGCAGGCTAAAACCATAACCGGCTTACAGGCCGATGTTGCCGGCAAAGAAGATCTATTAGCTAAAACCGATACTATTAGCTTTATT
The DNA here is from genome assembly GCA_040386815.1 of Bacteroidota bacterium. GTDB lineage: Bacteria > Bacteroidota > Bacteroidia > Sphingobacteriales > Sphingobacteriaceae > Mucilaginibacter. The sequence goes on along the minus strand of JAZKET010000079.1, from coordinate 3,277 downwards.
GGCATACCACTGGCAAAATCAACTTACAATATTATGATGTGGGGATTGGTAATTGTGGTGGGCCTGGTTGCCGGTATTGTTATAGCACGCTCTGGCGGTGCACACAAAGAGGCTAACTACCGCACCAATTTATATAACGAGTTGGAAGAGGAGTTTAAAACCTTTAAAGCCAAAGCCAACGAGAAAGAAAAGAAACTTGCCCGCGAGCTGCAAACCGAGCGTAATAAGCTTGATGAGTTAATGGGAAGAGGATAAGCATGACCGTTGTAAAGCCTTTGATCAGGATTTTTGACTATAATAAAGCTATTGAGTTTTACGTAGGATGGCTGGGATTTAAGGTTGACTGGGAGCATACCTTTGAGCCGGGTACACCTAAGTTTATGCAGATAACACTGCGCGATTTTAGCCTGTATCTGTCAGAACATCATGGCGACGGCAGCCCCGGCATACATATCAATATTGAGGATTTTAAAGGCTTGCGCGATTATCACAGATCATTGCTCGATCAGAAATACAAATACAACCGCCCCGGACTGGAAACGCCCGAATGGAATCCTAAACAGATCATGGTAACCGTTTACGATCCATTTAACAACCGGCTAACTTTTACCGAGGTACCCGAATAGTACATATGTCACCTTCGTACACTAATGAAAGCATACCTTTTTGGCTGGAACCCGCTTAAGTTTGAATGGGCTGATATTGACGACGACATCAAAAAACTGGCCCGCGACGGTAAGATTGAAGACGACTGGAGCGCCATAGCCCATAAAAGCATACAACCCGGTGACAGGGCTTTCATAGTGCGTGTGGGTGTTGAGCCTAAGGGTATCTTCGCGTCGGGTATCATTTCGTCAGAGCCATACCTTGCTTTTCGTAACGGCAGGCATTATTACCGCGTTAAGGTAGCAATGGATGTTTTGCTTAACCCGGATAAGGAGCCGATACTCACTCTCGACATTTTAAAAACCGGCAACCTTGCCTATCAAACCTGGACACCACAAGCATCAGGCATCTCCATTCGCCCTGAATTGGTAGATGAGTTGGAAGGTGTTTGGCAAGATTTTCTCCATCCCGAAGATTAAGCTATGCCGGCGATAGACATTATAATTTACATTTCTTTATTGGCTGGAGCAGCCTTAAGTTACGTAACCAAAAAGCTGACGCTTGCCGGGGCAATAACGGGTGCCATAGTGGGATTGCTGATCTATCTGGGCGCAAGCCTAACAGGCATTACCTTGCTGGCTATCTTCTTTATTGCCGGCTCATGGGCCACAGGTTTTAAAAGCCTGCGCAAGGTCGACAGTAATACCGCCGAGCAAAACCACAGCCAACGTACCGCCGGGCAGGTTTTAGCCAATGGTGGTGTAGCTGCTATACTCGGCGCTCTTGCCTGGTTATTACCAAATCATGCCCCACTCCTACAGCATATGCTTGCCGGCAGTTTTGCTGCCGCGACAGCCGATACGCTGTCATCCGAATTAGGCATGATATACGGCAGCCGGTTTTACAATATTATCAGCTTAAAAAAAGACACCCGTGGTTTAGATGGCGTAGTAAGTTTAGAGGGAACCCTGATAGGCCTTTTAGGCGCCGCGCTCATAGCCGCCGCTTATGCTACAAGTTATGGATGGAGTACTTCGTTTTGGTGTATCATACTGGCAGGCTTTGCTGGCAACCTGGCCGACTCGATATTAGGCGCCACTGCTGAACGCAAAAGATGGATAGGCAACAACGCAGTAAACTTTTTAAACACTCTAATTGGGGCAGCCGTCTGTTGGTTGCTGATGAGCCTCTAAAAAACGATCTGCGATTTTGCAGAAAGTTATCGGTGATAATATCAGCAATTAATAATTGCACTAGAAATTAAACACAAACAAGATGGCTACCTGCTTGTGTTAGTTTATATCTAAAAAACTAAATGATGGTTGTTTTAAAAATAAGTGCCGACACAGGCAATGAGCGCGAAGTAAAGATCATCAATGACAAGGGCACCTGGGATAGCGGTGTTTACCAAATCTACGCCGCTACATCATTAGATGATATCCAAACCGAAGAACCTCACGACAAAAACAGGCTTGATTATTTAGGCGAGCTAAACATAGACAAAGAAAAGGCGTCGTGGGATTACAAAGAAACCACGCTAAACGCTGACGAACAAAAGGAAGTTGCAGAGTTTGTAATTGATTATAATGCGCCGGATGGGGTATATTAATTAGGTAATGATTTCAGTAGGATTATATAAATATAGGATCTTGTCTGTTATCCCAAAAGAATAGTATCGAAATACTATCACTTTCTACTTCATAAAAAACCGAAATATTTTTATGGATAACTTTACGTCGCACATTTTTGTTAGCATGAATTGACTGAAAAGCAAACGGTGATTCCCGGATCGTTTCTATCACTTTAACCGAACGGCGCTTAAACTCTTGGACATATTTATCGCCCCATCTAGCGTTTATTTGTTCTTTAATATCGTTGAATGTGTCTAAAGCTTCAGGCGAATATTTTATAGAATAACTCATTCAGAAAAACCTATTCGCCTTTTAAATTCATCATGAGTTATAAAATTACCTGCGGCAATATTGGCCTGAGCTCTTGAAATACCTTCTAAAACATACCCGGGTAAATCATCATCTTCCTTAAAAAAGTCTATATGCTGCTCTTCCAAAAAAGCCTGCATTACTTTTTCCTGCTCTACAGTTGGTGTTACTACATAAGTGCTCATACTCAAATATACGAAATTACATTTTCAACCAGCAAATCATCGGCCAACAAAAAAAGCCACCCGATTTTCATCGAATGGCTTTTTATATATTTCGGATCTTCCGGTACAGTTATACTTTGATCTCTACTTCAACACCGCTAGGCAATTCAAGTTTCATTAGCGCGTCTACAGTTTTTGAGTTTGAGCTGTAGATATCCAATAAACGTTTGTAAGAACATAATTGGAATTGCTCGCGTGCTTTTTTGTTCACGTGCGGTGAACGCAAAACAGTGAAAATTTTCTTTTCGGTTGGTAACGGAAGCGGTCCGCTAACTACAGCGCCTGTTGGCTTTACTGTTTTTACGATCTTCTCAGCTGACTTGTCAACCAAGTTGTAATCGTAAGATTTCAATTTGATTCTGATTCTTTGGCTCATTTTGTTTTTGTTTGATGATTATCCCTAAGAGCTATTTATTAGGGCAATCGGATTAATTTTATGTGCAGATGTGCGTATATGCAAATGTGCGGATGATATTTGCATATCTGCACATCTGCATATCTTCACAT
>JAZKET010000078.1:28869-35775 GCA_040386815.1 Bacteroidota bacterium | reverse complement strand
GATTTTGTCCATCGGTTACTCGTTTAATTGTGTAAACCTATTTTAGGACAAGTCAGCTGATTTTAAGCCGGGTATTTTAGGGGGTTTTTCGTAAAAATTTGATAGCGAGATACAATAAGAAGGGGTAAAGTCGGTATGAATTGGGGTTTGTTTTGTGTTTATTCAGTTTTCGCCTACGCTTTTCACTATTCGTGTAAGTAAAAAGGTATTTCGTCATGCTAAAACTACAGCTTGTGTAATAAAGTAAAAAGCGTTTTTCCTTTTGGTTAATATTGGATAAACCAAAAATTAAAAACATGAAAAACTTAAACATTGAAAAGGCTGCCAAGCCAAATCTGCTTTCTGTAAAAAGGGTAAACAAGCCGTTTTTTTACAGTTTATGCCTGGTATTATTTCTGCTAACCAGCTCATTATCATCCAGGGCTCAATCTCCCTACGGCTCTGATATCACCAACCCGGACACGTCTGTAGTGTTTCAGACTACAAGCCCGGGTCATGATTGGTACATGAACGGTTTTTATAACAGTGACTACGGTTTAACTAATAATTGGGGAGATACATATAGTGGTAATGACAGATGGATCAAGATTACCGTAACGCATTCTGGTTACCTGGGCGTATACTGCGGCAGTATTTCCGGCTATGATATTTTTGATAGCATTGTGCACCTGGTAGATTCAACCGGTTCTTATGACCTTACCTACGGCGATGATGGTGGGGGTAGTTATGGCGTTGGCGGAATTATTAGCTATTACGTGGATCCTGGTGTTTATTACGTCGTGTTAGACGGTACTGATAAAGACGGCCACGTCAAAAATGGTGGGGTTGGTATCGACTTTACGCTAGACTACTAAGATTTTAATCCTAAAACACTAAAGCCTCTTAAACCAATGGTTTAGGGGGCTTTGCTATTAGATACATACACAACGTAATAGCGAGCCATAGCGTGGCTGTCTCTACGTACTACAATCAGTTTGCCCGGTATTTGTTGTAGTTTATGATGCAGCGCTTGCCTGTCGCTTCGATAGGCCCCTTACGCACTTCCTTTGCGCCGCTTCGCCCGCGCTGGCCTGCACTTTAGCAAATTAAGTGAATGCCCGCTGTCTTCGCGCGTATGGCGGGCAGTTTTTCCAACTTTCGCCCGGAAGCTCCTGTTAGACGTCCTGCTCCTGCTAATGAGATACTGCATTTGATTTGCGCGGTGGCCATTATTGTGTGCTTTTTTGCGTTTCGCGTAAGCAGGCAGCCGTTTCGTCATGGTAAAACCTACGTTTCGTGTAATAAAATAAAAATCAATTTACATTTTGGTTAACATTGATTAAATCAATAGTTAAATTATAAAACATGAAAAACTTACACAAAACTATCGAAAAGGCTGCTATGCCCAAACGGAGCCACGGCACGTCAGTAAACAGCAAATTTCTTTACAGCTTTTGCGCTGTTTTATTTTTGCTTACCTGTTCCTTATCCACTAAGGCTCAATACGGCTCCGGAATGTCGGATCTGTATGTTATGCCTTATACTTTAGGTTTCGGTGCCGGGCAGTCAACAAATGTCCTGGAAGGTGCGTGCACTTCGTGTTATCCTCTTTATCATAGTTATGGCAATCCGTATACTTCAGGTAAGGATAAATGGATTCAAATCAATATAGCAAGTAGTGGTTACTTAAGCTTACTGGGTGGCACTTCTACTTTCGATAGCGTTTTCTATTTGTTTGACGGCAGCTGGAACCTCATAGCCTCTGACGATGATGGCACCGGCTCTGGCGATAACGTTGGGCACAGCGCTTTGCAACCCTGGATAAATTCGCAATACGTAACTGCCGGCACGTATTACTTAATTGTAGACGGCAGCACCAAATATACCTCGTCACCAGGTACCACCTGGACATCGGCGAGTGGCACCGTAGGTGTTTATTATATTTTAAATCCTTAATCTAATGTAGGTCGACTATTTCAAGATGATAAATTTTTTTAAAAAGACTGTCTCATCAATTAAGTAACCAATAATTAAAAACCAAAAAACATGAAAAACTTAAACAACCAAAAGGCTACCATGCCAAATTTCGTTAAGTCAGTAAGCAGCAAATTTCTTTACAGCTTATGTGCTGCATTATTTTTGCTTACCTGTTCATTATCAACTAAAGCGCAAACCGGCACCAGTTCATCTGATCTTTATGTTATGCCTTATACTTTAGGCTTTGGTAGCGGACAGTACACAAGCTGCCAAAATGCTGTGCACACTTCCGTTTCTCCTTTTGTTAATAATTATGGTAACCCATATACGTCTGGTAATGATAAGTGGATTCAAATCAATGTCGCTAGTAATGGTACCTTAGAGATATCGGGTGGCACTTCCAATTACGATAGCGTTATCTATTTGTTTGACTCCAGCTGGAACTTGCTTGCCTCTTCCGATGATGGTTATGGCTCTGGCTGGCCTATTAAGTTACAAGGCGATATTATAAGAAACGTATATGCCGGTACTTATTATTTAATAGTAGATGGCTCAACTAAAAGTGGTAGTAGTTGGCCTGCCAGTGGTAGCGTAAATATTCAATATTCTTTATTTTAATGATCTGATGTGAACGCCTAAAAAGGCAGACCATTTTAATGATACAAATTTTTTAAAAAGGCCGTCTCATAAGTTAATTATGAGGCGGTTTTTTGTTTTGATTTCTTTGGTCGTCATGCCGAACTTGTTTCGGCATCCCACATGCTAAGAATAATGGCACCTGTCCTGTGGGGTGCTGAAACAAGATTCGGGAGTTCGCGCGTTGGCCTTTGTTGTGTGTTGTCACCAACAAAATGAGGGGTGGGTCTGTGGGGTTTTTATCGCTTCGATAGGCGCTTCACGCACCGGGTTTACTTCAGCAAATTTGCGCGGTCGCCTTTGTTGTGTGTTGTCACCAACAAAATGTGCGGTGAGGTTACGGATTTCTTGTCGCTTGTATAAGGCCCTTCACGCACAGGGCTTACTTCAGCAAATTTGCGCGTCCGCCTTTGTTGTGTGTTGTCACCAACAAATGTGCGGTGGGCGAGAACTGAACTTACCCGCCACGTCATAGCGAGCGATAGCGTGGCTATCTCTACGTAGGACAGTCGGTCAACGGTGAATTTAAGTACGCTAAGTAATCTTGCAATCCTTAAATCCTACGAATCATGGTTCAGACAATATCGCTTAGATAGGCCCTTCACGCACCGGCTTGCCTCCGCTCAATTGCCGCGGAATGGCTGTTACTTTGTCTTCGACACAAAGTAACCAAAAATCAAGTCAGAAAAGAGGCTTCTTTGCCGCACATGGCCTTTGCCCTGCAGGGCAGATAAAAACCACGGGGCCGGGTTCTTTTGCCGCCTATTGTCGCGCAAAGGCCGGCGCTTCAGGCAAAATTACCAATGCCCCTTTGCCGGCGCTCAAAGCCATCAGTTTTTATCTTCCCTCACCCGAAGCTTTTTTTTCTGACGTTCTGGTAATGAGATCCTGGATTTGATTTTTGCACGCTTGCGGTAGCGAATATGTAATTATTTTATTTACAAAGTTTACATTTCTTTTTACAATCCAAATTCCTTGTACTGAAACTTGTCAAAGTAATTTTACCACATCAAAATTTGATACGATAATGAAATATACACTGATGAGACATGCAACCATTTACACCTTGTTGCTGCTATTGTTTTTTTGCACTGTCGGTAAAGCACAAAACAAGCCGGACCTGCCACAACAAAACGTCAAACCCGAAATTAAAGATACTATCGTTGCCCGGGCGCCTAATAGTATGGTTAGAAGTATAAGGCGGGCCGGCAATGGCGATCTGTTGATCGCTTCTTTTGATGGCGTGTACCGGTACGATGGAAAATCGTTTACCAATTTAACCGGTAACATAAATTCGCCCAGTTTTTTTGATGTGCTGGAAGATAGGAAAGGGCAGCTTTGGTTCGCTTCCCGGGATTCGGGCATCTATCGTTTTAACGGTAAAGCCATGCAACATTTTACAACAAAAGATGGGCTTGCTACTAATACGACACTTCAGCTTTATGAAGACAGGGCCGGTAATATCTGGTTTGGTGCAACCCGTTACGATGGCAAATCGTTTCGGAATTTTACCACAAAAGATGGATTCCCCAGTACCACTATCCGTTTACTGTTGGAAGACAAAACCGGCAAGCTTTGGTTTGGCGGACAAGGAGAAGATATGTTTGTTTACGATACCGGCCTAAACGGCGAGGTGGGGCAGGGGAAAGCATTTACCCTGTTTAAAAACAAAGATGGCAAAGCGATTAACGGTGTATGGTCGATAATTGAAGATAAAAGAGGAAACATTTGGTTTAGCGACAATGGACTTTGGCGCTATGATGGCAAAGCCTTAACCAAGGTGTCGCAGGTAGGGGCTCTTGCTATCATCGAGGATAAAAAAGGCAATATCTGGACAAGTTTAGGCAGTAGCATATCTTATTATGATAAACAGTCCTTGTTCACTGCAAACCCAACTGTAAAAGAAATTAAAGTGGTAGGCGCAAACAGTTTTTTGTTTACGATTGCAGAGGCTAAGGATGGCAGTATTTGGGCCGGAGCAAGGGGACCTGAAAGTAAAGTGTTCCGTTATGATGGAAAGACCATCACTGCCTTTAAAGATAAAGAGGGCCAGAAATAATATGCCTTGCTGAGTTGTACAATCCACCGGACTTAAAAATTTAGATTAACAAAGAGGGTAGGGTGTCATCCTGAGGTACTCGAAGGATGGCGGGAAGGCCCTCGCACGTATGCTTCGAGGGCCTCAGCATGACAACGCTCTTTAAACTTGTCATAGGTAACCTGAAATCAATTATCATTAATCAATAAAACCATTTCACAATGAACAACAAATTATCATTCAATTACTTAATTTTTATTATTGCTCCTTTATTGGTAAGTTTTAGTGCACCGGTAACCGGTCAAGACAAAAGCAATGCACCGGCAGGCTCCATATCCTTACATGTTGGCAACGACGAGTATTATACAATAGATACAAAGGAAAGTGTGGTGATATGGAAAGGTTCGAGCGTTCACGGTTCACATGATGGGTACGCCTACATATCAAAGGGCGAATTGATGATAGTCAACGGTAAACTTACGGGTGGTGCAGCTGAAATGGACATGGCCAAGTCTGAGGGCCCTGGCCACGACAAGGATAATAACCTTATTGATAACTTAAAGGGTCCGGATTTTTTTGATGTTAAAAAATTCCCTATTTCCACCATCGTAATTACCAAAGTAGCGACGATAAACGCCGGGAACGTAAAAGTTACAGCAAATCTTACTATTAAAGGTATTACCCACCCGGTTACTTTTACGGCCAGGGTAGAGGTTAAAGGCCAAACTGCAAAAGCTAACGCTAAACTGATTATTGACAGGACAGATTGGGGTATTCGTGCCAGGTCTGGAAAGTTTTTTGATAATTTAAAAGATCAGGCTATCGCCGATGATCTTGAATTTCAAATTAATATTGTAGCGAAGAAATAAACATAGTACTTATCTAGCGCGAGTATGCAGCCCAGGCAAAAGCGTGGCGTACTCGTGACTTTATGAAACTCGCTACAAAAAGCAGTCACGCCAATTGCGTCTCTACATGAAATCCTACAATCCTTTAATCTTGTAAATCCTAGTTCAGACAAACGGCCGCGCACCCTCCGCCGCGTTAACGATGGAAGCGGATACCGGCCCGGCGCCTAATGCCTTGTGCGCGTATGAGCGTACAGCGTGGGCCGTAGGCAACGCCCAAAACATTCCCGTATCTCACCAATTCTTAGATTTTGTTACAACATCCGTGTATCCGGTTAATTTAATTTTGGTTAATGCGCCTACATTTGTATTGTCGAAAGATTAATTGCAGATCAACAACAATACTACTATGTCAGCAACAGAACCATACCGCATCCGCACGATAGACGAGTATCATCATTTGGCAGGTTTGCCCAGGCCGGAGCATCCGCTGATCAGCGTGGTGAACATGGCCGATGTAAGATGGGCAATGACAGATCCGCCGCAGAGCCGCACGGTTGATTTTTATACGCTGACGTTAAAACGGCATACGGGAAATGGTTTCAGGTACGGGCAGCAGCAATACCAAACACAGGGCGGTATTATGTATTTTATGGCGCCGGGGCAGGTGTTCGGTCCGCCGCCTAAGTACGACGAGAACAACAGAACCACCGGCTGGGGACTTTATATCCACCCCGACTTTTTGTGGAACACACCTTTGGCTAAGCAAATAAGGCGGTACGAATACTTTGATTATGCGGTAAACGAAGCACTGGCGCTTACAGAAAAGGAAGAGGCGATCATGGTCAGCATCATCCAGAACATCCAGACGGAATATAATGCCAACATGGATAAGTTTAGCCAGGATATTATTATATCGCACATAGAAACGCTGCTGAACTACTCGGACAGGTTTTATAACCGCCAGTTTTTGAGCCATAAGATAGAGAATAACCAAATGCTTGACCGTTTGGAAGACCTGCTGAACGACTATTTTAACGGCAAGGATCTGCTGGCACATGGCTCGCCCAGTGTGCAGTATGTGGCAGATAAATTAAATATATCGCCCAACTATTTAAGCAGCTCGCTGAAAACGCTTACCGGGCGTAATACCCAACAGCATATACAAGACAAGATAGTGGAGCGGGCCAAAGAGATCATCTCTACAACAGAGCTGTCGGTAAGCGAGATCTCGTACGAGTTAGGTTTTGATCATCCGCAGTCGTTCAGCAGGTTGTTTAAAGCTAAAACCGGGCTGTCGCCATTAGAGTTTAGGCAGGCTTTTAATTAATACAAACATTACCAACGCTGACGAGCGTATCGATATATCAATTTGTTCTTTGAAAAAGGCCGCATAGGGCCAGAGTTCGCCTTTGTCATTGCGCGGCC
>JAZKET010000078.1:15149-28859 GCA_040386815.1 Bacteroidota bacterium | reverse complement strand
TCGCACGGTGCAAGGTGGGTTACTTTTCTCCTTGCGATTGCATAGTGGCCGCGCAATGACAATGAAAATGGGCTGTCATTTCGAACGAGGAACGAGGAGAAATCTTGTACGCCTTGCTACTTGTCGCGCGTATAAGATTTCTCCCTACGGTTCGAAATGACAGTTTTTAAGTATAAAACGGCACTAAAACCTACCGTTATTAAAAAATTTAACACTGTTAAGTAAATGACAAATAAATGATACGCAGTATCAAAAACCGTATTACATTTGTACCGTTTAACAGTGTTAAATAAATTAATGCCCAAAAGCAATGGCAAGTAAAGACAGAATATTACGATTGAAGGAAGAGACCCGGTGCAACATCCTGGACGCTTCGCTGAAAATTGTAAAAGAGGGGGGATGGGATGCCTTAAGCATGCGTAAGATAGCCGACGAGATTGAATATACCGCGCCGATTATCTACGAATACTACAGTAACAAGGGAGCGATATTATTAGAGCTTACCCGCAAGGGCTTTTTGTTGCTGGCTAAACAATTGGAAGAGGCTAAGGCCAAGCACCGCCTGCCGGCCAAACAGTTAGAGGCAATGTGGCTGGCTTATTGGGACTTCGCCTTTGCGGAGCGCGAATTGTACCAGGTAATGTACGGCGTTGAAACCAGCTGTTGCGAGATGGCCAAAAAGATGCCCGAAAGCGAACTACCTACCGACCTGATATGGGACGTGATTGTTGAGCTTATGCTGCCACACGTTGCTACCGAAGACGAGGTTTGTATTAAGTACTACACATTTTGGTCGGTAATACACGGACTGATATCTATCAACATGGTTAACCGCGGTAACAGCGACGAAACTAACCAGGAAATATTAAAGCTGGCTATAAGCGGCATTATCAAGTCTATCACCGGATAGCAAAAGTCTTTGAAAAGACTAAATTTTTTTATAACAACAATAACATTGTTAAATTATCTAACACTGTTAAATTAATTCGAATCTACTTTTAAATAAATAATCATGACAACACCACTCAATTCACTTCCATTTAACACTGTTAAAAAAATTAATAGTGTTATTGCTGTAGCCATAGCGCTGTTAGCGTTACTGCTTATCAGCAGCTGTTCACCAGCGCCCGCCGCGCAGACAGCACCACCACCGCCGTCGCTGCCCGTACAATCGGTAGTGGCATCGTCGGTAACTACGTATCAAGAGTACCCTGCATCTATAGAAGGCACCGTAAACGTCGAGATCCGTCCGCAGGTTAGCGGCGCGTTAGACCGTGTATATGTTGACGAGGGCAGCTTAGTAAGCGCCGGTCAGCCGATATTTAAGATCAACGAGCAGCCTTATCGCGCGGCATTAAACAATGCCCTTGCCAGCCTGCACGCTGCCGAAGCCGCACAAGGCAACGCCCAGTTAGAGGTTGATAAGTTAACCCCACTGGTGGCCAATAAAGTAGTGTCAGACTATCAACTGAAATCGGCCAAAGCAGCTGTGGCTATCGCAAAAGCCAATATCGAATCGGCTAAAGCAAATGTGTCTACCGCGCAGATAAACTTAGGTTATACTACTATAAAAGCACCGGTGAGTGGCTATATCGGTCGCCTGTTGAAAAAACAAGGCAGCCTGGTATCGCCACAGGATGTACAGGAGCTTACCCAACTGAGCGACGTGCACGATGTGCATGTTTACTTCTCGCTTGGCGAAAAGGATTTCGTTGGCTTTAAAGACCAGTACGAAGGCCTGACCCTGAAAGTAAAGATAAAACACCTGCCGGCAGTGGCTTTATTATTAGCTGATGACAGCGAGTATGGCAGCAAAGGCAAAATTGATATGATAGACGGCCAGTTTGATAAAACTACCGGCGCTATTACCGTAAGGGCTACGTTCCCTAATGCTCAGGGGTTGATCCGCTCGGGTAACACCGGTAAAATTCGCCTGAGCTTGCAGCACGCCAACGCGCTTACCGTGCCTGAAAGTGCTACTATTGAAATGCAGGACAAGGTATTTGTCTTCGCTCTGGCAGACAGCAACAAGGTTAAAAAGGTGCCTATCACCATAGAGGGTAAAAACAACGGCAGCTACATCGTAAAAGACGGCCTTAAAGCTGGCGACCAGATTGTACTGAGCGGCATAGATAAGTTGCAGGAAGGCAACAAGATCATTCCTCAGAAAGCCGCTGTCGCTAAGAACTAAGTAGTAGAATCAAGAAACAAGAGTCAAGAATCAAGATAAAGGGAATGGTTCAAGATATGGAAGCGATAAGCTCTTGATTCTTGTCTCTTGACTCTCAATAACAACAATATCAACAAACAGTTAAGCGCCAAACATTAAGAAACCAGACAATCAGTCTTGTCTCTTGATTCTTGTCTCTTGACTCTCAACAACAAAATCATGTTCAAATTATTCATCAAACGGCCGGTACTGGCAACTGTTATCTCCATCTTATTGGTGATAGTGGGTGTGCTTGGCCTAACGAAATTGCCCTTAGAGCGGTTTCCAGACATAGCCCCGCCGGCGGTATTGGTATCTGCCGTATACCCGGGCGCAAATGCCGAAACGATCTTACGTTCGGTAACACCATCTTTAGAAGAAGCTATAAACGGGGTAGAGGGTATGACCTACATGACATCGACCGCCAGTAACGATGGTACCCTGGGTATCACGGTTTACTTTAAGCAAGGCACCAACCCCGACCAGGCAGCGGTGAACGTGCAAAACCGTGTGTCGCAGGCATCGAGTCAGTTACCTGCCGAGGTGTTGCAATACGGTATAACCACCACTAAGCAGCAAAACAGCTTTATTGGCGCTATCGCGATCTATACAGAAGATCCGAAGAAATACGACCAAACCTTTGTAGCTAACTACGCGCAGATCAATATTATCCCCGAGATTAAACGTATCCCGGGTGTAGGTTCGGCCAGTGTTTTTGGGGGTATAAAAGATTACTCTATGCGTGTTTGGTTAAACCCTGCACAAATGGCCACCCACAAAATTAACCCGGCCGAAGTAATGGCCGCCATACAGGATAAAAACATTGAAGCTGCGCCGGGTAAACTGGGTGTACAAAGCACCGAAGCCTTTGAGTATGTTATCAAATACAAAGGCAAATTAACCAAGCCAGAGGAGTATCAAAACATCGCTATCCGCGCTAATGCAGATGGTTCTGTGTTGCACCTGAAAGATGTGGCGCGTGTTGAGCTGGGTACCTATTCTTACACCAGCGCCAGTCATTTAAACGGTCACGACGGTATTATTATTGGTGTGATACAACTATCTGGCTCAAACGCCAACGAGATACAGATCGCGGTTGATAAGGTGCTGGAGAAAGCGTCAAAAGATTTCCCGGTGGGGATAAAATATAATCAATTCTATCGTACCAAAACGGATTTGGATGAGTCGATCAACCAGGTTGAGCATACGCTGATAGAGGCCTTTATACTGGTATTTATTGTAGTGTTTATTTTCTTGCAGGATTTCAGGTCGACCCTGATTCCGGCTATCGCAGTTCCGGTTGCTATTATCGGTACGTTTTTCTTTATGAACCTGTTTGGGTTCTCGGTTAACTTGCTGACGCTGTTTGCATTGGTACTGGCCATTGGTATTGTGGTAGATGATGCCATTGTGGTGGTGGAAGCCGTACACGCCAAAATGGAGCATAACCCAAGCCTTACCCCAAGAGCCGCGACTACGCAAGCCATGCACGAAATTACCGGCGCTATTATATCTATTACTTTAGTGATGGCCGCCGTGTTTTTACCGGTGAGTTTCATGACGGGTTCTACAGGCATCTTCTACCGCCAGTTTGCATTGACTATGGCTATCGCGATTTTGATCTCGGCTGTAAACGCCTTGACTTTAAGTCCGGCACTGGCAGCTTTGTTCCTGAAAAACAAACATACTGCCGACGGTCACGCACCGGTTAAGAAAAGCTTTACCGAGAAGTTCTACGCGGGCTTTAACGGCAGCTTTAACTACATGACGGATAAATATATCGTTGGTGTAAAATCGCTGATCAAAAATAAATGGGTGGCGATGTCGGGTTTGGCAGTGCTGATCGTTGCTACCGTGTTCCTGATGTTTACCACTAAATCGGGCTTTATACCGACAGAGGATCAGGGTTTTGTGGCGATAGCAGTGTCTACGCCATCGGGTACGTCATTGGATGGCACCAACAAAATTTTTAAAGCAGCCGAAGATCAGCTTAAAACATTGCCGTCATCAAGGTTCGTAACCGCTTTATCAGGTTTCAACTTCCTGACACAATCAAGCAGTCCGTCGGCTGGTGTTATCTTCCTACTGTTAAAACCGAACGAGGAACGTGGAGACGTCAAAAATATCGACGACATCCAGAACATTGTTAGGGGCAAACTGGCCGGTATCCCAGGCGGTACATTCTTCGTGTTCAGTTTCCCAACAGTACCAGGATTTAGTAACGTTGAGGCTTTGGATGTACAGTTGCAGGACAAAACCAACGGCAGTTTAGATAAGTTTAGCGGTATAGCCAACGGCTTTATTGGCAAGCTGATGCAACGCCCGGAGATTGCCTTTGCCTTCACGTCATACAAAGCCGACTACCCGCAATTACAATTAGAGGTTGACGACGATAAAGCCAACCAGTTAGGCGTAAGCGTTAAGGATATCTTATCAACCATGCAGGCTTACTTTGGTACAGCGCAAGCGTCGGACTTTAACCGCTTTGGTAAATACTACCGTGTAGTTGTACAGGCTGATGTTGCCGACCGTAATGATCCCTCGGCTATCGATCGTGTGTTTGTAAAAAACAACCAGGGCGAAATGGTGCCCATAAACACGCTGGTAAAACTAAAACGTGTGTTTGGATCAGAAACCGCGTCGCGTTATAACCTGTTTAACTCTATCCAGATCAATGCTATCCCAAAACCGGGCTACAGCTCGGGCGATGCGATCAGGGCTATCGAGGAAACAGCTAAAGAATTACCACAAGGCTTTGCTTACGAGTTCTCTGGCCAAACCCGCGAGGAGATCTCATCAGGCGGACAATCTACCATTGTGTTCATCATGTGTTTGATCTTTGTATACTTCCTTTTAGCCGCACAGTACGAAAGTTATATCCTGCCATTGGCGGTTATCCTTTCTATCCCTACAGGTATCTTCGGTGTGTTTGTGGTATTGGGCCTAACCGGTATCGAAAACAACATTTACGTACAGGTAGCGCTCATCATGCTCATCGGTTTGCTGGCGAAGAATGCCATCCTGATCGTCGAGTTCGCAGTGCAGCGGCGTAAGTCGGGGCAGAGCATTGTCTCATCAGCTATCGAGGCGGCTAAGTTGAGGTTACGGCCTATTGTAATGACATCGCTGGCCTTTGTGTTCGGTTTATTCCCGATGAGTATTGCAACCGGTCCGTCGGCACAAGGTAACCACTCTATCAGTATTGGTGC
This sequence comes from Bacteroidota bacterium, assembly GCA_040386815.1. Taxonomy (GTDB): domain Bacteria; phylum Bacteroidota; class Bacteroidia; order Sphingobacteriales; family Sphingobacteriaceae; genus Mucilaginibacter. The sequence continues at coordinate 23,441 of JAZKET010000078.1, read as the reverse complement.
AGCAGGTGGTATGGTGTCGGGTGTAGTGTTGGGCTTATTCATCATCCCGGTACTGTTTGTGATCTTCCAAAGCTTACAGGAAAAAATTACCGGTGTGCCGTTTGGCAGGGGCGATGAGGACGATCAGCACCCACACCATAAAAATGGCGTGCCTATACAGCCAATTCACGAACCGGAACTGGCCTAATTTAAAATTGATACAATCATGAAAACTATAAGTATATATACCCTTTTGATGACTTTACTGGTGCTTAGCGCCTGTAAAGTATCAAAAGATATAAAAACACCGCAGGCCGCTTTGCCTGCGGCTTTCAGAAACAGTACCACCACGGATACCACCAGTATTGCTGATATCCCCTGGAAAAGTTTCTTCACCGATGCCGAGCTGCAAAAGCTGATCGACAGCGCTATCGCCAGAAATTATGATATGCAGCTGGCGGTTAAAAACATCGAAGCATCGCAACTGGTAGTTAAGCAGGTAAAATGGAACTATGTGCCTACCGTGGGTCTTAACGTTACGGCCAGCAGTAGCCGCCCATCAGACAACAGTTTAACCGGTTTAAGCCTGAGTAACTTTGGTGTGGGTACCAAACATATCGAGGATTATTCGGCTAACCTTGCTTTGTCTTGGGAAGCTGATATCTGGGGTAAGATACGTAACCAGAATCGCGCAGCGCTGGCTACTTACTTACAAACTAACGAAGCTAAAAAAGCGGTGCAAACTACTTTAGTGTCTTCAGTATCGCAAGGTTATTATACTTTGTTGATGCTTGACGCGCAGCTGGCTACCGCTCAAAAAAATGTAAGGTTAAATGATAGTACGCTGCGCATCATCAAATTGCAATTTGATGCCGGGCAGGTTACATCGTTAGCTGTACAACAGGCAGAGGCACAACAACAAGCCGCTGCGCAGTTAGTGCCGCAATTTGAGCAAAACATCGCCTTGCAGGAAAACGCTTTGCGTATATTGACAGGTGCTTTGCCCGATAGGGTAGAGCGCAGCAAAACTTTAAATGATATCGCTTTCGCGGATAACCTTTCTGCCGGTTTACCAAGCGCTATAGTAAGTCGCCGCCCTGATGTTAAAAGCAGCGAATTAGCTTTAGCTATAGCCAACGCCAACGTTGGTATTAACCAGGCGCAAATGTATCCGGCCTTGCGTATCACAGCTCAGGGTGGTTTAAATACTTTCAAAGCCGATAACTGGTTTAATATACCTGCCTCTGTATTTGGTATCGTTTCGGGTAGTTTGATAACACCGTTATTAAACAGCAAGACATTAAAAACTAATTATGAAGTAGCTAAAGTTAACCGGGAGAAAACGGTGATCGAATTCCGTCAAACAGTATTAAACGCTGTTGGCGAAGTCTCCAACGCTTTAGTGAAAATTGATAAGCTGAAACAAGAGCAGGACATTGCCGCTAACCGTGTTGCCGTTTTGCAAAAAGCCACGGCCAATGCTAACCAGCTGTTTAAAAACGGTATGGCTAACTACCTTGAGGTAATTACCGCGCAAGGCAACGTTTTACAAAGCGAACTTACTTTGGCAGCTGTTAAAACACAGCGCTTAAACGCCGTAGCCGAGCTTTACCGCTCGCTTGGTGGTGGCTGGAGATAATTTAGGCATTAAGCAATTTTAGCCGGCTTGTGAATGATTTATTCGATGTAATGAATTATTTACAGGTCGGCTAATTGTTTTTTGGTGGATTGTTAATGTTTTATTCGGATTTTGGATACATTTAGGCCGCAAAATATTGCAGTAATAAAACCAAACAAAATAAACCATTAACAATATGAAATTAAAGTTTTACAGCTTTTTAGCTTTTACTTTATTAGCGCTTACCAACGCAGGTGTGGCCAATGCACAAAGCCAGCCCCGCGTTTTGGTGTTTAAAAAAACCGCCGGGTTTTATCATTCATCTATTCCTAAAGGGGCATTAGCGATCATGAAGTTAGGTGAAGAAAACGGTTTCGCCGTTGATACTACAACCGATGCTACAAAATTTCAGGATGCTAATTTAAAAAAATACGCCGCGCTGATTTTCGTTAGCACCACAGGCGATATTTTAAACCCTGCACAGCAAAACGCTTTAGAGCGTTATATACAAGCAGGTGGTGGCTTTGTAGGTATCCACGCCGCTGCCGATGCCGAATACAACTGGCCCTGGTATGGACGAATGGTTGGTGGATGGTTTAAGCATCACCCTGATCAGCAAACGGCAACGCTAACCGTTAAAGACAAAACCTTTGGCGCTACCAGCATGCTGCCTGATGAGTGGAAACGCTGGGACGAGTGGTATCACTACAAAAATGTTAATCCTGACATTAAAGTGTTGATCAACCTTGAAGAATCATCTTTAAAATATAAAGACGGCGATTTGCAACACCGCATGGGCGCCAGCCACCCGATAGCCTGGTACCATAATTTTGATGGTGGCCGTGTGTTTTACACCGGTTTGGGCCATACCGATCAGTCATTTACCGAGCCTTTGTTTTTACAACATCTTTTGGGTGGTATAAAATATGCCATTGGCACTAACGCGCCTTTAAAATATGGTGCTGCTAAAACCATGGCCGTGCCAGAGGATAATCGTTTTAATAAAGTACAAATGACATTGGGCGGCTTTGACGAGCCTACCGAAATGACCATCCTTCCTAACCTGGATATTTTAGTGGTTCAGCGTAAAGGCGAGTTTATGTTGTATAATCACCTTACTAAAAAAGTAACGCAGGTGGGTAAGCTTGATGTTTACCACAAAACGCTTACTGAAAAAGGTAAAGGCGTAAATGCCGAAGAAGGTTTGCTGGGCATTCAGGCCGATCCTGATTATAAAACCAATCACTTTATTTATGTTTTTTACAGCCCAACAGGTAAAGATGTTAACCGCTTATCAAGATTTACTTTCTTAAACGGAAAAGTAGTGTTGAGCAGCGAGAAGAATATTTTAGAGATTCCGACTACCCGCGAGATATGCTGCCACACGGGCGGATCTATTGCTTTTGGCAAAGACCGTACACTCTTTGTTTCGCAAGGCGATAATACCACCCCGTTTGATGAACCTGCACCAAAAGGTAAAAAAATACCTAACTCTTACTCGTTTGCGCCGCTTGACGATCGCCCGGGTTTTGAGCAGTATGATGACCGTCGTGGCTCTGGTAACACTAATGACCTGCGTGGAAAGATCCTGCGTATAAAAATGAATTTGGATGGTAGCTACAGTATACCAGAAGGTAACCTGTTTGCTAAAGGCACAGAAAAAACCAAACCAGAGATTTACGTAATGGGTAACCGTAACCCTTACCGTATTTCTGTTGATAAGAAAAATGGCTTTGTTTATTGGGGCGAAGTTGGCCCTGATGCTAATGCCGACAGCTTGAAAACTCACGGCCCACGTGGTTATGACGAAGTTAACCAGGCGCGTAAGGCAGGTAACTTTGGTTATCCGTTTTTTGTAGGTAACAACTATGCGTACCGCGATTATGATTACGCTACAGGTAAGGTAGGTAATGCTTTTGATCCAAAAAATCTGATCAATAACTCGCGCAACAATACCGGTTTAGAAAGATTGCCAGATGCGCAACCGGCCTTTATCTGGTATCCGTATGCAGCTTCGCCTGATTTTCCTGAGGTAGGCTCGGGTGGTCGTACTGCTATGGCTGGTCCGGTTTATCATTATGAAGACTATGCCGGTGCGGGTAAGTTACCTGCATATTTCAGTAACAAGCTGTTTATTTATGAGTTTGTACGTGGTTGGATAAAAGTGGTTACTATGGATGCCGAGGGTAATTACCTGGGCATGGAGCCATTTATGAAAGATGCACGTTACAACTCTATGATAGACATGGAGATGGGGCCTGATGGTAAATTATATGTATTAGAATACGGCAACGGTTGGTTTAAAAAGAATACCGAATCGGGCATTGTACGTATAGACTACAATTCGGGCAACCGTGCTCCAGAGATTGCATCCGTAACTGCCAACAAAACCTATGGTGCGTTACCGCTTACCGTTAAGTTAACCGCAAAGGCTACCGACCCTGAAAACGATAAAATGACCTATACCTGGAGCTTTGGCAACGGCATTACAAAGGTAACTACGGTACCAACTGTAACTTATACTTACCCTAAAGCAGGTAACTTTAAAGCTTCTGTAATAGCAAAAGATACTAAACTGGCTGTAGGTAAAAGCAAAGAACCTGTGCTTATTGCAGCAGGCGCCAGCGATGAACCGGTAGACCCATCGTCAAAATTTGCTGCGGGTAATACCTTAATGATGTCGATGGATTGCAAGGCTTGCCACAAAACCCGTGAGGTTTCAATAGGCCCTGCGTTTGCTGATGTTGCAAAAAAATACAACAAAAACAGAGCAACATACGAAACGCTTACCGCCAAAATACAAAACGGTGGTACAGGTGTTTGGGGCGATGTTGTAATGCCTGCTCACCCAAGCTTAAAAGCCGATGAAGCTAAACAGATTTTGGATTGGGTTTTCTCATTAAAGAAATAAACACTAAAACTAAACTAAATACAAAGCCGTCTCTTTAACAGGAGACGGCTTTTTTGTTAGCGCTTAATTCAAACCAACTTAACAACTTAATGTTGTTAATGTTAATGATAGCGATAATATTACAGCAAGTTACAGCTACAGAGACTGTGCCTGTAGTAAAAAAGGAACCATTAAAATTGGCCGATGTACCTGATCTGATTACGGATTGGATAATAACCGAAGGCCCTAAAGTTTTAATAGGTTTGGTTGTTTTATTTATTGGCCTGTGGCTGGTAAACCTGGTATTAAAGTGGCTGCGCAATAGCCTGAGCCAAAAATCGGTCGACTCATCTGTGCGGTCATTCTTGTTAAGTTTATTAGGTGTAGCCTTACGGGTATTGCTGATATTGGGCGTTATGCAAATCATAGGTGTGCCCATGACCATGTTTGCAGCTGTGGTGGCATCCTTTGGTGTAGCGATTGGTTTGGCCTTATCGGGTACCTTACAGAATTTTGCCAGTGGGATTTTGATCTTACTGCTAAAACCTTTCAGAGTAGGCGACAACATCATCAGTCAAAGTTTAGAAGGTACGGTTACCGATATACAGATATTTTATACCATGGTAAAAACCTTTGATAACCGTACGTTGATTATCCCGAACAGTAAACTGTCTAACGAAGTGATCATTAACATCAGCAGAGAGGGGATAAGGCGTCTGGATATTGAATTTAAAGTACCCAATGCTGTCGATTTTAAGCAATTAAAAGCAATTGTCGACAAGACGGTTGACGATAACAAAGAATGCCTTAAAACGCCGGAAAGGCGCATTGGCTTATCGTCTATGGAATGGGATGGTTATAAGGTAGTGATCAACGTTTGGGTCAACGCACACGGTTTTCATGACACCCGGTTAAAATTGCAGGAAGCCTTGATGGATGATTTGAAAGCGGGTGGAATTAAATTGCAGGGGATGCCGGCGGCTTAGCAAAAAAGGCACAAATGTTGCATAACAAACAAGTCTATCTAAAAAAGCATTTGCCATGAGCCTGACTAAATACAATGAAAAGCGCGACTTCACCAAAACCAGCGAACCTAAGGCCGGTAAGAGTAAAGACAAAAACCATTTGATGTTTGTGATCCAAAAGCACGATGCTTCGCGGCTGCATTATGATTTCAGGCTGGAGATGGATGGCGTTTTAAAAAGTTGGGCTGTACCCAAAGGCCCGTCAACCGACCCAAAAACCAAACGGTTGGCCATGATGGTTGAGGATCACCCGTTTGATTACCGCAACTTTGAAGGCATTATCCCGCAAGGCGAATATGGCGGCGGTACCGTTATTGTGTGGGACGAAGGTACCTATGAGCCAATTGAAGATATAAAAGGCAAGAAAGCGCAGGAAAAGCACTTGCTGAAGCAATTAAAAGAAGGCTCAGTAAAAATAAAACTCCATGGCGAAAAGTTGGAAGGTGAGTTTGCCCTGGTAAAAACCCATGGCATGGGCGAAAACGGCTGGCTGCTCATCAAACATAAAGACGACCATGCGTCGAGAAAAGACATTACAAAAAAGGATAAATCCATCCTGTCCGGCAAAACCATTGAAATGATGGAGAAAACCAGCGAAAAGGTTTGGCAAAACGGGCATGAAGAAGATGTAGCACCGGCTAAATCAATAGGTAAAAAGAAAGCTGCCGCAAAACCTGCTGATGAGGTTGTAAGGGAGGATATGGACGAGAAGAAAAAAGGCAAGCAACCCGACGTTGCTAAACTCCTGAAATCGGCACCAAAATCAGCCATCCCCAAAAATATAAAGCCCATGAAGGCTACACTGGTTGATGCCCCCTTTGATGACCCGGATTGGGTTTATGAGGTGAAGTGGGATGGTTACCGCGCGGTCGCCATGATAGACAAGAAAAAAGGAGCGGAGCTTATCTCCAGAAATAATATCCCATTTGATAAATATTACCCCATTAACGATGTGCTGAAAAGCTGGGAGATAGACGCAGTGATAGACGGCGAGATTGTAGTACTTAACGACAAGGGACTTTCAGACTTTGGCGCGCTGCAAAACTGGCGAAGCGAAGCTGATGGTAACCTTGTTTACTACGTCTTCGATATTTTATGGTACAATGGTAAAAATCTAACCGAATTACCACTAAACGATAGACTGGCCATTTTAAAGAGTATTTTACCAACCGACAACGACAATATTAGACAAAGCAAGGTTTTTGCAGCCAATGGAACGGAGTTTTTTGAAGCTGCCGAGAAGATTGGCATGGAAGGTATCATTGCCAAAAAAGCCAGCAGTGTGTATACATCTGACCTGCGATCGAAGGAGTGGCTAAAGATCAAAGTACAGCGTCGCCAGGAAGTTGTTATAGCCGGTTTTACAAAAAATGCAGGCACAGGTAAAGCATTCAGCGCATTGGTATTGGGTGTTTACGATGGGAAGTTGCTTAAATATGTTGGCAAGGTAGGTACCGGTTTCCCGGACAAATTGCAAAAAGAGATGATGGCTAAATTTAAACCGCTTATCACCGATAAAGTACCATTCGATGTAGAGCCTGATGTGGACAAACCTTCACGCTTCCGTCCGCAAAGGCTGGGAGCAAAGCCAACGTGGCTGAAACCTGAGTTGGTGGCTGAGGTGGCGTTTGCCGAAGTGACCAGTGATGGTGTGTTCAGGCAGGCATCATTTAAAGGCATGCGGGAGGATAAAAAAGCTAAAGACGTAATTTTAGAAACACCAGCAGATACGGAAGCTGTGGTTGATGATGTTGATATGGAAATTGACACCAAAGAAAAACCGGCAACAAAAAAAGCTAAAGCAACCCACAGCGCTATAAAACCACCCGCCGATAAAGAGCGTAAAACCCTGCTTAACCCTAAAGACGAAACCCAGGTGCGCAAAATTTGCGGGCACGACTTGAAGTTTACACACCTGAGTAAAGTATACTGGCCCGAGGATGGCATTACCAAGCGCGATATGTTCAATTATTATTATCGCATTGCTGATTATATATTGCCCTATCTGAAAGACAGGCCAATGTCGCTTAACCGTTTCCCTAACGGAATACATGGCCCAAGTTTTTACCAGAAAGATGTTAAAGGCAAGGCACCTGATTGGGTAACCAAAACGTTCCCTTACACCAATGGCGAAGGGGAGCATAAAGAGTATTTAGTAGGCTCGGATGAATCATACCTGTTATGGATGGCATCGCTGGGTTGTATAGAGATGAACCCGTGGTTTAGCCGCGTGCAATCGCCGGATAATCCGGATTATTGCGTGATAGATCTTGATCCTGATAAACATACATTCGATCAGGTAATAGAGGCTGCCCTTGAGGTTAAGAAAGTGCTGGATGCTTTAGGTGTGCCAAGCTATCCTAAAACATCGGGTTCAACCGGTATGCATATTTATATCCCGCTAGGTGCTAAGTATGATTATGATCAGTCGCAAATGTTTGCCAAAATTGTGGTTTCGCTGGTGCATAAACAGATACCAGATTATACCAGTCTTGAACGAATGGTGTCTAAACGTAAAGGTAAAATGTATCTTGATTTTCTGCAGAATCGCCCCGGTGCTACCATTGCCGGCCCGTACTCGCTGCGGCCAAAACCGGGCGCTACAGTTTCTATGCCGCTGGCTTGGGACGAGGTTAAACCTGGCTTAACCATGCGCGACTTTACCATCCATAACACCTTTGACAGGCTTAAAGAAACCGGCGATTTGTTTACGGGAGTTTTAGGAGATGGTATTAACCTTGAAGAGATAATCAAAAAGGCTAAAGCAACTTTTTAACTCA
>JAZKET010000078.1:14156-15139 GCA_040386815.1 Bacteroidota bacterium | reverse complement strand
GGTGGTTTTTATAAGCGTTTATAGCTAGTTCACAATGTTCAGTTTGTTCATTTGTACGCTCAGAAGTTGTTAAATTGCTGATAAATACATAGTTTTATTTTGTTGGATTTGCCTGAAAACCGCTAAAACGCTGCCCCTGAGCGTTAATTTGTGGGTTAATATTGGCAAGCCTTTGTCCGCATCCATTTACCTAAGTTAATTTTTGTGTTCAGTGAAAAAATAGACCGCGTTGCGTTAAGTCATAGCTTTGACGAAAAGCTGTTCAGACTATTGGTTGCCAGCATTAGCGACTATGCTATTTTTATGATAGACCCTAACGGCTACATCATGAGCTGGAACCAGGGGGCAGAAAACATCAACGGCTATACTGAAGACGAGATCATTGGCGAACATATCTCCATTTTTTATACCAATAACGATAATAAAGCAAACGCCCCACGCCAAAATCTTAATACTGCACTAAAAGACGGAACGTATGAAACAGAAGGGTGGAAGCAGCGCAAGGATAGTTCCCTGTATTGGGCAAACATTACATTTACCACTATTTATAACGACAATGGCCACCTGGTAGGTTTTGCCCAAATAACCCGCGATATTACAGCACGCAAAGAGAAAGAGGAGGAGCGCGAGGAGATTAATGTTGAGCTTGAAAAACAAGTAAAAGAAAACAACGACACGATTACGTCAAACGAGATTCGTTTTAGGAAACTGATTGAGAATAGTTATGATGGTATATCATTGTTAGATGCTGATTTGCATGTGGTTTACAGAAGCAACTCTGCAGAGCGCATTATTGGCTGGAATAATGAAGAGCGCGCCGGGCACGAAATAGAGGACTTACTACATCCTCAAGACAGGCATATAATTAAAGAGGTTTTTGCTGAAGTGTTTACTAACCCGGGCAAGCCGGTATTATGTACCTATCGTTCAAGACATAAGCTGGGGCATTATGTGTGGATAGAGTCGTTATTTACTAATCGTTT
>JAZKET010000078.1:0-14146 GCA_040386815.1 Bacteroidota bacterium | reverse complement strand
AACGATGAGCATATCAAAGCCATTGTATGCAACTTTAAAGATGTAACCCAACGCGTTGTTGCTGAAGAAGAGCTAATCCATAAAAACGACCAGATAGAAAACATACTGGATAGTATTACCGATGGATTTATAGCCTTAGATAAAGATTTTTGCTATCTGTATGCCAATAAACGCATTGGCGAAATGCTGCATCGCGATCCGGACGAGTTGATAGGTAAATATGTGTGGACAGAGTTTCCGGATGCTGTAAACTCGGCAACCTATAAGGCTTTTAATAAAGCTGCCACTAAAAAGCAATATGTGGTGGCTGAAGATTATTACGAGCCATTATTGCTTTGGCAAGAGAATCATATTTACCCGGCGCCGGGTGGCGGGCTGTCTATTTTTATCCGGGATATATCTGCCCGTAAAAAGGCCGAGCAGCAGATCCATCAGCTTAACGAAAATCTTGAACGTAAAGTGGCCGAGCGTACCATGCAGTTAGAGGCTGCTAATAAAGAGCTCGAATCGTTCTCCTATTCAGTATCGCATGATCTTAGGGCGCCTTTGCGTGCCGTTAATGGCTACGCTATGATGCTGAAAGATGAGTTTCACGACAAGCTTGGTGATGAAGGTAACCGCGTAATAAACACTATAATGACCAATGCCCGTTTAATGGGGCAGTTGATAGATGATCTGCTTGCGTTTTCGCGCATGGGGCGTAAGGCTATGGTGATAATGCAGGTGGATATGAACGCACTGGTAAGTGTAGCATTGCGCGAGGTATTGCAAAGCCAGTCAAAAGACTATGAAATTAAGTTGCAAAAGCTGCCGTCGTGTAACGGAGATTTAAACCTGTTGCGCCAGGTAATGCTTAACCTTATTGGCAACGCGGTTAAGTATAGTGCTAAAACAGAACATCCTGTTATTGAAATAGGCTGTATTAAAAACCCCGACAATCGCATTTATTATATCAAAGATAATGGCGTGGGCTTTGATATGAAGTATAGCGCTAAGTTGTTTGGCGTTTTTCAGCGGCTGCACAGCGCGCAGGAGTTTGAGGGCACCGGCGTTGGTTTGGCATTATCTAAACGCATAATAGTTAAACATGGCGGCACTGTTTGGGCAGAATCAACAGTTGGAGAGGGTGCTACATTTTATTTCAGCATACCTATAAAAACAAGCAAGTAATGAGCGGAACAGAGGTAGAAATATTGTTAGTTGAAGATAATGTTCACGACGCTGAACTTACCATCAGGGCATTAAAAAAAGTAAACCTGGCAAATAAAATGGTACACGTAAAAGACGGAGAAGAAGCGCTTGATTTTGTATTTGGTAAAGGTATGTTTGAGGGGCGCTCTGTTACTGATAAGCCTAAGGTTATTTTGTTAGATATTAAAATGCCCAAGGTAGATGGTATTGAAGTATTGCGTCAGCTAAAATCTGATAAGTTAACCCGTGCTATTCCGGTAGTGATCATGACCTCATCAAGAGAAGAGCAGGATATTATTACCAGTTATGATTTGGGGGTAAATAGTTACGTGGTAAAGCCGGTAAATTTTGAGGCTTTTGCCAAAGCTATATCTGACCTGGGTTTATACTGGCTGGTTATTAATCAACACCCTATATAATTTTATACTATACTGTGACTAGTAAGATCAAGATACTTCACCTGGAGGATGTGCCAACCGATGCCGAATTGGTGGGTATTGAATTAAACAGGTCTAACTTATTGTTCGAAAAATTAGTGGTTGATAATAAAGTCGATTACATCAACGCGCTTAATGAGTTTAAGCCAGATGTGATACTGTCAGACCATTCTTTGCCTCAATTTGATTCAATAGAGGCATTTGAGCTGCTGAAACAAAGCGGGCTTAACGTACCGTTTATATTAATAACGGCTACTATATCAGAAGAGTTTGCGGTTGAGATAATGAAAAACGGGGCTGCCGACTACATTTTGAAAGATCGCACCCAGCGCTTACCCAACGCTATTATTAACGCCCTTGAAAAAGCCAACCTTGAAGCCGAGCGTAAAAAATATCTTGCCGAAGTTGTTGCCAGCGAATCATTACTAAAAGCTGCCGAGAATATAGCCAATATAGGTAGCTTGGATATGGATATGCAAAGCCAGGTTACTAAATGGTCGCCTGGTTTGTATAAAATATTGGGCCTAAAGGTTGACGATATTGAGCCATCATTCAGAAGTTTTTTTAACCGAGTACACCAGGACGATTCTACAAGAGTAAGGGCTGAAATAGATAATGCCCTGGCAGGCGACGGTGATTCTATAACGCTGGATTTCAGGATAAAAACCTATGATGATGAAAAGCTTAAATACCTGCATGCCAAACTATTGGTAGAGCGCAATGAACATAATAAACCTACCCGCCTGAAAGGCTTTACACAGGATGTAACCGACCAAAAGAAAGCCGAAGAGCAAATACAGGAAGCATCTGAAACACAGGCCGCCATATTGAATGCCCTGCCGCCCAATATTGTTTTGATTAACGAGAAAGGTAAGATCATAGCGGTTAACGAGTCGTGGAAAAAACTGGCGCTGTTTAATAACCTTGGGATACCTAACTATGGGGTTGGTTATAGCTATTTGGCCATATCAGAAACTGCTACAGCTATAGATAAAGCAACCAGCAACAAAATAGAGCAGGGTATTAACGATGTTATAAGCGGCTATAGGAAAGAGTTTGAGATGGAGTACGCCTCTTTAAGCGGTAAAGATTGGTTTATGATTGTGGTTAGCCCGCTGGCAGATCATACGCAGAAAGGTGCCGTAATACTTCACATCAACATAACCGACCGTAAGCTGGCCGAAGCATCGTTGAAAAAATCAGAAGCTAACCTAAGGTCTGTATTTGAGCATATTGATCTGGGCATTATGTTGTTTGATGCTGATCTGAACATCGCGTCTTATAATAATACCGCCAATACAACCATGGTTAAGTATTATGGAAAAGCTTTAAAAATTGGCAAATCCATCATTAATTATTTCCCGGCACAACGGCGCTCATCTGTTAAAAAGGCTATCGCGGCAGCAAAAAATAATAAGGTTGCTGCTTACGAAACTCATCTTACTCCTCTTGAAGGCGAATCTGAATGGTACGATGTTAAATGGGTTGGTGTTTTTAATGAGAACGAAGAAATAGTAGGGGTGATACTTACTTTCAAAAACATCACCGAAAAGAAAAACATAGATTCAGATCGTGAGTTAATGACGGCCGATCTTGCCCAGCGTAATAAAGATCTGGAGCAGTTTACCTACATCATATCGCATAACTTACGTGCTCCTGTAGCTAATATACAAGGTTTAGCAGGCCTGTTGGGCGATCTGGAACCTGGCGAGCCTGAAAGCCTGGATACGCTTGAAGCACTTTCTGTATCAGTAAACAATTTAGATAAAGTGATACTTGATCTGAACCATATTTTGCAGGTGCGCAGCCAGGTGAATGACCAGATAGAGAAGGTTTCTTTGCCTGGTCTGTTAGAAGAAATAGGTGCCGGCATTAGCCAGATGATAGAGAAAAATAAGGTTACGCTTAAAGGTGATTTTGAGGCCTTTGACGAACTTTATATCTTAAAGAGTTATCTGTATAGCATATTTCAAAATCTGGTTATCAACGCTATTAAATACCGCCGAACTAATATCAAGCCGGTTATAGTAGTTAGCACTAAGTTAAAGACGGATAGGATGATGATTTGCTTTAAAGATAACGGCCGCGGTATTGATCTGGAAAAATATGGTTCGCACTTGTTTGGCCTTTATAAACGGTTTGACTGGAGTGTTGAGGGTAAAGGCGTTGGCTTGTTTATGGTAAAAATGCAGGTAGAAAGCCTCGGCGGCACTATCAGCGTAAAAAGCCGGGTAAACGTAGGTACAGAGTTTATCCTGGAGTTTCCGTTATCGGTAAAATGGAATCCCTGATGTTATCTAAGTAATTTGTCTATCTGGTCATACAATCGTTGTTCAAACGGATCGGCAGCTTTGTTGTCTGCAATTTTCCCTTCTTTATCTATCAGGTAGTAATGCGGTATACCGTCGATATTATAAGCTTTGCTAACCGGATGGAGGGTGCCGCCCTGGGCGATGAGATTAACACCGTCGAGATTTAATTTTTTAAGATTTACTTTCCAGTTGTTTTCGTCTGTGTCAATACAGATGTTGATAAACACTACATCTTTACCCTTATATTTTTGATGTAATGCCGGTACCGATTGTTTAATGGCGCCAATGCAAGGCCCGCAATAAACACCCCAAAAATCAATATAAACTACCTTGTCTTTAAAATCGCTTAACGATACTTGCTTGCCATGATCGTCTTTTAAGGTAAATATAGGGGCAGGGCTGCCGGGTTTAAGGCGTTTTATGGCCGCGTAAAATTTTTTCAGTGTATCGGCATAAACCGGCGTTTTTACCATTGGCGCAAAATCGCGGTAAACGGTGTCGGCATCGTCAAATGTTCCAAACTGAAAAGCTTCGCCAATAATACATCGGGTCATATACCACTCGCGCATTTCTACGTTATGAAATGCCCTGAAACCTGCGTGACATTCTTTCCATGCAGGTGATTTAGAATAGTCTGCAATTTTAATATCCCGTGTTTTCCACAAGTTAAAAACAGGGTTAAGCCGCACAAAGTTGAATATAAAGTCGCGGTAGGTGCGGCTGGTTTTATATAAGTCTTTTTGTTCGGTACGAAAAGCCTCATGTGTATTTAGTATCGGTATAGATCTGCTTGCCTCAGTTTGATTAATAATATACAGATCATGTTCAGACAGAAGCCCAAATCGGTTTAATAAATTAATGTAGCCAAAGTAAACATCAACCGCCGTTTTTTTTATCCCCGGTGTAATGCCATCGCGTAGCAAGGTGTCAATTGCCTTGTTGTAAAGTGCGTTTATCTTTGTATAGACTAATGAATCTGTGGTTTTACCGCGGAGAGTGGAGCGCAACTGTATATCATCTTTTTTAATGATATGATAAAGTTCATTGCCTTTATAAAGCTCTGCGGTACGCAGCGCTTTATTGGCTTTTATTGATAGGGTTTTGTTAAAACTGTCAGCATCCCAGCTTAGTGTTATGGTATCTTTAGCTATCAGATCTAGCTTAATGCAATCGTCGTCAAAGTAGATAATAGTTTCTTTAACCTGGTTGTCAATTTTAAATTTCAGTATAAAATCGCCTGCTTTATTTGCCTGCGCTGTAGCGGCTGTATAGCCAATCAGATCAAACCAATAGTAATCAAGACTTGGCTTTGTATTGTTGGCTATATGCACTTTTACTACGGCAACAGCTGCAGGTTCTATGCTTGCAACACGTTTAACTTTTTTTTGTGCCGATACGCTTAGTGCAAACAATAATGTTATTATAGTTAAGGGATACTTTATCATCATTATCAAATTACCTGATCAGTTTATCTAATTTGGGATATAGGTCTTTGCTTGGTCCGGTGGCATTATTTTCAACAATTTTACCTTCTTTATCAATCAAATAATAATGCGGTATTGCGTTTATATTGTATGCCTTGCAGGTTGGGTTTGTGGTCCAACCTTCGGCAATAAGGTTTACGCCGTGCAGGTTTAAATCAGCCATACTACGTTTCCAGGTAGCTTCGTCGCTATCAACACAAATATTAATAAATACGATGTTTTTATCTTTATATTTTTCATGCAGCTCTGGTACATAATTTTTAATAGCGTAAATACAAGGGCCGCAACCAACGCCCCAAAAATCGATATAAACGGTTTTGCCTTTGAAAGAGCTAAGCGATACCATCTTGCCGTTTTCGTCTTTTAAAGTAAATGCCGGGGCAGGGCTGCCGGGTTTTAAGCGTTTTATATTCTCGAAATAAGTGGCCAGCGTATCGGCAAAAGCTAGTGTCTCTACTTTGGTCGAAAAGTCTTTATAAATAGCTGTGGCATCATCAAACGAATAATATTCAAAATCCATCATGATAGATTTTGTAATAAACCAATCTCTCAATTCGGTAAGCCTGAATGCCGCCAAGCCTGAGTAGTAATCTTTCCATCCTGGCGAGAAAGGCAGCGTTTTGGCCACAATATTATTAGTAGCGGTAACTGTGCTGGTAAAAGCCGGCGAGAAACGCACGTAATTAAATATAAAATCGCGGTAGCCTGAGCTGTTTTTGTAATATTCTAATGATTCTGTTTTGTAGGCTTGTTTGTCGTTTAATATAGGTACTGCACGTGTTTGTTCGGTAGGGTTGGTTATAAACAGATCATACTTGCCCAGCAATCGGCTACTTTGTAGTATCCCGGTATAATTAAAGTAAACATTGGTTGCCTGGCTCATGGAAGCTTCAGTTACAGCGCCTGATAACAGCGATTGAATTTCCTGATTGTATGTAGCATTTACCCGGGCAAACTTTACCGAGTCGGGCATGTTTTTGGCCATAATAGCTACTTGCGTATCGTAACTAATCTGCATAAACTTTTTACGGTGCTCATCTATTTTTACCAATTGCTCGGTGCGTTCGGGTTTGTTGGCCTGGATTGATAGGGTATTTTTCAGGTCTTTATAATCCCAATTGATGGTTATGCTGTCTTTATCTTTCAATCCTAATATCACACCCATACCGCTGGTTCTAAAGTGTATATCTTTATATTTATCTTCAAGCGGTATCAGCCTTTCAAAATAGCCGTTTTTATCAACAGGTATTGAACCAACGGTGTAGCCTAAAAGCTTTTCAGTGCCGTAATCTAAAAAATCGCCATCGTTGTTTAATATTCGTCCCTTAATTAAAGCGAAGCCGGTGGGTTTTGCGGGTTGCACAACAGGCTTGGGTTTTGCTGCCGTTGCCGCAGGTTTTAATTTTGCTTTTTGTGCCGATGTGGTTAGGGCAAACAACATTGCCAAAAGGCTAAACGCGTATTTCATTGTGCAGGTTTACAGGTTTAATATATCTATAACAAGTATAGAACATAAATATCGATATAAGAAGCCGGTTAACTTAAATTAACATAATTTAATTTTATCTTTCGGCACAATGAATTTACTATCCATCATTTTGTTTGCTTTGGGTTTACCGGTACAAACCGGGGTGCCTTTACCCTTGGCCCAGCATCGTGCTAAAGTTATTTCTGATATACGTTATACCTTAAATTTTACCATCCCGGCCAATCAGAAAGCTGTGGTGCAAGCTACCGAAGTGCTTGATTTTAAGCTAAGCAATACAGCGCAGGCCTTGCAGCTTGATTTCAAAACCAATACCATTACTCAGGTTAATGTAAACGGCAAAAGTGTTAAGCCAAACTTCATTAATGAACATTTGGTGATTGATGCCAAAAACTTGATAAAAGGCGCTAATAAAGTTAAGCTAAGCTATACCACCGCAAGTTCGTCCATGAACCGTAATCGCGATTATATGTATACCCTGCTGGTGCCAGATAGGGCGCGCACCGTGTTTCCATGTTTTGACCAACCCGATCTGAAAGCCGGGTATACGCTTACCCTAAATGTGCCAGCAGACTGGCAGGCTGTGGGTAATGCCCCGGTTAAAGATTCGGTTATTAATGATGGTGTTAAAACCGTCAACTTTACGCAGTCAGATTTAGTAAGCACTTACCTATTCTCATTTGTGGCGGGCAAGTTTTATAAGGTGACAAAGGGTAACATGAACCTTTATCATCGCGAGACAGATACGGCTAAATTAAAAGCAAGTATCAACCCCATATTTGATATCCAGGCTGATGCGATGAAGTTTATGGAGGATTATACCGGTATAAAATATCCGTTCAAGAAGTTTGATTGCATAGCTATCCCTGATTTTCAGTACGGCGGCATGGAGCATGTCGGGGCTATACAGTACAAAGCATCGGCCTTGTTTTTAGATGCCAGCGCCACCCGCGACCAGTTGATAAGCCGCGCCAACGTTTTAGCGCACGAAACCGCTCATCAATGGTTTGGCGACCTGGTAACCATGCGCTGGTTTAATGATGTTTGGATGAAAGAGGTGTTTGCCAATTTTATGGCCGATAAGATAGGTAACGTTACACTAAAGGATAATAATTATGCCCTAAAGTTTTTGACTGATCATTACCCTTTAGCATACGGCGTTGATCGAACGCCTGGCGCAAACCCCATCCGTCAGCAGCTTGATAATTTGCAGGATGCAGGCTCTATGTACGGTAATATCATATACCATAAAGCCCCAATTATGATGCGCCAGTTAGAGCGCCTTATGGGAGAGGAGGCTTTTAAAAAAGGCATACGCCAATATCTTAAAAAGTATGCTTACAGTAATGCCACCTGGCCAGATTTGATAAGCATACTTGATGCCCTTACACCGGTTGACCTGGCAGCGTGGAACAAGGTTTGGGTAAATGAGCCCGGGCGGCCAAAGTTTACTTACCAGCTTAAAACTGCCGGCAATAAAATTACTGCCTTAACCATTAATCAACAGGGCGAAGATGGCAGCAAGCGCTTTTGGCCGCAGTATTTTGAAATTACCTTCGTTTATAAAGACAGGACAGAGATTATCCCGGTTAATATGAAGCAATCGGCCGTTAACGTAGGTGTAGGTAAAGCCAAACCCGATGCTTTTTTCTTCAACACATCGGGCGATGGCTATGGCGTGTTTCCGGTAGATGAGCGTGCAGATATCGTTTCGTTAACAGATGCGGTTAGCCGGGCGTCGGCTTATATTAATCTGTATGAAAACGTACTTGACGGGCAGGGTTTAAACCCACAACGTATGTTGAGTTTTGTTGAGAATACCATCCTGAAAGAAAAAGAAGAACTTAACCTGAATATACTGGCAGATTACATAAGCGCTATTTTCTGGCGATTTATACCTGCTGATAAACGAGCCGGATTGTCAGCTGAGGTTGAAAATACTTTATGGAAGGCAATGGAGCAAGCCGCTACACCTAACACTAAAAAGCTTTTGTTTAAAGCCTATTGTGGTGTAGCACTATCTAATGATGCACAGGATAAGATCTACAACGTATGGAAGCAAAAACAAGCCCCAACCGGTGTTACTTTAGTTGAGGACGATTATACATCGTTAGCTACTGGTTTAGCTATAAGAAACTACGCTGATTATCAAGGTATCCTAAACGAACAACTA
Organism: Bacteroidota bacterium; assembly: GCA_040386815.1. GTDB lineage: Bacteria > Bacteroidota > Bacteroidia > Sphingobacteriales > Sphingobacteriaceae > Mucilaginibacter. Next base: position 5,063 of record JAZKET010000078.1, on the reverse strand, counting down.
TCCCGCATACAAAACGCCGACAGGAAAGATCGTCTGCAATTTTTAATGCCGTCACTGTCAAATGATGTTGCCGTACGCGATGCTTTTTTTGCTTCGTTGAATGATAAAACCAATAGGGCAAAAGAGTCGTGGGTTGCAATGGCGCTGGGTAATTTGCATCACCCGCTGCGAGTGGCACAGTCAGAAAAGTATTTGCCTGAAAGCTTGAATTGGTTAGCCGATATACAACGCACCGGCGATATATTTTTCCCACAGGCATGGTTGCAGGCTACTTTTGGCTGGTATCAAACACCAGCAGCCGCGGTAGTGGTAACCAACTTCTTGAAAAATAATCCAAACTATAACCCCAAGCTTAAAGCCAAAATACTGCAGTCGACAGATAATTTGTTTAGGGCGGTTAAACTGGTTAAGTAAAGTCAGTTAGCTAAGTTGCGATGGAAAGATTTTTTGATTTAATTAAACGGCCTGTCCTAAGTTTGCTGATAGCGGCGCAGATTTTGGTTTCGTGCCAGAATGGTAGCAATAAAATAAATGTTGCAACCAAAAGTGAAAGTAAAATATTTAATCCGGCAGACTCTACCTATGTTGTACCAGAGCAACAGGATAATAATGTAATGTATCCAACCGCAAGGCCCGCTACATTTGCTAACACCCGGGTCTATACCCTAGCCGATACGCTGTCTGAAGTTAAAACAATAATCCCGCCTTTTACTTTTTTTAAAGTCTTGTCGTCAGAATGGATTACCCATGAGGATACCTTAAACAATGCAGGCAATGGGCCATATACTCAAAGCTCCATGCTTGGTTTTTTAAAAGTAAAGCTTGATAACGGTACAGAGGGATACATTGTGGATGATAATATTGCTTTTTTTACATTTACTGATGATGCCGGCATTTATTTGTACCTGGCAGGGACATATATACAGAAGGGCGAAACAAATAAGCCATTTATCAAGGTTGTTAAATATGATATTAAGGCAAAAAAAATTATCAGAAGTGTTACCCATAACGGATATTCCGAAACTATATTCGAAGTCAACCGAATTAAAAATCTTCCGCTTAAAAACGTTGAGTTTTGTTTAAGAGTAAACGCTCATGGCGATTTTTGCGGCGGTACACAAACTATGTTGTTCATGGTTGATAAACCAACCGGGATGAGCTTTTTGCCAGAAAGTGTTACCTTTTTGGCAGATGGAGGTGGATTAGATGCCACGATAATTTATATCCCCGCGATAAACGGAAAGGGCAAAATTTGCCTATATCCCGATGCTGACACTGGTACTAAAGACACGCTTGCTTATCCATCAAATTTAAAATATCCATTAAACGAAACCATAATTATGATTAATAACGAAGGCCAGCAGTTTGTAAATGATGATTACCTACCAATCCTTTCAAAAAATGGCGAAGTAAGGTGGGAATACCTAAAGCAAACTATCAACTATTATCATTGGGATGGTAAAGTTGCTACCCGGTTTTATTCAAACACGTCGAAATTAAATAAGTTATAGCATTTTGCACCGTGATTGTCTGCAAACAAAAAATCCCGGCCTTGTAAAAAGCGCCGGGATTTTTTTTATCACTTATAGATGTATTATACACCCAGATCTTTAATGATGTTGTCTATTTTAGTATCAAGGGCCGCGTCGGTAGCTTTGTAAGCATCTTTGCTGGCCAGCTTGCCGTTTACGCTGCAATAAAACTTGATCTTTGGCTCTGTGCCAGATGGACGGGCAGAAATGATGCTACCATCTTCAGTTATAAACTGTAACACATCTGATTTTGGCAACTCAATGGCGCTGGTTGATTTTGTAGCGATATCAGTTTCAATCTGTCTTTCGTAATCTTTAACTGTTACCACTTTTGAACCGCCCAATGTAGCCGGCGGGTTAGTGCGGAAAGTTTCCATCATGGCCTTGATCTCCTCGGCGCCCGATTTTCCTTTTTTTGTTATCGATATCAGTTTTTCTTTGTAGAAACCATATTGAAGATACATCTCTATCATGGCTTCAAACAAGCTGGTGCCTTTGTCTTTATAAAAGGCGGTCATTTCGGCTATAAATGCAGCAGATACAACAGCATCTTTATCTCTAACCAGTTCGCCAATAAGGTAGCCATAGCTTTCTTCGCCGCCACCTATGAAGGTTTGTTTGCCTTCAAATTTGGTCATTAACTCGCCAATGTACTTAAAGCCGGTTAAGGTGTTGTAATAGGTTACATTTTTTGCTTTGGCTATCTCTTCTATAAGGTTTGAAGTTACAATGGTTTTAACAATGTACTCTTTGCCTGTAAGTTTGCCTTTTTCTTCCCAGGCGGTTAACAGGTAGTTTATCAGTAAGCTACCTGTTTGGTTGCCATTAAGCAGCACAAACTCGTTATCTGTATTTTTTACGGCAATGCCTACACGGTCGGCATCAGGGTCGGTTGCCAACACTAAGTCGGCGTCAATTTCAGCGGCTTTTTTAAGTGCCAGGGTTAATGCTTCTTTCTCTTCTGGATTTGGATAAACCACCGTAGGGAAGTTACCATCGGGTGTAGCCTGCTCTTCAACAATGGTTACGTTTTCAAAACCAAAGCTTTTTAAAGCGGGTGGCACCAGGGTAATGCCCGTACCATGGATAGGAGAGAACACTATGCTCAGATTTTTTTGGCGTTTAATAGCATCCGGAGATACAGACAGCGCAGTTATTTTTTCAATGTATTCGTTGTCAATGTCCTCGCCCAACAATTCTACATTTGCCGCAATTCTATCAAATTTAACTTCATCAATGCTTGATATGGCTGCAACCTCATCCATTACCGCTTTATCATAAGGCGATACAAACTGGCCACCGTCGGCGCCATAAGCTTTATAGCCATTGTACTCTTTAGGGTTATGTGATGCGGTTAGCATTACACCACTTTTACATCCCAGTTTACGTACCGCGTACGATAGTTCGGGGGTAGGGCGCAATGCGCTAAAGAAATAAACGTGTATGCCATTTGCAGAAAACACATCAGCAGTAATATTGCCTAATACATCAGAGTTATTGCGGCTATCGTGCGCTATAGCTACGCTTACTTTCTCATTAGGGTAGGTCTTTTTCAGAAAATTAGCCAGGCCTTGCGTAGCAGCACCAATGGTGTATTTGTTTACTCTATTAGAGCCTGGGCCCATAATGCCTCTTAAGCCACCTGTGCCAAATTCAAGGTCGCGGTAAAACGAGTCGGTAAGTTCGGTAACAGCGTTAGTATCAATAAGGCGTTTAATTTCTGCCTTGGTATCAGCGTCGTAGTTTCCCTCAAGCCATACGTTGGCTTTTGCTAATATAGATGGATCTAATTCCTGCATGTGTTAGTAGGTTTAATTTGTATGATCAAATATGTAAAAAAAATAGATGCAAAGCGTGTTGGCTGATATCTTTTTGGTGCACACCAAATATATTGTAAAACCATACAATAAACCATAATAACAGCTGCAAGTTTTAGTTATCTCAAAACAAAAACGCCCAAGATCAGCTAAGATCCCGGGCGCTTAATTTTATACCATTCTGTATATTATAATATATCCTTTTGCTTCAATAAGTTAGCTTTAATGGTGTTAAATTGTAATACCGTTTGGCCTGTTACACTAAGTGTTTTTCCATCGCCTTTAAGGTATATCGCATTAAACCCAATGTTGGCATCTATAGATATGCCAATTACCAGGCTGCCGCCATCACCGTAAAAATAAACGTTATTTTCTGTACCTAACCTGGTATAACGCTCGTCGTAAAATTTCTGCGCCTCATCAACAACTGCCTGATTATTGGCGAATAATAACGCGCCCGATGTCATTTTACCATCTTTAAAAATATAAGCAGCGTTTCTAAGTTTAGCATTTTCGCCTAAAAAGAACAATGAAGTTACTGTTTCGCTGGCCAATGTTCTAAACTCTCTGCTTTTAGTGGTTGCGGTGCTTGCACCTTCTTCAAAAAAGGGCTCTTTGCAAAGGGTGCTGTAAGGTATAATAGTAACCGTGCTTTTAAGGCCAAATTTGCCTTTAATTGAAGCCGCTAAAGTTATAGTGCCTAATTTTTTGCCGCGTAGCAAGCCATTGGCATCAATAGTAGCAACCCTATCGTCGCTTAATACCCAGGTAACGTCTTTGCCGTGTATTTCAACACCACCCTGGGTGATTATAAATTGATGTGTTTCGTCAAAATGGATGGCTTTGTTTTCGGTATTTATTTGGTACGGAACCGGCGTATCTTCTGTCTTTTTTGAACACGATGTTAGCAGCAAGCCAATAAAGGCCAGCGAGTAGAAAATAGATTTCATTTTAGGTTTAGATAATAGATAAATTAATGCAGCGAATATACAATTAGGAGTTACAATGTCAAGTAACAACATCGCTATAGTTTTTTTTGATCAGAATTGCGAAATTGAAATATATACCTTTTATTTACTAAACCAATTTAGCAACAATATAAAGCCTTTTAATGAAACCAATTTTATTTGCATTTTGCTTGTGCGGCATTACCGTGATGTTTGCAAACGGACAAACTGTACCCGCTTTTAAACAAGGCGACAGAATTGTTTTTACCGGTAACAGTATTACTGATGGCGGGCATTATCACTCATACATATGGTTGTATTATTTAACCCATTTTCCCGACAGAAACATCAGGATATTTAATGCTGGTATAGGTGGCGATGTTGCACAGCAAATGTATGAGCGTTTAGAGACAGATGTTTTTGTACACAAACCCAATATTGTAACATTAACCTTTGGGATGAATGATACAGGTTATCAGAACCTGAAAGGCGATAAGGCTGATTCGGCTTACAAAGCGCGGGTAGCTAAAGCATTGGCAAGTTTTAAGCTGATAGAAAATAAGCTAATGCAACATACCGAAACACAAAAGATCATGATCGCCTCATCGCCCTACGATGAGACGTCAAAACTGAAAAATATAGTATTTACAGGTAAAAACGCGGCTATGCTTAAAATAGCCGATGATCAGAAAAGGGCCGCTACAGCACATAACTGGTCGTTTTTAGATTTGAACAACCCAATGGTGCCAATTGCCCAAAAAGAACAG
>JAZKET010000077.1:1836-4930 GCA_040386815.1 Bacteroidota bacterium | reverse complement strand
GTCATAATACGCATTATAGGCTGGCGCTGCTCTATCTCCATGGTAATTACACCATCCATATCTGCATATACCTTAGCGTACTCAATAAATGGATTTGCACGCAAGCGAGTTTCAAGATCATGCAGATTAATATTATCTAACCTGCGGCCCACCAGCGTAAAACTGCTTAGCTGCAAAATATGCTCAACCTCTTTTTTATCAATAAAGTATTGGCTGCCGGGGATGTAGATCTTTACATCCTTGCAGGTCATGGTTGATTTTTTTATCTCAATAAAACTCATTAATACCACAACCCCACCCAGGCTGATAAGCCAGGTAAAGCTAATGAGTATAATGCGCCATATTGGTTTTTTAAACATTTTCTAAAATTGCTTTTATGGGTTGTACCAAATTATCAATATCGCCCGCGCCAACGGTTAACAATAGTTCAGGTTTATCTGCCTTTACTTTATCAATAGCCTCCTGTTTGCCAATGATCTGTGCATTTTGTAAATGCATTCGATCCAATATCATGGCAGATGTTACACCTTCTATCGGCAGCTCGCGCGCCGGGTAAATATCCAGCAGCAACAACTCGTCGCTCATGTCCAGCACCTCTGCAAAACCATCCACAAAATCGCGGGTACGGGTGTACAGATGTGGCTGAAAAATAGTGGTCAGTTTTCTGTTAGGATATAATCTTTTTATAGATGATATGGCCGCGCGTAACTCTTCAGGGTGGTGCGCATAATCATCAACATAAACATGCTCTGTAGTTTTTACAATGTATTCAAATCTTCGTTTTACACCACGAAAAGCCTCAAGTGCCGCTTTAACCGCATCAGGTTTTACGCCTACCAGCATGGTTGCCTTTATGGCCGCTACCGCGTTTTCAATATTGTGTAAACCGGCAATACCCATTTTAATATTAGTGATGCTAACATCGCCACTTACAAAATCAAAGTAGAAGTTACCATCATCAACACGGATGTTTTTTGCAACCGCGTCGGCTTCTTCGGTAATGCTATAGGTAAATCCATTATCCAGATCTAACCCTTTACGATGGATCAATTGGCCACCCGGTTTTATCTGCGAAGCATATAACCTGAAAGATTCTGTCAGGCTGGAATGATTGCCATAAATATCCAGGTGATCTGCATCCATTGATGTTACTATAGCGATATCAGGGTGCAGGGTAAGGAAAGAACGATCATACTCATCGGCCTCAACCACTACAATATCATTATCGCCAAACAGCACATTTTTTTGATAGTTAGACGCTATGCCACCCAAAAACGCCGAGCAATCTGTACCCGAATGTTTCAAGATATGCGCCACCATGCATGATGTGGTGGTTTTGCCATGCGTACCGGCCACCCCGATGGTAAATTTACCCTGGCTGATCAACCCTAAAACCTGCGAACGTTTCCACAGCACAAAATCTTTGCGCTTAAAGAAATTCAATATCTCTGAGTCCTTAGGGATAGCGGGAGTGTAGATCACCAAAGTGCTATCATCTAAATCGCGGAAGCTTTTAGGTATCAGTTCGCTGTTATCCTCAAAAACAATCTGTATGCCTTCGTTATGCAGCTCGTCTGTGAGGTCTGTTGGGGTTTTATCGTAACCGCAAACAATACAGCCTAAATGACAGAAATAGCGCGCAAGGCCGCTCATGCCTATGCCGCCAATGCCTACCAAATAAACTCGTTGTATGCTGCTTAATTCCATTGTTGTTTTAAAAAAGCGCTACACCGTGTTGTGCGATGTAGCGCTAAGATTTAATTGTTGTTAATTGTTATTTGTATAACCTCTTTTGCAATAACATCATCAGCATGTGGCAGGGCCATTTTACCAATGTTGTCGCTTAATGTCTTTTGTAATCCTTTATCATTTAAAAGCGCCAGCGCTTTATCTATCAATTTATTTTCGGCATCCCTGTCGGCCACAAAAATGGCAGCTTGCTCATTAACCAAAGCCAGCGCGTTTTTGGTTTGATGATCTTCGGCCACATTTGGCGAAGGCACCAGGATAACCGGTTTTTTTATCACACACAGTTCTGCAATAGTGCCTGCGCCTGCACGCGATATAATCACGTCGGCAGCGGCATAAGCCAGGTCCATGCGGTTTACAAACTCCATTATTTTAATGTTTGGGTGATAGGTTTCGCCCAGTTGTTCAATAATGCTCTTGTAATAAAACTTACCTGTCTGCCATATCACCTGCACATTGGCATCAATAATTTTATCCAGCGATGCCAATACCGCGTTGTTCAACGTACGTGCGCCCAAACTGCCACCGGTAACCATAATGGTTTTTTTATCGGTGGCCAGGTTATACAACTCCAACGCCTGCATCTTTTTACCCACCACATCAACCGACTCCTTACGGATAGGGTTGCCGGTTTTGATGATCTTATCCGCAGGGAAAAACTGCGCCATGTTATCAAAAGCCACGCAGATTTTCTTAGCTTTTTTACCCAGCCATTTGTTGGTAACGCCGGCATACGAGTTTTGCTCCTGTATCAGTGTCGGGATACCCTTCAATGATGCCGCGTATAACAGCGGACCAGATGCGTAGCCACCCACACCAACCGCGGCATCGGGCTTAAAGTCTTTTATAATTTGCAGCGCCTTGTTTACGCTGTTAAACAACTTAACCGGAAACATCAGGTTTTTCCAAACAGATTTACGCTGGATACCCTGGATGTTTAAACCAATAATTTTATAACCGGCAGCCGGAACTTTTTCCATTTCCATACGGCCATTGGCACCAACAAACAAAATTTCTGTAGCAGGGTCTAAACGCTTCAAAGCATTGGCAATAGCAATAGCCGGGAAGATGTGCCCCCCTGTGCCACCGCCGCTAATGATAATACGTTTTGGTTTTCCCATTTTTTGTTTGATTACACTGATATTGTATATGATTTCACCAATTAAATCTGATCTATCATTTAATTTATTTATTTATTCATCTGCACATTTGCATATTCGCACATCTGCACATCAACAATTCATCTGCACATTTGCATATTCGCACATCTGCACATCAACTAAGCCGTCGCCAAATTGCCAACTTCTTTAATTTCGCCTACCACCACTTTTTTAGGGTCCTCAAT
>JAZKET010000077.1:0-1826 GCA_040386815.1 Bacteroidota bacterium | reverse complement strand
TATCACGGCTAACCGATAATATGATGCCGAAGGCGATACTGGTAAACAACATTGATGTACCACCCATACTTACAAATGGTAATGGCACACCGGTTACCGGCCCAAGCCCCACAGCTACCGCCATGTTTGCGAAGGCTTGTATGGTTAGGCTGAAACTTAAACCTGCTGCCAGTAATGCTCCAAATGCCTTTGGTGCCTTCGTGACAATTTTTATACAGCGGTACAGCAAGAACAGGTAAAGCCCCACCAATACAATACCGCCCAACATGCCATACTCTTCTACAATGATGGCGTATATCTCATCCGAGTATGCTTCTGGCAAATAATTCACTTCGCTGCTTTTGCCGGGACCCTTCCCAAAGAAACCGCCACTTGCTATAGCTATCTTAGCATGATCTGCCTGGAACGTGCGGGCAGGGTCAGCCTGCTCAGGGTGCATAAATGTTTTAATACGCGATATACGGGTTCCGTTTCTACCGCCTACGCCTGTTAACATGGTTACCACCAATAATACTAAACCGGCAGCGCAGGTTACCGCAATTTGCTTAATGCTGATACGGCCCATAATAAGCAGCAAAATGCTTACACCAAACAACATTAACGCGGTTGACAAGTTAGCCGGCGCAATCAATACAAACACCAAACACACCGCGCTTATAATGGGTAAAAATGATTGCTTAACATCTTTTATATTTTCTTGCTTGCGCGATAATGTGCGTGCCAGATAGGTAATGAGGGCCAACTTAGCCATATCTGATGTCTGAAAGCTTAAACCCGTACCCGGGATTGAGATCCACCTTTTGGCCTCGTTGATATTAGCACCAAAAACCAAGGTGTACAACAATAGCGGTACAGTAATAAACATCAATAATTTTGAGATGCCTGCATAGTACCGATAATCGATACGGTGCGAAATGTACATCAAAGCAATACCACCTACTATCATGGCAACGTGCTTCATCAAAATAGACTCGGCACCCACACCACGCTTATAAGCCAAAGAGCCTATAGCGCTATAAACCGACAGCATAGATATCAGCGATAGTAGTATTACTATCAGCCAGATCCAACGGTCGCCCCTGATGTTTTGTAGTATTTGATTCATGCCCTTTCTATTCGTTAGTTATGTGCAGATATGCGAATGTGCAGATGTGCAGATAATTTTTTAATGTGTTGATGATATTATTTTTCCTAATACTTTAATTATTGACGTTACCTCATTATACATTGCCTCATCAAATGGATAATTGTCTGCATGTTTGCAAAGCGACAACCAATATTCAGTTTCTTCTGCCTCTTTGTATGCTATTTTACATTTGTGCCTAAAATCAACTTTGCTTTCGGCTCCTTGTGCTTCGCGCACATTTGCACCAATCGAGGTGCCGCTCCTAAATAATTGATCAGCCACATTGAATTTTCTCTTTGACTCTAACAATTCTGTAAACTGAATAATCTTCAGTGAGAAACTAAATGTCAAGTCAACTATCAAATTCTGTTTAGGCATTCACTCAATCTTCTAATTATTTTATCATTTGCACATCTGCATATCCGCACATCTGCACATCGTTACAATTCTTTCACTGCAGCTTTGAATTGATCGCCGCGATCTTCATAATTCTTAAATAAGTCGAAACTTGCGCAGGCAGGCGATAGCAATACGGTATCGCCTTTGGTTGCCAGGTGATATGCCGTTTGTGCCGCCGAAGCTGCTGATGCGGTGTTAACAATAATGTCAACATCATCCTCAAATGCATCATGTATGCGTTGGTTATCTTTGCCTAAACAAACTATGGCCTTTACCTTTTGTTTAACCAAATCTTTCAACA
>JAZKET010000076.1:0-9916 GCA_040386815.1 Bacteroidota bacterium | reverse complement strand
CAAGTAAGCGACTGTAGCGTATGCCAAAAGTTAATGGGTGCTGATTAAACCATTTGGTGTCAAAATACAATTCAGCACCTGCAGAACGGAAATTACTTGCCGTACTACGTACTTCTGTAACAGTGGTTGCTCCTCTAATTGTCCGCACCGTATAAAAATAGCTGCCATGCGTTTGGTCATAAAACAGGTTAGCTCTTACCCGCATAATGTAAAGCAAGTTAGCAATACCGGCATCCGGATAAGCCAGCGGCAGGTGATAATTAAATCCAAATTTATCTTGGTTAAATAAATTTTCGGCAGCATAGCCGCGGCTAAATGGAAAGTTGTTACTAAAGCTAAATACGTTGTCTTGTCCGCTTTGTTGGTGAGCCAGGTTGGTTACAAAGCTGTGGTTTTTAAATAATCCGGGCAGGTAGATATTGCCAGATAATAAAAGCTGGTTAGCTTTTAGCCCATTAATAGCATGCCTGTAATTCATGATAAAGCTTTGGCCAAGGCGCGGATATATATTTTGCCGTGCTTGTTGGATATGATTACTAAAGCTTATGGTATTGCTAACATAGGTGTATGATCTGTTTAATATATTGGCATACACTTGCTGAAAATCAGTTTTGCTGTAATGTATTGAGCTGCCAATAGTTAAACCCGAAATGTTTTTGCCGCCGCTTAGGTTTAGCGGCAATTGCAGGCCTCCGTGAAAATCAAGCTCATTCCAATAAACGTTGATGTTTTGTACTAATAATCGCCTGTCAACAGTATAGTCAAAACCAGCGGAGATGTAAGGGAACAAACCTGCATAAACCATATCAAAGCCGGTTTCTTTATATCCTTCGTTTCTGTTATAATTAAACACTACTTGCGAATGGAATGTGTTCAACACGTTCTCGCCTTGTAGGGCTACAGTGTAGTTAGGGTCGTTAAACGTTGGTAATATACTATGAAAGTTAAATAGCCCCTTAGTTTTAGGATAGCGTTTAACAGGGAAAGTATCCGCAGGCATTGACTCTAAAATACTGGCTGCCGAATCTGTAGTAAGCGATTTGATACCCATGTCCGGGGCATCGTATACACCGTTGTCTATGCGTTCAATTAAACGGGTGTTTTGCCTGTTTACTTCATTAATGCGGAAACCGTAAGCCGTGGGGGTGGTCCATGCTACTTTATTTAGGGTTGTTGCCGGTTGATAAAAACTTAACTGCCCGTTATGCGCCGGCGATTGCAGCTCAAACAAGCTGTAATCTTTCATCAAAAACATCCTGTCTTTAAGCTCATAAGTACGGGTAAACAAAATGCCGTCACTCTTAACTTTTGTAAAACCTACCGGGGTTCCGCTTCCGCCTACAAACTTCCTTTCGCCGGTTTGTATATCGGTCAAAATCATGTTTACAAAACCTATCGAGTCGCGCGCGGTTGATACAATGGTTTTGTCATCATAAAATTGCGGATAAGTGTGCGTGTATTTTTTGGGGTTGGCAAAGGCGGTTATAAGTTTGCCTGTAGTAGCGTCTAGTAAATGCAGCTGGCTTTTACCGCTCATATCCATTTGTACGGCAACTATACGCTTACCATCGGCACTAAAAGCCGGCGAAAAATACCTGCTTTTATGCGTAATACGATGCTCTAAGCCTGTTTTAATATCAAGCACCATCAAATCGTTATACATACGATTTCCCCAGCGTATATCAGGCTTGTAAGTGGTATAAACCACCTTGCCATTACGATAACTGAAATAATGATCTATACTTACACTCATAGCACCAATTTCATGCTCAACCTTGCCGGTCCTGATCATAAAGTGAGGCCTTTGCGAGTAGGTCGATCGTACAAAAATGATAGTGGTATCGTTTATGTACGACGGGTATTCTTCGTCGGCTATAAAGTGTTGATTTTTTTTTGTGGGCTTAACTATGCCGTCGGCCTTAAACTGCTCTTTAAAATGATCAAAGGCAGCGGTGCGAAACGTTTTATAATTGACACCGGCGTATTTTTTTATAGCAGATTGAAAAGGATAGATTAAACTTTTATACGCGGCAGCATCGTGTGTTACATTTTTCCAAAACAGATCGCCGTATTTTTCGCGGCCGTAAGCTATCATCATATATCCTAAAGGGTAATGGTTAGGCACATAATCTTTAAGCGATCCGTTGCGCAGTTTCATCCAGCTATAATCTTTGCCGGCTGCCCACAGCGCGCGATATCCGTTAAAGAAATAAGGCAGGCGCCCACGTCCCTGGCGGCTAACTAATGTTTCGTTATACACAGCATCGCCTTCAAAAAACCAATTTGGTACAGCTGCGTCGTTACCTAGCGCTTGCCCTGCCTCGCCAAAAAGAAAGCCAAGCGTTTTTGATAAGCCTACGTTAAAGTTATTATATTGTTGTACGTGCCTGTACTCATGTATAGCCAATTGATCGGGCCATGACAGTGTGCCCAGCTCAAAGCTGTTTTGGTCGGGCGTTAAATAAAACTCGCTTCGAAAAGGGGCTAAACCTACGTATGCGTTAGATATTACGGTTTGATGTTGCAGCAGTATGTTAACCTTTTTTTGTTTGTTGCCAATGGTAGCAGCCGTAAGGCTATTCATGTGCGCTATAATGTTGGCAATACGTTGTGCCGTTGAGTCAAGCCCGGTAGAAAATATTACCCTGGCTGCCGGCGTATTTATTTGATTCCATTTTACAGACGGCGGGTTGCCACCTATTTGCTGGGCCCTGGCTACAAGTGTTCCAAGTACCAATAATAAGGTAAAAATTAAGCAGGGGTTATTTTTAGTTATATTTTTTAGCATGGTAACGCCACCGCAATTTGCAAATAATTAAGCCAATTCACAATAACATGACATACCGTGTTTTAAAACTAGCTACATTTGCCGCTTGTTAAGTAAACATAATGGCTAAAGTTTCTATCAACCTGGCAACGGGTTCTATACAAAAAGAAGAAATTATTGTAGGTATTGATCTGGGTACAACCAACTCATTGGTGGCCTTTATCAACCCCGATAAAAATCCGCAGGTTATTAACGATACCGGTAAAGGTGTATTGGTGCCCTCTGTGGTGCACTTTGGCCCTGCCGGTGATGTAACTGTGGGTAACGAAGCCAAAGAGTATTTAATAACAGATCCAACCAATACCATTTTCTCTGTGAAGCGCCTGTTGGGCCGCAGCTACAACGACATTGAAAACTATAAAGACTTTTTTAGCTATAAGGTTATTGACGATGATAGCGAAAGCCTGGTGAAAATAAAAGTGGGCGATAAGTTTTACACGCCGATAGAATTATCGGGTCTGATATTAAAAGAACTTAAAGCCCGTGCCGAGCATGCGCTTAAAACACCTGTTAACCGTGCTGTAATAACGGTGCCGGCGTATTTTAATGATTCGCAACGCCAGGCCACGCGCGATGCCGGTAAACTGGCCGGATTGGACGTGTTACGCATTGTAAACGAACCAACCGCCGCCAGCTTAGCATACGGCATAGGCTTAAACCCGGAAGAAACTAAAACTATAGCCGCTTATGATTTAGGCGGAGGCACATTTGATGTATCTATCTTGCAGATCCAAAATGGCATATTCGAGGTACTATCAACCAATGGCGACACCTTTTTAGGTGGCGACGATTTTGACCGCGCTATTGTTGATTATTGGATAGAAAAGAATCATCTTAATAAAGCTGATTTAGCCGCTGATAACGGATTGTCACAGCAACTGCGCCTCAAGGCCGAAGAAGCAAAAAAAGCGTTTAGCCACCAAAGTTTGTTCAATGAAAAAGTTGGCGAGATATGGTGCACACTTGATCGTGAGACTTTTGAAAAACTAATATTGCCTAAAGTTAAACAAACCATCACTGCATGCCAAAACGCACTGCGCGATGCTAAGCTGACCATAGAGCAGATTGATGAAGTAGTTATGGTGGGAGGCTCAACCCGCACGGCGCTGGTTAAAAGCATGGTAGCCGATTTCTTTAAACGCCCGGTGCATGATGATGTAAACCCGGACGAAGTTGTTGCCCTTGGTGCTGCTATACAGGCCGATATTTTAGCCGGTAACCGTAAAGATATTTTATTGTTGGATGTTACACCGCTTTCTTTGGGCATTGAAACCATGGGTGGTTTAATGGATGTAATCATTCCCCGTAACAGCAAGGTGCCAACTAAGGCAGGCCGACAATACACCACATCAAAAGATGGCCAGGTGAACATGAAAATAGCCGTTTACCAGGGCGAGCGCGACTTGATCAAAGAAAACCGTAAACTGGCCGAGTTTGATCTGCGTGGCATCCCATCTATGCCGGCAGGTTTTCCTAAGGTTGATATCAACTTTTTATTAAATGCCGATGGGATATTAAAGATCCAGGCTATTGAATTACGATCAGGCGTGAAGCAGGAGATAGACGTAAAACCAACCTACGGTATTACAGACGACCAGGTAGAGCAAATGTTGATGGACAGCATTACCCACGCTAAAGACGACGTTAGCCAGCGTATGTTGATTGAGGCCCGTACCGAAGGTGAGCAAATGGTATACACTGTTGAACGTTTTATTGAAAAGAACGGTAGCTTTTTATCAGAAGAAGAGCTAGCCACTACAACACAATACATTACAAACCTTAAAGCGCTTTTAGCCGATGGTGAAAAAGATGCGATATTAAAGCAAATTGATACGGTTAACGAATATACCCGTCCGTTTGCAGAGCGCTTGATGGATCATGCCATTGGCACGGCTATGCGCGGGAAAAGTATTGAGTAAAATTTTGCTGCTGACATAGGGCTGTCAATACCTGGTAGTTTATTTGAAACAGATAACTCATTCGTCTGTTCATTTTAAAAATCAAACTGTCATGACAAGCATCAATTTAAATACCTCTGTAAATATCAATGCCCCGGCCGAAAAGGTCTGGAAAGCTATTGTTGATCCAGCTATTGTAGAAAAGTATTTTTTCGGCACCCAACAAATAAGCGACTGGCAAAAAGGCAGCGAGATTGTCTGGACCGGCCAATGGGACGGCAAAACCTACCGCGACCATGGTAAGATACTAGATATTGTACCCGGAAGCTACCTGCAATATAGCTATTGGAGCAGCATGGGCGGCTTGCCCGATATCCCCGAAAATTATCAGATAGTAACTTATGATCTGTCAGAAACAGACGGTGTAACCACCCTGCACATCAGCCAGGATAATGTTAAGAGCGAAGAGGCTAAAGAGCACTCCGAATCAAACTGGCAATACATTTTTGGTGAAATGAAAAGAATGGTGGAGAGTGGTGAGATTGAGTAATTATCAAGTTTGTCATTGCGAGGAACGAAGCAATCGCACGCTTACATAGTTCGCGATTGCTTCGTCCCTCGCAATGACAGATTTATCGGATAAAACTCATTCTTTTACCAGATTGGTCGCTCAAAAACTTACCCTCGCTCCAGGCCAGGTTGCCAGATACGATGGTATGTTTAACACTTGAACGGAAGGTGGTCCCTTCAAACGGGCTCCAGCCGCATTTGTAAAGGATATTGTCTTTTTGTACCTGCCATGGCTTGTTCAGATCAACCAAAACCAAGTCTGCAAAGTAACCTTCGCGTATAAAGCCGCGTTTTTCTATTTCAAAACAAACGGCAACATTATGTGCTGTTTTTTCTGCTATTTGTTCAAGAGTGATCTTACCATGATGATAAAGCTCTAACAATGCTGTCAGCGCATGTTGTACCAATGGGCCGCCTGATGGAGCTTGTAGATATGGTTGTGCTTTTTCTTCTATAGTATGCGGGGCATGGTCCGTAGCAATAACGTCTATACGGCCATCAAGTACCGCTTTTAATATACCGTCACGATCTTCGGCGGTTTTTACGGCAGGGTTCCACTTTATCAGGTTGCCTTTAGTTTCGTAATCTTCGTTGCTGAACCATAGGTGATGCACGCAAGCTTCGGCTGTAATGCGTTTATCTTTTAATGGCGTGGTGTTGTTAAACAGGTGCGTTTCTTTTTCTGTCGATATGTGTAATATGTGCAGCCTTGTATTATGCTTTTTGGCTAATTCTACCGCCATTGATGACGATATATAGCAAGCTTCTTCGCTACGTATCTTAGGGTGCATTCTAACCGGAATATCATCGCCCATTAACTCTTTGTAATGCGCCAGGTTATGCTGAATAGTAGCTTCATCCTCGCAATGAGTAGCAATCAGCATGGGCGAGTTTTTAAACAAATTCTCCAAAGTACCCGGATTATCTACCAGCATATTACCGGTTGATGATCCCATGAAAACCTTTATACCGCAAACGTTTTTCACATCTGTACGCAAAACCTCATCTAAATTATCGTTAGATGCACCCATAAAGAACGAGTAGTTAGCCAACGAGTTTTGAGCCGCTAGCTGGTACTTGTCTTCTAATAATTGCTGCGTAAGCGTATTAGGCACTGTGTTGGGCATCTCCATAAAAGATGTGATACCACCTGCCACAGCGGCACGGCTTTCAGAATGGATATTAGCCTTGTGCGTTAAGCCAGGTTCGCGAAAATGTACCTGGTCGTCAATAGCGCCAGGCAAAAGGTATAATCCTTCAGCATTGATCACTTTATCGGCTGTCGCGTCAATTTGAGGGGCTATCTTCTCGATCAGCCCGTCTTTGATCAACAGGTCGGCAGTGAATTGCTTGTTTTCGTTTACTACGGTAGCAGATTTTATGAGGATGGATGACATAGGGCAAATATAGTCGTTATAAAATTATTAGTTAAAATAGATGGCTTAACGCTTTGCTAACCCAAACACATCCGGATAAGCCAGTGCCGCCTTAAAAATAAAATTCAAAGAGTCTGTTACCCAAATTTCGTTTTTCAAAGCCATTTGCAGCACTTGTGGCGCTGGTAGGGTTACAATCTGTATATCTTCGGTGCTGTCCAATTTTTGTACGGCGTTAAACTCGGCATCAAACATAATGAAACCGTAGGTAACCTGCTTTAGCTTGGTGGGGTTATTGGCTATTTTACCTAATGATATCAGCTTATCGGCAGTAGTTTTTATCCCGGTTTCTTCTTCCAGTTCGTTCAACGCTGATTCAATTACCGACCGGTTTTTTTGCTGCATACCGCCGGGTAGTTCAAGTAGTATTTCGCCCATGCCGTGTTTGTATTGTTTTACAAGCACCACCTCGTTGTTTTTAGTTACGGGTAGCACCTGCACTACATCGCCAAGTGGCGAAAAAAAGTAATCGTCAACCACATTTCCGTTGGCCAGTTGCACCTTATGTTTTATAACCGGGAACCAAGGGCTTGGCGATACATCTTCCTCTTTTAACACCGTCCACTTCTGGATTTCTTTATCTGCTTGCATGCCTGTAAAATTAGGATATTATCCCTGCCGTACCAACCCCATTTATCTTCCGGACCTCTGGTCTTACTGACTTCCCGACTATAAACCCTATCTTTGCGGCATGGGCTTAACCTTCGAGGATCTTAAATTTAACCGGCAAATTTTAAACGCCATTGCCGACGCAGGCTATACCGAACCAACACCAGTGCAGCAAAAAGCTATCCCACCTATAATGAACGGGCAGGATGTAATGGGCATTGCGCAAACCGGCACCGGCAAAACCGCGGCTTATGTTTTACCCATTGTAATGCGTTTAAAGTACGCGCAAGGCGACCATGCCCGCGCACTTATAGTAGCCCCAACGCGTGAGCTGGCTATGCAGATAGAGGAGAACGTAAAGATCTATTCAAAATATACTGACTTACGTATAGTATCGGTGTATGGAGGGCTTGGTCCTAAAACTCAAATAGAACTGATCAATAAAGGAGTTGATATTATTGTGGCCACTCCGGGACGTTTTATGGACATCTACCTGGCTGGCCATATCGTTACTAAAACCCTGCAGGTATTGGTGCTTGACGAGGCCGACAAGATGATGGATATGGGCTTTATGCCCCAAATAAACCGCATATTAGAGATAGTGCCTGTTAAAAGACAAAACCTGCTGTTCTCGGCAACCATGTCAGATAAAGTGCATGAATTATCCGGAAATTTCCTGGAATTTCCGACTGTTATAGAGGTTACGCCGCAGGCTACCCCGGCGCAAACTGTTGAGCAAAGGCTTTACCATGTGCCAAACATGAAAACAAAGATTAACCTTCTGCGCGAGTTGCTGAAAGACGAAGGCGACATTACCAAGCTGATGATCTTTTGTAAAACCCGCACCGTGGCAGAGGACGTTTACAAATTTTTGCTTCGCAAGTTTGGCGAGGGACAGGTGAGGGTGCTGCATGCCAACAAAGGGCAAAACACGCGTATTAACTCCATGAACGCGTTTAAAAATGATGAGGTAAAGATTTTGGTAGCAACGGATGTAGCATCGCGCGGTATTGATGTGAGCGATGTGAGCCATGTTATCAATTTTGATGTGCCGGTTGTTTTTGAAGATTATGTGCACCGTATTGGCCGTACCGGTCGCGCTTTGCAAGCTGGTGTGGCTGTTACTTTTTGTAACCCTACCGAAGAGTATTATATCAACAAAATACAAAAACTGATAAGGCAAACCATCCCGGTATTACCTATACCTACCGAAGTATTTATTGAAGAAACACCATTTGAAGAGCGCCAGGATCAAAATCGCGAGATTGATATGCAGAAGCGTAAGGAAGATCCTGATTTTAAAGGTGCTTTCCATGAGAAAAAAACACTTAATCAACGCAAAAAATTTGATGCCGAAAAAGCCAAACGCACCGGAAAGGTAGGGCAGCCAAAAAGAGGAAACGGTAAGCCAAAAAACTTTAGAAAGAAATAATACCAATGAAGTTTAAAATAACACCGCTAAACTTTGCTACGGCGTTTTTATTAATATTGGCCGGTTATGTTTGGATCTACGGAGCAACAGTAATCGGCACAACTTTTACCCGCTTGGGCGGCATCATCAGCCTTATTTTCTTGCTGTTTGCTTTTGTAGTGTCATTTATAGATATAATGTTCCGTAATTTCTTTCCTGATACCAAAAAACTATGGCTTATTGAGTTAAGCTTTATAACTTTGGTGGCTATAATATTTTTACTTGTTAAATAAATGAAGAAAGCTGAAATAAAAGTTACTGTTGAATTAGACGAAAATAACGTTCCTGAAAATATCCTGTGGGAGTCTACCGACTCAACCAACAAAGAGGCTGTGCCTGTAAAATCAATGATGCTGGCCCTTTGGGATCAGAATTATCAAAATGCCCTGCGTATTGACCTTTGGACTAAAGATATGCCGGTTGATGAGATGAAGATCTTCTTCTATCAAACGCTTATGACTATGGGCGACAGTTTTTTACGCGCCACCGGCGAAAAAAATATTATTGAAGATCTGCGCGATTACTGCGCCCATTTTGCAGAGAAAATGGAGATTGAAAGAAAACAATAATTTAGTGCCATGAGGATACCTTCGCTTATTTCATTTATCGGTTTTGTGTTATTGATAGCAGGTACGTGGTGCCCGCTGCTGCGTCCGTTTCATTTAATTAATATGGATGTGTATGATCTTAACCGTCCGTACGGTTTTGTATTGCTGCTGGTAGGTGTAATAGGCGTTATTGGTATCGGCCTAAATAAAATTAAATTGGTGCGCACAACCGCCTGGTTAGCTTTACTGTTAGTAGTGCTGTTGTTTATTGCAGCTTACTTAAAAGTAAACGCAAGTTTTAGCTTTATTCCTTTTAAATCATTCGCCGGCTTTTTGGCTAAGCAAATTAAATTTACGTGGGGATGGTATGTGCTTTATGCGGGTGCCGGTATTTCGCTTATTGGGGCTTTGCTTAAACGCTCTCAATATTCCAGATAGCTATTAAAAATATCTGCTAACAAATATTAAAAACAACTGTTTACTGCCAGGGGCATGTAAATGCCAAAAAGTTTT
Organism: Bacteroidota bacterium; assembly: GCA_040386815.1. Lineage (GTDB taxonomy): Bacteria > Bacteroidota > Bacteroidia > Sphingobacteriales > Sphingobacteriaceae > Mucilaginibacter. The sequence continues at coordinate 44 of JAZKET010000076.1, read as the reverse complement.
TTTACATATTTGTAATACCAAACTATCTTTAAATGTTCAAACTC
>JAZKET010000075.1:13230-30189 GCA_040386815.1 Bacteroidota bacterium | reverse complement strand
TGTTGCCGGTTTTACCCATAAAACCAACATTGGCAGCGTTTGATTACGTAAACAATCACCTCGGATTTTTAAGCTTCCTCACCCGTTGGGAGGATCAAAAACAACACCCTATAACACAGGATTATGCAGACATGTTCGGCTGGGATGAACTCACGACAAAAGTTGCCCATGTGTACAACAACCTTACCCCTGAACAAAAGCGCAACACCCAAATTTATGCCGATAACTACGGGCAAGCCGGCGCGTTATATCATTTTGGCAAACAGCATAACTTGCCTGTAACGGCATCATTAAATAGCAGCTTTGCACTATGGGCACCACCTAACCTTAACGCCCGTTACATTATCTATATTGATGATGAAGGCGACAAGATCAATCGCTTTACACCTATCACTGAAAGCTGCCAAAAAATGGATGAGATCAAACACCCGCTGGCAGTTGAAAAAGGAACGGTAATTTTATTGCTGACCAACCCTAAACCGGCATTGAATGAGATTTATAAGAGTGAATTGGCAAAAAGGCGGGGTGAATGATGGGCGGATATTCAGATGTCCGAATGTGCAGATGACCTAATAATTTAAAGTCAGTTAAACGTGGACGCTTAACTGGGCGATGTCTAAATAAAAAAGGTGTCACACTTATCGCATAACACCTTTTACCTTTCTCCTTTAACCTTAAAACCTTATACCCTACCCAGATATCGCATTTATAATATCATACTGCGTAATAATTGCAATTTCACCATTATGCTCAACCAGTACAGCAATGTTGTCGTTGTTAATCATGGCGGATATGCGGTCTATCGAGGTACTGATGTCAACAAACGGGAACGGTCCCGTGCTGATGGTTTTTACCGGCTGAGATTTCAGCGACGGGTTCTCCAGTAGCGCATTCAGGATATCGCTCTCTGTTATTTTACCGATGATCATACCTGCCTGTGTAACAGGGATCTGTGAGATATTGAGAGATTTGATAGTGTTGATAGCTTCCAAGATTGTTTTCTCGTGGTCGATAGTAACCATCTCCTGGCTTTCTTTTTTGCCGATGATATCTTTGGCGGTTAGCTTGCCATCTTTCAGGAACCCACGATCGCGCAGCCAATCGTCGTTATACATTTTACCCAGGTAGCGTGTGCCATGATCAGGGAAGATCACTACAACCACATCTCCGGCTTTAAACTTATCCTTCATCTGCAACACTCCCGCAACAGCCGAACCTGTTGAGTTACCTACAAATATGCCTTCCTTACGGGCAACCTCGCGGGTCATCAGGGCTGCATCTTTATCCGTTACTTTTTCAAAATGATCAATCAGGCTAAAGTCTACATTGGCTGGCAAAAAATCTTCGCCTATGCCTTCGGTGATGTACGGGTAGATCTCGTTTTTGTCAAACTCGCCGGTCTCTTTGTACTTTTTAAATACCGAGCCATACGTGTCTATACCCAGGATCTGTATGGCCGGGTTTTTTTCCTTCAGATATTTGGCAATACCTGATATGGTACCGCCCGTACCTACACCAGCGACCACGTGGGTAACTTTACCCTCCGTCTGCTCCCAAATTTCGGGACCGGTAGACTCATAATGTGCCTGTGAATTTGACAGGTTATCATACTGGTTAGGTTTCCATGAGTTTGGTACCTCGCGCTCCAGGCGAGAAGATACCGAATAGTAAGACCGCGGATCTTCAGGATCGACATTGGTTGGGCACACTATAACCTCGGCACCAAAGGCACGTAGCGCATCAAACTTTTCTTTTGATTGCTTATCCGTACTGGTGAAAATACATTTGTAGCCTTTTATCACCGCGGCAATTGCCAAGCCCATACCGGTATTGCCGGATGTGCCTTCAATGATCGTTCCGCCGGGTTTTAGCAAGCCGCTTTTCTCGGCATCCTCAATCATTTTAAGGGCCATACGGTCCTTGATAGAGTTACCGGGATTAGTGGTCTCAATTTTAGCTAAAACCGTTGCCGGGATATCTTTAACTACTTTATTCAATTTCACCAACGGCGTATTGCCAATGGTTTCGAGTATATTGTTGTGCCACATTTCTTAGTGAGTTGTGAGTGGTAAGTGGTGAACATTGAGTAAATTAAACCAACTCACTATTCACTAGTCACTACTGCATATTAAAATCTTAAGTGCTTAACGGTCAAACCACCGTTTATCAGTTGCTTAAGCGATTCAATACCTACTTTAAGGTGTGTCTCGACATACTGTCCGGTTACTTTCGAGTCGCTTTCTGATGTTTTAACGCCTTCGGGTATCATAGGCTGGTCTGATACTAAGAGCAATGCGCCGGTTGGTATCTTGTTTGCAAAACCGCAGGTAAAAATAGTGGCGGTTTCCATATCTACAGCCATGGCACGTAAAGCTTTAAGGTAGCTTTTAAACTTCTTGTCGTGCTCCCAAACACGGCGATTGGTGGTGTAACAGGTTCCGGTCCAGTAATCCAATGAGAAGTCTCGTATGGTGGTTGATACTGCTTTCTGTAAAGCAAAAGACGGCAGTGCAGGCACTTCTGGTGGTAAGTAATCGTTCGATGTACCCTCGCCTCGAATAGCAGCGATAGGTAATATCAGATCACCAACGTTGTTTTTGCGCTTTAAGCCACCACATTTGCCTAAAAATATAACAGCTTTTGGGTGTATGGCTGTTAGCAGGTCCATTACCGTAGCAGCTACAGAGCTGCCCATACCAAAGTTTATAATGGTAATACCGTTGGCAGTAACGCTTTGCATAGGCTTATCAAGGCCCATTATCGGCGCATTGTCGTTCCATTCAGAAAACAGTTGAATGTATTTAGAGAAATTTGTCAGGATAATATAGTCGCCAAACTGATCTAACGGACGGCCCGTATAGCGTGGCAGCCAGTTGGCCACAATGGCGTCTTTTGTTTTTAACCCTTTCCTGATGGGTGTGTTTACCTCTTTTACTTTCGGAAGGTTCTCTCCTTCTTTTTTAACGTTCAATTCTTCGTTCATATTCGTCGATATTAACTCATTGCGGAATAGCGATGAGCAATGTTTTTATACAGCAAACCCCGGCACTGGGCCAGGGTTGCAGTTTATGATAACAAAAATAGCTTAGCGCTATATATTTGTTGTTAAGCCACTTTTAACTTTTTAAGGTCAGACTTTTCAAATTTCTCGCGGGCATAGTCTGCCGTAATGTTCAGTTTCTTCACATCCTTTTTAGACGGAAACTCAAACATAGCATCAATCATTATCGCCTCGCATATTGAGCGTAAACCACGTGCGCCCAGTTTAAACTCCATTGCCTTATCAACAATAAAGTTAAGCACCTCGTCGTCAAACTCTAATTTAACACCTTCGTACTCAAATAACTTTTTGTATTGCTTTAATAGCGAGTTTTTAGGTTCAACCAGTATATTGTACAATGCTTCCCTATCTAACGGATTAAGGTAAGTAAGCACCGGTAAACGGCCAATTAACTCAGGTATTAAACCAAATGACTTTAAATCCTGCGGAGTAATGTATTTGTAAAGGTTTTTCAAGTCAACCTCGCCCTCATTACCTTTTAATTTATAACCAACGGTTTGCGTACGTAAACGGTTTGCAATTTTCTTTTCAATACCGTCAAACGCGCCACCGCATATAAATAATATATTGCTGGTGTTAACGGTAATCATTTTTTGGTCGGGGTGTTTACGGCCGCCTTGTGGTGGTACATTAACCATGGTACCTTCCAGTATCTTCAATAAAGCTTGCTGAACGCCCTCGCCGCTGACATCACGGGTTATGGAAGCATTGTCGCTTTTACGGGCAATTTTATCCACCTCATCAATGTAAACAATACCACGTTCGGCTTGAGAAACATCGTAATCTGCAGATTGTAGCAAACGCGTCAAAATACTTTCTACGTCCTCGCCTACGTAACCTGCTTCTGTCAATACAGTAGCATCGCAAATACAAAACGGCACGTTTAATATCTTGGCCAGTGTTTTTGCCAGTAAGGTTTTACCTGTGCCGGTTTCGCCCACCATAATGATGTTTGATTTTTCAATCTCAACCTCATCCTTATCAATACGCTGGTTTAACCTTTTGTAATGATTGTAGGTAGCTACAGCTAATATTTTTTTGGCATCATCCTGGCCAATAACATATTGGTCAAGGTGTGTTTTGATCTCGTAAGGTTTTAATATTGCAGGCGATGTCGGCGATGATTTCACCTTGCGCACCTTTAATTCTTCAGCTAATATTTCGTTAGCCTGATTAACACATTTATCACAAATATGTGCATCCAATCCCGCTATAAGCATCAGTGAATCTTGCTTGCCTGCGCCGCAAAATGAACACCTTATCTCTTTACTATTTTTATTCATTGTGATATAACTTGTTACGCAAAATTACTTATTTGGTATGACAATACAAATAGTCGGAAAGTCCGTAAGTTGGAAAGACCGAAAGACATAGACTGTAAAGCCACATGTTTTTATCTTTCCAACTTACGGACTTTCCGACTTCCTGACTACTCAACTAAAGAATTACTTCTTTGTTTTATTTCCTTTTAAAATTTCGTCAATCATACCAAACTCTTTGGCTTCTTCGGCAATCATCCAGTGGTCACGGTCAGACGCGTCCCAAACCTTCTGATAATCGGCACCGCTATGGTCGGCAATGATCTGGTATAACTCTTTTTTCAATTTGGTGATCTCGTGATAAGTGATCTCAATGTCAGATTGCTGGCCTTGCGCACCACCCGATGGCTGGTGTATCATAACCCTTGAGTGTGGCAACGCCGCACGTTTACCTTCGGCACCGGCGCATAGTAACACCGCGCCCATAGATGCTGCCATACCTGTACAGATAGTAGCCACATCGTTTGATATTAACTGCATAGTATCATAAATACCCAAACCAGCGTAAACTGAACCACCCGGTGAGTTGATATAGATCTGGATATCGCGTTTAGCATCAGCCGACTGCAAAAATAAAAGCTGCGCCTGAATAACGTTAGCGTTTTGATCATAAATGGCATCACCCAAAAAGATGATACGATCCATCATTAAACGCGAGAACACGTCTAATTGCGAGATATTAAGCTGACGCTCTTCAATAATATAAGGCGTCATACCGGTTACGGGTGGCACAGTGGTGATACCCATTGGCGCGCGGTTAGCACCGGCAATAAATTTATCTACATAAGTGCTGCTAATACGGTGGTGCTTAACAGCGTACTTTCTAAATTCGTTTCTATCTGGATTACTGTTCATGTGTATATGTATTTACGTTTTTTTGATTTACGGGGCAAGCCCGCGATAAATATAGTTTTTAGTTCAATATAATTTTAGTGTGAACTGAGATTTTTAAGTTCGTAGTTTTGCTTGTCATTGCGAGGAACGAAGCAATCGCGAGCTTGCTAAGTCTACGCTATTCTCCGTGCGATTGCTTCGTTCCTCGCAATGACAAATCGAGCTGTACAAAAAAAGCATCCCTTTTGAGGATGCTTTTCTGTAAATGATATTTAAAAGATGACTATTTAGCCAACTCTTTAAAATCGTTAAAGAAGATATCCTTTTTATCTAAAGTAACTACGCTCTTAATAAAATCAAATGTTTTAAGGGCTTTTACTTCTTCAAATACTTTATTAGCATTCTCTTTGTTTTGAAGGTATTGTACAGCATATTGCGCTAATTGCTCTTCAGCAATTGGCTGTGGGCTATACATACGGAATTGCTGCTCCAGGCTTTGTTTTGCTGCCGCGAAAACTTCTTCGTATTTAATTTCGATTTTGTTTTCGGTAATGATCTTGTTTTCGATCAAGGTCCATTTAAGGTTTTTAGCAAAATCAGCATAACCACCTTCTAACTCCTCGTCGCTTAATTTCTCATTAGTAGCTTTTAACCAACGTTTCAAAAACTCATCAGGCAGGGCAACATTAACTTTTTCAATGCTGTAGTTATAAATGTCGTTCTGCAATTTACGCTCGGCATCTTGTTGCATCATACCTTCTAACTCTTCGGTAATTTTTGCTTTAAAGCCGGCTTCGTCAGTTACAACACCTTCGCCAAATAATTTATCAAAGAACTCCTGGTTCAAATCGCTCTCGGCTAAACGGTTTACGTTTTTAACAGTTAATTTAAAGTTTGATTTTAAATCAGCCGCTTCAGCCTCTTCAATACCTAATATCGCTGCAATTTTAGCCGCGTCGTTATTGTAAGCTTTCTGAATGTCTACTACAATCTCGTCGTCTTTTTTAACACCAACTAACGATTTTTTGATTTTCGCGTCAGCTACCTGCTCTAAACGTACAGATGTAGTATTGCTTATACCACCATCAAAAACAGAACCATCTGGCGAAAGCTGCGTTAATTGCGCATATAATACATCATCCTCTGCCGATACGTCAGGATTTGTCATTTTGCCATAGCTTCTGCGGATATTTTTGGTGCGCTCGGCTAAGGTTTCTTCGTCAATTTTAATAATGTATTGAGTAATTTTATCTTTTGAAGTAAAATCAATAGCAAACTCAGGCGCTAAACCAACTTCGTAGGTAAAATCAAAATTATCGTTATAATCCCAGTTGTATTCAACCTTCTCATCAACCTTTGGCAATGGCTGGCCCAATACCTCCAATTTTTGCTCATTAATATAATTGTTTAAGGTGTCTGATAAAAGGTTATTCACCTCGTCAACCAAAATACTTTTACCATACATTTTTTTAATGTGTCCTGCTGGTACCATTCCTTTACGGAAGCCCGGCATGTTTGCTTTTTTAGCGTGGTCTTTAATTGCTTTGTCAACACGTGCCTGGTAATCAGCCGGAGCAAGGTTAATTTTTACAACTGCATTCAGGTTGTCTATCTTTTCCTGGGTAATATTCATCTTTATTAGATATTTATGTACTTCTGTAAGCTATTATAAACAAGCCCTTAATAACAGAGCTTTTTGGAGGGGCAAAAGTACAAATTTATTTTTAATTAGCCATCTGTTTATATAAGACTACACAACGTCCAGAAAAATTTAAAACCTCATTATTAATTAATGCTTAATTAATAAGCATATATAGCTGTTTTTTGTAATTTTTTTGCGATAAAATTAATTCGCGCACACAATCAGTAAAATCTGGCGTTAATATTGACATACGTTTAGCGTAGCAATTTTGCCCCCTCTCTGCTACACTTAAAGTGCTTAACGCACAACAACCTAATTTCTGTATTCTGTTAATTAAAACACCAGGATTCCATCTCTCCCCTATTTGGCTTTTCTATCAGGTGTACTCTGGCTAAAAAAAATCCTTACTCACATACCAACCTTCAAATCTATTTTATGAAAATTAACACACAAACAGCTATGAAACAATTTTTAAAGCCCATCGCCATGTTCTTTTGCCTGGCCGCGCTAGCCGGTTGCGCCAAAGAAAAATTTGATGTAGTCGAAGATCCAAAAACCGTTAACCCTATCTCTGACTATGCCATAACGCCCGATGTTAATGACGGATTTACGTATCACTTTGAGAGTTTAGCCAAAGATTTTGTAAAGCAAGAGTGGCGCTTTGGCGACGATAGCCTGAGCACTGCGGAAGCACCAACTCACACTTTTTTGGGAACGGGCGAATACCTGGTTGACCTGATGACGTATTCAAAAACAGGTAACATATCGCACAAATACATACCAATAACTATTATCCCCGATAGTGTATTACAGTTAGAAGCCACAAAAACAGGCACCGCAAACCAATTAAGATTTAATGCCAAATTAAAGGGTACAATTAAATCTATAGAGTGGACCTTTAACCTGGTTGACCCAACTACCAGCGTTATTACAACTGTTAAAAGCACAGAAATTAACCCAATACAAACTTTCGCGTTTGGCAGCTTTAATAACTTTAGCGTAAAGGTTATCAGCGATAAAGGCAGCGAGGTAAGCATTAACCGCACCGTTACCACCGATGGTATAGTTGTAGACATAACAGGTTCTTACATATCATTCCATTCAACCAATGAAAATACGGCTCAAGGCCCCAACGAAGGTTCATTAAAACTGGTTGACGGTAACACCGAAACCAAGTTTGGCTTTTATGAGGCTTTCCCGGTACAACAAATAGCTACGCTTGAATACCCGGCACCGGTTGCAGTAAAATTATATGCTATTGAAAACGGCAACGACTCTGAAAGTACCCGCGACCCGAAAGAATGGTATGTTGATGGCTCAAACGACGGCCAGAACTGGGACGCTTTAGATCATCAGAATTTAGAGATAGGTTTTGCCGACTACTTGAGTTCAATAGGCCAGGGATCAAACAGATACTTCAGATTCTTTTACTACCCTATAGCTAACCCAAAACCGTATAAATTTTATCGTTGGAGGATTATCAGCACCTTCCAGGGCCAGTTCCAGATTATGGAGTTCAAACTGTTTAAATAGCATTTTATCGCTTTAAAATAAAAAGGCGCCTGCTTGGTTAACAAGCAGGCGCCTTTTATATTGACGTCGTTTTGACGAAACGACTATTTTCAATATATATTGATCAACTATAACATAAGAGTTGACAGAACCTTCCAGTGATTAAGCCCACACTATAAAATTACTTTGTAACAAATTATTTTTTTTGCGCGGTGGTTAGTGTACAATTTACACAATTACAACATTGAAAATTAACATGTTACAACAAACATGTACAAACACCTATTGTAACATTTTTTCTGCATGCTTAATTTTCATTAACATTAAGTAAAAATTAGATTATTATTGCCATAACACTACTGCGGGGTGCCTACGCAGGCATCAGCTTATAATAGCCCCGCTTACACCTATGATGGCATAAGAACATCAACCAACCAATACTTAACCTATAATTAAACGACAGGAGCGTCATATGGCCGCCCGTCGAGTGCATTTCCGTTGCTTTTAGTTGCGGCAATACACTGTTAACCAGAACCAATCCTTATTACAACGTGTGTACTGCCGACTTTAATTGGACTAAACTAACCCAAAGAAAAACATTTCATGAAACATCTTTTAAAACCCATAGCATTATTTGCTTGCCTTACCGCTTTAATAGCTTGCTCTAAAAACGATTTACCCATTGCAGAAGAAGCCCAGGTTGTAAACCCTATATCTGATTATACGGTAACCGCCGATGCTAATGACGGCTTTACTTTCCACTTTAAAAGTTTAGCTAAAGACTTTGTAAAGCAAGAATGGCGTTTTGGCGATGATACACTAAAAACAGAAGCAAATCCATCACACACTTACTTAGCAACAGGTGAGTATCTTGTGGATTTGAAAACATTTTCAAAAACCGGCGGCATATCGCATAAATACTATCAGATAAACATTAAGCCAGATAGCGTTTTGTCTCTTATTACCAACCCTACAGAGGTTAACGGTCAGTTAGAATTTGGTGTTAACATTAAAAGCAAACTAAAATCAATAGAATGGACTTTTAACGCTATTAGCCCGGTTAACAGCGCTGTTACTACCACAAAAAGCACATCATTTACGCCACTGCAATCATTCGCGTTTGGTAGTTTCAACAATTTCACTGTTACTGCTACTTCAGAAAAAGGCAGTAAAGTAACACTTAGCAGAAACGTAACCACAGGTGGTATTGTTACTGATATTACACAATCATACGTATCGTTCAAATCAACTAACGAAAACACGGTACAAGGCCCTGCTGAAGGTTCATTAAAACTAATTGACGGCAATACACAAACTAAGTTTGGCTTTTATAGCGTTTTCCCGGTACCGCAAATTGCTACATTGGAGTTTCCGGCACCAGTGGCCGTTAAAATGTACGCCATTGAAAACGGTAACGACTCTGAAAGCCGCCGCGACCCTAAAGAGTGGTATATTGAAGGATCAAACGATAACCTTACCTGGGCCGAAGTTGACCATCAGGTACTAACGGTTGGTTTTGCCGACTATCTTACCTCAATAGGTCAAAATTCAACCCGCTACTTCAGATTTTTCTACTACCCTGTTGCCAACCCAAAACCATACAAATTTTACAGATGGAGAATTGTAACCTTGTTTGGTACCGCTTTCCAGATCATGGAGTTTAGGTTATATAAATAAACTAACACACCACCAAATTAACAAAGGCTGCCAAATGTTTGGCAGCCTTTGTTTTTACTGATCAATTTGCTGTGAATTTTTCGGGCTTGTAAATATTTGGCTTAACAGTTTTAAGATATCTGTAAATCGCGCCCAAATCATCATTACTCATTTTAGCGTATTGCCACCATGGCATTACCGTCTGAAAATCTTTAGGGCCAACTGTATGTGCTTTGCTTGCATCGCTAAAAACTTTAAACCGGGCAATAAACTCGTCCCTACCCCAATTGCCTATGCCGCTATTTGGGTCTCCGGTTATATTTGACGACCGCACAATGCCACTACTCATCTTAAACTCGCGGCCGCCTGCAAACTCTAAGCCGGCTATTAAAACACCCTTATCATCTTTTGAATGACACTCTTTACAACCGGCAGATTGTACCAGATATTCGCCATACTTCAAGGTATCTTTAGTATCAGGCTTTGTGCCTAAAGTTGCTGGCTGCGGCATGGTGTGTATGATGATATTTAAAGGAAAGTCAAGTGTCGACTTTGGATAATCTTTAGCTATGGGTTTCAAAGTACGGATATAGGCTATGATAGAATAAATATCCTCTCTGTCCATTTTGCTATAATAAGGCCAGGGCATAAGCGGAAATATAGCCGAACCGTCTTTTTTAACACCCGTAGTTATAGCTCTAAATAATTCGCCATCTGTCCATTTGCTTAAATTGTGCGGGGTTAAGTTAGGCACAGTTACATTGCCGGGAAAGCCAACACCAGAGTCAAACTTCTCACCGCCCGAACCAAGTTGATTGGTATCAACAGGGCCACCAAATTTTGTCCAATCGTGTGCCGAATGGCAATCTAAACATGCCGATACATTCATGGCAAGATATTTACCACGCTCTATGCGTTGCGGGGTTAATTCAACAGTGATATGCTCGGGTTCGCCAACATTTGGTAGCGCCTGGGTAATGTAAGTTACCGCGCCTATAACTAATACAGCTATAACAGCTATCGCGTAAGCAATAACCTTTAAGGTTTTTTTCATGATGATAATTGTGGGTTAAGGGTTTGGTGGCGAAAGCCTAAAGAAGCATTGGCCTGTATGGTTTGATTATTTAGTCAACTTTTTTAATAGATGATACACCTGATTTTTGGTTATTGATAGTTGTAGGGTTGCCTTTGTAATTGATAGACGATGCGCCGCTGCTGTTAACGGTAAGCTCGCGCAGCACATTTATGTCGCACTGGCCGGCACCTGATATTGATATATCATAATTGCCCGTAATAAAATCAAATGCATGTATTTTGCCGCCACCACTTAAATTAATAAAGTGGTTACTCGCCTGTCCTCTCAAGGTCATTTCGGTAACACCGCTGCCATCGGTGTGTACATCGGCAGCATCCAAATCCATATTGATATTAGATGCGCCTGAAAGATCAAAATCAAAGTTTTTGGCAACCAATTTGCCGCTTGTGGCAACGTTTACGGCCCCAGAAGCTTTCAGGGCTTCTAAATGGCGTACGCCTATAGTTACCGTCATAACGCCGCTGCTACAAATATTCTTTTTATCCGTTGATACGCGCAGCCTGTCACCATTTACCTCGGTCTTAATAAATTTAAGCAGGTTATCATCAGCGGTAACAGCCACAGATAGTGAGCTATCCTGCTTCAAGACGATTTTATAAGCGCCAGATATTTCTAACTTCTTAAAATCAGTAACGGTGCGGTTGTCTGTCGCTACATTTCCCGAGCCTTTTTCGCAAGCCATTTTGCATGAAGTAAACATTAGCATTGCTACACCGGCAACAATAGCGGATAAGGTTAAGTGGATATTTTTCATCGTCGTTTTGTTTTGTAGATGAACGCCTTACAAAGGCATACTGTTTGCTTTTTTATAAAATGCTTTATGAAGTTACAAAAACCAGCGCTAAAAGGTGTAATACTTTTTGCTGTTAAAGGCATTTATAAGGCAAAATTATCTACAATACATTACACAAAAATACTAAAGCGACGCAGGGAGGTTAAACGTCGGTAAACAGCTTGGTTATGTCGGTGAGTTACAAATGCGAGATTATAACAACACGGCATGCTGTTATTTCAGGCAGATTTTACAGGTAATACTTATCGCCGTTAAATTTGATCTTTCCTGCATCCAGTAAAAGGCGAATAACGTCCAGGCGTTCCTTTTCTGTGCCTGATTTTAAAGATTGTACCAGTTGGTCTAATTCCAACGGATCAATGCTTAGTAACTGCACAATTTCAGCAGTAATATCGTCATTGACATCACCTGCATTTTGGCGGCGTTTTTCTTCGAGGCAGATATCGCACGCGCCGCATTTATCGGCATTGGCTTCGTCAAAATAAGCTAACAACTGCTGGCTACGGCATTGTACGCTGGTGCAGTAACCAAATACGGCCTCCATTTTACGCAGGTAGTTGGCTTTACGCTGGGCTATGTATTGCTTATTGATATGCAGGTTATTAGGATGCTGCCGCGCCCTGATAAAAGTAACTTGCGGCTGATCGTTTTGTGGCAGATAGTTTAGTATTTTATAATCGTGTAGTTGTTTCAATCCATCAATAACCTGCTGCACACTCAGATTGGCGCGCTTGGCAATATCAAATTCTTTTATGCTTACATAACTCTCAAACGAGCCTCCGTACGACCTTAATATCGCTTTAATAAAAGCATCCCAACCGGCGTTTTGGATCTGGAAGTTGTACAACTCCTCATTAAATACCTCAAACCTGAACCGCGACGGCAAAAACACGCTCTCGGTAAAAGACAGATACTCATCATGCTCTAAAAACTTAAGCGCGTTAAGGGTTTTTATAACGTCTAATTTATACTGCGCGCAAAAGCTGCCAAGGTCCAAATCATAGCTTATCCCCTCGCCTGCTTCATAGGCAACAGAAAAATAATTAGACAGCTGATGATAGATCAATTTGATCTCATCCACGGTAGGGAAACTTAATTCATAGATCTTTTGCTGCCGTGCGCGGTCAGACTCATTGTACAGCAGCACAGCGTAAGCCTTTTTCTCATCTCTACCAGCGCGACCCGCTTCCTGGTAATAAGCCTCTAAACTTTCGGGCGGGTCTTTGTGTATCACAAACCTTACATCAGGCTTGTCTATCCCCATTCCAAACGCATTAGTAGCTACTATAATGCGGGTGCTGTTGTTCTTCCAGGCTTCTTGCTTTTTAGATCGTTCATCAGGCGATAAACCGGCATGGTAAAAATCGGCACGAAAACCGTTGTCATTGAATAGTTTAGCAACCTCTGCACATTCGCGGCGGCTGCGTACGTAAACTATACCCGTACCTTTAACACCACGGGCAATGTCAAGCATCTTTCTAAACTTGTTCTCCTCGTACTGTGCCACATAGCTGATGTTTTTACGCTCAAAGCTTTTCTGATATACCAACTGGTTTTTAAACAGTAGCTTGTCTTGTATATCCTGCCTTACCTGGGCTGTAGCGGTAGCGGTTAAAGCTAAAACCGGCACATCATGATGCAATTCGCGCAGGTCAGCAATGTGCAGATAGGCCGGCCTAAAATCGTATCCCCATTGCGATATACAATGCGCTTCGTCAACCGCCAACAAACTCACTTTCATGTATTTGATACGCTCGCGCACCAACTCAGACAGCAAACGCTCGGGCGATAGATACAAAAACTTAACACCATTGTAAATGCAGGCATCTAAAGCCAGGTCAATTTCGCGTTTACTCATGCCGGCTGTAATGGCAATAGCTTGAATGCCTTTGGCGTTCAGGTTTTCTACCTGATCTTTCATCAGGGCTATCAGCGGCGATACTACTATGCAAAGCCCCTCTTTAGCCAAAGCCGGCACCTGGAAACATACCGACTTGCCCCCTCCCGTAGGCAGCAGCGCCAAAGTATCGTGCCCTAACAATACAGATTGGATGATATCCTCCTGCATGGGGCGGAAGTTATCGTGGTTCCAATAGGTTTTTAGTATTTCCTGTATTGTCATTATTGGGTAGATGATTGACTAAGAAAACATTGAGCTCCCACCGCTCCACCGCCAAATTCTAATATTAACCGTTTATTCACATATCGGTAAGTACAGGCATCAACATATTGTTTTCGAACAGAATCATTCATCGGCCTATCAAACACATTAAAACTATACATAACCAATCCGCTCCTTTTAAAACCTATTTTAGCAGGTTCGCCACTTGATATGGATGTGCAATTAGCATTATCTAATTTGTCTTTTAAAGTATTTAATATCTTTTCATCCCATCCAATCCTTGAAATAAGAGAATCAGTGTTTGGTGAGCCTACCTCCAAATCACGACGATCAAATTCGACAACGTCGTTTGTTTTTTGTCTGCCTATCGATTTGACATGAATCCAAGCAATGTCATCGCCATCAAATTCTATTTCAACTTCAGTATTTGTGGGGACGATCGTTTTAAAGAAATTTTTCAACTGATATATTTCTGCTTTCTTATTATCGAAATTTTCAACCAGTTCAGAAGGTGTGTAATATTTATCGAACATCCCAAATGCTGCAAAGATCATAATCCCATACGCAAGCACACTAATTATTGCAATACCAAAAAGGATTGCAAATGTTTTAACGATTATTTCTCCCCAATTTTTTTTGTTCTCCATTCCGTCATCAGAAGTCAGACATCAAAACTATCAAAATAAACAGGTTTTTAAGCTAAATCGACACTAAAATGCCCCAATAATCTTATCTTAGCCATCGTAACAAATAATTAACTGATGAAGTTTTTTAAGATTAGTATAGCGCTGGTGGCATTGGCCTGCCAGGCACAGGCACAAAAATGGAATGTTGAAGCCCCGCCCGGACCTAAAAAAAACGTAACCATAGCCACTACCGAAGGCACCTGGATGAACCTGGATGTTAGCCCTGATGGTAAAACAATTGTATTTGATTTTTTGGGCGATATATACAGCATGCCTATTACCGGTGGTAAAGCCGCGGTATTATCTGCAGGCCACTCGTACGAAGTACAACCGCGCTTTAGCCCGGACGGTAAGATGATATCATTTACCAGCGACCGCGAAGGCGGCGACAATATTTGGGTAATGAATGCCGATGGCAGCAACCGCCACTCTGTTACAAAAGAAAACTTTAGATTATTAAACAACGCTGCCTGGACACCAGACGGACAGTATCTTATTGCCCGCAAGCACTTCACCGCGTCGCGCTCATTGGGTGCCGGCGAAATGTGGATGTACCATAAAAACGGCGGCGACGGTATACAGCTTACCAAACGTAAAAACGACCAGCAAGATGCCGGCGAACCAACTGTATCGCCTGATGGTAAATATGTTTACTGGAGCGAGGATGTTACCCCTGGCCCTAATTTCGAGTACAGTAAAGACCCTAACGCCGGCATTTACGCCATAAAACGCCTTAACCGGGAAACTGGTGGCATTGAAACCGTAACGGGTGGTACTGGTGGTGCATGTCGCCCGCAGCTATCTCCTGACGGGAAGATGATGGCCTTTGTGCGCAGAGTACGTCTTAAATCGGTATTATTTATCCGTAAAATGGATACCGGCGAAGAGTATCCGGCTTATGACAATTTATCACATGACCAGCAGGAAACCTGGGCAATATTTGGCGTTTACCCAAACTTTGCCTGGACACCTGATAGTAAAGCCGTTGTATTTTATGCCAAAGGTAAATTTTGGAACCTGGATATAGCTACGCTTAACGTGGTACAAATTCCGTTTGAAGTTAGCACGCAGCAAAGCATTACCGAGGCAGTACATTTTCCGCAGAAAGTTTATCAGGAAGAGTTTACCGCTAAAATGATCAGACAGGTAACTACATCGCCCGATGGTAAACGTATAGCATTTAATGCTGCCGGATTTGTCTATATAAAAGATCTTCAGTCGGGCGTACCCATGCGCGTTGATACACTGACAGATTTTGAATACGACCCGCAATTTAGCCCCGATGGCCGCTACCTGGTTTATGTTGCCTGGAGCGATGCTGTAAAAGGCGCCATCAATTTGGTTGACTTAACTACTAAAGCGGTTACACGCTTAACTGTTGATAAAGGTTATTACTACACACCAAAATTCTCAAACCGGGGCGATAAGATCATTTATCGCAGAGGCGAAGGTAACGAGACATTGGGCTTCGCTTTTGGCGTAAACCCGGGTATATATACTATCCCGGTAACAGGTGGCACACCGCAGTTAATTTTGGATAATGGTATTTACCCGCGCTTTTCCGCAGACGACAGCAAGGTTTATTACCAAAGCCGCGAAGGTGGCAAAAAAGCCTTTAAGGTGATGGATTTGAGTGGCGCAAACCAGCGCACCCTTTATACTTCAACTTATGCTACGCAATTTGAACCAAGCCCTGACGGTAAATGGATGGCATTTACAGAATTTTTCAACTGTTACATTACGCCATTGGTTACAACGGGCAGCGCGCTTGACTTGTCTGCTTCAAACAGATCTATACCATTAACAAAACTTACCAAAGACGCGGGTACCTACCTGCATTGGAGTAAAGACAGCCAAAAGCTAAACTGGAGCCTTGGCCCTAAATACTACAGCCGTGATATTAAAAACGGCATTCCGTTTATTGAGGGTGGCGCCGATAAACCAAGCACAGCGGATACTACAGGTATTGACATTGGCCTAAAAATAAAAAGTGATGCGCCGGAAGGCATGATTGCCTTCACCAACGCCCGCATTATTACCATGCATGGCGATGATGTGATTGAAAAAGGCACCATAGTGGTTGAAAAAAACATGATAGTTGCTATAGGTAAGGTTGGTGATATACAAATACCTGCCGAAGCAAAAGTTTACGATGTAAACGGCAAAACCATTATGCCGGGCATTATTGACGTACACGCTCACTTGCGCCCAAGCCCAGACGGTGTATCGCCGCAACAG
>JAZKET010000075.1:0-13220 GCA_040386815.1 Bacteroidota bacterium | reverse complement strand
CTATCGTACGGCGTAACTACCGCCCATGATCCGTCAAGCAATACCGAAATGGTGTTCAGCCAGTCTGAAATGCTGAAAGCCGGCCGTATAATTGGCCCACGTGTATACTCAACCGGTGGTATTTTATACGGTGCCGATGGCGATTTCAAAGTAGTTATAAACAGCCTTGACGATGCTTTAGCGCACCTGCGCCGTTTAAAGGCGGTTGGGGCTTTCTCTGTTAAGAGTTATAATCAGCCACGCAGAGAGCAACGCCAGCAAATTATTGAAGCTGCGCGCATTTTAGGTATGGAGGTAGTGCCTGAAGGTGGTTCAACCTTCTTTACCAACATGAACATGATACTTGACGGCCACACGGGCATTGAGCATAGCATACCTATTGTACCTATTTATAAAGACGTAATATCGCTTTGGAACAATAGTAAAACAGCCTACACCCCTACTCTTATTGTAAGCTACGGCACTCAGTTTGGCGAAAATTACTGGTATGAGCGTAACGACGTTTGGAAAGACGAGCATTTGCTAAGTTTCACCCCACGGTCTATCATTGACGAGCGTGCACGCCGTGTACCTAAGTCTGAGTTTGGCGAGTATGGCCACGTAGACGTATCAAAAGCGGCTAAGGCTATTGCTGATGGTGGCACAAAAGTTCAGCTGGGTGCTCATGGGCAACTACAAGGCCTTGGTGCACATTGGGAACTTTGGATGCTGGAGCAAGGCGGTATGTCGGCTTTACAGGCCATCCGCGCTGCTACGCTTAATGGCGCTATTTACCTGGGCATGGAGAAAGAAATTGGATCATTAGAAAAAGGCAAACTGGCCGACTTGATAGTGTTGAACAAAAATCCTTTAGAAATTTTTCGTACCACTAACGACATTAAATATGTAATGGTTAATGGCCGTTTGTTTGATTCTGAAAGCATGAACGAAATTGGAAATAACGAAAAGCCCCGCGCCCGTTTTTGGTGGCAGCAAAACCGTGGCGAAAGTGTTACGCTACCGGTGGGTAATATGGAGACGTACCTGTATTCTGTTGAGCATTGCGACTAATTGATTTGTAAATCATCATTATAATCAACGGCCCTGAATTGCTAAAATTCGGGGCCGTTTTCGTTAAGAGGTGATCCAACGCCTGGGAGTATCAATTTTGGATCAGTTGGATCAGCAGCTTTATTTAAATACATATTAAACAGCATTTTATTGATATAAATCCTAAACATTCCGCTCATTTCCGGGGTAATTTCAAGGCATTTTTATGTTGAGTTGGATCGTTTTACTGACAAAATTGTGCCACCATAAAATTTATAATTTTATAGTAGCGCGATTAGTATCTTAGCAAGTATGCAATTAAAGCATTTCATGAATAAAATTGTTTTATCACTGATATGTGCTGTCGGGTTATTTGCTTCCGTTGATAGCTTGGCGCAGGTAACAATCAAGGTAGATCCTGCCAAAACACTGGCGACATCTTACCTGGGTAACGGCGTACAATGGGACCCATACGAAACCAAAGATTTGTCTGACGCCGACTGGCAAAAAACCTATCAGCGGCTTGATTTTATGAAACTGGGCTTTGCCCGCGTGGTGATAAACGCAACCTTGTATTGCAAAACATTTCCGCTTGGCGATAAACCTGTTTATGATTTTGATTCGCCAACGGCAAAAGTACTTTATAAGATATTGGATTACTGTCAATCGCGCGGTGTTACGGTAATATTGGGCGAATGGGGCGATCCATCGGGTAAAGGCAGCGTTGTCGACCGGTCTCGTAAACAATTACGATTTGACGGCATACAGGAGTACGATCCGCGGTGGACATTTATTATCGGCGATTTCCTGTCGCACCTCATCAATCAAAAAAAATACACCTGTATTAAATATTACAATCTGGGCAATGAGCCAAACGGCGATTGGATGTATACAGAAAGCTTTGCCACCTGGCGCACATCTATCCTAAACTTAGATAACGAACTTAGGGCCCGCAAGCTGCGAGAAAAGATACAAATAGTTGGCCCTGACGTTGCATGGGATAACCATTGGATAAAACAGATCATTGCCGACAAAAAACTGGCGACTGCGATTGATGCTTACGAAGTGCACTACTACGCCACCGCAAAAGAAATTGACGGTGCAGGCTTTGAAAAAGAAATGGCCTACTATCGTAAATATATTAGTGACAATGACCCTAAAGGCAAAGAAAAACTTTTCTTTTTAGGCGAAGCCGGTATGCTGGAAGGCAAGAGCAAAACTATTGATCAGCAGAAAATGATAGGCACCTTTCAATATGGTGTCTGGATGGCCGATTACGCTGTACAAAGCATGCGTGCCGGGCAAGCCGGTATGATAGCCTGGGCGTTGGACGATGCCATGCACGTAGCAACAAAAAAAGCAAGCAACGGCAACCTGAATGATTACGAATGGAAAGAATGGGGCCTTTGGGACAGCTTTGGCGAAGAGAAAGGCAAACCTGAATTAGAGCAATTACGGCCATGGTATTACACATGGTCGCTACTGTCTAAATATATTCCGGCGGGTAGTAAGATATTAAAGACCGATAGCACCGGCATCAGCGAATTGCGCACGACCGCGGCGATGTTTGATGACAACGGTAAGCCCGGCTATACTTTTGTGATAGTAAATGCAACGGATAAAGCAAATGAGGTTAACCTGCAAATGTCGGTCAATTCAAAACTGACCCTGTACCAGTATAATTATTTTGAGAATGATAGGATTGTAGATGCAGTAGGTTTCCCTATTCTAAAACGTACGATTAAAAATGTGGACTTGAATAGGCGGTTGACTATTTCATTACCAGGTAAGGGGGTGGTAATATTGACAACCTCGAAATAACAGGTGTACCTAACGTAAATAAAAAAAGGGGAGAAAAGCTATTAAACTTCCTCCCCTGTTTAAATCATTTATAACTTATTAATTCCCGTCCCCGCAGGGTCTCTCGTAGAGGACCCTGCGCTGCACCATCTTCTTATCACACAAAATTTTTCCCGTCCCCGCAGGGTCTCTCGTAGAGGACCCTGCGCTACACCATCGGCTTATCACACAAAATTTCCCGTCCCAGCAGGGTCTCTCGTAGAGGACCCTGCGCTACACCATCTTCTTATCACACAAAATTTTACATTTGTAGTAATGGCCATACGTAGGAACCATCAAATCACAGATAACGTCTGGTTTATAACCTTTACGTGTTATAAATGGCTACCGCTATTTGAAATCACGGAGGGTTATGATTTAGTTTACAACTGGCTCAAAATAATTGACGAAAAACATCGAGTAAAAACCTTAGCATTTGTGATCATGCCTAATCATGTTCATTTGTTATTGTATCTACCAACCGATAAAATCAATTTGAACACGATGATTAGCAACGCTAAAAGATTTATGGCCTATGATTTTGTAAAACGGTTAAAAGAACAGACAATCACCAATTGCTAACAATGCTGTCGTCTGCCTGTTCTGAAAAAGAAAAAGAAAAAGGTCAATTACATAAAGTCTTTGAGCCCTCATTTGATGCTAAAGCAGTTTTTACGTTTGAATTCCTGATGCAGAAATTAGATTACATTCATTATAATCCGGTTAAAGGAAAATGGAATTTGATAGATGATTTTGCCAATTATTTACACAGCAGCGCGGGCTTTTATGAGTTCGAAAGAATTCACCCCCATGTTGATATTATCGACTATCGTACCTATTGGTATTAATTACCCAGCGCAGGGTCCTCTACGAGAGACCCTGCGGGGACGTCAAAGTTCGAGAGAATTCACCCCCTTGTTGGTATTGTCGACTATCGTACCTATTGGTATTAATTACCCAGCGCAGGGTCCTCTACGAGAGACCCTGCGGGGACGTCAATATTGACAACCTCAAAATAACAGGTGTACTTAACGTAAATAAAACAGGGGAGAAAGCTATTAGACTTCCTCCCCTGTTTACATCATTTATAACTTACTAATTCAAGACAAATTTCTGGAAAGAAACCTGCCCTGACGAGAAATTGTAAAGTGCATTGGTAAATGTGTTTAACATTAACCCGTTTGAGCCGCGCATATTAACGTTTAGCAAACCGCCAACATATAGCGGTTGGTTACCATTGCTTGCTTCAAATTGCTTACCATTACCAGCCAAGGTTGTTACAAGATTGGTACGCGGCGCAATTTTACGGATGCGGTAACCACCGTTATCGCCCACAAAAAGGTCCTGGTTTGACACTACCAAACTACGGATGTCTTTAAATTTAGCAGTAGCCAGTTCGCCATCCTGGTAGCCGTCTGTATACGCGCCAAGGATAGTGGTTTTTACTTTTTGACTATCAAATTTGTAAATAGCGTGTTTGGTTGGTATGCTGCTGGTGTTAGGCCCTTTTAGGTAGCTCAACACAAATAAATTATTGCTGCCGTCTAAATCCATGCTGTAGGCTCCGTTACCATCAAAGTCGCCACCGGCCCCACCTTTTAAATACACGGCAAAGGTACCGTCAGTACCGTTAATTTTTATGACATCATCGGTATTGAAGTGATTTGACAATACGTAGTAATTATTATTGTCCCATACCATACCTGCGTATTCCTGGTCAAACAGCGTAGTTTGAAACTCTTTGCTGATAGTACCACTTGTACCAATGGCCACCATATAAACCTCAACCTGTCCGTTTGGCGCGGTTGGGCAATAGAACAAAGCACGTATAGCGCCTTTTTTATTACTGGTGATAGCTACGCATTTGTAGCTGTTCATTGATTTAAAGGTGATGTCGTTTTTTGTAAACGACTTTAATATCTGCCCGCTTGGCGACATTTTAAACAGCTGTTGATTCTCGTCAACTACGTATAAGTTACCCTCGTTGTCGCTGGCTTTGGCAAAGGCCGAATAACTACCGTTTAAAATATAGGCCTGCCCTGGGTCGCCAACTACCACAACCGGCGGGTTGGTGGTTGGCACAGTCACTGTAAACAAGGTTGTAAAAGCTTGTGCCGGGGTTGCGCGCTTGCCTTTAACAAATATAGCAATTGCACCAGTGGTAGCGCCTGTGGGTACGGCTACGGTGATGGTGGTTGCTGTAGCTGATTTTACCTGGCCCGGTACACCGTTAAAATGTACCAGGTTATCAGTTAATACAGTACTGAAGTTAGTTCCTGTCAAGGTAATCACATCAGCCACAGCGCCAGACGATGGTGACAGCGCTGTAAATGTTGCCGGTATAATGTAGGTAAATGCCGGGCCTATGATTTGCTCGCTGTTCTTCACCTTTAGCGTCAAATCACCTGATGTGCCGCCTTGGGGGGCCACCACCATTAACTTGGTAGCTGTAGCGCTTATCACAGTAGCCTGGGTATTGTTAAACTTAACCACGTTGTCTGCTGCCGTGGTGCTATAGTTAGTACCTGCTATAGATATGGTGTCACCCGCAATACCGCTGGTTGGGGCTATATTATCAATAGTTGGTTTTGCAGCAACGGGGGTTGGGTCTTTAACTTCGGTTTTGGGTTTAGGGTTGGCAGTGTATATGGGCAGAAAGAAAGAACCAGCCGAAGTAAATACACGTCCGGTAGCATCTTTAAAGCTAATTTCCCAACTAACCGTAAGGCCTTTAGATGGGTCAATCTCAATTTTTACAAACCCAGACAGCGCGTAATAGGTGTTACCATTGTTTAGGTAACTTATATACGTTTGCACAACAGGGCCCGCTGTAGCTAACACCTTTTGGTTTGGATTACCCGGATTTGCCGATGAACCCAACTTAGGTGTGATATTGATGGTGCCATTTTTAAGATCATCAATAAAGAAATTAAGCTTACTGCCATTAGCATCAAGCGCTGCTGAAGTTTCTAAAGAACTTACCGCATCGCCACTTGATGTATAATAGGTGCTGGTTAAGTTAGCGGCGGTTAGGTTAATGTCTTTGCCATCTAACTTGCCTGTCAGTTTAGGCACGGCTGTTTCTGGAGCTGGATTTGGGTTACTATCGTTTTTTTTGCACGATGTTAACCCGACTAAAAATACGGCGACTAGCACCGGTATCAGTCGTAATTTGTTGGTGAAGGTTGTCATGTTGTTTGGATAGTTTTGTTCAGTCCAAACATGGTTATTATTGGGGTAGCGAAAAATAACCCAAATGTAGTATTGTTAGCCACCTGATTTTGCACCGGTGTTACCATTTCAAAAGATTTACGATATCATCATTTGTTAATTTACTGGCCTGTTTTAAATAATGAACTGCAATATTTTATAGACAACTTAATCCTAAAACTTATTTTAGTGCGGCTATTATCTATAGCTCACCCGAACTTTTTTTCATCAATCCTCCTCATCCAGACCGCGCTTTACCATGGCAGGGAAATCTAAATACAATGTATTTGATTGTATAGCCGTGGGATAAAATTTATTATAACCCATAAGTTTATCCGGAAATTCATCTTTGAGAGGCTTGGTCAGCAATGGCTCAAAAGTTATTTTGTACTTACCGGGCTTGCTACCTAAATCTGTAGGGACAGGAATATTTAGTGGCAAAAAGTACTCTTTTTCTTGATGCGCTTTAATGAATAAGCTGTGGTTTTTATATCCAGTTAAAAGCTTATATACCTTATCATATCCCTTTAATTTAATAGTGTCAAGCAACTTGTTATAAACAGTATTATTTATACGGTTAAAAGTGTTTAGCATGGGTACCAGCCCGGTAATATTATCGCCGTGGGGCCATGGTTGTGCCTGCACAGGTTTATATGTGGCCATGTCTTTTGTGTAAATTGTGATAAATAAACCTACGTCGCTTTTATTCCTGATAAAATCAAAAAAGTAGGGTATGTAAATATCCTGATCTGAATTATTGATGAACGACAGCGCAAAACCTTTATAAGGTGTCCGTCCTTTAAATTTATCTTCTGTAATAACTTCTTCCAAAAATACCACGCGGGCTTCAAGTGTAGTTTTACGATTTTGCGCAGGCAGATTTAGGCACATGATCGTTGAAATTATAGAGAGCAGGATTTTTTTCATGACAAGTATCAGGTGGTTTGTAATATAAATTTACAAAATTGTCTTAACAAAAAAGCCCCCGATAAAATCGGAGGCTTTACACATTTGCCGCAAGGCAAAATTATCTTTTATCTATAGCAACATAATCGCGATCAACAGCACCGTTGTAGATTTGGCGCGGACGGCCGATAGGCTCTTTGTTTTGTTTCATTTCTTTCCACTGTGCAATCCATCCCGGTAAACGGCCAAGAGCGAATAGTACGGTAAACATATCTGTAGGGAAACCTAAAGCGCGGTAGATGATACCTGAATAGAAATCAACGTTTGGATATAATTTACGCTCAACAAAGTATGGATCTTGCAGGGCAACTTCTTCAAGGCGTTTAGCTATTTCTAATACCTCGTCGTTAATACCCAGTTTCTCTAATATATCGTCGCAAGCTTTTTTGATGATCTTGGCGCGTGGGTCGAAGTTTTTGTATACACGGTGACCAAAGCCCATTAAGCGGAATGGATCATTCTTGTCTTTAGCTTTAGCTATCCATTTGTCGGTATCGCCGCCATCTTCCTTAATTTTCTCCAACATCTCAATCACGGCCTGGTTAGCGCCACCATGTAACGGCCCCCAAAGCGCAGAAATACCAGCAGATACTGATGCGTAGATATTTGATTCTGAAGAACCTACAATACGTACAGTTGAAGTTGAACAGTTTTGCTCATGATCTGCGTGTAATATCAACAGCGTATTCATAGCACTTACTACTACCGGGTCAATTTCTACTTCTTCTGTCAACTGACCAAAGGTCATGTTCATGAAATTGGTAACGTAGTCAAATTTGTTCAATGGGTACATTACCGGATGGCCCAATGATTTTTTATATATCCATGAAACTATAGTAGCCATCTTAGCCAGCATTTTTATCATGCTTTGGTTAAGCTCTTCTTTAGTTTGATTTGGTTTTAATGATTCTGGATAAAAAGCCGACAATGAGCATACCAATGAAGAAAGCTGACCCATTGGGTGAGATTTTGACGGAAAACCATCAAAAAATTTCTTCATATCCTCATGCACCAATGTGTGGCGGCTAATTTCGTATTCAAAATTCTTTAACTGCTCGGCAGTTGGCAGTTCGCCATAAATTAACAGGTAGGCAACTTCAATAAAGGTTGATTTTTCGGCCAGTTCTTCAATTGGATAGCCGCGGTATTTAAGTATACCTTGCTCGCCATCTAAAAAAGTAATGCTGCTTTGTGTGGCACCGGTATTTTTGTAACCAACATCAAGCGTAACGTATCCGCTCTGGTCTCTTAATTTAGAAATATCAATTGCTTTTTCATCTTCCGTACCCTCAATAATCGGAAGTTCGTATGTTTTATCGCCTATTGTTAATTGTGCTGAACCTGACATAGAAAGATTTTTGTGTAAGCAACAAATATATATAAATCTGCGTATAATTAAACTGTTTGGTGGGTTAAGTAATTGTAAAAATGCTATCTACTTAAAGTTATTTTACTAAATCGACGCTTTTGGTATATTCGTATTAAAATCTGATTAAAAAAAATACATAAATGGCGTCAGACAACGGTCTATTTTTATTTTCTGATACCTTTTACTTATGTATAGTGCTTGGCATTACTGCCACTATAGCAACTATTATGGGGCTGCTTTACCGCAGGTGCATTAGCCGCTCTGTTAAAAGGCAACTGGCCCAGCTTCCATACTCGCCGCAGCATCTTAATGCTATTATCAACTCATTAAATGATATTATTTTTGAGTTTGACGACAATAAATGCTGCCTTAACGCCTGGTACAACAGCCTTACCTATCGTGTGGTTGACCCTAAGCAACTTGTAGGCAAAAAACTGGAAGACATTTTAGGACCTGCGCGCGCTACTAAATATAACCAGGCCCTTGACTACGTGATCTCCACGCATCAGCCAACTTCGCTCGAGTATTTATCTGAGCATGGCACGGGTAAATGGTTTTTGGCAAAACTTACACCCGTACTTAATGAAGATGGTAGCTATGCGCACCGCATTACCGTTTCAGTATCAGACATATCTGATCAAAAAAAATACGCCGATACTTTAGAAGAAAAAGAACGATTACTCTCTGAAGCACAGGCGGTTGCTAAAACAGGCAATTGGCTATATGAAAGCGCTACCAGAGAGACCATTTGGTCTGCCAATATATTGGCTATTTTGGGTACCGGTGAGGTACCAGAACAAGTAGAAAAATTTGAACATTACTTAAGCCTGGTGCATCCACAAGATGTTGACGCTTGTTATAAGTTTCTGTTCTCTACAACTAAAACTGACGAGACTGAGCACGAGCATCGTATTATAACCCCTGCGGGCGATTTAAAGTTTATAAAGATCATTGTTGGCGATAAGGTTTATAATAACGACGGCAGCCTGAAAAGGATATTTGGTATTATACAGGACATTACGGACACCCGTTTGTCTGACAAAGCGCTAAAAAAAGGGCGTGCTGAACTGATAGAAGCCCAAACCATAGCCAAAATAGGTAACTGGAACTGGAACCCCAATTTAAACAAGCTTGCCTGTTCTGACGAGATCTACAACATTTTTGAGCTTAATGGCGACGCATTGCAACACATTAATATGCGCAGGATGCTTTTAAAATATGTTCATCCTAATGACAAATTTATACTGCAGCATTTGTTTAAAAGCGCAGTTACTATTGAAAACTATACTTGTGTATTCAGGATTGTTACCCCTAATGGCAACATTAAATATCTGAGTATTATTGTTGGTAAGCTTTTAAAGGATGACAATGGCCAGGTGCGTAAAGTTATAGGCACCTTGCAGGATGTTACAGACCGTAAACTGGCAGAGATAGACTACAAGCGTACTGAAAGCAAATACAAACTGGTACTTGAAACTATTAAGTTGGCGGCCTTGTCATTAAACGCTGATGGCCGTATCATTTTCTGTAACCAATACCTGTCTAATTTATTAGGCTATACTCAGAAAGAGATATTAGGCATGCTGTGGTTTGAAAACTTCATTCCTGATGAAATAAAAGAGTCTGTAAGGGCTATGCTTACCAACAATGCCGTACCACAACAGTATACTAACCCGGTTGTATGCCGCAATGGCGAGCAACGCATTATAAGCTGGCAAAACACCATGAGCTATGATGAAAATGGCTTATTAAAAGAAACTACCAGCATTGGAGAGGATATAACAGACCAGCAAAAAGCCACAATGGAACTGATATCTGCAAAAGAAATGGCAGAGAAGGCGTCGAAATTTAAATCAGAGTTTTTATCAATTATGAGCCATGAGATAAGAACGCCTATGAACGCCGTGATAGGTACCACCAATCTGCTGCTCCATGAAAACCCAAGGCCAGATCAGTTAGATTACCTTAACATTCTGAAATTTTCTGGTGAAAACCTATTAGCTATTATTAACGACATATTAGACTATAATAAGATAGAAGCTGGCAAATTAGAACTTAATCAGCTCAAGTTTGACATTCATAACTTAGCGCATCAAATAAAACAAACGTTTGCTGCCAAAGCTGCCGAGAAAAAAGTAGCGCTTGAGCTGACCATTGACAGCACAATTCCGCAGTTTGTGAACGGCGATCAAATTCGCCTGAGTCAGATATTAAATAACCTGATAAGCAATGCGGTAAAGTTTACCCAAAAAGGCAAGATTGATATCGACCTGAAAGCCGAACGGATAAGTAATAAACACGTACTGATAAGGTTTAAAATTGAAGATACCGGGATAGGCATAGCTGCTGATAACCTGGATATAATTTTTGACCCCTTTATGCAAGAACCTTTTGTTAATAGTAATAATAACACAGGTACCGGTTTGGGCTTGGCTATTACCAAACGGCTTATAAACCTGCATAAAAGTGACATTACAGTTAAAAGCCAGCCTAGTATAGGCACTACGTTTAATTTTGCCATAGGCTTTGACCTACCTGTAACTCAAGCTGAGGCCATAGAAACTATTGCTATCCCTACAAGCGAATTTAGCCTTAAAGGCATGAAGGTTTTAATTGTGGACGACAACAAAATGAACCTGCTGATAGCATCAAGATTTTTAAAGAAATGGCATGCCGATGTTGACGAATCATTAAACGGACAGATTGCCGTAGACATGGTTAATACTACCAATTATGACCTGATTATTATGGACCTGCAAATGCCCGTAATGGACGGATTTGAAGCCACCGCTATTATCAAGTCTTCGCACCCCAACATACCCATAATTGCCCTTACTGCCGATGCTATGCCCGAAACTTATACCAAAGCACTGGCAGCAGGTATGAGCGACTATATGACCAAACCATTCATACCAGCCGTTTTCTTTGAGAAAGTGTCACAGTATTATGTGATTAGTGATTAGTGATTAGTGATTAGTGATTAGTGATTAGTGATTAGTGACAATTTTATCAGGCGATATAGTTTTCAAATACCTGATAATTCAATAATTCAATAATTCAATAATTCAATAATTAATTACTTCTTATCGCTTCCACCGGATCTAATTTTGAAGCAGACCAGGCCGGGATAATGCCTGATATAATACCGATGGCGACAGAGATGCCTATACCTCTTACAATATTTTTTACGTAAAGCACTACTTCCACATCAGCCAGGGCGTTAAGTAATAACGTACCACCGTAAACCACTGCTAGCCCTATCAAACCTCCCATAAGACATAACACTACCGACTCTATAAGGAATTGAAGCAATATGAAATAGTTTTTAGCGCCAAGAGATTTTTGTATACCTATAATATTAGTACGTTCTTTTACAGATACAAACATAATATTAGCTATACCAAAGCCCCCCACCAAAACAGAAAATATGCCAATAATACCACCTGCAAGGTTTATGATAACAAACACCTGGTCAAGCTGCTCAGTAAGCATCGTGCTTTCATTAAGGGCGAAGTTATCATCCTGATTTGGGCGCAAGCTGCGTATAGAGCGCATCAAACCGTGCATTTCGCCTTTCACTTCTTCAATCGGGATACCCTCTTTACCTCTTACTATAATAGATGGCCTATATCTTTCGGCTTGCACATCAATAATATTGCGGGCAAAATTAAGTGGTATCAATACCTGCTTATCTGCCGATATGCCCAGCATATCCCTACCCTCTTTGGCAAAAACCCCAATAATGGTAATATATCGGCCCATTACCTTTATCTTTTTGCCTACAGCGGTACCGCCTGGAAACAAATTCTCTGAAATATCAACACCAACTATACCTACCGATGCACCATTTTGCGATTCAAGCTCAGTAAAATATCTACCATCCTGCAAATCAACATTCCAGGTTTTATCATGCTCATGCGTAACTGCATTAATCTCTGCCCCATCAACAGTATTACTGCCGTATTTAATGGTGCGTGCGTCTATACCAATCTCATATGATATCGCCCCCGCTGTCTGGCTGCGTTGGCGCAGTTCGTTATAGTCGCGCAATTTAGCTACCGGGCGTTGCATAAACTTCCACCAGGGATATTCGCCGTCTGATACCCATGGCCATTTTTCGACATAAACGCTATTGCTGCCTAGCTTATTTACACTCTTCTGCAAGTTATCGCGCAGCGTATCAACGCCCGAATAAACGGCGATGATTGTAAAAATACCGATAGTAACCCCCAACAGAGACAACAATGTACGCAGTCTGTTTTGCCTTAAAGCATCAAATGCGAACAAAAAGCTCTCTCTAAACAGTTTTAAAAATATCATTGATTAGTATTTCAGCAACAGAAAACCCATTTAATAAATCTTTGTTATATCTTAGATGTTTACGCCGCCGTTAAGTTACACCAATTACTTAAAAGCTTAAATAAAAAACTTTGTTTGACACAACTGTCTAATCAAATTCATAATCAGTGCAATCGTATATTATAATCCACCAAATCACCAAATAAATTTGTACATTTGCGCCCTGAAAATTCATATATATAAGCATGAAATTATCTCAATTTAAATTCAACCTACCCGAATCATTAATTGCACATTCCCCTTCTGATGTTCGCGACGAATCACGTTTGATGGTTTTACACCGCGATTCGGGAAAAGTTGAACACAAAGTATTTAAAGATGTACTTGATTATTTTGATGATCAGGATGTAATGATCCTTAATAATACTAAAGTATTCCCGGCACGTATGTACGGT
Source organism: Bacteroidota bacterium (assembly GCA_040386815.1). Lineage (GTDB taxonomy): Bacteria > Bacteroidota > Bacteroidia > Sphingobacteriales > Sphingobacteriaceae > Mucilaginibacter. The sequence goes on along the minus strand of JAZKET010000075.1, from coordinate 53 downwards.
AATAAAGAAAAAACTGGTGCTACTATCGAAGTATTTTTATTGAGAGAATTAAA
>JAZKET010000074.1:15560-27008 GCA_040386815.1 Bacteroidota bacterium | reverse complement strand
TTTTAAATATGGAAGCTGCCAAACTGGTTTGCGCAGGTTTAGGTATTAGCGCCACCGATTTTTACAGCCACATTACCACTTTTAAAGGCGCGGCCCGCAGGTTAGAGCTGGTTGGTAAAAGCGATAGCGCCAACGTTTTTAAAGATTTTGCGCATTCGCCGTCAAAACTAGAGGCTACTATTCATGCTGTTAAGGCGCAATTTCCGGACAGAAAGCTGATTGCCTGCATTGAGCTGCATACTTTTAGCAGCCTGAATAAAGATTTTTTGGCTGAGTATGGCAACACCATGAACCAGGCCGATAAGGCATACGTTTTTATTGATAAGAAAACATTTGAACAGAAAAAGATGGAACCTTACCCGGCAGAGGTAGTAAAAGACGCTTTTTTAAGGGATGATTTGGTGTTTTTCAACACCCCTGAAGCCTTGCTTGCTGAGTTACAAGGGCTTAAATTGGCTAACGCAAACCTGTTAATGATGAGCTCTGGTAACTTTGGTGGGATAGACTTAGTTGAACTAAAAAATAAAATAATACAATAATAGTTTGAAATAAAAAAATATTAGTAACTTTATTAACTATTGAGAAACCCTTACCCTATACAAGAGACCCCCTAGAAAATGAAGTCATTAGGAAAAAAAATCAGACTGTTACGCCACCAGAAAGGCTGGAGTCAGGAAGATGTTGCGAAAAGGTTAGATATTTCTATACCTGCTTTTTCTAAAATCGAAACAGGTATTACCGATATTAACTTATCGCGCCTGGAGCAAATTTCAAACCTTTTTGAAATGTCAGTAGTGCAATTGCTTACGTTTAACGACCTTGAGCAAGAGCAAAAATTTGTTAACGAACTTGATGTAGTTAACAAAAAACTCACCGACAGAGAAGTTGAGATTATTGAACTACAGAAAAAAGTTATTGAACTTTTTGAAGAGTTAAGACATAATAAAGCTACTGCCTAAAATTTAGGTATCGGCACAATTAAAAAGGCTTAATGCTACATTTATCATGTAGCGTTAAGCCTTTTTTGTTTTATGATTTGCTGTACGGTGCTTTAAAAGATTTTTCGCATAGTGGCATGTCTGTTGGCAAAAGTAGCACCCATTGATTTATGCAGGGCCATCATTTTGTCGTTAAAATCGCCCACCCACGATAGTTCCATCACATCATATTGCTTTAAGGGCAAAACATAATTTTTTAACTTGGTAAACATAGCCGACTCCAACCCATGGTTTTGAAATTGTTGCTTGGTGCCCATCACAATGCCGCGCATACGTTTTACGCCTTTCCATCGCCTGTATAAAAATATCAATTTGCCTATCAGGTCAAGTTTGCCTTTTAGGGGTTTTATCATCTCGTTAGCATCAGGCAATACAACGCTAAATGATGCCGGTTCGCCGTTAACGTAGGCAAACCATATCAGGTTTTCATCCATTATAGGCTTCATTTTTTTGAAGCTTTCAAGGATGGTGTCGTAGTTTATAGGTACAAAATTTTCAAAGTCTTTCCAGCCATCATTATATATCTCAATAAAGTCGGCAGCAAATTTATCTATCTCAGACACCTTCAGGTGCTTAAACTCATAACCAGGCTTTTGTGCTACCCAGTTGGCAATTTTCTCAAATCGCTCGGGGAAGGGTTTGTGCGCGTCAATATGATTGGTTATCTGCTCATACATGGTAGTAAAACCATAACTTTCAAACAGTGCCTTGTAGTAAGGTGGGTTATAGTTCATGCCGTATGATGGTGGCGTGAAGCCCTCAACCAGTAATCCCCAGTAAGTATCATTTTCGCCAAAGTTTATAGGGCCATCCATGGCTTCCATGCCGTTTTGCTGCAGCCAGCTTTTGGCGGTGTCAAACAACATATTGGCAGCTTCTTGATTATCAATACATTCAAAAAAACCTACACCGCCTGTTGGCTGCTCATAGTTAAAAGCCTTTTTATTGTTGATGAAAGCGGCAACACGGCCTATCAGTTGTCCCTGCTCATTTTTTAAGATCCAGCGGATGCATTTGCCAAACTGATGGAAATTGTTTTTATGCGGATCAAACACCGCATCAATATCATTGTCAAGGGGGCACACCCAATTTGCGTCGTTTTTATAAAGAACCCGGGCGGTATCTAAAAAAGCCTTTTTTGTAACCTTGTCTTTAACTTCTGTTATTGTCATGAGGTAGCGTTTGAAACAAAAAAGCACCCGGGAAATATCCGGATGCTTTGAATACTTTATGTAATATCAATATTAATAATCGTCGTCGTCCTCGTCATCGTAGGTTTCAAAACCAAGATCATCCAACGGACCATCAAAATCGTCATCGTCATCAACTACCTTTTTCTTTGGTGTTGTTTCCAAATCGTCATCATCATCATCATCTGCTTCCGTGTTTTTCGGAATTTCTCTGTTGGTGTTTTTTTTTGGCGCTCCCATGCGGTGAATGTATTTGTTATGAAATATTAGCTTAAACCAGTAAAATTTATTTTATTAGGGTTGGTTATCGTTTAGTAAAAATAACGAAAAATCATTTTCAAAAAAAAAACATTTAAAATTTATTCGGTTTGCTCTCCAATGCTTGTCTCGGCATCAGTAAGTTCTTTAATATGAGGTAATTCTTTGATGTCGTTTATGCCAAAATAATCCATAAAAAGCGGGCTGGTGCCATATAAAATGGGTTTTCCCAAGCCTTCAGACTTGCCCATAATGACAATTAATTCCTTTTCTAACAGCTTTTGTACAGAGTAGTCGCAATTTACGCCGCGTATCTGTTCAACATCAGTTTTTGTAACAGGTTGCTTGTAGGCTATAATAGCCAATGTCTCTAATGCGGCCTGGCTTAGCTTCTTTTTTGAGCGTTGCAGCTGCAACATGCTTATAACCGGGTGATAATTTTTTTTTGTTAAAAATTGGTAGCCATTGTTTAGGCGAACCAGTTCAATAGCAAAATCATCGGCCTGGTATTTTTGTTTAATATTCTCCAGGCTGGTGTTTACCTCTTCGGCAGAAAAATCACGCTCAAAGGCAGCCTGCATACAGTACAATATCTCCTCCATCCGGATGCTTTGTTCTGATGCAAATACAAGAGCTTCTATGTGCAATTCTGTATTATCCATTACGCTATAAAAGTAACATTCCCGGCAGGTGTAACAAGTTTTATTTAAAAAAGATTGAATTTATGCTTACTGCTACTGCTTGTTATTCCTGATAGTAGTTGTTTGTGTCTTTTTAAGTTTTGGTATTTGAAAACGGTACGCTTATTGTCACCACACGTTTAGTTGTTGAATTAAGAAAAAAATAATAAAACGTATATTTTTTAATAAAATAATAATAATTCCTGTAAAGAATGACAATATATTAAAAATATGAAAACTATCCTCAGTCATCTTCGTAGGTTAAAAAGAACGGTGGCTTACAAACCCTCTGCGCAAATAACAACATAAATCAACATAAAACAATCAATTAATTTACTTTATGAAAACAGAAACACAACACGAAAGTGAAAGCGTAATGATGGCCCGGAGGTCTTTTTTACGTTATGCGGGTGCAAGTGTGGCCGCAGTGGGCGTAATGTCTGTAGCATCTTCTTGTAAAAAGAATGATGATTACAAGGGAGGTACCACACCTGACACCAAAGTTGACATTGGTGCAACCGGCGACTTAGCGATTTTAAACTATGCTTACGCGCTTGAGCAGTTAGAAGCCGCTTTTTACATCAACTTAGTGGCAAATATGTATACTGGCGCTACTGCCGATGAAATTGCGTTGTTGACAGACATACGCGACCACGAGGTTGTACACCGCGAGTTGTTTAAAGCCGCTTTAGGCACTAATGCCATTAAAGCCTTAACGCCAGACTTTAAGGCAATTGATTTTTCAAACAAAACGTCGGTACTTGCTGCTGCAAAAGCCTTTGAAGATACCGGGGTTACTGCTTATAACGGTGCCGGCTATTTAATTAAAGATGCTGCTTATTTAACGTTAGCAGGTAAAATTGTTTCTGTTGAGGCACGTCACGCGGCTTACATACGTAACATTATATCTGCAGGTAGCTTTGCCGATACAACAATATTGGATGCTGCAGGTATGGATAAGCAACAAACAATACCACAGGTTTTAGCAATAGCTAACGGTTTCCTTACAACCAAAGTGAGCGCATCTAATTATGGTTACACAGCATCTTAAAAAGCAACAGTCATGAATTTACTAGGATTAATAGACGAAATAAGCAAAGCAGACCCGGAGTTTGAAGACAGAATAAACCCACGTCGCGCGGCTATAAAAAATATTACCAGCTTTGGTTCAAAAGTAGCTATAGCTGCATTACCATTTGCCTTTACAACATTATTTAAAAAAGCATATGGCCAAACAGCTACACCATCTGTGGCCGATGTTTTAAACTACGCTTTAAAGTTAGAGTATCTTGAAGCAGCGTTTTACAACGCAGGCGTGGCATCAACACTTAGTTTTTCTACGCAAGAGAAAAGTTACCTGGTTAGTATTCAGGGACACGAAAATGCTCACGTAACATTTTTAAAAGGTGTTTTAGGTAATGCGGCGGTAGCTCAAACTACCCAAGGACAAAACGGTACGTATGATTTTACCGGTGGTTTTAACACTACCAGTAACACGGTTACAAATGCTGGTCCTTTTGCTACCGTTTTAACTAATGTTGATACTTTTTTTGCTGTAGCACAAGCATTTGAAGATACCGGTGTACGTGCTTATAAAGGACAGGCTGCAAATTTATTAGGACAGCAGGTAGCATTAACCGCTGCCTTAAATATTCACTCGGTTGAAGCGCGCCACGCGGCAGCTATCAGAGAGCTGCGTCGTAAAAGAGGCGGTGCAGGTGCTACAACCAAACCGTGGGTTTCCGGAGCAAACGATACCGGCATCGCCGCTGTAAACGGTAATTATGCGGGCGAGGATAACGTAACACAGGGAGGTGCTGATGTAAGAACTCTGCCTGCTGTAACTGGTGTTAGCGATGCCAGAAAAGCTATAATAGCTACAGAAGCTTTTGACGAAGGCCTAAGCATGGCACAGGTTGTTGAGCTGGTTAAGATCTTCGGTGTAAGGTAAGCCGGTATTATACTTGTATTAAAAAAGGGCTTCCCGGTTTGGGAAGCCCTTTTTGTTTTCAATAATTAATAACCTGCTCTTCCAGCTGGGCAGGCGTATCGCGCCACTCGTAACGTTGGTTGCGCAGTTGCGGTTCAAAACCCGCCGCTATAATAGAATCCTGAATACCTTTAGCGGTAAATCGGTGTGGTGCGCCTGCGGCCGATACCACGTTTTCTTCTATCATGATTGATCCAAAATCATTAGCACCGGCGTTAAGGCATAGTTGGGCCACTTGCTTACCTACGGTTAGCCATGATGCCTGTATGTTTTTAACGTTAGGTAACATGATGCGGCTTAAGGCTATCATGCGGATATATTCGTCGCCGGTTACGTTATTGGTAATGCCGCGCACTTTGCGCAGCAGCGTACCATCGTCCTGGAAGGGCCATGGTATAAATGCTGTAAAGCCGTAATGTCCTTCAGGTTTTTCAGATTGTACCTCGCGTATCCATACCAAATGTTCAAAGCGCTCTTCAATGGTTTCAACATGACCAAACATCATAGTTGCTGATGTTGGCAGGTTTAATTTGTGTGCTGCACGCATAACATCCAGCCATTCTTTACCGCCGCATTTACCTTTCGATATCAGGCGACGAACACGGTCGTTCAAAATCTCGGCACCAGCGCCGGGTAACGAGTCAAGGCCGCTTTCTTTCATCGCCCTTAACACATCTATATGGCTCATATTCTCCAGCTTGGCAACGTGCGCAATTTCCGGCGGGCCTAATGAGTGTAGTTTTAGGGTGGGATATAACTGTTTAAGCTGACTAAACAGATCGGTATAAAATTTCAAACCCAGATCAGGGTGGTGGCCGCCTTGCAGCAAAAGCTGGTCGCCGCCCAGGCGGAAGGTTTCTTCTATCTTTTGTTTATAAGTTTCAATGTCGGTAATATAACTATCCTCGTGCCCTGGGCGACGGAAGAAGTTACAGAACTTGCAGTTGGCTATACAAACGTTGGTGGTATTAACATTACGATCTATCTGCCAGGTTACTTTGCCATGCGGCACCTGTTGTTTTCGTAGTTGGTTGGCTACGTACATCAAATCGGCAGTAGGGGCATTGTGGTACAGGTAAACACCTTCCTCAATACTCAAAAACTCAAACCGCGAAGCACGCTGTAACAGATCGGCTGTATTCATATGGCAAATATACGTTGTGTAAGCTTAAAGGTGAAAGGTAAAAGGCGAAAGGTGTTGTTGGGTTGACAAATGAATAGCTGTTTAAAGCTTTGAGATATCTACCGTGTCTGTTTTTGTAATCATTTCTTCAGGCTTGAATAGTAATTCGTTTTTGTGACGAAATTTAAAAAGAATGTCTCTGTATAGTTCTTGATATTTGGTGTTATGTTCCTCGTCAATTTTTAATGCAAATTCATATAAATTGTCGTCTTTTTCGAAAACTGTCGAATACGTTATGTATGTTCTGTTGGCTATAACTGTATATATCTCATTGTAATATGTTACATTATTTTCTGATGTCAATTTTTTTAAGGTGTATCCCGTTGTAGCTTCAAGAGAGTCTGGTTCTTTGAGAACTTTTTCTACCTCCTTTAAATATTTTATAGCGTCTAAACCGCTAGCAATTTTATTAAATTTCATTATAGCGAAGTAGCTATTCTTATTCTCATTGTCCAGGTAACTAAAGAAGAACGCTTTAGATTGCTGCTGGAAGACCCATGAAATAGGAATACATATCTCATCCTCATTGATAGTTTTGCAATTCCAATCGCTGTCGGTTTTTACAGGTCGATTGCAGCTAAAAATCGCGGCTATTAAAAAAAGTTTTAACGAATTTGAGATATGGGTAAGGTTCATATTATTATCAATCTATCAGCAGCACAAACTTACGAAGTTTTAAAAATTTCGTAAGTTTAATATTCGGTTGCCGTTGCCTCTAAATTACCACCACACCCTTCTCCAACTTCAAAACCTTATCTACACTATCAGGTATCTCATGCTGATAATGGGTAACGTATATCAACGTAGCATTACTTAAGCTACAAATCGTGTCCACTAAATTTTTAAAGTGCTGCTGCTGGTGCGCGTCCATACCCTGGCAGGGTTCGTCAAATATCAGTAGCGGCGGGTTTTTTACCAGCGCGCGGGCCAGCAGGCATAGGCGTTGCGCGCTGGCAGGTATGTTCCTTAATAATACACGGGCGTATTGGTCAATCTCTAAAGCCTTCATCCAGCGCAGAGCTACGGCAGCACGGTCTTTATTGCTTGGGCGAAACAAGCCGAGGGTATCATAATATCCCGACTCAATCACTTGCAAACAGCTATTGTCAGTTGGGAAATACTGATGCAGCTCAGGTGATACAAAACCTATACGCTTTTTAATATCCCAAATACTTTCGCCGGTGCCGCGGCGCTTATCAAATAATATGATGTGGTTGGCGTAGGCCTGGGGGTTGTCGCCATTAATTAAACTTAACAGGGTTGATTTGCCTGCGCCATTATGGCCCAGCAAGGCCCAACGGTCGCCGGGCTTAACTTGCCAGTCGACATTATTCAGGATGACATTATCGCCATATTTAATGGTCACCTTTTGCATACTGATGATCTGCTGAAAGCTTTCTGGCGATGCGTTGATGTTTAATAAAGACCGCAGTTCTTCTTTATCAATAGTGTCGTCCTCTTGCGGCATTATGGTGGCAGGGTCAAAGTCGGCCCGCGCCAGTTTTTTTACGATAACGCCATTCTTTAAAACGGCTACATTGGTTATGGCATCAGGTATTTCATAAGGCGAAGTGGCCATTACTATGGTTATGCCCGACACGTTGATCTCGCTGATAATGTCATTAAACTCATGGCGTGTTTGTACATCAAGTCCTGTAAGGGGGCTGTCCATCAACAACAAAACCGGGTTTTTCAATAAGGCTGCCGCTATGCGCAGGCGTTTGGTTTCGCCGTTTGATAGTTTGACGAGTTGTTTTTGACTTAGCTTGTCCAGTTTTAACGTGGCGATGATCTTATCGAAACGCCAATACAGGTTAGGCTGCGGCGCGGGTTTAATGCTGTGCAGATATTGTTCAACGGTTAGGGCATCTTCGCTATCCATTGAATTGTAGCGTTGCTGATAATAAAAATCGCCGGTATTGCTCAGGTTTTTAAAATGATGACGCGCCTCAACCATAGCTATCAGTTTATGATAGGTGAAGTGTTCCGGGTTATCGGGATGCTGTAACAGGTAATCGTCAAAAAAATGATATTTAACCTCGCCACCGGTGATGTTAAAGTTACCTGCTATGGTTTGCAGCAGGGCGCTTTTGCCAGATCCGCTAGGGCCCACCAGTGCCCAGCTTTCGCCTTTGGTTATCGCAAAGTCGAGATTACGGAATAATACGTTATTTAAATACCTGACAGTGATGTTTTGTGCGGTAAACAGGGTAGATGCCATGGCGGTAAAAATACTTATCTGCACCCGTAAGCCCAACAAATAAGCATTTTTCTGAAAAATGGATACCTGTGTAGTTATTGCTATACACGCAGCTGGTATTAACAATTGTTAGCTAAGCTATTTTATGTTTTTATGCAGATAGGCTTAGTTATTGTATTGCTAAAAGAAACATAAGCAACCATGAAAAAATTAAACCTTTCCCTTTTGGTATTAGCAATCATCTCGCTTAGCGGATGCGAAGTTATTGGCGGTATTTTTAAAGCCGGAGCCTTTGTAGGCATATTAGCCGTAGTTATTGTAGTTGGCGCATTGTTATGGATACTATCGCTGTTTAGAGGTGGTAGTAAGTAATTTTTACTATTTTGAAAATAGTTACACAATTAATTAAAATTGGCCCGCTTTTAGTTATATCCAACATACATAAAACATCTGGAAATAATGGAAAACAACAAAGCAACTATCGAAACACTGAATGATCTGATCCAGATCAACAACGACCGTATTAAGGGATTTGAAAATGCTGCTCAAGAAGCTGCAGAAGATGCCGAACTGGTTACCGTGTTTAATAACAAAATAGTGGAAAGCCAACAACTGAAAGCTACATTAGCTCAGGAAGTACAGGTTTTAGGCGAAACCGCAGAAACGGGTACCAGCATTAGTGGCACTATCCATCGCACCTGGTTAAAGGTAAAGGCTGATTTTACCGGCCATAGCGAGCGTACAATTTTAGAAGAGTGCGAATTTGGTGAGGATGCTATCAAGAAAGCATATCAATCGGCTTTAGATGAGGAATATTTGCCGGCTTATATCAGGGATATTCTGAATGATCAGAAAGCGATCATTGATCAGTCGCACGATGAGATCAAAGCGCTGCGCGATTCTGTCGCAGAATAAGAATTTTATTGACCTCTTTGTTAGTTGGTGCCTTTTAAAAGCAAAAAAGCCTCCTGAGAAACTCGGGAGGCTTTTTTGTTGAAAAATGCAATAATTACATTTTTTTAGTAGTGTCAACTACAACTGTATCAACAGCTGGGCTGTCAACAACAACAGTAGTATCAACAGCTGGGCTGTCAGTTTTTACAGTGTCAGTACCTTCAGTTGAAGAACCTTTGCAAGCTACGAAAGAAGCTACAACTAAAGCTAAAGCAGCGATTTTGAATGAATTTTTCATGTTTTAAATTTTAAAAGTGACTATATAGTTTTTACATTAATACAACAAAACAGAAAAGGTAACCCACTATTTGTAAAAATATTTGCAACCTTTTGATAAAAAACTAATAATCAGCTATAAAAGATGCAAAATTAGTTTTTACCAAATCTGTTTTGGTACTGGTTAATACCCCAAAAGCTAAAAGGTAACCCACATTTTGCAAAAAAAACAAAATAAAAAAGGCAAGCCCTTTGGGCCCGCCTTACAGCAAGGAAAACAAACTACCCCTGGGAAATTGCTTAGTGCTTAACCTCGGTAGTTTTTGTTTTAGTTTCGGTTTTGGTGGTAGTAATGGTGGTGTCTTGTTTTAATGTGTCGGGCACCTGGCTGTTGGTGTCTGGCTTCAATGTATCAGTAATGGTGGTAATGGTAGTTGAATCAACGTGAGTAGTATCGTTTTCTGCATTACCGTTGCCGCTGCAGGCTACAAATGTTGCAGAAACGGTAAAGGCTAACAGGGCGGTTTTTAATGTGCTTTTCATGGTTGTTGTTTTTGGGTGATGTTGTATCTGTAAATAGTATTTATTAAATGCAGCAACATTAATTGGCATTAAATTGTTTTTTGTTGATTGTTTAAATACCTATTAATGAAAAAGTTATTTGCCATACCTGCCGGTGGCGTTAAAATATTAAAAGCCTATACCCGATATTTGTTTATTTTAGATTTTTATTACCATAATGGGTTACCTATTTGGTTTTAATGGTATTAAGTAATGTATATAGCCAGTGAGTAAACAAATAAAAGATACAACGCCAACAGATAGCGAGGTTATTCTTGGGATACTAAACAACTCGGAAAGTGCTTTAAAGAAATTGTATACGGCATATTTCCCGATGGTATTGCAGCTAATCATCAATAACAATGGCAACGAGGACGATGCGAAGGATATATACCAGGAGGCTATTATAGTTCTTTATAACAAGGTAAAGGCCGGCGATTTTGAGTTAAGCAGTAAGCTAAAAACTTACATATACTCTGTATGCCGCAGGCTTTGGTTAAAAAGGTTGACACAGCTTAACCGCTATGCAGGTGATATCCGTGATTTTCAGGAGGTTTTACCGATAGAGGAGGAGGACGCAGAGCAGCATAACGACCGCAACATACAGTTTTCTAAAATGGAAAGCGCGCTTAAACTATTGGGCGAGCCTTGCAAAACCATAATGGAAGACTTTTATATACACAACAGATCAATGCAGGATATCTGCGAACGTTTTGGTTATACCAATGCAGACAATGCCAAAACTCAAAAATATAAATGCCTGCAAAGGCTGAAGAAATTGTTTTTTCAGCAAAATTAACAAGGAGTACAAAAATGAGTGATAACCAGCTTTTAGAAAACATTGAACGTTACGTTAACGGCGAAATGAAAGCCGATGAACGTAAAAAGTTTGAAGCGTTACGCAAAGAAAATGCTGAAGTAGACGGGAAGGTAGTAGAGCATAAACTTTTTGTTAGCCTGTTAAAACAGTACGGCGAACGTGTTGAACTGGAGAGCCGACTGAACGCTATCCATGACGAGATTGACGTACATACGCTTAAAGAAAGCCTGATGGTGCATCCGGTGTGGATTGTGCAGTTTTGGCGCAATCACCATTCAAAAATATCAGTTGCAGCTTCTGTGGCTATATTTGGCGTGTTAAGCTTTATGGCTGTTACCGGTAAGTTTAATATTAATGATAACCGTAAGATAGATCAGTTAAAGAATGAGGTTAACCAG